>NZ_NPEV01000031.1 GCF_003258835.1 Rhodobium orientis | reverse complement strand
CACTCTCCTCCTCAAGGAAAGTGAATCAGACAAAACCTCCGGTGGGAATCCCCTATCGATTCAGATCAATCGCAAGGCGCTTTAGTGCTTGCAAACTGCCATACCAAACAGAAAATAGATGGCCTATGGTCCGTCCGTGGCGCATGCTATCGAAAACCGAAGCACTGCCTCCTAACTGATGTCGCCGACCACAGAGAATTCGGCGCCAAGCCCGTTGCATTCCGCGCGGGCGGCGAGGAGGAGAGCATCAAGCTGCTTCAGCCGGCGCGCTATGTCGTTGTCTGCCCCATCTGCGATGCTTTGGCGAACTGCAGACAATTTTGATTGCAAGACACGAGGCTGAAATACGATCACCTTTTTCGAGTAGTTCGAACCGACCTCCTCGATGGCAGAGATCATTCCTTCTCGATCAGGTTGCCGTTCGCCATCGAGCCATACGGCTGAAGCGATCTGGTTCCCCGCCCCCTCCCTGAGCTTGTCGGCAATGTTCGTTCGATCGAGGTACCGAATATTCTTGACAGCTTGGCCTACTACCACCTCATAGTCTGTCACCGATATCCCGCGATTATCACTGTCGGACCCGCTGCCTTTGACGTGGATAAGAGACAGCTCCCGTTTGTCCGGGTCGTAATGAATGAAGTCAGCAGACTCCATTGAACCATCATCGCACGCCAACCATCCCACCGGAGCGTCATGGCCCTGAAGCTCGAACCATTTCTTGACCGTGTAACCGAACAATGAAGTGTCGCTCGCTTCGCCCATTCCTTCAACATCAAGCGTACGGTTATTGGGCCCAGTCAGGGGCTTCTCCGCCTTCACCTCAAATCCACCGAGGTCGACCCATTTCCAGTCCGTGAACTGCGCGTCGCGGAAACGTGTTTGGTAGAACGATCCGCGCGCAAAGGTATGGCTGCTGTCATAATATGCGGTGAGGAAGTCCGCCTTTCTACAGATTTTCTGGACTTCTTCGGACCGAAGCTCGTCATCGTTCCAGTCCAACACCTCGGTTTCCAGCAAGACCCCACCTTTGGGTCGATCGGCAAACCGGTAAGCGATCCTGCCGTAAGGAATATCGCCCCAACTGACCGACGCAGTGAAATCTGCGATATCGCCATCCGACGTAATCTCAAACCGCGCAGCGTCCTGAAACTCGTGGAGCCAGGCATCGTCTGCATCGTTCTGATAATCGCTGTACAAAACCTCCGGAACTATGATCGCGAGATCATACGGACTTTTGGCATCTCCAACGCTCTCCACCGGCTGCGCCAAAATCGGCAAAGCGGACCCGGTCCCCGCGTCCGCTTCCCCATCGGTCGCAGCGATCCGCCTAAGTAGCTTGTCCACGAACTCGGCAAAGGATTCCCAGTCCCGCGTCGGGCCGAGCCACACCCTGCTCTTGGTCGGGTTGCTGCCAACAATCTTGCTCCCGGGAATGCCGCCATCTTCATCGTAAGGAAACGCCGTGCGCACCGAACTGTAGAAATAGCTTTGGTCCTCAAGCGGATTTAGCGCCGATTCGAGTTCGAGGCCGGAGAGTATTTTCGAATCTGCTTTGGTCGTAGTCCTGCGGTGTGTTCCCGACAGCCATAACGTCTTTACCTCCCTGCCAACGAAGGCCGCGTTAACGTGGGCCGAGCCCAGCAGCTGAAGCGCAGACAGAACGCCATCTCCCGCCTCGATGACCCGGACAACCATGCGCTCGCGCATTCCATTGTCGGAGAACACCAAAGCAAAGTGATCGCCTTGTTGGGCGAAGAGAATGAAATGGTTGATGCAGTCTTCAAGCTCGTTGCCGTTATACCAGGAGGGACGTCGTCTTTCTTCGTATGCGACAAATCCAAATTCTGTGTCGGCATGTTGAGTCGTTAGCATTCCGTCGGTTGTCAGCTGCCGATCCAGGAACCCCGGCTTGTCTAGATCCTTCTCAGTAAAGCCATTCAATATGTCGATGAGGGCATTGCCTTTCTCAGCAAGCTCGCCGCCCTCGTGGTCAAACGCAGTCAGCGATACGTAGGGCGAGAGATGTTCGAACTCTATCGTCACAGGTCTTTGCACCCTTCTTCGATCGGGTCGCTCTGCACTGATTCCGGAAGATTGGCTGGCCAATAGCCCAGCCCAGCTTGACGGGCCCGAACCGACGCATGAATTTTTGCGCCGGACGGCACGTCCCGACGCTCAAAGAGCGGAAACGTGATCCCGAAAATCGACCATCGCCTGGAGTTCCTAGGTTTTCGACGCGGGATGAATTCAACAATCGACCATGCCGCTGTCATTGTATTGTGACTCTGTCCAAGAGGATCGGGGGCCACATATTTGGAATCCTTGCGCTTCCCATGAACGAGAGAATTGATACTTGCCGTGCTGAATAGCAGTCCACAGCTTCTCGCCTGATCGATCATCCAGACGAGGGCTACCTTACCGAGTTGGCTCTCCTTCTCGGGATATCCGCCACCGACATCGCCATGCCCGCCGGCAAACCAGACCTCTTCAACATCCTGCGGTACGGCAGCGTCACTATTGAACGGATTACCCCAATATTCTTGACCGGACGGCCAAAGCTGAGGTCGGAACATGGTACGCCGCTCGTCCAACGCCACGGCGTGGCTCACAGATTCCACGCTCGTGTTTCGGCTGGTGAATGCGTGGGACTTAAGCCGCAGACCGCTGGGACCGCTTTCGATGACCGAAGCTACCGTATCGAACAGGCCAAGCATTCGGATCGGTACGCGATCGGGTACAAGAATCCGCTCATACAGCCGTACCTCCTCAAACGCTTCCGCCTTCTCATTCTCGCCAACGCTTTTGTAAGCGCGGTAGGCATAATCCAGCAAATTGAGATTGCGCGGCGCCATCAGTCCGACCGCATGAATGAAGCCCGCCAAAACACGCGCGCTGTAGGCGCCACGACTAAATCCAAAAATGTAGATCTGATCGCGCTCGCCGTCTTCGCTGCTTTTTCCAGCATCATAATTTTCAACTATGAACCGATAGGCATCTTTGACGTTGCGATCGAGACCCCACCCGGTCGCGAGGCCCCAAATCTCATAGGCTTCACGCAAGAAGCGAGACCACGCACCATCGGCTCCGAGCGTTCCGACGCCGGGATCATAGTAAACAAGCTGACGATTGTCCTTCTTGAGCACGCCATAAAGACGCAGAACATTGGTGCGATCTTTACTGATCGAGTTGGACGTTCCATCCAACAGAATGACGATGTTCTTCGACATTCATCCTCCCTCGCGTCTCAATCATAATACAATGACGACCAGTATATTTCGAGAGCGCTATAGGATTAAGCGAGAACGGCAACGTAACGCCAGGGCGTAGTCGGGGCCTATCGCAGCGCTCGATCAAGCGCGACGGCCGGGAATCCTTTTGCGATCAATCTCTCTCGCAAGGCGGGCAATTTGCACATGCGGACTATTCGGTGCGACAGCGATTAAGGGCGGCTATCCGCTTAGGGCGGCTATCCGCTTACCCCATCCACAAACCGGACTGTCGGCAACCAGCCCCGTTAACGCCTTGAGTTCACTGCTGCCTATGAAGACAATGTTCCGTCCCCAAGATCTAGGCGATCAAATCGCGCAGCTTACTTGAATACGCGATATTTCACTCATCGAGATGCCAGAATGAGCACAAATTTCGCGCCCGGTTACCAGTGAAAAAGCAACGGGATGCTTCCGCGAACCAAGATTGAAGAGGCCGCGCACCAAGCGAATACTGATCTAAGATATTGAAATAATTTACGAAACTGGCGCACCCGAGAGGATTCGAACCTCTGACCTCTGCCTTCGGAGGGCAAAACTGCAAGGCATCCTAGAGTTCGCCATACTATCCGGTGCCTCTATAACATGCTGATTTTACAGCTATATCTTGACTGTTGTCAATTCCATGGATATCCTCCAATACGCTAGAACCTACCATCTCGTGGTGAGTTTTTGGTGAGTTTTTTGGAGGACGTCATGCCCAGATTGACGAAGACAGTGGTCGAGCGCGCCAAGCCCCGCGAAAAGCAGTTCACCATCTGGTGCAGTGACCTTAAGGGGTTCGGCGCATTCATCTTGCCAAGCGGAACCCGGACCTACTTCGTCGACTACCGGAACGCGCAGGACGTCCGCCGACGAATGTCGCTGGGACGGCACGGTGTCATCACCGCCGAACAAGCCCGTAAGCTGGCGATCGAAGCACTGGCTGATGTTTCGCGCGGAGAGGATCCTGCTGGTGAGCGTGTCACCCGCCGCAAGTCGCTTACCGTTCAGGAGCTGTGTGAGAATTACATGGATGCCGCCGAAAACGGACTGATCCTTGGCAAGGGAAACCGGCCAAAGAAGGAGAGCACCCTGTACGTCGACCGCGGGAGGATCGACCGCCACATCGTCCCTCTTCTCGGCTCCAAGCGCGTGATTGATGTCTCCAAGGCGGACATCAATAAGTTCTTGAGGGACGTGGCCACCGGCAAAACTGCAAAAGTCGCGAAGACAGATAAGCTGCGCGGGAAATCGATTGTCCGCGGAGGCAATGGCACGGCCGCTCGAACGACTGGACTGCTGGGCGGAATTTTCTCGTTTGCAGTTTCCGAAGGGCTGATTGAGACCAATCCCGTCCTGGGCGTGAAGCGGCCGGCGGACAACCGAAGAGAGCGCCGCTTGACCCCTGACGAATACCGGCAACTCGGGCGAGCGTTGTGTCAGGCATCTGCTGAAGGTGAGACCACGCAAGTCGTCGATGGCGCATGGTTGCTCGCACTCAGCGGTTGCCGATTGGGAGAAATCACCAATCTGAAATGGGACGAGGTTGATGAAGGCGGTGGCTGTCTCCGTTTGACGGACAGTAAGGAAGGCGCCTCCGTTCGCCCCATCGGCTTGGCGTTTCTGAACCATGTCCGGATGATCGACCGCGATGACGACTGCGACACCGTTCTAGCACCCGCACGCGGTGGGTCGTCGTTCGGTGGTATGCCTAACGGGTGGAGGCGCATTGCGAGACGCGCAAATTTGGAAGGCGTCACACCCCACACGTTGCGCCATTCTTACGCTTCTGTTGCCGGCGACCTCGGCTATTCAGAACCAACAATTGCCGCTTTGCTCGGTCACTCCGCCGGATCCGTCACCAGCCGCTATGTACACCACCTCGACGAGGTTCTAGTTGCTGCCGCAAATCGTGTCGCCGAAGAGATCTGCTCAACGATGACGTCCCCACAGCCGGAAACTTCAGCGCGGAAACGTAGCTCCAGCATGCTGCAGAGCGCGGACCAGGTTTCGGCCTGATCATTAAGGTGTAGCCGGTCCTGGCACCGTTGCTGCCCTGGCGCCCGCAGATTTTTTTGCGCCAAATCGACATCATTCATGCACCGGATGCGCATGAACCCGAACTGTCTCGAAACCACCGTCGCAGAAATCTTCGTTGTCAGCCATCGCTCGATACAGCTTCGCCAGCCAGTAGTTAGGGCCAAACACTTCCTCAAAATCCTCTGCGCCCTCTCTGAGTTTTTCCGCAACCCGTTCGGCATCTTCACCCAATCCATAAGCTCGGCGAAGTGCGGGGTACTGCCCTCCCAAATGCTCCAACCCCATCCTTCTGTAGCGATCCGCGAGGTTCAACTCGTTGAAGTGCGACTGCAAATGCTGGAATACTTGAAGCGCCATACCGGCAGGTCGGACGAGACGGTACGAAAGTACCAGTGCGTCTGCCTCCACCCTCACTCGCACCACCAAGAATCCCATGTCCGGGATCTGGTCATAGCAAGGATGCAGGAACATGCGCACGTTCGTTCCTTCGTCCAGAATTCGGTCTCGCTTGCGCGTGTTGCACACCGCACAACTCGGACAGAGATTCTTTGGGAAGACTGAGAACTCCGGAAATTGCTCCTTGGGCAAATAGTGATCCAGTGTCGACGACTCGCTGATCCCGCAGAATGGACAACGTGCGACGCTAATCCTCTTCAGAAGATCGCCGCGGAGCTGCGTCATCGGCTGGGTCTCCACCGTATATGCGTGACGCATCGCATCTTTCTGCAAATTGGTCATCTGGACTTCTGCCAAGCCGCCGACTTCCGGGACAGCAGCGTCATAGTCTTGGTAGGCGGAGAGCACCCTAGCGCGTACTGCCAACATACGTCGCCGTCGCGGCTGACGCTTGGCTGCGGCGATATCATCAAAAACGTCCGTCGCGTCGACGGCCAGCAGCGGAATCGAACGCATCCCGCTACTCCTCCATCTCATCGCGAATGCTCAATACGTAGGAGCGCGCCGCGAAACCAAGCTTGCGGCCGAAGGCTTCTTCAATCTCCTCGAGAGTGTTCCGGCGCGCCAATGCCCTCAGCGTCTCGTGCCAATCGGTCGAGCCATCACCGAGATTGAACACCTCCTGCGTTATGACGCCTATGTTCTCGGCAAACGTCTCCACACTCGGAGACACAACGCGGTTCTGGTCGGCTAACCTGCGAAGCACATGGACATACTTCGCCGGTGTTTCCTGCAAAACCACAGGCGAGTGAGTGGCAATGATCGCATAACCGTCGAAGGCTTCGAGGCAGTCACGCACACTCTTGAGGAACGCGGCGAGCAGCGGCGGATGAAGGTGGGTTTCTGGCTCGTCGATCAGTACCAGGGTTGGTTCCGACCCTGAGATATGCGCCGTGAGTTCGGTGACGATCTTGAGGACGACCTTGTGCCCACTGCTCAATCCGCGAAAGAGTTCCGCCAGGTCTTCCTCATCCCGATTGGCATAGAGCTGGGTCAAACCAATGCGTTGAAACGATGGGTCACGAAGGAGCGGTTTCAACACCTCCAACAGGTTCTCCAGCCGGTCGGCCTCGCGAACCCGCTTGAGTGCAGCTAAGAACTCCGCCTCGATTTCCGACGGCGTGCGCAACCGATAAGCCTGCTCGTCATCGGGTGCATCATCGTCCGATCGCTCGCGAAGGCCGCAATAGACGTAACCGAATATTTCTCCGCTGTCCTGGAGCCTCTCCTTCTCCTCCTCGGTGCCTCCCGGAATGACAAACGTGTCGAACGCGCTGTAGGACACCACAACCACTGTCTTGAATGGCGGCGCATTACCGACGAACCGGCCCGCTGTATCTTCAAGGACATCTTTCTTGCTACCATATCCAAAGCCGCTCGCGACGATAGCGAGGTTGGATAGTAGGCGGGTTTTACCTGTCCCATTGTATCCAATCAGCGCATTGATTCGATTGGGCAACCGGCCCCTGCGCTGAAAATCGAACTCGATCGTGAACGCGTTCGAATTGCGTGCCACTCGCGTTTTGAATTTGACCTTGAATCCTGCGCTTCGCCGTCTTGCTGGTAGCGCGTCTGCACGCAGCAATCGTGCAGCGTCGGCGATCGTACGCTTCGCCCCGCTAAAGCGTAGCAGCGAAACCTGATATGCTTCGCTATCCTCGACGCCAGCTTTTATCTCGTCGTCGAACGCGACGTCTCGAAGACCCCTCAAGTAGGGCTCAAAGACACCTCGTCCGAGCTTGTAGATCGTTTCATAGTAGTCGAGATCTGCGCCCAGTGACGCATGGCTCTCGGGCAGCTCACGAAAAGCGCGCTTGGGCATTTCGGTATAGCCACTGGAACGCCCCGTTTGAATAATCTTGATATTTCCAAGATCGTAGCTTTCATCTGCTGACAAGTGCAACGTGACTTGGAAAGTTGTTTTGTACCCGTAGTCGTCCCAGTTGTCCTGGACGAGCACAGCATGCGGATACCGATTGGTCGTCGGTGATTTTCCCGACCGGAACTCAACGACAAATCTCATTCGAATATCCCTGTAGCGGCCAATGTGTTCTTCGGTGTTTTGATCCGCCGATTCATCGTTCCAACCTCACTCGAAGGCGCCGCGCCCTTTCGCGGAAGGCGGCCTCGCCCCCTTCCAAGATGTCACACACCGATTTGCGGATTTCCGCGCTCTCCAGCCCACCCGACAAATAAGTTATCGGCGGGAGACCGCCCGAGGGGTGCGGACCAGCAGCCGCTACGATGATCTGGTCCGCATCGGTGTTGATGACGAGATTGGCATTATGGGTGACCATAATCACCTGCCGCTTTGCCTTAGCTGCAATGAATAGTGCCACCAACTCATCGAACACAGATTTGGGATCGAGATTTTCCTCAGGCTGGTCGATAATCAGCGGACGATCGTCTGAATCGTCGAGAGCGAGATAGAGCAGCAACAACACGATACCGCGTGTGCCGGGCGACAGCTTGCGAATGTCGACACCGTCATAGGCGATTTCGTAGCGAACCGTGATGTGGTCGGTGCCGAAGAGCCAATGGGCAAGCTGCTTCGACCAAGCTCGATACTCGGCTTGCTGCGTTGGCGCGTACGGCGCGTGCGAAAGCAAGTCCTTCAAGTACCTTGCCATAAATGCTGTCATAGCTGACTGCACTTCGACCGCCGAACCACTTTCCCAAGCCCGCTTCAACGCTTCTGTGGCGGCAGTGATCAGCGAACCTCGACCGTAGAACGGCCCGGCCTTGCGGCGGTCGAGAAGCTCTTCTTCGGCGATCGTGCCCCACGCTTGAACGTCGGCGATCCTGCGAACCGAGAAGCTCAGCTTCCTCAGTGTGCCCGATGATTCCGCCAGCCGCGCCATCAGCGGGGCGTAGAGTCCAGCAAGCGCGTCTTGTTCGTTGATGATCGCCTCGAATACGCGACCGTAAGTGTCATCGCGTTCGGTCTGAAGCTCCTTGCGGCGTGCCGCCGCACCCTGCGCATCGGTCAGCCTGGTCTCAAGCGTTTGAAGCGCAGAGTTCTCCTGCGCGATGCGGCCGGTCAGTGCGGTGTATTGATCGCGGACCAGCTTGTCGGCGCTGAACAGCGCTTCAAGGCGCGTCATTTCAGCGACGATCGGAGCGAGTGGCAAAGTCGAGAGATCAGCGGTATCGGCAATTAGCGGCGTATTCGGATCGCCGGGTGGCGGCGGTACGCCGTTGAATTTGCGGACCTCGCCATCGGCCCAGGCAATGTACGCCGCGAGACTCTTGTCGACGTCACCCTTGTAGATCAACAGGAACTCGTCCCACTGCTTGGCGTCAAGACCGCTGTTGTCGTGGCGCGCTTGTGCCTGGCGGAGCATTTCAGGAGCGCCCGTGGCGCGCATGCTGCGAACTTCGTCCTGTAAGGCAATGAAGGTACGGCGCTGATTGCCGTTCGCCTGTATCTTATTCCTAAGCTTCTGAGCTGCCTCACTGAGCTGGGTGTGCCTCGCGACCTGCGCTTCAGTACCTTTGACCACAAGCTTCGCACGGTCGGCCATATAGTCGGCGATCAGCTTCTTTTTCTGACCAACCTGCGTGGTGAGGGTGGAGACGAGACTCTCCTTCTCGAACTCAGAAGCGATGCGATCAGAGATGTCTGCAATCGCTTCCGCCTCGCGTTCGCGCGCTTGCTGGAAGCGAGAGGTCCGCTGGTTGCGCAGCTCCGCGAAGTCGAGTGCCCATTCGCGGTCGTCCTGCGAGTGGGATTCGAAAATCACACGTTCGATCTCGTCCACGAGGCCGTCGGACACGCCCGTGGACGAGCACAACTCTTCTACGAATTGCTGGGAGAGATACCGGGCACGCGGGAACGACATATGGCCGTTTGCATCGCTCCCATTGAGGGCGCGGGTGACCGCTGCGCCGCCGCCCCAAGTCAAGGTCGTCGTCGCGCTGCCGATCAGATTGCGCGCTCGTGCCAGAAAGGAGGGGCTTACGTTTTCATCAGCATCCCAGCCCGCCGGCGTGATCGCGTCGCATCCAGCAGCGATCACATCAGCCAGCGCTGTCTTGCCCGATCCCCGCGCACCGATGATCGCCACAAGTCCGGGGTTCAGGGGAACGTCTGGAGCGGTCGCCCAATCCGCATCGTCAATCCGAACGTGCGAGATAACCTGCGACGGCATCGCAGACCGCGGCGGCTGATCACCGACATAGGCGCGCCCGCCGGGATCGATGCAAGCTTGGCGGAGCGCATCAAATTCGAGTCCACCCTTGATCCATGAGAAGCGATCGCCGAATGGCGATGCCACATCCTCCAGTTTGTGCGCGTCGCTCCCATGCAGGCAGGGTTTGAGGCCCCCGTACTGGGTACGGATTTCATCGGGACCAAGGCTCTTCTGCCCCAGCCAGAATTCACGTTGCGCAGGACTGCCAGCAAAAATCACATGGGCGAAGCTCTCAATCTCACGCCGGATCGTTTGATCTGCGGCCTCGCGCACACCCGAGGTGCCATCCGTTGCACCGCCCGCGACAGCAATCAGGATGTTCTTCTTGGCCCATGCGCTTTCGGAGAACACCTCGCGAAGCTTCTGGAAATTGACCTTGAACTGGTTGACGCCATAGGCCAGCGCCGCCCGATCATCGGTAATGCTGGCATCAGCCTTCTTGCCGAGCCGGATGAGATCGGCCCGCGTACAATCGAAACGGTCCTGCATGACGTTGAACTGCAGACGCGACAGCAAACGCTGCAGCTCGTCGAGATGTTGGGGATCTTCCGGGCTGACGAACAGGTGGAGATTGACGAAGCCCCCTTTCGTCGTGGCGACGTCAAGCCGGAGTTCGACGTTCGGAAAGACCAGCTTGGCGCTAGGAAGCCGACCGGCGGCCTTGTGTCGCAACACCTCTTCGTACGTGTCTGTCACATAATAGTCGGTGACCGCGATTGCCTCGATGACTGGCGTGGCTCGCTCGAGCGCGGTCAGATAATCGTTCCACGCGCTTGGGCCACTGAATTGATTGTTCATGACCGTACCTGGCGCGTGAATATGCGGTTCCCATCTCCGCCATTCTGACCCTCTGTTGAGCATTGCTCCCCCTTCCGTCGATTATCTCGACTCAACTTTCTTGTTCGTCAGCGAATCTCCATTCCAAAGACTCGATAGCGGTGCTGCTGCCAGCTTGTCGCCGAACGGCACGACATCCGCGCTGTCGTAGAGGACGGTGCCGAACGCGAAACGGTCTCCGCAGGCTTCGGCCAAGGCGCGCAGTCCAGCGAAATCGCCGGACTTGACCGTGGCGCTCGCCTTGACCTCAATGCCGGCGATCATGCCGTCGTCACGTTCCAGCACGATGTCGACCTCGCGCATGTCCCTGTCCCGGAAGTGATGCGGCGTCAGACGCAGGTCCGAGGCCGTCATCAGCTTGAGCACTTCCGAGAAAACGAATGTTTCCAGCAGGGCGCCGAACGTCCCGCGATCTGCCTTCACCCGGTCGAAAGTCATTCCGCGCGCACTCGCCAGGACGCCGGAGTCGAGGAAATGCAGCTTCGGTGTCTTGACGATGCGCTTCAGCGCATTGGTGAACCAGGGCTGCAGCGTCGCGATCAAAAAGACCTGTTCGAGCAGCCCGACATAGCGCTGCCCCGTCTTGTGGCTGACATTGATGCTGGCCCCGAACTGCGAATAATTGACCAACTGGCCGGAGTGTTCGGCCAGCAGACGCACGAATTTCGGAAGCTCGGTCAGCTTCTCGACATCGGCGATGTCCCTCAGATCACGGGTGAGGATCGAGGTGAGATAGGACCGTGCCCAGTCCTGCCTTCGCCGCTCGCTCGCGCGGGCAATGGCCTCGGGAAAACCGCCAAGCAAGACGGCGCTGACGAGATCGTCACCAACGATTGCGTTGCTCTGATTGTGCAGGTCCCCTTCGAACAGGCGTTCCAGGAAGGTCGGCTTCTTGCCTTCGATCTCGGCCCTCGCCAGGGGCAGCATCTGGAGCGTTTCCATCCGGCCAGCGAGGCTGTCGGCGATACGCGGCAGGGTCAGGACGTTGGCCGAACCCGTGAGAAGAAATCGGCCGGGGCGGTAGTCCTCGTCGACTGTCTTCTTGATGGCGAGCAACAGGTCCGGGGCGCGCTGAATCTCGTCGATGATGGCAAGATCCAGTCCGCGGATAAACCCGGCCGGATCGGCCTGGGCGGCTTCCAGCACGGTCTGGTCATCCAGCGTGACATAGGTGCGGCCAGCTTCCCCCATCTTCTTGACCAGCGTCGTCTTGCCCGCCCGACGTGGCCCCACGATGAGAACCACGGGCGTATCCAGAAGGGCTTCCTCTGCCCGACGCTCTACAAACCGCTTGAACATCCAATCTCCGAGTCTCCGGCAATTGGAACTATTCATGTCGGCAGATTGGAAGTCAACGTCCCGCTAATTGGAACTGGCCACTCCGCAAGTTGGGAGGGGCTGAGACGGAAGACGCTGCATCGAAACTGCAAAGGCATCTCGGGGCTGCATGTCGCCGGTGCCGGTCTTGCCACGCCGAGCGCTTGTCGGAGCCAAACCCACATATCGACATGCACCTAACAGCGCCTTGACTCTTTCAAGCAAAAGATAGAACAAATAGAGAACATGCAGACACATCCGCCCTTGGAGGTCAAGAAGGAGCTTGGGACCGAAGGTCGCCCTGGAGTCATTACGTGCGCAGATCGCCCAGATCGAAGGCCGGGAAAGACGCGCAAGATCGGTTCTCCCGTTCGGGATCGCCGAGGTTGACTCGCGCCTTCCGGGCAATGGGCTCGCTATCGGAGCCCTTCACGAGATTGCAGGCGGCGGCAACGGTGCCGTCGACGGTGCCGCTGCCGCGCTGTTCGCGGCGGGAATAGCTGCCCGCACCAAGGGCAAAGTCCTTTGGTGCATCACCCGACCGGACCTCTTTGCCCCCGCGCTCGCCCAGGCCGGCCTTGCGCCGGATCGCGTGATTTACGTCGAGGCCGGTGACGACAAGACCGTGCTCGCCTGCGTGGAGGAAGGTCTGCGCCATGGCGGGCTCGGCGCGGTTGTTGCCGAGGTGGCGCGCTTGTCCATGACCGCGTCGCGCCGGCTCCAACTGGCCGCCGAAGAAACCCAATCGATCGGCATTGCTCTGCGCCGCTGGCGCAGACAGACCGAAACCGCCGATTTCGGCCAGCCCACCGCCGCAATGACACGCTGGCGCGTGTCTGCACTGCCATCGACCGCATTGCCGGTGCCCGGCGTCGGCCGGCACCGCTGGCTTGTTGAACTCATTCGCGCCCGTGCGGGCGAGAGCGCGGATTTCGAACTGGAGGCATGCGATGCAGCGGGTCGTCTCGCTCTTCCTGCCGACCTGGTCCACCGACCGGGTGCGGCGGAAGGCCGGCAACGCGGCGCCTCCGGTTGAGGCGCCGCTCGTCCTGGTTGGCCGGGAAGGAAACAGGCGGGTCGTGATGGCGGCGGATGCCGCGGCGCTTGCCGCCGGCATTCGCCCTGGAATGCCCGCGACCAAGGCGCAGGTGCTGGTGCCCGGTCTCGTCACGCAGAATGCCGATCCCGTAGCGGATGCCGAGGCGCTGGAACGGCTCGCGGTCTGGGCATTGAGGCGTTTCGCGCCGATTGCGGCCGCCGATCCGCCGGACGGCATCGTCATCGACACCACCGGCGCCGATCATCTGCATGGCGGCGAACAGATCATGCTGGAAACGCTGATCGGCCGGCTCGCCATGTCGGGCGTGGCCGCACGCGCGGCCATCGCCGATAATTGGGGCGCTGCTCACGCGCTGGCGCGTTTTGCCAGCGAACCTGTCACCGTGGCAGCGCGGGGACATGGCACGGCGCCGCTGATGGCCTTGCCGCTCGAAGCGCTACGGCTGCCAGCCCCCATGGTGGCCGATTTGCGCGTGCTCGGCTTCGAGCGCATCGGCGACCTGTCGGCGCAGCCGCGCGCGCCGCTCACCCTGCGCTTCGGCCCCGAACTCGGACGTCGGCTCGACCAGGCGTCCGGTGTGCTGTCGGAGCCGATCGAGCGGGTGCAGTCGCCCGATCTCATCGAGGTCCGCCGCGCCTTCGCCGAGCCCATCGGTGCGGCCGAGACCATCGCCCGCTATATCGGCAAGCTGGTCGGAGTGCTCTGCGCAGCATTGGAGGCACGCGGTCTCGGCGCTCGCCGGCTCGATCTCCTCTGCCAGCGGGTCGACAACCGCGCACAAGTGGTTCGGGTCGGCATGGCGGTACCTGTCCGGGATGCGGCTCGCCTGACCCGGCTTCTCTGCGACAAGATCGAGACCATCGACCCCGGCTTCGGCATCGAGGTGATGATCCTTGCCGCCACCAGTGCCGAGCCGCTGGAATGCCGGCAATCGGTCAGCACACTGATCGAGGAGGAAACACCGGACGTCACCGGTCTCGTCGATACGCTGATGAACCGCGTCGGCGAGCGCGCCATCTACCGCCTTGCCCCCGTCGCAAGCGACGTACCGGAGCGTGCGGTCTGCCGGATACCGGCGGCGGCTCCGGAGACCGGAGCGACTTGGCCCGACCACTGGCCGAGGCCGTCGCGCCTGCTGCCCCGGCCCGAGATTATCGAAACCGTCGCGCTTCTGCCCGATCATCCGCCGGTTTCCTTCACTTGGCGCGGCGTGCGGCGGCGGGTAAAACGGGCCGATGGCCCCGAGCGCGTCTTCGGCGAATGGTGGAAGCGCGACGCGGAGCTGATCGCGGTGCGCGACTATTTCCGCGTCGAGGACGATGCCGGCGAACGCTACTGGATCTACCGCGCCGGCGACGGCGAGGACGCGGCAACCGGCTCGCACCGATGGTTCCTGCATGGAGTGTTCGGATGACCGGCCCCCGCTATGCCGAACTGCAGGTCACCTCGCATTTCTCCTTCCTGCGCGGCGCCTCGTCCTGTGACGAGCTCTTCGGCCAGGCCGCCGCGCTCGGCATCGAGGCGCTTGCCGTGGTCGACCGCAATTCGCTGGCCGGAATCGTGCGCGCCCATGAGGCGGCCAAAGCCACGGGAGTCCGCCTCATTGTCGGTTGCCGCCTCGATCTGACCGATGGCATGTCGGTTCTCGTCTATCCGACCGATCGGCCCGCCTATTCGCGGCTTTGCCGTCTGCTGTCACTCGGCAAGGGCCGGGCCGGCAAGGCGAAGTGCCATCTCGAATGGGCGGACCTTGCCGCCTACGGAGACGGTCTGCTCGCGGTGTTGGTGCCCGATCGCGCCGATGACGAATGCGGGTTGCGGCTCCGGCGGCTGCGCGACGCCTTCGGCGATCGCGCCTATCTGGCGCTGTCGCTCAGGCGGCGGCCCAACGATCAGCTCCGGCTTCACGAACTCGCCAATCTCGCCACGCAGATGCGGGTGCCGACCATCGTCACCAATGATGTGCTGTTCCATGAGCCGGGGCGCCGCATCCTGCAGGATGTGGTTACCTGCATCCGGCACAATGTCACCATCGACGGTCTCGGCGATCGGCGCGAACGCCATGCCGACCGCTATCTCAAGCCGCCAGAGGAAATGCACCGGCTGTTCAGCCGCTATCCCGAAGCGCTCGCAAGAACCATCGAGATCACCGAGCGCTGCCGGTTCTCGCTCGACGAACTCGCCTATCAATATCCCGAGGAGCGCGACGATCCGGCCCTGACCCCGCAACAGACGCTCGAAGACCTCACCTGGGCCGGCGCTGCGGAGCGCTATCCCGAAGGCCTGCCCGGCAGCGTGCGGACGACGATCGAGCATGAATTGCGGCTGATCGAGAAGCTCGACTATGCCCCTTACTTCCTCACGGTGAACAGCATCGTCAGCTTCGCCCGCTCGCGCGACATTCTCTGCCAGGGCCGCGGCTCGGCGGCCAACTCGGCGGTCTGTTATGTCTTGGGCATCACCTCGATCGATCCGGGCCGCAACGATCTGCTCTTCGAGCGCTTCGTCTCGGAAGAGCGCCGCGAGCCGCCCGACATCGATGTCGATTTCGAGCATGAACGACGCGAGATCGTCATGCAGTGGGTGTTCGACACCTATGGCCGCGATCATGCCGCGCTCTGCTCGACCGTGATCCGCTATCGCACCAAGGGCGCGCTGCGCGACGTCGGAAAGGCGCTCGGCCTGCCCGAAGACCTCATCAAGACCCTTTCAGGCCAGGTCTGGGGCTGGTCTGAGGACGGCGTTGCCGAACGCCATCTCAAGGAACTCAACCTCAACCTTGCCGACCGACGCCTGAAACTCACGCTCGATCTCGCGCGCCAGTTCATGGGTGCGCCGCGGCATCTGTCCCAGCATCCCGGCGGTTTCGTCCTCACTCATGACCGGCTCGACGATCTTGTGCCGATCGAACCGGCCGCCATGGCCGACCGGCAGGTCATCGAATGGGACAAGGACGACATCGACGCGCTGCGTTTCATGAAGGTGGATGTTCTGGCCCTCGGCATGCTCACCTGCATGAAGCGCGGTCTGGACCTCCTGGCCGATCACAAGGACATCCGGCTCGATCTTGCTACCATACCGGCCGAGGATCCGCGCACCTACGCAATGATCCGCAAGGCCGACACGCTCGGCACCTTCCAGATCGAGTCGCGCGCGCAGATGTCGATGCTGCCGCGTCTGAAGCCGCGCACCTATTACGATCTGGTGGTGCAGGTCGCGATCGTCCGCCCCGGTCCGATCCAAGGCGACATGGTGCATCCCTATCTGCGCCGCCGCGAAGGTCTCGAGCCCGTCCATTACCCCAAGCCGGAGCTGGAAAAGGTGCTCGGCAAGACGCTCGGCGTGCCGCTGTTTCAGGAACAGGCCATGCGGGTCGCCATCGAATGCGCCGGATTCACGCCGGGCGAGGCAGACATGCTGCGCAAATCCATGGCGACCTTCAAATTCACCGGCGGTGTCTCGGCCTTTGAGGAGAAGCTGGTCTCAGGCATGGTCGCCAATGGCTATGACGAGGACTTTGCCCAACAGACATTCAAGCAGCTCGAAGGCTTCGGCTCCTACGGATTTCCGGAAAGCCACGCAGCCTCTTTTGCACTGATCGCCTATGCGTCCGCCTGGCTCAAATGCTGGCACCCGGATGTTTTCTGCGCCGCTCTGCTCAATTCCCAACCCATGGGCTTTTACGCCCCGGCCCAGATTGTCCGGGACGCGCGCGATCATGGCGTCGAGATCCGTCCGGTCTGCATCAACGCCTCCCGCTGGGACTGCACATTGGAGCCGACGGAGGACGACACGCGTTTCGCCGTCCGGCTCGGCCTGCGACGGGTGAAGGGGCTCGCCAATGCGGATGCCGCCACGATCACCGCCGCGCGCGCCGACCGGCCCTTCGTCTCCGTCGACGATCTCTGGAAACGCGCTGGCGTTCCGGTCGCTGCCCTGACGCGGATCGCCGAAGCCGACGGATTCCGCGCGGCCTTCGGCCTTGCCCGCCGCGAAGCGCTATGGGCGATCAAGGCATTGCGCGACGACCCTCTTCCTCTCTTTGTGGCCGCTGCCGCACGCGAGGATGGAGCGGGCGCCGAGTGCGACGAGCCCCCGGTTGTGCTTCGGCCGATGACAGCGGGCCGCGAGGTGGTGGAGGATTACGGCCATCTCGGCCTGTCGTTGCGCAATCATCCGGTTGCCTTCCTGCGGGACAATCTCTCCCGGAGCCGGATCGTCACCTGTCGCCAGGCCATGGAGGAGCGTGACGGACGCTGGCTGGAGGCGGCCGGCATCGTCCTGGTGCGGCAACGTCCGGGCAGCGCCAAGGGCGTGATGTTCATTACCCTCGAAGACGAAACCGGCATCGCCAATCTGGTGGTCTGGCCGAAGGTCTTCGAGGCCAACCGCCGCACCGTCCTGTCCGCGCGTATGATGGCCGTGCGCGGACGCATCCAGCGCGAAGGCGACGTGGTCCATCTCGTCGCCCAAAAGATCACCGATCTCACCGCCGACCTTGCGGGCATTGGCAACCGGGACGCCTTTCCGGTGCCCCATGGTCGCGGTGACGAAGCCCGCCGCGGCGCGCCCGGCCCCGATCCGCGCGGGCTGCCGCCAAAGGGATTTCAGCCACGCGACATGTTCGACCCCCATCGGCATATCAGCGAGATCAAGGTGAAAACCCGCGATTTTCGATGAGCAGATGCTCAACAGACTATCGTCGGCTAGAATGGCTTCAAATACTGGGACCGACAAAGATGGCTGGCGAAACTCCGGACACTCAACAACCCCGCATCATCGGCCGAACCTTGCGCCTACCCAGCAATCAGCGGCAGGTGTTCGATCAAATATTTCATAGCGGCGGCGGATATGTGCTCGATTTCAGCGATCGGACAATGTCGGAATGGTTCGAGGAGAATTTCGGGATCAATATTTTTCAGGAGCGCTTCCAGATTGAGGGCTCCAGCAAGGGAAAGACCCTTCGCGGTTTCGTTTCCGTCGCCGAACCGCGTCTTGTCGCTCAGGTGCTGCGCGCGCTCTGGGCTTATCGCAACACCCTCGACGGATATACCGACGACGACCCGAAAAAGGAGACAAGACTTCACGATTGGCTGAAACAGTTCACCGCCGAACTCGAATCCTCATCGACACTGCGCTTCGACGAGTCGTTCACCGATTTCTCCGCAGATACGACGCTTGCCAAGCTCCGCGCCTCGATTGCGGCGGATCTCATCGCCGAGAAACCCGACGTGGCGCTCGACCGGGTCCACACCTATTGCGTAAAGCGATTTCGGCACCTTCTTTCCCGGCACGGCCAGTCGACCGACGCGCGAACACCCCTCGACGCCCTGTTCGGTGCCTATGGTCGTATCCTGCGCGACAGCCGAGACGTCAGCGAGTTCGCACTTCCCACCCTGCGCATGCAGCACAAGCTTTTCGACGGCCTGAATCAGGCGCGCAACAAACGCTCGCTCGCCCATGACAATGAGCTGCTGGACCTGTCCGAGGCCCAGTATGTCATCGAGTGCGTGGTGGCCTCACTCGCCTTTATCGAACGTCTTGAGGCCAGGCGCGCCTCCGAAGGTGGAGATCGCGGGATCGCCACCCAAGGCAGTCCCGTTTGATCGGTGCGTCGTCCGTCCGTTCCATGCTCACAAACATTCGCTACGAAATTCTTGGTCTTCGATTTGCTCGCTTTGGAGCCACCGGGATCCGCGAGCTGTGGGCAGCAATGGGAAAGGAAGCGTTCGCGACGGAACAGGATACAAAAGCGCCAACCACATCGCACATACGGCATGACCAGGCGTGACCGATGGCGGGCGGTGCGGAGACCTCAATTATCGCAGTACTGATCGCCATCGCGCGACTCGTCGCGCTTATTTTCCGCAACGATCAGGCCGTTCAGTCGATGCCGAGCTTGTTGAAGAATATCTTGTTCCGCATTTCGGCATCGCGCAGGACCTTGGTCCAGCTCAGCACCTCGATGTAGAGATTAATATTGCCGAACCAGCGGAACCAGCCAAGCCCGTCGGGCATGGGCGTGAAATCCTTCTCACGTTCGAGCCAATCGGCGACTTTCTTGGTCAGGTCGCATACGACGTAGCCGTAGAACGGTGTGTTGGCGTTCACGAGCATATCGCGGTTCTTTGGGGTTTTGAATTTCCCGTCGCGAATCTGATTCACATAGCGGACGATCTGCTGCACCGGATCGTCCTTGGATGACGGGTTCGCAAAATCATCCCGCTGTGGCTTTTTGAGCTCGAAGATCGTGATGGGATTGCTGGCCTCATTCTCACCGCGAAATGCAACGCGATTGTTGAAAATCGTAATGTCTGTCCGATCACCGTTAGCCTTGTTGATCGGTTTTTCCGATGAAATATAGGCAGAGAAATTCAGCCGCTCGTCCAACATCCAAAGGTTGTGAGCATCGAAGTCGATCTCATCGGAATCCTTCTTCCGCTGCATGATAATGTCATGCACCTCGCCTTCGGACTTGTGCTTTCCGTCGGCTCCGATTTCTAGCGACTTGGAGAACAGATCAAGGACGCACTTACGCATGGATACATAGTGAATTAGGTCGTTCTTGCTGTTGTCGGAAATGTTCTCGATCAACTGTGAGATTTTCTCGCCAAGCTCATCCGGGTTCTCCGAGTTCAGCAATGCTGTGACCTGCGTTCTTGTCGCTATCTCTTTCTCATATTTCTTCTTTTGGAGATGAAGCTCGATGTCCTGATTAGACGGCCGCATCGGTAGGGTGTTGAAATCCACCTCGTTTGCAAGGACGCGGTGCCAAGGGGCTTCATTGGTTATATATTCGGAGATGCGCACTTCCTTGCGCTTCTTCCGTTCGGCAATCTCTGCGCCAACTACCGATTGCACGATATCGGCAGCTTTCTGTTCGATGTCGTTTTGAGAGATCCCATTCAACAGGTCGGCGTCGGTCTGAAAACGAAACTCGCCTCGTTCGAGGGACACGCTGTCATTCAGATATTCGCTGAACACATAGGCTTTGATGATGAAGTTGCGACCCGTAGCCAAATCCTGATCCGGCCCCGGTTCAAAAAATTCTTCCGCAAATTCTGGAATGTATGCTTCGAGTGGGTTGTCTGTCACTTCCCGCCGGTGGGCAACAAGGCTGACCTTGCTCTTCGCCGTTCTCGGCGCGAAGAACTTGAATACGCGGACCTGAAAGCTCTTTTCATCCTCGTTCGCCGATAGCGAGAACGCACTTTCGTCCACGTTCATTTCGACGATCTGGCTACTATCCTTCCCAAGATAATCATTGAGGGAGATGGCCTCGGACGGCTTGTTGGCATCCCGGATAACCACGCGGGGACAGTCGCGCTGCTCATCCACGAAATAGGGCAGCAGTCGTTCCACGACGACACGGCTGATTGTTTCCAGTTTTTTATCTGGGAACCTTACTGACTTGATGCCGGAAATCTCGACGGTCGAGCCGGTGGTCTGCCCTTGCGACGGAGCTTCCTTCTCATCAACGATGATGTCCTTGTCCAAACCCATCCTGAAGGACCGGTCACGGAATAAATCGCTCTCGGCGAAGGTGCTGGAAACCTTCACCCGCTGAAAATATTTCAGGCAAGTAAACCGGCCAAAACCTTTGCCGCCGTCCGCAATCTTTTGTTCAGTGTATAGGGTGTCGAAGGCATCACGGTTGCTCTTGGTGAAGCCTATTCCATTGTCCTTGACGACAAAGCCATCAACCTCCTCCAGGCGGTCGATCACGTCAGGCTGCCCGTTTCGGAGAACTTCGATTTCCACCAAGCCGTTTCGTATGCCCTTCGCGTCGATGGCCTGAATCGCGTTTACGACCAACTCGACCAAGGGCGTGTATATATTGGTGCCGGACCGGATGTTATCGACCAGCCGCTTGATATTGACATTGCTCATGCCAAATCTCCCGACGGTGGCAGCGCGCTGCGTTCTACCAGACGAGCGCTGCTTGGGTCGTATGCATATTCGGTGATCGTTCCGTCTTTGATTTTCTCTACGGTGTCATCGACCACGAAACGGGGCACAAGGAACCATTCGCGGGGCACAACGGGATTACCGAAACGATCCCTGATCTCGATATCGAGCCGGGCCGGACCAAAGATGCGGTGGATCAAATTTTCCAGCTTGGCGCGGTTGATATTGTAGAGTGTGTAGGTGGCGACCACCTCAACGTCGGCCATGAGAAAGGTTGGATCGAGCTTAGCGTTGGCAAGGCGGCGGGTAATATCGCCACCGGTCACGCCGATCTTGTGCAGCACCTCGCGGTTCGCGGCCACAACAGGATGATCGGACTTGCTGCGAAGCACATAGATGGTGCCGCTTGCTATATCCTCGTCGTCGCTATCGCCGGTAAACAGCGGGCCAGCGGTTGGCTCGGTGATGCGCCGTCCCGCCTCATCCTTGTATAGCGCCCGCTGGAGCGACCGGCGAAGCAGATTGCTTTCGGTCCCGTTAGAATAGACGACGCGCAGGCGAGCATCATTTTCTCCATTTGGGGCACGGAAGGTTTCACCGACTTCTGCAACGTAGGCGACCTGACCGCCAAGGATGAAAAACTGCCCCTCATTGATGTCCGCCTTCAGGAAACCCGCATCCTTCACGAACTGCCGGGTAGTGCGGACGCCTGAATCGAGGTCAATCCGCACCTGCTCGAACAGTGGCTTGAACCTGTCGAAGTCGGGACACGGTTCTCGGTTGGCGATCTCCTCAGCGGCGCGTTTCTCGGCTGCGGAACGCACATGGCGAAGTTCGGTGATTTCGGATTCGCCTGCGGCTCCGGCGAGTTCGGCCATTAAAGCGTCCGCATCCATCTCCTCGGCGGATGCGGGGACAGTGGCTTCCGCTCCGGTTAAAAGGTCCTGACGGTCGAACAGCGCGAGAAGCGAGCGGCACTCCTCTAACGCGCGAAGTCGGTCCAGCCGCACGGCATAAAGCCGCTCGAATATATCACGGTCCTCGCCATGCTGGGGCTCGTGACCATGCTCATCGACGAAACGCTGGATTTCCTCAAACCCGGCGATGATGCGCTCCTCGCGCGGGGTCCGCCCGATTTTCTTTTCGGATTGGGCGAAGTCCGCCAGTTCGGCGCGAAGGTCGTCAAGGTCGGGATCACTCATAGCGACCCTCATCCTTGAAACGCACGAAGGCGGCGGCACCCTCGGCCATTCGCTTTTCCCAGGCATCGGTCGAACTGATGGAGGGGAGCCGTCCACGTTCCTTTTTGAACTGAACCGCCCGGACGGCAAGCTGTTTGGCATCTTCCGGGGTGAGACTGGTGCGACGGGCGGCGATGGCGGCAGCGACCTGTTTCAGGCTTTCCTCACTCATGGTCTTGGCGAGGATGGCATAGGCTTCCTGAAACGGATTGATCCGGTCGATCAGGTCAATGTCCAGGTCGCGCACGTCCATCGCGAATTTGCGCACACCGTCGATC
Source organism: Rhodobium orientis (assembly GCF_003258835.1). Taxonomy (GTDB): domain Bacteria; phylum Pseudomonadota; class Alphaproteobacteria; order Rhizobiales; family Rhodobiaceae; genus Rhodobium; species Rhodobium orientis. Next base: position 40,506 of record NZ_NPEV01000031.1, on the reverse strand, counting down.
AACGCGGTGTTGGTGCTTGGTTCCGCACCAGAACCATCGCCGCCAAGCGCGATTTTCTTCGCCTGCTGCGTGATGTTTAGCGCGGCGATGGCGTGCTGGCGCACGGCTTCCTGATCCTCCTCGTCCAGTTCGGGATATTTGTCCTTGATGATCTTGCCCAGGCGAAGCTGGGTCAGTTCCTCCGGCACGAGCTCCTCATCGAACAGGCCGCGCTCGATGGCGGGCTTGTCCTGCACGAAGGCCGCGATAACCTCATTCAAATCCTGCTGGCAGATGCGCTGCGCTTCCTCGCTTTTCGGCTCGACAAGGCCCTTGATCTCGATCTGAAACTGGCCGCTCTCTTCGTTGAAGCCGACATTGCACTTGTCTGACTGGTAGCCACCTTCACCATAATCGAAGCCGGGCGTGGCGGTGTCGGTCGCCGGGTTTTTGGGTTTGAACTCGAAACGGGGTGCAAGCACCTGCTCCATAAGCAGACTGGCGGCGATAGCCTTGAGCGTGTCGTTGATGGCCTCGGTCACGGCTTCTTCCGAAGCGTCAGGCTCGGCGATCAGGTTGGTGAAGCGGGCGCGGGTCTTGCCGGGCGCGTCACGGGTTGCGCGGCCAATGATCTGCACGATCTCGGTCAGGCTGGAGCGATAGCCAACCGTCAGTGCGTGTTCGCACCAAATCCAGTCGAAGCCTTCCTTCGCCATGCCGAGCGCGATGATGATGTCCACATGATCGCGGTTGTTCTTTTGCGCGGGATCCTTGAGCGCGGCGGAAACACGATCTCGCTTGGACGGGTCGTCATCCACAAGGTCCGCGATACGAAAGACGCGGCCTTCCACCGTCTTGACCATCTGGAAGCCGGTGGCCGGGTCGACGCCCTGCCATTCGCCAAGCTCCTCTATGATGTGTTCGACTTCCTTGATCTTCTGGCCGGTGCTTTCGCGGGAATTGACGTTGGGGATGTGGATGATCGTTTTCTCTGCCGGATTTAGAACGGCGAGAATGTCGTCTGCATATGCGCCAGAATAGAAGAAATAGCCGATGTCGAGCTGTTTCAGATACTCGTAGCCGTTGAGCTGCTCATAATAGGTATAGGTGACAGCATCGAAGCTGGCCTCGTCCTGCGGGGCGAGGACGGCTTCGGCATCGCCACGAAAATAGCTGCCCGTCATGGCGACGATATGCACCTTGTTCCGGGCAATGAACTGGCCAAGGTGCAGGCCCAGCTTGTTATCCGGATTGGCGGAAACATGGTGGAACTCGTCCACCGCAATCAGCCGGTTATCGAACGCCTCCACGCCGAACCTGTCCACAGCGAAACGGAAGGTGGCATGGGTGCAGACCAGCACCTTGTCATCGCTTTCGAGAAACGCACCGACACTGTTGACCTTGCCGCCGTCCTCGCCCGGCGCGTTGCAGAGGTTCCATTTCGGGGTGACGGTCCAATCCGCCCAGAAGCCAAATTTGCTCAATGGCTCGTCGGCGAAGCTGGAGCCGATGCTTTTCTCCGGCACGACGATAATCGCTTGTTTCAGCCCCTGGTTCGCCAGTTTATCGAGCGCGATGAACATGAGGGCGCGGCTCTTGCCGGACGCGGGGGGCGACTTGATAAGCAGATATTGCTCGCCTCGCTTTTCATAGGCGCGCTCCTGCATCGGCCTCATCCCAAGGGCATTGGCCTTGTTGGTGCTGCCGTTGCGGGCATAGGAAACCGAGACGGAAGGAACTGATTTCTTTTCGATGGTCACGTTGTTGCCCCCGCCTGTCGTTTCTTCGCTGTCCCCGCCGATGCAGTCATCTTAGCGTAAAGGTCGAACAGCTTTTCCAGCCGTTCGGTATCGTTGCGGAAGCGCCGCCCGATATAGATGCGTTCGAGCACCTCGTCGTTACGTTCATGCGCCTCGCGCAAATCTGTGGGCATCTTCTCCGGGTCATAGAGGTCCGCAATGGTGGCGGGGAAGTGCGCCTCCCGCGCCAACAGGATGTCCTCGGCGCAGCGGATTAGGTCGGCCTTATTCTTTTCGGTCAGTGTCGGAACAGGAAAGGTATTCCAGCCGAGTGTATTGGAATAACGGAAATCTGTTTTCAGCTTACCGCATACGGTAGCGATCCAGACAAGGTGCAGGCGCGACGCGATCAGAGCCATATTCCAGAGGGGGGCATTATAGAGAGCGAAGGCGAGATTGGAGACAATTGCTCCGGCTGACGCATAACCAACTGGCAGATATTCCCGCATCTCCGACGATACACTTGGCACAATAATTACGGTCTCGTTGCCCATTTGGCGCACTTCACCAAAGCGATAAGGGACGGAAGCAAGCGCCTTAGTCGTTTTTCTATTAGACGTAGCACGTTGTTTTCGAACAGCGTCAAATCGGCTTCTCAACCAAACGTTCTCGTTGGCAGCGCCATATTCGTTGTCGGCGACCCAAATGCACCGCCGTTCTACACCCCGAATGTACTCAAGCGATCCATAGAATGGGCGGATGAATTTTGGTTCGACGTGATGATCTGCAAGTGCAGAGATCGCTTCGATCATGGGTATCAGCAGGTGCCCACCATCGTTAGGCATGTTCCCGAAGCTCATATCGTGAATGTTGCTGATAGTAGAAGACGACGGGGCTACAGTCGTGTTTGGTCCAGAAACGAGATAGGCATTGATATTTTCGACCGTCTTAACGGTCGTGCCGTTACCCTCGGCGTCGGAGAACAGGTGCCGTGTTCGGCCTGCGTGATTTGAAATGCCGACAATGGCTACAGTAACGCCAGCATTGTGGCTGGCAAGGTTCGCCCATTTGAATGATGTGTGGGCAAAAGCGATTTCATAACCGGCTGAGAAAATCAGCGACCAAAGCGTATCGACCTGACGGCCTTGGCAAATGGAATTTGTTGCAACAAAAGCAGCAACCGCCTCGGTTCTCATGCCGAAGTCAGCGGCCTTCATGAACCAACCAGATACATAGTCGAGTGATTTCCAGTTCTTCGTCCGCCCGTCGAAAATTGCCTTGAGATCGGATTTTTGCTCATTAGTCTGCCACTGACTTCCACGATACGGTGGATTTCCGCAGATGTAGGTTTCCCCACCTTCATTATCGAAATCGATCTGAGCCTGATCCATCGGGGTGTGGAACAGGTCGTCAGAGCGATGCTTCACGCCGGTGCCGGCCGGCGGGCAGATAGTTAGCCAATCGAGTCGAAGCGCGTTGTCGCAGGTAATCCAGTTTTCGGCATCGAGAGGCAGAAACTCATTCAGCGCGAGTTTCTGGCCGCGATAGAGAACGTCGCATTGGAACTCGGCGATGATGAGGGCCAAACGGGCAATCTCGGCGGAAAAATAGCGAAGCTCGATGCCCCGAAAATTGGTGAGCGGAATATCCGATTTCCGGCTTTCCTCACCGCGACGTTCATTGATGATCGCCTCGATGGACCGCATTTCCTTGTAGGCGATGACAAGGAAGTTACCGCTGCCGCAGGCCGGATCGAAAACCCGGATGCGGGCCATGCGGTTGCGAAGATTGAGGAGCTTGCGAGGGTTGTCGCCTGCTTCCTCCAACTTCTCGCGCAAATCGTCCAGAAATAGCGGGTTCAGTACTTTCAAGATGTTGGGAACGCTGGTGTAGTGCATCCCCAGCGCCCCGCGTTCATCATCGTCGGCGACGGCCTGGATCATCGATCCGAAAATATCCGGGTTGATCTGCCGCCAATCAAGGCCACCGATGTGGAGCAGGTAAGTTCGGGCGATCCGGCTGAAGTGCGGCACGTCGAGGTTGCCCGAGAACAGCCCGCCATTGACGTAGGGAAATACATCGGCCCAACGAGGCAGGTTCGCGGCCTTCCGGTCGGCAATCTTTGTGTTCATGGCGCGGAAAATCTCGCCAATGACCTCATGCGTATTGGATGAGTCCCGCGCACTCATCTGGTTGATGGTAGCGGTGAAAAGGCCCCTGCCGTTGAAGATGTCAGTATCTTCTGCGAAAAAGCAAAAGATTAGCCGAGCCATAAAATGATTCATGTCCGGACGACGCTCGGCGGTTCCCCAATCGGAATTTTCTTCGAGTAATTTCACATAGAGTTGGTTGAGGCGACGAGCCGCTCTCATGTCCATCTCTATTTCTTTGATTTCCTTGGTGTATGAGATGCCCGCGAGCGGCAGGAAAAAACCAAAGTGATCGGAGAATTCAGCAAAAGCGCAAGCAACGGTTTTGCCAGACTCCAAGTCTTCTGCTTCGAGCATATCGCCATCGGTCGCGAGAATGAACTTGACCTTACCGCGCGTGGTGGTGGGGCTTGCCCGCAGCGCGGCAAGCTTCTCAGTCACACGGCCAGAATCGGCGGTGGCGATATGGATGTTGCTGGTTTGGAGAACGCCACCCACATCGGACTTGTTCGACGCGCCGGAGCGCAACCGCTTGATGGTCGTCGCCTTGTTGCCGAAGGCTTCGAGGAAGGCGAAAGGGAACTCTTGCGCGTCGAACGGCTGCTCGGCGAGCGCGGATACTGCCTCTTCAATCTCGACCGCGTTCATGCGTTCCCCCGCCTTCCGTGGTCGATGCACGGAAAGGCTCGACCTTGATCTTGTTGGCCCGACGCATGACCTCGGCCAGCTCGTAGTCGAGCTGCCGCATCAGCCACTCACGGGCAGGTATGCCGAACGCCTTTTCCAACCGGACGGCCATCTCCGGCGAGATGCCCGACCGCGCGTTCAGCAGGTTGCTGAGGGTCTGTCGATCAACCCCAAGAACCCGAGCAGCGTCAGTGACGCTCAATCCGTTCTTTTCGAGGCAATCCTGCCGAACTGTCGTTCCTGGATGCATCGCTGTTGATTCCCGCCGAACTCTCTTGGGACGACGCTATAGTGATAATCGACACTCGACAACAGGATTTACCGACCCACTGGCGCGCTGCGCTCGAATCTGACGGCGGGATTTTCGAGTTTGCTCAGATCGCAACGGCGAGGGAGCTATGCGAGAATTAGTTCGGGAGGGGCTCGATCCTGGAAGTCCTTAGGACCGAGCAATAACCGTCGCTCAGCAATCGAATTTCGTCATTGCCCTGAACTAGCTGCGACACTCCAGAGCTAACCGGCTCGCGTGGTGGAATCATGCACGACTCCACGGGCACCGATCTCGAGCCGGTCCTGCACCGCAAACATAAGGCGCTTCGAGACTATCGGCGCTGCGACGAGCAGTGGCTGGTCATTGTTGCCGGGCAGGTTCCGCCGATCGTGCTGCCGAAGAACCGCCCAAACTGCTGATCCCGTCGATGGCGTCGACATTTAGCGGTATCAACGTTCAGGACCCGGTTTCATCCGATTTCGACCGCGTCTATTTTTTCCGCAGCCCGGCAGACGTGAGGCGACTGACCGCCTGAATATGGCGTATTCCGCCACGTCAGGTTAGATGGCTTCCCCGTCTTGCGGAGCGCCCCGCGCGACAACCTCAAGCGACCCATCCGGCAAGGGGCGTTGCAGCGTTTTCGCTTCATCCCAAGGTGCGGTCAGCCAGGTTTGCCAGTCCGTGGCTTCCGTCAGGATGACCGGCATAGCCTTCGGATGGACTGCGCCCACTTCCTCGTTCGCATCGGTGGTCAGAAATCCGTAGAGATCGCAGGTGACCTCTCCTTCCGCGAGCTTGCGGGTCGATGTCCAGTTCGTCCAGATGCCCGCGAAGAAAGCGAGGGGGCGATCCTCGTTGAGCGCGAACCACACAGGCTCGGACTTTCCATCCGGACCGCGCGCGGGTTCCGAAAACGAGGTGAAGGGCACCAGACAACGCGATTCCGGTCCCAACCATCGTCGCCAGTGAGGACTCTTGGTGTTGCGGACATTGGTGACGCCGCGGTCGACCTTCTTGCCCTTCAACGCGAAGACAGGTGACGGCATGCCCCAGCGCGCCCGGGTCAGTTCGCGCCCGCCATCGCTCGTGTTTCGCACGATCGGCGCGGAGTAGTCGGGGAAGACGGCCGGCATGGAGGGAAGATTGCCGCTCCGGTCATCCATTGCGTCGAACAGGTCCCGGATTGCCGACTGACCTTTGGTGACCGAGTATAAATTGCACATAATCGTTTCCGTAGTTTCGCAATTCCGATTGTACGCATTTGTTCTTCTGATGAAAATCTTGGGAGGGGAAAGCCTTCCCCTGCGGCCGAGCCTGTAGTCTCGGCCGACCCCTTCGAGCGGGGGATTCCCCCGCAACGCCCCCTTTTGAGAGTGAGAGTGCGGACGGGTTTGCCGTGACGGGATGAGGACCGGAGGAGAGGCCTCCGGCGCCCGTCGCGGAGACCCGCGATGTCCAGACACAACCGCAAATCCGGCGCCCGGCGCGACCGGACCAATCTTTACTCCGAAATCACCGACAAGATCATCACTGAACTGGAGGCGGGCCGCGTGCCCTGGGTCCAGCCCTGGGGAACGGCGGCGGCGAAAGCGCCCCTTGGCCTTCCGAAGAACGCCTCCACCGATCGTCAGTATTCGGGCATCAACGTCCTGCTGCTGTGGGGCGCCGTGATCGAACGCGGCTTTTCCGGCCAGAGCTGGCTGACCTTCCGCCAGGCGCTGTCGCTCGGCGGAAACGTCCGCAAGGGCGAGCGTGGCACCACCGTCGTCTATGCCGACCGCTTCGTGCCGGAGGACGAGAAACGCCGTGCGCGCGAGACCGGCGAGGACGCCCAGGCGATCCCGTTCCTCAAGCGTTTCACCGTCTTCAACACCGACCAGTGTGAGAATCTGCCGGAGGATGTGGCGACCGCCGCGCCACCAGTGCCGACCGGCCTGATCGAACCGCGCGTCGAGGCGCTGATCGCAGCGACGGGCATCGACTTCCGCATCGGCGGCAACCGGGCCTTCTACGTGCCGGCCCATGACTATGTGCAGGTGCCGCCGCCGCAGGCCTATTTCGAGCCCATCAATTGGCACCGCACCGCGCTGCACGAAATGGGCCACGCGACAGGCCATGCCTCGCGTCTGGGGCGGGATTTCTCGGGCTCGTTCGGCTCAAAGAAATACGCCTTCGAGGAGCTCATCGCCGAGATCAACGCCGCCTTCTGCTGTGCCTCACTCGGCATCGCCCCGACCGTTCGGCACGCCGATTACATAGCCTCCTGGCTCGACGTGCTGCGCGAGGACAATCGCGCCATCGTCCGCGCCGCCAGCCAGGCGGGCAAGGCCGCCGACTGGCTTCTGGCCTTCACGCCAGAAGATGCGAAATCAATCAATGGGATTCCCGAGGCGCTGACGATATGATTCAATGGCAACTACACCATCGCCGCGCACCCGCTTGTTCGACCAATGTAAAGCCAACAACAATGACAACATATGCTCCCAAGCGAACGACCGGCCCCGGGCAAACCATCCAACTCAACCAACTCGATATCCACTACGAGGAATACGGAACCGGGCAACCGCTTGTTCTATTGCACGGGTTCGGCGGATGCAGCCAGAATTGGCATCCCTTCATCGACCAACTCTCCGAGCGCTATCGCTTGATCCTCGTCGATCTGCGCGGCCATGGTTACTCCACCAATCCAGATAACAGGTTCACACATCGGGACGCGGCCGAGGACGTGTTCCTCCTGCTCGACGAACTTGGAATTGAATCCTTTTCGGCAATGGGCATCAGTTCTGGCGGAATGACGCTCCTGCACATGGCGACAAGCAAGCCTGATCGCATCGACTCGATGGTGCTTATCAGCACGACCACCCATTTTCCGGACCAGGCCAGGGCCATAATGCGCCGCGCTTCGATTGGCACTCTGCCTCGTGACGTTCAGGAAATGTATCGCGAGTGCGCCAAGCGCGGCGACGAACAGATCCGCCAACTCCTCTCTCAATTCAACGCGCTGGCCGAAAATGATGATGATATGAATTTCACGAAAGAGAGCTTGTCGACCATCACAGCGCGCACGCTCATCGTGCACGGTGATCGCGACAACTTCTTCCCGGTTGAAATTCCGCTCGACCTTTATCGTTCGATACCGAATTCCGAGTTATGGATTATTCCTGGCAGCGACCACTCTGCCATTTTCGATGCCGCGACTCCCTTCGCCTCTACGGCGTTGCGGTTTCTTGATCGGCCGCACTGAATACCGAAGCTCATCTTGGACCGACTGATCAACCTGTTGAACACTGGTTTGACCAATGATGGTGGGCCAGTTCGCGCGCCGAGCTAGGCGAGGATCGGTTGGTCCCGCCGACAACCCACTGCAAGAAACGGGCACGCAACTGGATCCCGGCCAGAGTCATCGGAATACTCGGCGGTTCCGGCATTGGCGAGAAGGAGAGTGAGAGGGCTGCGCCCTGTTTCCGTGACGGGTTGGAAGCCGAGAGAGAGGCTCTCGGCGCCCGTCGCGGAGTAAATCACCATGGCGACAGCAGCCAAGAAGATCACCCTCAGCGCCTCGCGCGACATCCCCTTCAACAAGCTCGTCCTCTCCCAGTCCAACGTCCGGCGCATCAAGGCCGGCGTCTCGATCGAGGAGCTGGCCGAGGACATTGCCCGTCGCGGCCTCCTGCAGAACCTCAACGTCCGTCCGGTCGTGGACGACGACGGCAAGGAGACCGGTATGTTCGAGGTCCCGGCCGGCGGCCGCCGGTTCCGGGCGCTCGAACTTCTCGCCAAGAAGAAGCGGTTGGCCCGAACCGCACCGGTGCCCTGCAACGTGCGCGAGGCGGACAGCGACATCTCGGCCGAGGAAGACTCGCTCGCCGAAAACGTCCAGCGCGCTGCACTGCATCCCCTCGACCAGTTCCGTGCGTTCCAGACGTTCCGAGACCAGGGCATGAGCGAGGAAGACATCGCCGCGCGGTTCTTCGTCTCGGTCAACACCGTCAAGCAGCGCCTCAAGCTCGCTTCGGTGTCAGAAAAGCTCCTCGACCTTTATGCGGAGGACGCCATGACGCTCGATCAACTCATGGCGTTCACGGTTTCCACCGACCATGCCCGCCAGGAACAGGTCTGGGAGGCCATCGCGCATAGCTGGTCGAAGGAACCCTATCAGATCCGCCGCATGCTGACGGAGAACATCGTGCGGGCGTCGGACCGGCGCGTGCGCTTCGTGACGGTGGAAGCCTATGAAGAGGCAGGCGGCGCCGTCCTGCGCGACCTCTTCCAGGACGATGACGGGGGCTGGATCGAGGACGTGGCCCTGCTCGAACGGCTGGTCGGCGAGAAGCTCACTTGCGAGGCGGAGACCATCGCCGAGGAGGGCTGGAAATGGATCTCGGTCGCGGCCGATTTCCCCTATGGCCACACCAACGGCTTGCGGGCGCTCACCGGCACGCCGGTCGATCTAACCGACGAGGAGCGGGCCGCACGCGAAGCCCTGCGCGAGGAGTTCGACCGTCTGGAGACCGAATATGCCGAGGCCGACGAACTGCCTGACGAGGTGGATGAACGGCTCGGCGAGATCGAGGTGGCGCTCGACGCGTTCGAGGATCGCCCGAAGCAGTACGATTCTGGCGAGATCGGCCGCGCCGGCGCATTCGTCAGCATCCGCCACGATGGTCAGCTTTCCGTCGAGCGTGGCTATGTTCGCCCCGAGGACGAAGTGGCCGAGGGCGACGATGACGCGGGAAGCGATGGCGATGCGGCAGTCGGTTCCGGCGCTGTGCAACGCACCATCATCTCCGTGGGCGGCGAACCCGAGCCGCAGGACGAGGAGGATGATGCGATCAAGCCGCTGCCCGAGCGGCTGGTGATCGAATTGACGGCGCATCGGTCCCTGGCGCTGCGCGACGCTCTGGCTGACAACACTTCCGTCGCGGTGACCGCGCTGATCCACAAGCTGGTGCGCGACGCCTTCCAGCACGTCTCGACACCGGGATGCCTGGAGGCGTCGGTCCGGCAGGTCTATTTCCCCGTCCAGGGTGATGATCTGAAAGACAGTGCCGCCGCCAAGACCGTCTACGACCGGCACGAGGCCTGGAAGGCCGACCTGCCCCTTGAAGACGACGAGGCGCTCTGGGCCAAGATCGACGGTCTCGACGATGCGAGCCGCATGGCGCTTCTCGCCCATTGCGTCTCCTTCGGCGTCAATGCGCTCTACGAGAAGGCCAATCCCTATGGTGCGGGGCCGACAGCACGCGGCATTAAGCAGCGCATCCACGAGGCGGACCGGCTCGCCCGCGCCGTCGGGCTCGACATGGTCGAAACCGGATGGAGGCCAACGGTCGCGAACTATTTCGGCCGGGTGACCAAGCCCCGTATTCTCGAAGCGGTGCGCGAAGCCAAGGGCGAGGAAACCGCGCAGCTCATCGACCATCTGAAGAAGCCGGACATGGCCAAGGAGGCGGAACGGCTGCTCGCCGATAGCGGCTGGTTGCCCGAACCGCTGCGTCTCCCCGCCGTCGACGACGGCACCGCCTCGGATTCCGAGGGGGACGGCGCCGAAGCTCTGCCGGCCTTCCTCTCCGACGAGGACGACGGCGCGGAAGAGCCGGTCGACGAACCGCAAACCGTGGCTGCCGAATAGCCGCTCAGGCGGGGCGTCCAGAGCCGCCCCGCACCGCACACCATCATTCCCAACCCGGCCCGGTCACCGCACCGGGCCTTTTTGTTTCAGGAGGCGCTTTCATGAATAGCGAACACGCTCATCCCACACGCCGCGTCGTTTTCCAGTTCCTCGTGCCCGTCCATGTCGAGGTCGAGGACGGCGTCGTCAGCGCCGTCACGGTGATCGACGAAACCCCCGTACGCGATCCCACCCTTGTCGATGGCGATCCAGCCTATCTCAACGAGGCCATTAGGCACGCCGACGACGGCCAGGCCTGGCCGTCGTGGCGATTCGGCTACTAGCCGCTCACCCCCAAATCCGCAATTCGAGCCCGGTCACCGCACCGGGCCTTTTCGTTTCAGGAGCCCGACATGGCTGACTATTTCACGCACTTCTCTTGCGTCCTCGACGTCAGAACACCCGAGAACGCCGCACGCGCGCTCGACCTCTACAACCGTCTGTCCGACGAAAACGCCTCGGAAGACCCACCATCAGAGGGGTTTGATCTCTCCATCGTGCCCGAGCATGGCGGCACCTGCCTCTGGATACGCGATGATGTCACCGGCGATCCGGAACATGTCATCCAGTTCGTCAAACGCTGCGCCACAGCGTTCTCACTGACCGGACGGTGGGGCTTCCAATACGCCAATACCTGTTCGCGGCCCCGTATCGATGCGTTCGGCGGCGGCGCGCATGTCCTCGACCTTGCCACCGGCGAGACGGTGGCGTGGACCTATACCGGCGAATGGCTCGCCGACACGCTTGCGGGAGGCCGGTCATGAGCATTCCCGACCATGCCCGCGCCAATTTCGAGACGCTGTTGCGCGCGGCCGCCGATGGCAATCTCGCCCTGCTCGAATGCGCCGACGCCGAGACCGGGGCGGTGCGCTATGTGATCTGCGCGGTCGGCCGAGACGGCGGCGAGTTCCTCATCACGCCTTTCGGTCATCTCGCCGATGGCAATCCATACGAGGTCTATCGGCCGCCCGAACCATGAGAGGGAGAGGGTTGCCGGGACGGGTTTGAGCCGGTGCGGTCCAGAGAGAGCGCCGCCCGGCTTGCCCCGTTCCCGCTCTCCCGAGGTTCTCCCCATGACAGAGATCGTTCCCGCGGCGGCGCTCGCCCGCGCCGCCCGTCAACTCCTTCCGCTTCTTGAACACGGTCAGCGCATCGACGCGCCCGCGCTCCGCATCGCGATGGATACTGCCTTCGGCGGCTCCGATACCGATGGCGCCTGGGATTGGAAGACCGCCTATGACGTTTGCGAAGGCGCCGCCGTCCTGTTTCTGCGCAAATACGGAAAGACGCTTCTGCGCAAAGCCGGCTCTCCGGCCGGCGCGTTGCCACTGCTCGACAGGATCGCAGGCCTTCAGCCCTCGCACACCCGCCGCTCCGAAGAGAGCGAAGCCTTCCAGCAATTCTCGACGCCGATCCCCCTGGGCTTCGCCGCGGCGACGGCCGCCGCGATCACCGTGGACGATATCGTGCTGGAACCCTCCGCCGGTACCGGCCTGCTCGCCATTCTCGCCGAGATCGCCGGAGGCCGGCTCTACCTCAACGAGTTGGCCGAGACACGCGGCGCGTTTCTTTCGTCTCTCTTTCCGGCTCTTTCGATCACGCGCTTCGATGCTGCGCAAATCGACGACTATTTGGACGCCGGTGCCGTTCCCAGCGTCGTGCTGATGAACCCGCCATTCTCGGTGATGGCAAACGTGTCGGGCCGAATGGCCGACGCCGCCTATCGCCATGTCGCCTCGGCGCTGGCGCGCCTGGCGCCAGGCGGACGCCTCGTTGCCATCACCGGCGCCAGTTTCGCGCTCGAGACCCCGAGATGGCGGGATGCTTTCGCGCGCCTGCAGGAACATGGGCGCGTGGTCTTCAGCGCTGCGATCGAGGGCAAGGTCTATGCGCGCCATGGCACCACCATCGACACGCGGCTGACGGTGATCGACAAGATCGCGGCCGACGATCCCACCGCCTTTCCGCCATCGCGGGGCATCGCGCCTGATGTCGCGACGCTGTTCGGCTGGATCGAGGCGGACATGCCACCCCGCGCACCGGTTTCCTTGCCGGCGATCTCCGGACAGCAGGTCACCCCGCCGCGCTCTGCCTCAGCCACGCGCAGCAGTTCGTGCGGTTCCAAGCCCGCACCCCCCGTTAGCGAACAGACCAGTGAAGAGCTCAGCTACGAGACGGTCGACTGGACCCCGCCGCAGGGCGGACGCCTCACCGATGCGATCTACGAGGAATACGCGCTTCAGTCGATCCGTATTCCCGGCTCTCAGGTGCATCCCACCAGGCTCGTTCAGTCCGCCGCCATGGCCTCGGTCGCGCCGCCGAAACCGGACTATCGCCCGCATCTGCCGGCAGAGCTCGTGGCCGACGGCACTCTCTCCGACGCCCAGCTCGAAAGCGTGATCTATGCCGGCGAAGCCCATGCCCAGCATCTCGCCGGATCCTGGATCGTCGATGAGACCTGCGATGTGGTCACTGCCGCGGCGGAGGACGCCGCCGACGCTGTCCGTTTCCGGCGTGGCTGGTTCCTCGGTGACGGCACCGGCGCGGGCAAGGGCCGACAGGTCGCCGGCATCCTGCTCGACAACTGGCTCAACGGTCGTCGCCGCGCCGTCTGGGTGTCCAAATCCGACAAGCTGCTCGAGGACGCGCAGCGCGACTGGTCCGCGCTCGGCCAGGAACGACTCCTCGTCACGCCGCTGTCGCGTTTTCGCCAGGGCACGCCCATTCGTCTGCCGCAGGGCATCCTATTCACCACCTATGCCACGCTGCGCTCCGACGAGCGCGGATCGAAGGTTTCGCGCGTCCGGCAGATCGTCGATTGGTTGGGAGAAGACTTCGATGGAGTGATCATTTTCGACGAAAGCCACGCCATGCAGAACGCCGCCGGATCGAAGGGCGAACGCGGCGATCAGGCCGCCTCGCAACAGGGCCGCGCCGGGCTGCGCCTGCAGCACGCGCTTCCCGATGCGCGTGTCGTCTATGTCTCCGCGACCGGCGCCACCACGGTCCACAATCTCGCCTATGCCCAGCGGCTCGGCTTGTGGGGCGGTGAGGATTTCCCCTTCGCCACACGCGCCGAGTTCGTCGAGGCGATCGAGGATGGCGGGGTCGCCGCCATGGAGGTGCTGGCGCGTGACCTGAAGGCGCTCGGCCTCTACCAGGCTCGTTCGCTCTCCTATGAAGGGGTCGAATACGAGCTGATCGAGCACCAGCTCACCGACGAGCAGCGGCGCATCTACGACGCCTATGCCGGCGCCTTCGCGATCATTCACAACAATCTCGACGCCGCCATGCAGGCGACCAACGTCACCGGCAGCGAGGGTACGCTCAACCGGCAGGCCAAGTCCGCCGCCCGCTCGGCTTTCGAGAACGCCAAGCAGCGCTTCTTCAATCACCTTATCACGGCGATGAAGACGCCGTCGCTGATCCGCGCCATCGATGCCGATCTCGAAGCCGGCCACGCCACCGTCATCCAGATCGTCTCCACGGGCGAGGCGCTGATGGAACGACGCCTGGCCGAGATCCCGACCGAAGACTGGAACGACGTCCAGGTCGACATCACGCCGCGCGAATATGTGCTCGACTACCTGGCTCACTCCTTCCCGGTGCAGCTCTACGAGCCCTTCACCGATTCCGAGGGCAATCTATGCTCGCGCCCGGTGACCCGCGACGGCCAACCGGTCGAAAGCCGCGAGGCCGTCGCCCGACGTGACCGGTTGATCGAGAAGCTTGCTTCGCTGCCGCCGGTTCCCGGCGCGCTCGATCAGATCATCCAGCGCTTCGGCACCGACACGGTGGCCGAGGTCACGGGTCGCTCGCGCCGCATCGTCCGCAAGCCCGGTGCCGGCGTCACCGCTGATCGCCTCGCCGTCGAGGGCCGCGCGATTTCGGCAAATCTCGCCGAAACCCAGGCCTTCATGGATGACGTCAAGCGCATCCTCATCTTCTCGGACGCCGGGGGCACCGGGCGCTCCTATCATGCCGACCTATCGGCGAAGAACCAGCGCCTGCGCATCCACTATCTGCTGGAGCCGGGCTGGAAGGCCGATGCGGCGATCCAGGGCCTGGGGCGCACCAACCGCACCAATCAGGCGCAACCGCCGCTGTTCCGGCCGGTCGCCACGGATGTGAAGGCGGAAAAGCGCTTCCTCTCCACCATCGCCCGCCGCCTCGACACGCTCGGGGCGATCACGCGCGGCCAGCGCCAGACCGGCGGCCAGGGCCTGTTCCGCGCCGAGGACAATCTCGAAAGCGCCTATGCGCGCGACGCGCTGCGCCGGCTCTATCTGATGATCGTCGGCGGCAAGGTCGAAGGTTGCCCGCTCCAGACCTTCGAGACGTCAACCGGCCTGAAGTTGATGGACGATACCGGCATCAAGGACGAGTTGCCGCCGATCACCACCTTCCTCAACAGGCTCCTGGCGCTCACCATCGATCTGCAGAACATTTTGTTCGCGCATTTCGAGCAGATCCTCACCGCCCGGATCGAGGGCGCCATTGCCAGCGGCACCTATGATGTCGGCCTGGAAACGCTGAGGGGCGAGCAGTTCACCGTCACCGACCGGCAGGTGATCCACACCCATCCCGCGACCAGCGCGGAGACCACGCTGCTCACCATCGCGCAGCGGGAGCGCAACCACCCGGTCACGCTGGACGAGGCGCTCGACCATCTTACCGATCCGCGTGCCGCCCTGCTGGTCAACGAGCGATCGGGCCGGGCCGCGGTGCGTGTCCCGACCACCAGCGTGATCGACGACGACGGTGTCGTCGAACGCCGCGTGCGCCTGATCCGGCCGATGGAATCCACCAAGGTGCCCGCAGCAATGATGGGCGACACGCACTGGGTCGAAACCGACCGCGATACCTTTGCGCGCATCTGGGACGCCGAAGTGGCGGTGGTCCCGGAGTTTACCGACAGCACCGTCCACATCGTATCCGGACTGTTGCTGCCGATCTGGAAGCGCCTGCCCAATGAATCGACGCGGGTCTACCGGCTCCAGACCGACGATGGCGAGCGCATCATCGGCCGAAAGGTTTCACCGGCCTGGGCCGCGAACGCAGCGACCACGGGCACCGCCAGCCTTTCGGCGGACGACGCCTTCACCGCGCTGACCGGGGGCCGCACGATCCTCGACCTCGCCGAGGGGCTTCAGCTTCGCCGCGCCCGCGTCATGGGCGCGAACCGAATCGAGCTCACCGGGTTCACCGACACGATGCGCGACCGCCTCAAGGCCTATGGTCTCTTCGGCGAGATCATCTCATGGAAGTACCGGCTGTTCGTCCCGACCGACGCGTCCGGCGCTGCGGTCCTCGCCAGGCTGCTGGAGCGGTTTCCGGTCGAGCGCATCGCCGAGCGGGAGGCTGCCTGATGACCCGCGATGCTTCAGACCTCGCACATCGTCTCGGCCGGCAGGCCGAGGCCGTGTGCCGCGAATATCTCTCCAGCGGGCGGCGCGAGGGCCGCTACTGGATGGTGGGTGACGTCCGCAACACAAAAGGGCGCTCAATGTTCGTGCGCCTGACCGGCCCCGAGTCCGGCAAGGGAGCCGCAGGGAAATGGACCGACGCGGCGACGGGTGAACATGGCGACTTGCTGGACGTCATCCGCAAGAGCTGCGGTTTGACCGAGTTCAGGGACGTCGCCGACGAGGCCCGGCGGTTTCTCAGCCTGCCGCATCCCGAACCGGAGCCGGCATCATCGTCTAGACGGACGTCGCCCGCACCAACGGGTTCACCACTGGCGGCCAAACGTCTGTTCTCGATGGCGCGGCCGATTATGGGCACACTGGCGGAATCGTATTTCCGTAAACGCGGCATTACGGCTTTGCACGGAACCGCGTCGCTGCGGTTCCATCCGCGCTGCTATTACCGGCCCGATGAGCATAGCCCGACAGAGACGTGGCCGGCGCTGATCGGATCGGTGACCGATCTCGACGGACACCAGGCCGGCGCTCACCGGACCTGGCTCGATCCCGGCGGCTTCAGTGAGGCGACACTCGGCAAGGCCCCGATCGAGACGCCGCGACGAGCAATGGGCGACCTGCTCGGCCATGCGGTGCGCTTCGGCGTGGCGGGCGAGGTCATGGCGGCGGGCGAAGGCATCGAGACCATGCTGTCGCTGCGATGCATATTGCCCGAAATGCCCATGGCCGCCGCGCTCTCCGCAGCTCATCTTGCCGCCATCCTGTTCCCCGACACGCTGCGTCGACTCTACATCGTCCGCGACGACGATCCGGCGGGCGACGGCGCGCGGGACACGCTCGTCGAACGAGCCGATGCGCTCGGCATCGAAGCGCTGCCGCTTTCGCCGATGCTGGGCGATTTCAACGAGGATCTGCGCCTTCGTGGTCTCGACGCCTTCCGGGCCTCGATCCGGGTCCAACTCGCCCCGCAGGATGTCGCCAGGTTCATGGAGACCGTTCTGTCCGCCTGAACGGGGCAGCGGTGCGGGCTATGGCGGTGACGTCGGAGCCTTCGTCAACGGCTCCCCATGGATGTCGGAGAGGGCCGCGCCCCGGCCTTCCTGAGAGGGCGACCGGACAGCAGGCGCCCCGGTCCGGCAATGGCTGCGGCCAACGATTTTCCGGCGCGGCCTGACGGCCGCTTTCCATCGCGAAACAAAATCGCCGGCCTTCGCCATCCTCCGCTGCCGCTTCGGTCCTTGCGCTGCCGCTCCAGGATGCAGGCCCGATCCGCCCGCCGTCTTTCGGCGCCATGAAGGCCGCGGCGGGCGCGGCCAACCGACAAAGGAAGCCACCCGATGACACGCGACGACGACACCTTCGAACCCCATCACGAATCCTCGCCGACCGAGCACGCGCTGAACGAACTAGAACTCCACGGCTACCGTCACGACGGGCACGGTCCGGACCCTCGTCTCGTCCCGGAGGACAATGTCATCGCCGGCGCCATCTCTGACGTCTTCGACGCCCTGATCGCCACCATGGCGGATACCGCCCTCGATGGCGAACTCGACGACCTCCTCTGGTCGACGGTCAATATGTTCCATCGCGCCGCCGACCGGCTGGAACGCAAGCTCGACGACAACGAACAGGCGCAGAAGCGCGGGCAGCGCGAACAGGATGGTTCCGAAATAAAAGCCGTCGAACTCGAACGGCTCATCGAGACCGGACAAGGCCTCATCGAGCGCCGCGACAGCCTGGAGGTCTTCCGCGATAGCGCCGCCGAGCATTATCTTCGCACCACCGGATCGCCCTGGTCGCCGCGCACCGGCTCGCAGGTGAATCACCGCGCGCTGACATCGGCGATGATCGACAGCCGGGACTTCATCGCCGAGCGCAAACGCGCCAACCGCGAGGTGCTCCTGCCCGCTGGTCCGAAGGTCGCCATCTCCGGCGGCGCCGACTTCAACGATCACAAGCTGATCTGGGACAAGCTCGACCAGGTGCATGCAAAGCACCCGGACATGGTGCTGATGCATGGCAAGTCCCCGAAAGGCGCCGAGAAGATCGCCGCCCGCTGGGCCGATCACCGCAACGTCACCCAGATCGGCTTCGCACCAGACTGGACGAAGCACGGTCGCGCAGCACCCTTCAAGCGCAATGACCAAATGCTCGATGTCCTTCCGATCGGGGTCATGGTGTTCCCTGGCACCGGCATTCAGGAGAACCTCGCCGACAAGGCCAGGAGGCTCGGCATTCCGGTCTGGCGGTTCGAATGAACCGCCACGCCCCACACGACAATGTTCGCGTCCACATCAGTCGGTTTCACCGACGCGGCACGTTGACCCGCCGAGGTCCGAGGCGTATGTAATTATACGTCGTATAAATAAGGAGAACGAGATGATCACCGGGCACGTTTTCATCGCAACCAGTCTGGACGGATTCATCGCCCGCAAGGACGGCGACATAGGTTGGTTGTTGGAGCGCGACGATCCAGCGGAGGATCATGGATATGACGCCTTCATCGAGAAGGTCGACATTATATTGATGGGTCGCGGTACGTTCGAAAAAATGCGCGATGAACGCCCGTGGTTCTACACACGCCCGGTACTTGTCCTCTCGGCGTCGCTGAAAGACCAGGACATACCGGCAGACCTTGCCGGCAAGGTGCGAATCTCAAACAAATCGCCTGAACAAACAATGGAGATGCTCGAAGCGGAGGGACATCGGCGCGTCTATGTCGATGGTGGAAAGGTCATCCAGTCGTTCCTGCGCGCGGGGCTAATCGCCGACCTGACCATCACGCAGGTCCCGGTACTGCTTGGCGAGGGGCGCAGTCTTTTCGGCGCGACATCCTCGGACATACCGCTCGCGCACCAGGACACGAAAAGCTTCGCCTCCGGTCTCGTCCAGTCACGCTACCGGATCGCCACATGACTCGTCCGCGAGGACGTCCGCATCGGGACAAGGCACCTGCCTCGCGCGATCAGATTCTGACGGCCGCGCTCGAACTATTGGATACCGGCGGCATCGAGGCCTTCACAATGCGGGCGCTTGCGGATCGCCTTCAGGTCAATCCGATGACCATCTACCATCATTTCGGGGATCGCGACGGGTTAATCGACGCCTTGTCTGAACACGTCTACGCTGAAGTGACCGCGCCAGCTTCGGGTACGTTTCACGACCGGATACGATCGCTTTTGAATGCCTATCATGACCGGGTGATAAGCCACCCTGGTCTTACATTGCTCATCTTCAGGCAGCCCGCAGTCTTTCCCCGGCAGGCACAGCGGATAACCGATGACATTGACCAGCTCCTAGTTGAAGCGGGATTGCCGTCGGAACGATCCCGTCGTTGGCTGAATATTCTCGTCGATTTCACCCACGGCGCGGCGATCGCAGCCGCGATGGGTGATAGGTCAAACTCCGCCGTCTCGGACGCAAAGGACGACTACGACAAAACGCTCACGGAGTTGCTCAAAGGAGTTGAGACCTGACCGCGACAGAGCGCGCCGGCGGAGCGCCCCATGCCGTTGCATGATTGGTGCCGTTACGCCAATTCGAGGCTCGTCGACGAGTGTGCTATACTGCTGAATTGCGCCGTGGTGGCGGTGGAGGCGCAACCGTGCGAACCTCATCTTACGGAGATGCCACCATGATTATTGCAATTCTAGGATCCATCACTGCAATTGCAGTCCTCTGCTGGTTGCTGTTCACGCTCGCCATCTACGCTTTGCCGGCGCTCGGCGGCGTGGCGGCAGGAATGTGGGCCTATCAGACCGGCGCGGGCCTGCCGGGCAGCGTCCTTGTCGGACTTGTCTGCGCGGGCCTCGTGTTCGGCCTTGCCCAGTTCCTCATTCTGTTCGCCCGGCCAATGTGGTTGAAACTCGCCGTAGCGCTCGCTTTCGTCGCACCTGCCGCCGTTGCAGGCTTTCACGCCACCCACGGCATCGTCAAACATCTCATGCCGTCGGAGACCTGGCAGACCGTCTTCTCCGTGATCGGCGCGGCGGCGGTCGGCATCACGGCGTTCGTGCGCGTGACCTCAATGGCCCCGCCCGGGCCTACCGGACAGACGCCTGCCAGCATCTGAATGCCATTGCAGGCGAAGCCGGGACAGGGGCTGAGGTCTTGTACCGCGTCCGTATCGAAGGCTGAGCGAGGCGTAGACGCGGTGCCGAACGCATCGATGCTTTCGATGGTGGGTCACCTCCTCGGACGGCATGGCGCGTGCAGTCCCGATTCGCTTAGCCAGACATGCGTGGGGGTGGGCTGTAGGTTCGTGTCCGGCGGTGCGGCTGGATACGGAGCGGAATGGCTTGCTGGGCCGAAGACGATTTCCGTGCCTTCGCCGGACTTAAATTGGGGTGTTCGGTATTGCCATCCTCTCCTTGAACTATCCCTGTGAGTCGACCGCTCCAAACGGCCTCTTCAATGGGCTGATCTGGCCGAAGGCCGGCTGCGCCTCGATCGCCTATGGCGCAATGGCGCCCGTCAGGTTTCTTCCCCTGCCGGCTGGGCCGTCATTCCTCGCGAGGCAAGAAACCCGCCGGATCGCCATCCTCCGCTGAAGCTGCGGTCGCGAGCGATGCGCCGTCGATCGCCTCCGGCCCCTCCGATCGCCATCGAGGCCGCATGGTGCGGGCTCGAAACCAGTGATCAAGGAGAACTACCATGGCAACCATCGGCACCTTCAAGAAGTCCGGCAACGAATTCACCGGCGAAATCGTCACCCTCAACGTGCAGGCCAAGAACGTCCGCATCGTCCCCGAAACCAACCAGGCCAGTGAGAACGCCCCCAGCCACCGCGTCCTGGTCGGCCGCGCCGAGATCGGGGCCGCCTGGTCCAAGCAGTCGAACGAGGGCCGCGACTATCTCGGCCTCAAGCTCGACGATCCGAGCTTCACCTCTCCGATCTACGCCAACCTCTTCGACGACGAGGACGGCGGTTACAGCCTCATCTGGTCCCGTCCCACCCGCCGCAACGGCGAGTGAAGCAAGATAGGTTCCCGCCCGGCAGGCCCGGGCGGGACCTATTCTTGTGCCGACCGAATCAGATGCGCCGTCAACGGCCGATTGCCCGATTCAAAACGGTTCTTCTGCTTTCAAATTTCCCAAAGACGACTATTATAGTCGTTTTAGTGGCGTGAATGCCGAGGTCTGTAGGAGGTGATCATGCATGATCACCGCCCGACAGGCACGGGCCGCGCGCGCATTGCTCGGTTGGACACAAGAGATGCTCGCAGAGAAGGCCCTGGTTTCGCTGACCGCGCTCAAGCGCCTCGAGTCCGTCAACGGACTCAAGGTGCATGAGAGCACATGCGACCAGATTCGCCGGGCGCTGGAAGCAGCTGGCATCGTCTTCCTGTCCTCTGACCGAGGCGAAGGAGTGATGATTGTCGATGCCGCGAGACCTAACAAGCCAGAAGCGCTGGCCTGACGACGGAGGTGTCAGGCGCAATGCGCCACACCTTTCGCAGCGATTTTTCGGCGCGCCTCTACAAATTTCGGCAAATTGCGTTAACCATACGCAACGAGGCCTCGCGCCAAGAGACTGGGGAACAGATGGGGCAAGCTGACTTTCTGGACGAGCCGCCGCACAGCGAGCACCTGACCGAATACGATCGTGCGCATTTTGCGACCTATCTTCGCTTGCTCGATGCGGAGGCCGACGCCGCGCATTGGGCTGAAGCTGTCCGCATCATCTTTGGTCTCGATCCCGAACAACAACCCGATCGTGCTCAGCATGTTCACCAGACGCATCTCGCCCGCGCGCACTGGATGACTGAGAACGGCTACCGCGATCTCCTTCGATCCGCCTATCACTGACAGGTGATGCCCAACACGCATCTCTGTATGCCGGTTGCCCGGCTATCCAAGTTTCAATTTTAACGCGATCTTCCAACGACCTGCGAACCACCGCGTAGAGTCGGGGAGGAAATCGGCATGGTGGCGGAAACGAACTGGCGCGACCCGACGGCCTATCGATATCTGAACGGTCTGAATCCTTCCGAACTTGCCTGGGAGTTTCTCAGGCGCAACCCCGAATACGAAAAGGAAGTCTCGGCTTCCGATCCGGCGGACGATCACGCCGCGACCGCGCTGACGGCGCACTGGGGGTTACGCTTTCCCGATAGAGCCGTCCTTGTCCGCGCAAAATGCCGACATCTTCTGGAGCCCTGCCGTCGACCCGAGCGTCCTGATCTTCGCCCCACAGCAGGGGCCGAACATGACAACCGTGAACTTCAAGGTCGTTCCGGCCGATGCCCGAACATCGGATGAAGGTCTCTATATTCACTTCGTGATCGATACCGAGCACTTCGCGGCAATCTGCATCGACGGCAG
This sequence comes from Rhodobium orientis, assembly GCF_003258835.1. GTDB lineage: Bacteria > Pseudomonadota > Alphaproteobacteria > Rhizobiales > Rhodobiaceae > Rhodobium > Rhodobium orientis. Next base: position 18,262 of record NZ_NPEV01000031.1, on the reverse strand, counting down.
AGCACCCGACGGACCGGTCGCGGCAGTTACGCTCATCGACCAGTTCATTCAGGATCGAGTCGATGCGATTGTTCGGTTCCGCGATGCTGTCCTCTTTCATCGGAGGTCGCCTGACACACGATTGACGCCGCAACGCAGACAACGCCTTATCGAAAGCCTACGCGCGATCGACGGTCGACGTGCAGGGGCCACCTATCAGGAAATCGCCGAGGCCGTCTTCGGCGCCGCTCCAGTCAACGCCATCACCTGGAAGTCCGCTCCATTGCGCGACACCGTGATGCGTCGTACCGCCTCCGGCCTCGCTCTCGTGGCGGGCGGCTACCGCCGCCTTCTTCTCGGTCACCGACCCGATCAGGGCTAGCGACCGACGAGGGTGCGAATTTTCTTTAGAATCTTCGCACTCCCCCACGCCCTTTCTTCTCCGCCACCGTGACCCTGACGCCCCGCCGATATCCGGCGGCGCCAACAAGGATCACGGAGGCACGATCATGTCCGCAGCCACCGCCGGCATCCCGCCGCGCTATCTGAGAACGCCCGAGGCGGCCCGTTTTCTCAGCCTTTCCGCCCGAACCCTCGAAAAACACCGCACCTACGGGACCGGTCCTGCCTACCGCAAACTCGGTGGTCGTGTCGTCTATTCCGTCGACGACCTGCAGGCCTGGGCGGAACGCGGCGCCAAGCAATCCACCTCCGACCCCGGCGTCGGCACGGTCCGTCCGGCCAAACGTCATGACGATCCGTCGTCTGCCGAAAACCGCTGATTACTCCCATGACGGCGCGGCCTCGCAGATCGGAACGGGACCAGCTTGAGCTGTTCCGCGCTCTACCGCGCGACCTGGCGCCGCGCGATGCGCAGGACCTCATGGCCTATCCCTTCTTTTCTCTCTCCAAGTCCCACCGCGTCGAGCCGATCGACTTCCGAGCGGGCGAGATCGCCATCCGCGTGGAAGCCGTGCCCGAGCACGGCATGGCCACAATCTGGGATGCCGATATCCTCATCTGGGCGGCCAGCCAGATCGTCGAGGCGCGCGACAACGGCTTTCGCACGTCGCGCCTGATCGCCACTACGCCGTACGAAATCCTGACCTTCGTCGGACGCGGCACCAGTGCCCGCGACTATCGCCGGCTGAGAGCCGCGCTCGACCGGCTGCAATCGACGACGGTCGCGACCACCCTGCGGCAGCCACCGTCCAATCCACGAAATCGCAATGAACCTGCCTCCGATACACGCACAACCGGTCGGCGCATGCACCGCTTCTCCTGGATCAACGAATGGACCGAACGCGCAGACGCGTTTGGCAATCCGGATGGCATCGAACTCATCGTGCCCGACTGGTTCTACAAGGCGGTGTTGGACGAGGCGCTCGTCCTCACCATCGACCGCGCCTATTTCGGTCTGACCGGCGGGATCGAACGCTGGCTCTACCGCATCGTGCGCAAGCATGGCGGCAGGCAGAAGCGCGGCTGGCGGTTCGACTTCCGGCACCTTTACGTCAAATCCGGGAGTCTCTCCCCGTTCAAGCGCTTCGCCTTCGAACTGCGCGCGATCATCCAGCGCCAGCCGCTGCCCGGCTACACGCTGTTTCTCGAGATCGAAGCGGGCGGGCGCACACTGCTCGCTTTCGAGCCGGCGCCCTGTGGACAGGCTGTGGAAGCCGTCGTGCTATCAGGAACCCGGACTATCGTGCCATCGGGAACCGACCCATCGTGCTATCGGGAACCCAAACCTGATCTAACCTCTTCAGCACAAAGCGAAAACCGGCCCCTTAACTTAGAGTCTAACAATGAATCTAACTTTTGTAGGGGCGGGCATTCTGGGGAAAACCGCTCTCCGACGGGCCGAAAAGAGGAAGAGCGCGGACGCCAGACGGCATTCTCTGAACGCGATGACGACGCTGCGGCCGCGAGCAGTCCGCCTGCCCGACACGGTCCGGGAGGCGCCTCATGATCGCGGCCCTCCTCAATCAGAAGGGCGGTGTCGGCAAGACAACGCTCGCCTTGCACCTTGCCGGCGAATGGGCGCGAGGCGGAAGGACCGTCACCCTGATCGATGCCGACCCGCAGGGATCGGCACTCGACTGGTCCGAACGGCGCAGCCATGAGGGGCTGCCGCGGCGCTTCGGCGTCATCGGCCTCGCGCGCGACACGCTCCATCACGAAGCCCCGGAGCTCGCCCGCACTGCCGACCATGTCTTCATCGACGGTCCGCCGCGCGTCGCGGGGCTGATGCGCTCGGCGCTACTCGCCGCTGACATCATCCTCATCCCCGTTCAGCCGTCACCCTTCGATGGCTGGGCCTCGGCGGAGATCCTGCGCCTGATCGAGGAGGCGCGGATATTCCGTCCGCAGCTCGCCGTGCGCTTCGTCCTCAACCGTTGTCCGGCACGAACCATCATCGCGCGCGAGACCGGTAATGCGCTCGCCGACCAGGACCCGCCCGCGCTGCACGCGACGATCGGCCAGCGCGTCATCTTTGCGTCGGCCGCGCAGTCCGGCCGCCTCGTTTGTGAATGCGATGCAGACAGCATCGCCGCGCGGGAAGTGGCGGCGCTCGCGGCCGAGATCGGAAGGCTCGCACCATGAGCGACCGTCCAAACCGCCGCGCCTTCGCCACGAGACCAGGCGATCCCGAGCAGTGGATCAGGTCCGACGATGCCGCTCCCCGTGACGGCAAGCGGTCCGGGTTCACCGCCCGCCTGACCATCGACATCACGCCCGAGCTGCGCGGGCGCATCAAGATCGCCGCGTTCCAGCGCGGCGTCACCGTCGCCGACATGCTGCGCGAACTGCTCGAACGCGAATTCCCCAAGCACGAAGGAGACCCCTCATGACCGGCGCCACAGCCGCAGGTGTCGGCGCCGGCCCGATGCCGTCCGCCCACACTTCCGACGCACTCACGCATGTCGAACTGACCTGGATCGAGGGCAGGATCGAATATTGGATTCGCTTTGGCCGCGAGGCCGGTGAGCGAATCATCGACCGCCGCCGACGCGTCGTCTCCTTCCGGCCGGGCGCCGTCTTCGCCTTCGTGCGTTGGGCGGCGAACGACTACGGCACCGTCATCTCGCGCATCGACATCCTGCGCGCGGTCGCACCGGGCGCCGCATACCAGACGCTGCCATTCGTGCGCCCCGGCGGGGAAATCCTGCTCAAGATCGAAGGCTGGCCGAAGGTCGAAAAGGTGCTCCAGCACATCGATGCGGTGGAAGACGCCGACGTCGATCCCTGCGACGCCGCACCCGATCACTGGCGCCATGTGGCGCACCGGATGAGCGCCGGGCACGAACCCCGCCCCTACACGCCGGTGCGCCATCAGGCATGGCTCAAACGGCGGGAGATCGAGCGATGACCCGCTACGGCTACGTCATGCTGACCTACTTCACTGTCATGGGTGTTGCCGCGGCCGCGATCGTTCCGACATCGCTGAAGCTCGTCTGGAACGTGTCGGCCAGCGCACCGATCGGGCTCTACCGCATCGAACCCGCCGCGCATCTCGACGTCCCCGATCTGGTCGCCGTGATGCCGCCCGAGCCGCTCGAGGATTACATGGTCGAGCGCGGTTACATCGGCCGCGATGTACCGATCCTGAAGCGCGTTCTGGGCCTGCCGGGACAGCGCATATGCCGCACCGGTCGCATCATTACGGTCGATGGAATCGCCATGGGCGAGGCCCGCGACCGTGATCGCCTGGACCGCCCGCTGCCGGTCTGGAACGGCTGTCGCACCGTCGCCGAAGACGAGCTCTTCCTCATGAACTGGCAAGTCCCCGACAGCCTCGACGGGCGGTATTTCGGTCCGCTTTCGGCGACGACCGTCATCGGCCGGGCTGTCCCTCTCTACACCGACGAAGACGGCGATGACCGCTTCGTCTGGCGCGCGCCGACGCGGTGACGACGCACGCCTTCCCGCAATCTCACCGCATCCAAACAGGAGGTCATCATGCCCCAGATCGGTCAGTTCACCCGCACACCAGACGGCTATAGCGGACGAATGCGCTCGCTGTCCTTCGACTGCGCGCTCACCTTCGTCGCGGCCGAGAATGCCGACAGCGAGAACGCGCCGGCCTACCGCGTTCATCTCGGCGACGAGACCGGCCCCGAAGTCGGCGCTGGATGGAAACATACCGGCGACCGCGCCGGCACGTTCATCTCCGTCGTCCTCGATGACCCGGCATTCGCGCTTCCGATGCGTGCCCGGCTGTTCCAGTCGGACGAGGATGGACGTGACTGGGGGCTGCACTGGACCCGCCCGAAGAAGCACGACCAGCAGGACTGATCGATGTCGCTCATCGGTCCGTCAACAGCACTGCGGCGGTGCGGCCCCTACGGCCGCATTGCCCTCCTTCTCCTTTCCGGCTTGGTCATCGCCGTGCTCGATACCAGCGGCGCATCCGCACAGCCGACGCCCGCTGGACGACACGAAGTCCGCGATCCCATTGCCGCGCATATTGCCGAGGCGGCGCAGCGGTTCGGTATTCCCGAACGCTGGATTGTCGCCGTCATGCGTGCCGAAAGCGCAGGCAATACGCGCGCGGTCTCGAGCGCAGGAGCACAGGGACTGATGCAGGTCATGCCGGCGACCTGGGACCATCTGCGCGCCCGCTATCGGCTCGGCTCGGACCCCTTCGATCCGCGCGACAACATCTTGGCCGGCGCGGCCTATCTGCGCGAGATGTACGACCGCTACGGCACGATCCCGGCGATGCTCGCGGCATACAATGCGGGGCCAGATCGCTATGACGAGCACCTCGCTACCGGGCGGCCATTGCCCACCGAAACGCGCGCCTATGTCGATCTGCTTGCACCGGCACTGGGCGCAACGGCACCGTCGCCCGGCACTCCGGCTGTGCCATCACCGCCACCCGACTGGCGCGAGGCACCGCTATTCGTCCCGCGCTCGGTTGACCACCGGACGGTCGCGGATAGCGCCACAGACAAGCACTCGGACGGCACCTCCGCTTCCGTGTCGGTGCAGCCCGATGCCGGGGATCAGTCACATCCCAAAACCATCTCCATTGCGCAGGATGATACGGGGGGTGAGCGATGACGCGTTGCAGTTCTCATCGCATGATCTCGGGCTCTGGCGTGTCATGGGGGGCGCGAGGGGGAGCGGCAGGAACCACAACCGACCGATGGCAGGATAAAAGGGCGCACATTGCGCGCCGGTCGGTCGGTTGTTTTTGTGGAGTTTTCTTGCACGTTCCGCACATTGTTCTGCTCTGCAGCAATGTGCGCCGCGCACTCAACTTCCGGGATTTCCTGCCTTTTTCGCACATTGCGGGACAACGCGATGGCCGATGACCGCGAGTTCCGCATCCGCCCCGGCCGCATCCGCTCGACGCGCGCCCAGGCGGCGCGGCCTTTCATCGCGCAGGCGCTGGCGGCTGCGAAAAAGGCCGGCGGCGGCGTGTCACGCTCCGGCCGCGTCACCTCCGGCAACCGCTCGCGCTTCGGGCACGGCCAGCGGGCCAGTATCCAGGCCAATCGTCTCATCACCGCACGCTCGCGCGGCGCCGTCATCAAGGCGCGTGTGGTTCGTTCTTCGGGGCGCGCCGCGCCGCTCGGCACCCATCTCGACTATCTGCGCCGCGACGGCGTCACCCGCGACGGGGAGAAGGCGCGGCTGTTCGGGCCGGGAGAGGAGGAGGCCGATGGCCGGGCCTTTGCCGAGCGTTGCGAGGACGACCGGCACCATTTCCGCTTCATCATCTCGCCAGACGACGCGCTGGAGATGTCAGATCTGCGATCCTTCACCAGCGACCTTGTTGACCAGATGGAAAAGGATCTCGGCACCGAACTCGACTGGGTGGCCGTCGATCACTGGAACACCGAACACCCGCATGTCCATCTGATCGTGCGCGGCGTCCGCGACGACGGCGAGGATCTCGTCATCTCGCGCGACTATATCAAGGAAGGGATGCGCGACCGGGCGCGCGATCTCATCACCCACGAGCTTGGCCTTCGAACCGATCTCGATATCCGCCGAACCTTGGAAAACCAGATCGAGACCGAGCGCTGGACACAACTCGACCGTCAGCTTGTGCGCGACGGCCGGTGCACCGGAATCATCGACCTCGCCCCACAGCCGGGCGAGCAGCCCGATGAATTCCATGCGCTGAAGATCGGACGGCTGCGCAAGCTGGAAACACTTGGCCTCGCCGAGCAGGTCGGCCCCGGTCAATGGACGATAGGCGAAAGAGCCGAGGCAACGCTGCGCGAACTCGGCGAGCGCGGCGACATCATCAAGCGCATGCACCGTGCCCTGACCGAACGCGGCATCGAACGCGGGTCGGCGGACTATGTGCTGGCGGCCGAAAGCCTTGATGCGCCGATCGTCGGCCGCCTGGTCGAGCGTGGGCTCGATGACGAGCTCAAGGGCACGGCCTATGCCGTGGTCGACAGCGTCGATGGACGCAGCCATCATATCAAGCTCGCCGATCTCAATGCCGCCGGTGACAGTGCGCCGGGCTCGATCGTCGAACTGCGCACCTATGACGACTCCCGCGGCCAACGCCGCGTCGCGCTCGCGGTCCGCTCCGATCTCGACATCGAACGGCAGGTAACCGCGTCCGGCGCGACCTGGCTCGACCGGCAGAACATCGCGCGCCAGCCCGCTGCGCTCTCCGAAGGCGGCTTCGGCGCGGAAGTACGCGGCGCGCTCGACAGGCGGGCCGATCATCTGATCGGGGAAGGCTTTGCCGAGCGGCAGGGCAAACGGATCGTCTTCAACCGCAATCTCATCGACACGCTGCGTCGTCGCGAGGTGGACGAAGTCGGCGAGAAACTGGCGGCGAAGACCGGGCATCCGTTCCAGCGCGTCGGCAGCGGCGAACATGTCGCCGGCGCCTATCGCCAGCGCCTGACGCTCGCCTCGGGGCGCTTCGCGATGATCGACGACGGCCTCGGCTTCCAGCTCGTCCCCTGGACGCCTTCGATGGAGAAGCATCTTGGCCGCCACATCTCGGGTGTCGCGCGTGGCGATGGTGGTGTCGACTGGAGCTTCGGACGCAAGCGAGGTCTGGGGCGGTGAACACAAGTCACTCAATTGTTCTATCGGGTTGTGAACAGCAAGACGGAGCCGAGCCCAGCCGAGGCGTTGGTTTAGTAGCGGCGACGTCATAGAGTCGATTTGAAATGCAATCGCAACGAGCCCCGCACCCCTGTCGGGTTATCGTGCTGAGGCGGAAGAATTGAATGGCTACAACAGACCAGACACTGTCTTGGCTTCTCGGGCGAGATCCATCCATCGCCTGGCAGGTCATGCGGGACATGCTTGAAGCGCCCGGAGAAGATTGGCAGCCAGTTCGCGCAAAGGTCGAGACCGAGGGCTGGGGAGCACAACTGCTTTCTCATCAGGATGATGATGGTCAGTGGGCAGGTGGGTCTTTCGTACCGAAAGGCTTTGATTGGGACACCTTCAGGACACATGGGCAACCCTGGACCGCGACCTGCTTTTGCATCACGCAACTCAGGGAATTCGGCCTCGACCCGGCTTCGGAACGTGCGCGCCGAACAGTTGTGCTGGTCGGACAAAACTCCAGATGGGACGAAGGCGGCCAGGCCTTTTGGGATGGTGAAGTTGAAGAGTGCATCAACGGCCGGACAGTTACCGATGGTGCTTACTTCGGTGCGGATATCACCGGCATCGTCAAACGGTTGGTCAGCGAGGTGCAGCAGGATGGAGGTTGGAATTGCGAACGTTGCAATGGCTCGGCCCGATCTTCATTTGCGAGCACGATCAATGTTCTGGAGGGACTGCTCGAGTACGAGATAAAAACAGGGGGTACGACCGAATCGCGAGACGCGAGGTTGTCTGGCGAAGAGTATCTTCTGGAACGCCACCTTTTCCGTCGCCTCTCCACCGGTGAGCCCGCTGACGAGAGGTTCCTGGACCTTCTCTACCCGCATCGCTGGCGCTACGATATCTTGCGGGCACTCGATTATTTTCGTTGGAGCGCCGTTCATACAGGCATGCCACCAGACCAACGCCTTTGTGAGGCAATCGATCGACTGCGAGCGAAGCAGGCAGACGATGGGACGTGGCATCTCGATTGGCAAACCCCGGGTAGCGTCTGGTTTCACATGGATAGCGGCCCAGGCAAACCGTCCTCGTGGATCACATTGAAGGCCCTCCGGGTGTTGAAGTGGTGGGACGAAAGGTAGAAGCGCAGCCTTTCGAATAACCACTGATCTATCTGCGTCGACAACTGTCTTTACGGGGATAGGATTCCCGCTCGCTACATCATCCAGCATCTCACTTCGCGAGATTGGATAGGTTTCTCTGCGCCCGAGTCCGCCGTTTTCTATCCGTCAACTACCGTTTCTACGCCCGTGCAGACGGCGCCCTTGCCTGCAGTGCTCGCGCCCCTCAGCCTACCCGTATTTGAGCGGACTATGGCCATGTCAGGTACAAAAATCCTATGGGGACCAATCCTCATCGTCTTCATCATCGTCCTCTCCACCACCTGGGCGGCGACGCAGTGGACCGCCTGGCGTCTCGGCTTTCAGCCGCAGCTTGGCGCTCCCTGGTTCGAAATATCAGGTTGGCCGATCTACTATCCGCCGGCCTTCTTCTGGTGGTGGTATTTCTACGACGCCTATGCGCCGCCGATCTTCATCGAGGGCGCCATCATCGCAGCGTCCGGCGGCTTCATCGCAATCGCGGTTGCAATCCTCATGTCGGTCTGGCGCGCCCGCGAAGCGCAGAGTGTCGATACCTACGGATCAGCGCGCTGGGCGAAACTCGATGAAATCAAGGCCGCTGGCCTGCTCGGACCCGACGGTGTCGTCCTCGGCAAGCTCAAGGATGACTATCTGCGCCATGAAGGCCCGGAGCATGTTCTGTGCTTCGCGCCGACCCGCTCGGGTAAGGGCGTCGGTCTGGTCATCCCGTCACTGCTGACCTGGCCGGGCTCGGCCATCGTTCATGACATCAAGGGCGAGAACTGGCAGCTCACGGCAGGCTTTCGCGCCCGGCACGGCCGCGTGCTCCTGTTTGATCCGACCAATCCGAACTCGTCAGCCTATAATCCGCTGCTCGAGGTTCGACGTGGCGAGTGGGAAGTGCGCGACGTGCAGAACATCGCCGACATCCTCGTCGATCCCGAGGGCTCGCTGGAAAAGCGCAATCACTGGGAGAAGACCAGCCACGCACTTCTGGTCGGCGCCATCCTCCATGTTCTCTATGCCGAGGAAGACAAAACGCTCGCCGGCGTCGCCGCCTTCCTGTCCGATCCGAAGCGCCCTATCGAATCCACACTCGCGGCCATGATGAAGACCAAACACCTGGGCGAGGCCGGCCCGCATCCGGTCATCGCCAGCGCTGCCCGAGAGCTGCTCAACAAGTCGGATAACGAGCGCTCCGGCGTCCTTTCCACCGCCATGTCGTTTCTCGGGCTCTACCGCGATCCCGTTGTCGCCAAGGTGACCCGACGCTGCGACTGGCGCATCACCGACATGGTCGGCGGCAAGCGCCCGGCGACGCTCTACCTCGTCGTGCCGCCCTCCGACATCAATCGGACCAAGCCGCTCATCCGCCTCATCCTCAATCAGATCGGCCGACGGTTGACCGAAGACCTGCAGGCCAGGACCGCGCGGCACAAATTGCTGTTGATGCTGGACGAGTTTCCAGCACTCGGCCGCCTCGATTTCTTCGAGAGCGCGCTCGCCTTCATGGCTGGCTACGGGCTGAAGAGTTTCCTGATAGCGCAGTCGCTGAACCAGATCGAGAAGGCCTACGGGCCGAACAACTCGGTCCTCGACAATTGTCACGTCCGGGTGAGCTTCGCGACCAATGACGAACGCACCGCCAAGCGCGTGTCTGATGCCCTCGGCACAGCGACCGAGATGCGTGCGATGAAGAACTACGCCGGGCATCGGCTCTCGCCCTGGCTCGGACATCTGATGGTGTCGCGGCAGGAAACCGCAAGGCCGTTGCTGACGCCCGGTGAGGTCATGCAGCTTCCGCCCGCGGACGAGATCGTAATGGTCGCCGGCATCTCGCCCATTCGCGCGAAGAAGGTTCGCTATTACGAGGATCCGCGCTTCAAGGACCGCATTCTGCCACCGCCGCCGAAGCCAGAACCCCCGGATGTCGAAAATGACGAATGGAGCGCGCTGCCATTGCCGCCGAAGCCGACGCTTCACGCCGACAATTCTGGCAGCGCTGGCGACGAAGAGGACACCACGGATTCCGAATGGCGGCGCCAGCCAGAACTTAGCCGTGTCCAGCCCATTAAAAAGAAGGAGCCAATCGAAAACGAGTTCGAGATCGCCCCCCTCGACGACGATCAGGAAGAAGCCGCCCGCAACAGCCGAATGACCCGCACGATGCAACGCGTGGCGCGGCAGGTCTCGCTCGACCCCAAGGACGGAATGGAACTCTAGCCGATGCCCACTCGGAAGAAGAAGACGCAGATCTCCGTCTATCTCGACCCCGACATCATGACGATGCTGGCGGACTATGCGGCACGCCGCGAGCAATCGCAGTCGATGATCGCGGAGGCGGCGATCGCGTCCTTCCTGTCGCCCGACGATGCCGAACGGCGCGAGGCCGTCATTGCCAAGCGGCTGGATCAGATCGATCGCCGCATGACCCGTCTGGAGCGAGATCTCGGCATCTCTGTCGAAACACTGGCCGTCTTCGTTCGGTTCTGGCTCAACACGACGCCGGCCCTGCCTGAACCGGCTGTCCAGGCAGCGCGTGCCAAGGCCGCAGAACGCTACGAGACATTCATCACCACGCTTGGCCGGCGTCTCGCCAAAGGGCCGAAGCTTCGGCAGGAGATACCGGAAGATATGCCGGCCCACGAAACTCCGTCATCCTCCGGCAAGTCGAGCATGTAGTCAGATATTGAGGTCCGCCCATAAAGCGGCGTGATCGGAACCCGCGTCTCTCGGCCGTTCCAGTTCCGAATAGGTGTCCCATCGCTTTGGTCTTAACCCTGGCCACATGCCTTTGCGAAACACGCCACCCCTCTCGACCTTTGCCAAGAGCGCAGGCGAGAGCAGCATGTAATCGATCTTGTTCGAAGCATTACACAAACCGTATGTCCCGGCGTAACCGCCATCGTCAAACGCGTCATGTTTGAAGATGTCGGTTAGCGACGTCCCCATTAAGAGGGGACTCAGGGGATCGCTGTCGGGCGTGTCATTGAAGTCACCTACAACAGCGACATATTCGATGCCTTGATCGATCAAGCCGGTGTAAATCTGGGCAACCCGCTCAGCCTGCAGTCGGCGGCGCGCATCCGAAGCAGCTTTCCCACCATAACCCTTGCTCTTGAGATGATTGACCATCACGATCAGTTGGGCTCCGGCAGGCGTCGTCACCTCGAACTCCGGACAGTCGCGTGAGAAGATTGTTTGACCATCCGGAGTATGGTCGTCGACATGGCTGCGCATCGACCCGATCGGAAAGCCCTCTCGACACATCAACCCGACGTCGATTCCCCGTTCGTCGTTGCCGTCGATGACCATCACATGTCGAAACGGCATGCCGTCCACAGCAGGAAGAATCTCTCGGTTGAATGCAGAAAGTACCGGTCGACTCTCGGCTTCCACCACGCCCAACACGTCAGCCTCCAGATCGCTCATGACCCGAGCAGTGTTGCGCATAGCGTGCTCATTGATCGGCTCGTCTCTCAATTCCAGCGTCCCGACCCAGTCGGCGCGACCATCAGCGACAATCTCGACACCGCCTGTTCGGGGCCGCTTCAGCAGCCCGCCTCTATTTCGACGCAGAATTACAAACGGACCCGTGTCGGATTTCTCCATTCCAAGCTCAACGATCAGCTTGGTCATCTTCTTCTTATCCGCCGCGCTGTAACCTATTTGACCGAGCAAGCCGTTCAATGCGGCAAACCTCTCAAGAACCGGGCGGCCTTCTGCCCAAGTGTCCAGGTTCATCGCCTTCGCACGGTCGAAAAGGTTCTCCACATTGTAGACGGCGAGTCGCATTTCATCCCCGTTCGACAAACAGAATAGAAGTTACAAAGTGTAGCAGCATCCGGCGCCGCCGTGCCCCTGTCTTTGCACGCTACACTACGACGCCGCTATTTCCTTGTTGAATCAGCCCTAAATCAGGCTCTTTTAATCATCCCCGCATGGGGACCGCCTGTTTGTCCCCGTTGGAATCGGGGATCGTATGGCAGCCTCACATCACATTTCGGAAGGGATTGCGCGCGGCGCGCGTATGCTGCGCACCGCGCTGGGTCCGGCCATCGCGACTTTCCTGGAAGATCCGGGAGTCGTCGAGGTGATGCTGAACCCGGACGGGCGGCTCTGGATCGATCGCCTCTCCGAGGGACTGTCCGATACGGGCGAGCGCCTGGCACCGGAAGACGGCGAACGCATCATCCGCCTGGTCGCTCACCATGTCGGCGCCGAGGTCCATGCGGCGAGCCCGCGTGTCTCGGCGGAACTGCCCGGAACGGGGGAGCGGTTCGAGGGGCTTCTCCCTCCTGTCGTGGCTGCGCCGGCTTTCGCGATCCGCAAGCCGGCCATCGCGGTGTTCTCCCTCGACGACTACGTCGCCGCCGGCATCATGACGGCCGAGCAGGCTTCTGCCATGCGGGCCGGGGTCGCGGCGCGCGCAAACATCCTCGTCGCTGGCGGCACTTCGACCGGCAAGACCACGCTCACCAATGCGCTCCTGGCCGAAGTGGCGAAGACCGCCGACCGCGTCGTCATCATCGAGGATACGCGCGAACTGCAATGCGCCGCGCCTAACCTTGTCGCCATGCGAACGAAGGACGGCGTTGCCTCGCTCTCCGATCTCGTCCGCTCGTCCCTGCGCCTGCGGCCCGACCGCATCCCCATCGGGGAGGTTCGCGGCAGCGAGGCGCTCGATCTCCTCAAAGCCTGGGGCACGGGCCATCCCGGCGGCGTCGGCACGATCCATGCGGGATCGGCACTCGGTGCGCTCCGCCGTCTCGAGCAACTCATCCAGGAAGCTGTCGTCACCGTCCCGCGCGCATTGATCGCGGAGACCATCGATCTCGTGGCCGTGCTGTCGGGACGCGGCTCCGCGCGCCGGCTCGCAGAGCTCGCCCGCGTCGAGGGCCTCGCTGACGACGGCGACTATCGCGTCGTCGGAGCGATCAAGGCTTCGGACACACCACTTCCCACAGCAACCACGAAGGAAAGCTCCCATGAACCAGACCCTGCGTAACACCCGTCAGAGGCTGGCGACCGCCGCGTCGGTCGTAGTCATTGCCATGATGACGGCGCCCGCCGCGCACGCCTCCGGCTCCTCCATGCCCTGGGAGGCGCCGCTCCAGTCGATCCTCGAATCCATCGAGGGTCCGGTCGCCAAGATCATCGCTGTCATCATCATTATTATCACTGGCCTGACGCTCGCATTCGGCGACACGTCCGGCGGGTTCCGGCGCCTGATCCAGATCGTCTTCGGCCTGTCGATCGCCTTCGCGGCCAGTTCCTTCTTCCTGTCTTTCTTCTCCTTCGGCGGCGGGGCGCTGATCTGATGGCGACCACCTCCGACCACGGCGGGGAACTGCTCGGCTTTTCGGTGCCCGTTCACCGGGCGCTGACCGAACCGATCCTGCTGGGCGGTGCGCCACGCGCGATCGCCATCATGAACGGCACGCTCGCCGGCGCGGTCGGCCTCGGCCTGCGGCTCTGGCTCGTGGGCATCGCGATCTGGGCGATCGGACACATCGCGGCGGTCTGGGCCGCCAAGCGCGACCCGCTCTTCGTCGAGGTCGGCCGCCGCCATCTGCGCGTTCCCGCGCACCTCTCAGTCTGAACGGGGGCGCGCGCCGATGATGAACCTCGCCGAATACCGCAACCGCAATACCCGGCTCGCCGACTACCTGCCGTGGGTGGCCCTGGTCGGTCAGGGTATCGTCCTCAACAAGGACGGCAGCTTTCAGCGCACGGCGCGCTTCCGGGGTCCAGACCTTGATTCCGCGGTTCCTGCGGAGCTCATCGCTGTTGCCGGCAGGCTCAACAACGCCTTCCGTCGTCTCGGCTCGGGCTGGGCAATCTTCGTCGAGGCGCAGCGCCATCCTTCCAACCTCTATCCTGACAGCCGCTTTCCCGATGCGGCCTCCGCGCTGGTCGATGCCGAACGCAAGGCGAGCTTCGAGGAAGCAGGCGCGCATTTCGAGTCGAGCTACTTCCTCACCTTCACCTATCTGCCGCCGGCCGAGGACGCCGCCCGCGCCGAGAGCTGGCTCTATGAAGGCCGCGAGACCAAGGGCGTCGATCCGCACGAGGTCCTGACCGGTTTTGCTGACCGCACCGACCGCGTGCTCCGCCTGGTCGACGCCTTCATGCCCGAATGCCGCTGGCTCGATGATCCCGAGACGCTGACCTACCTCCATGGTTGCGTCTCCACCAAGCGTCACCGTGTCCGCGTCCCCGAGACGCCGATGTATCTCGACGCGCTGCTCGCCGACCAGCCGCTTGCCGGCGGGCTGGAGCCACGGCTTGGCGACGAGCATCTGCGCGTGCTCACGATCACCGGATTCCCGACGGCGACCACGCCCGGTCTGCTCGATGAGCTCAACCGGCTCGCCTTTCCCTATCGCTGGTCGACCCGCGCGATCCTGATGGACAAGACCGATGCGACCAAGCTGCTGACGCGCATCCGCCGGCAATGGTTCGCCAAGCGCAAGTCGATCGCGGCGATCCTCAAGGAGGTGATGACCAACGAGGCCTCGGCCCTGGTCGACACCGACGCCTCGAACAAGGCGGCCGATGCCGATCTCGCGCTGCAGGAGCTCGGCGCTGACTATGCCGGCGTTGCCTATGTCACCGCGACGGTGACGGTGTGGGACGCCGACCCGCGCGTTGCCGACGAGAAACTGCGTCTGGTCGAGAAGGTCATCCAGGGCCGCGACTTCACCGCGATGCCCGAGACCATCAACGCCGTCGATGCGTGGCTCGGATCGCTGCCCGGACATGTCTACGCCAATGTCCGGCAGCCGCCGATCTCCACGCTCAATCTCGCCCACATGATCCCCCTGAGTGCCGTGTGGGCGGGGCCGGAACGGGACGAGCACCTTGCAGCGCCCCCACTGCTGTTCGGCAAGACCGAGGGCTCGACCCCGTTCCGGTTTTCCCTTCATGTCGGCGATGTCGGACACACGCTCGTCGTCGGCCCGACCGGCGCGGGCAAGTCCGTGTTGCTCGCGTTGATGGCGCTGCAGTTCCGCCGCTATGCCGTTTCCCAGGTCTTTGCCTTCGACTTCGGAGGCTCGATCCGCGCCGCCGCGCTCGCCATGGGCGGCGACTGGCATGATTTGGGTGGCGGCCTCACCGAAGGCGAAGACCAGAGCGTCTCGCTGCAGCCGCTCTCACGTCTCGAACAGACGGCTGAGCGGGCCTGGGCCGCAGACTGGGTCGTGGCGATCCTGATGCGCGAAGGTGTCGAGATCACGCCCGAGGTGAAGGAGCATCTCTGGACAGCGCTCACCTCGCTCGCATCCGCGCCTGCTGGGGAACGTACGATCACCGGCCTGGCCGTGCTGCTCCAGTCCAATGACCTCAAACAGGCGCTCAGGCCCTATTGCGTCGGCGGCGCCTACGGGCGGTTGCTCGATGCCGAGTCCGAGCATCTCGGTGAAGCGACCGTGCAGGCCTTCGAGACCGAGGGTCTGATCGGCACCGGCGCGGCGCCCGCGGTCCTGGCCTATCTCTTTCACCGCATCGAGGACCGGCTCGACGGCTCGCCGACCCTCATCATCATAGACGAGGGCTGGCTGGCACTCGACGACGAGGGCTTCGCCGGCCAGCTTCGCGAGTGGCTAAAGACGCTCCGGAAGAAGAACGCCTCCGTAGTCTTTGCCACGCAAAGCCTCAGCGACATCGACGGCTCGGCCATTGCGCCGACCATCATAGAGAGTTGCCAGACGCGGCTGCTGCTTCCGAACGAGCGCGCGATCGAACCGCAGATCACGGCGATCTACCGACGTTTCGGTCTCAACGATCGCCAGATCGAGATCCTCGCGCGGGCCACGCCCAAGCGCGACTATTACTGCCAGTCGCGGCGCGGCAACCGGCTCTTCGAACTCGGCTTAAGCGAAGTGGCGCTGGCGCTCTGCGCCACTTCCGCCAAGACCGATCAGACCGCGATCGCCCGCATTCTAACCGAACATCACCGCTCGGACTTCCTCGCCGCCTGGCTGCGCGAGCGCGGCGCTGACTGGGCGGCCGACCTCATTCCCGACCTCAGCAATCTCATCCCCCAAGCCCAGAAGGAGACTGACCATGAAGACACGTAAATCCCGCTCGCGTGCGGCCCGCTTTGCCGCTGCGCTTATCGCCGCGCCGGTCGCGGCGCTGCCGATGGTGCTGGCGCCGCCGGCCCATGCCCAGTGGACCGTATTCGATCCCACCAACTACGCGCAGAACGTCCTGCAGGCGGCACGCGCCCTCGAGCAGATCAACAACCAGATCACCTCGCTTCAGAACGAAGCCCAGATGCTCATCAACCAGGCGCGTAACCTGACAAGCCTGCCTTACTCCTCGCTGCAGCAATTACAGCATGCGGTCGGCCGCACACAGTCCCTGCTTCAGCAGGCGCAGAACATCGCCTTCGACGTCCAGCAGATCGACCAGGCTTTCCAGCAGAAATACGCCAATATCGACATGAGCGCCTCCGAGCAGCAACTCGTCGCCGATGCCCTCTCCCGCTGGGAAAACACCGTCGGCGGCTTGCAGGACGCCATGCGCGTCCAGGCCGGCGTGGTGGGCAATATCGAGACCAACCGTGCTCAGATGGAAGCGCTGGTCGACCGGAGCCAGGGCGCGACCGGCGCCCTGCAGGCGACGCAGGCCGGCAACCAGCTTCTCGCATTGCAGGCGCAACAGCTCTCCGATCTGACGGCCGTCATCGCCGCCAACGGCCGGGCGCAGGCGCTGACCGACGCCGGGCGCGCGGCCGCGGCCGAACAGGGGCGTGTGCAGCGCGAGCGCTTCCTGACGCCCGGCAGCGGCTATCAACCCGGCAACGCGCAGATGTTCAACAACGGCAACAACTGACGCGGACGGCCGGCCGGAAAGGAGGAAGCGATGGAGGGCAAGACGCTGGCGCGGATCGGAGCGATCGTCTTCGTCGCCTTCGCCATGACGGCGACGGTCATCGAGTTGACGCGCGAAGAGGAGCCCTCGCGAGCGGCTCCCGCGCCAGCGTTCGCGCCCTCCGTCGATCCGCTGCGCGCGGAACAGCGGCGATGCCAGCGGCTCGGCGAGGCGGCGGTGCGCGATGCAGCGTGTCTCGAAGTCTGGGCCGAGACCCGCGACCGTTTTCTCGGCCGCACGCCCTCCGATCCCGTCCGGCGCGATAACGAGAGCGAATGATCCATGGACGATACCGGCGTCATTGACGAATTCCTCGGGGTCTTCACCAGCTATATCGACAGCGGTTTCGGCCTGCTCGGCGGCGAGGTCGCCTTCATCGCCACCACATTGATCGTGATCGATGTGACGCTCGCCGCGCTGTTCTGGTCCTGGGGCGCCGACGACGACATCATCGCGCGCCTCGTCAAGAAGACCCTCTTCGTCGGCGTCTTTGCCTACATCATCGGCAACTGGAACAATCTCGCCCGCATCGTCTTCGAGAGCTTCGCCGGCCTCGGCCTGATGGCGTCGGGCACCGGCTTCACAGCCGCCGACTTGATGCGGCCCGGCCGTGTCGCGCAGACCGGTCTTGATGCGGCCCGGCCACTGCTCGAATCCATTTCCGACCTGATGGGCTGGGTCGCCTTCTTCGAGAACTTCATCCAGATCGCCTGCCTGCTCTTCGCCTGGGCGCTGGTCCTGCTCGCCTTCTTCATCCTCTCCATCCAGCTCTTCATCACCCTGATCGAGTTCAAGCTGACGACACTCGCCGGCTTCGTCCTCATTCCCTTCGGCCTCTTCGGCAAGACCGCCTTCATGGCCGAGCGGGTGCTCGGCAATGTCATTTCGTCCGGCATCAAGGTGCTGGTGCTGGCCGTCATCATCGGCATCGGCTCGACGCTGTTTTCGCAATTCACCGCCGGCTTCGGCGGCGTTACCCCCACAATCGACGAGGCCATGGCCGTGGTGCTCGCGGCACTGTCACTGCTCGGCCTCGGAATTTTCGGGCCGGGCATCGCCAACGGCATTGTCTCGGGTGGCCCGCAGCTTGGAGCGGGTGCAGCCGTCGGCACAGGCCTTGCCGTGGGCGGCGCTGCCCTGGCTGGCGCGGGTGCTGCGGGTCTCGCCGCCAGAGGCGGCAGCATGGCGCTCTCCGGAACGGCGGCCGCAGCGCGTGG
>NZ_NPEV01000030.1 GCF_003258835.1 Rhodobium orientis | reverse complement strand
TCTCGGCTACCGAAACCAGGGCCGCAGACCCATCGAGACAATCAACTTATTCGTAAGCCAAGAAGCTTAAGTGGACAAACAGCGGAAGCGGCAAAGATCACCATTGAGACGACAGGGAGGCCGAAGGCGAACGCACCGGCGACGAAAAACAGGAAGCCAACGAGGACGCCAACCGACCCAGCCTGGAGCGTCGCTTGATCGTTCACAAGGTTACTGCCGACGCCGACCGCGCACGACTGCAGAAGGACGAGCAGCCCGACTACAATGCCTACAATGCCCGTTGCGATTTTCATAAGCACTCCATTTGACCACGTCAGCCGCAGCAGGTTGCAGGGCTGGCATGTTGCCTTTTGCGGGCTTGGCAAGGCCCATTACCCGCAATGCCCTGTCACGCGCCCTGAGGCCCGCTATTGGCCATGTACGCGCCTTGCTGCCCCCTTGGGGCAGGCCCGAAGCGGTTCGGGCCCTCGGTCGGCGGCAACAGATACAACACGACCAGCACGATTTGGCCGATGCCCGTCAGCCCGATCAGCAGCCACCAGCCGGATTTGTCGGTGTCGTGCAGCCGGCGAACGCTAACCGCCAGCGACGGGATCACATGGGTGATGCTGAGAAGGCCGGTGAACACCAGCGCACCCTCATCGGCAAAGCCGAGCGCAATGTCGATCGTCGCCGTGACGATGCCGAACAGGATGACGAACAGCGTGAACAGCCAAAACTCGGCCCGGCTGGCGCGGCCCTTGAAATCGAAGTAGTGCCGCATCGCTTTCAGATAAGCAGTCATGTCGAAGGTCCTTTGTCATTGGTGGCCACCGGCCGCACCGATCCGTTCCGGCACCCCGTGCGAGGCCGGCCGGTGGCATCTGGGGTTGTGGGGTTAATAGGGGACTGACAGTCCGTCGATTGTCAAGCCGCTTCCGTGGTGTTCCTCATGCCCATGGATGTGCGGACAACCATCGGCTGGAACGTCAGGCGCTTGCGCGTGGCAAAGGGCCTGTCGCAGGAGCGCCTGGCATTGGAGTCCGGTATCGACCGGTCATATGTGGGCCGGGTCGAACGGGGCTCGGAGAACGTCACTGTCGCGACGCTGGAGGCATTCGCCACCGTGCTGGAGGTCCATGTCTCCGAGCTGTTCGCACCGGTCGACCCGGAGAGCCCCCGCCCCGGGCCGCTGGCGTCGGGGCGCAAGGCGAAGGGCGGATAGCAACAGGCCGGCATTTCAGTACTCCTCGGCCCGCATGATGGTCAGCACCCGCTCGGTAACGGAAAGATCGGCCGGGTCGGGCGAGTGGTAGATCAGGTTGCGGTCGTAGCAGTCGATCTTCCAGAAGAACCGCCCGCCCTTGAAGGCGATGCTGCCGAAGTCGTGCTCGCCATGAGGATCGTTGTCGGCGGTGAAGGCATCAAAGCCCTTCACCAGGTCGAACAGGGCGAGCTTGTCGGCATCGTTCAGGGTGTCGGTGCCGTTGGTGATCACCACCCTGCCGCCGACGAAGCTCCGGCGGAAGGCATCGTTGAGGTCACGCACCTTGGCTGTCTTATCCATCAGGATGGCCGTCATCGCTCAACCCTCCTCGCCATTCTGGCCAGCGTCGTAGCGCGCAGCGCTGTAGGCGGGCGGCATCAAAGCCACATGGTCGGCGCGACGCACAAAGGAGGATTCGTCAGGGCAGCCCTCCCATTCCAAGGTGAGCATCCGCACTACATGGTCGCTGAGCCCGCTGTCATGAACCCGGCGGACGATCGCCTCCCACCAACCGTCATCGGGGCCCTCGGTTGCCAGCACCCGCGCACCGACATGGATGTCTGCCCAATCCGCCGGGAAAGTGACCGCCAGCCCGCCGGCGTCGTCATCGGCAATGGAGAGATCGTCCTCATCGGTCGCCGTCGACTCGGCGGCACCAGCGACCGGATCATCGCCTTCACCTTCGGGCGCAGCCCGCACCGGTCTCAGTTGAACCTGGTCGGGATGGGCCTCGGCATGGGCTGCTAGCGTTTCAAACACCTCCGCCTTGACGAAGGGCACGAAAGCTTTGCCGCTTTCAAAGATCCGGCCGGCCGGCAGTTTGGCCGCGATCTCTTTCATAGGATCGTCGGTAACGACAAGGGCCTGAAAACCCATCAACCCCGCTGCCTTGATCGCCGCTTCGCAATCGTGAGCAGCAAACTGCGAAGCATGCGGCTTGTCGCTCTCGTCTTTGCCGAACACGATCAAGGCCGCGTTGACCGTCTCAGTCGCCTCAACCGGATTCACAGCCTGTTTCCTGTTGAACATCGTTCGTCTCCTTTCCACGCAGAAAACGCGCATAAAAAAAGAGGCCCGCGAGGGCCCCTTGGGTTCGTTCTCATCAACAGCTTCACGATCGGCGCCGACAACGCCGATCAACTAGCAAAATGCGTTCGCAGACCTTTCTTCGCTTCATGTCTGTAAGGCCAGAAAAAGCCGTTGCCTTCGCCCAGTAACGCGACCGATTGCATCGCGACCAAGCTACCCACAACTTACGAGATTAGCCGCGTTTTGTCAATCGAGCGAAATTTATAACCCATTGATACAGAACAATATTATTCGGTTTTTAGCGCAGAATCAGCGGGTTCAGGTTCAAATAGTTGTACTAAGCTGGGTCGAAACAGAAAGGATCCGATCCAACTTGCTGCCAACAAAAATCAGTGTATTTTTCGGCGTCACAGATAGGGCAACGGCCGAACATCATGTCCGTGGTGATAGCACGATCTTGTACACTCGACCCGTAAAGCCGACGTAAAGCGGAGCCTTCGACTGCAATTTCTTGTGTGCTCCAGCCTCACCGATAAGCACCCCTTCAGCCCGAAGTGTTTTAAGGGTTGAAGTAGCATGCGTCCCCAGCGCTGTCTTAAGCCTCGATGGCTCCAAGAAGAAGTGCTCGCTTCCGTCGGTGCGTTGGATGCGATATCCGAACGTCCTGTGGATCTGAGGCAGGGGCTTAGGGCGATCCGTTGTTGCGACTGACTTAATTCGCTTCCGATTTTTGTGCAAAATCTGCCTGATTCTCTGGATAGAGGGGCTTTCGTAGCTTCCTTGAGGAGGAATTCCTTCAAACTCGAGGGCATGTTTGTAGACGGCCAAGGTGCTTGCCATCGGATCAAGGAAAGACTTCGGAACAATCCTCCATTCCTGAACAAGCACACCGGCAGCGTAGGTCAAAGCGAACATGTCGACGATGCGCTGCGATACGATCTGCTCGGCAGGAACGCGATCGCGAAATGTGCCCATGAGCTCCTTGATTCGCCTCCTAATCGCAGCGTCGGACTCCTCGCATTCTTTGAGGAGGCTGCCGATAAATTCCCCGATCGCTGTTCCGTGGTGTCGTCGCACGCGAGCCTTTAAAAACTCCGCAGCTTCACGCGATGTTTTGAACTTTGCTGGTATTCGAGTGAGGATAGGCCCGTCAAAACGCAAACTGATAAAGCGGGAACGGGCCGCTTCAATAACCTCCGAAGAGGCGCCACATCGATCTGCGAGCGCGCGGTTTCCGGTCATGATGAGGCTGTTTCGGACGGGCTTCTTCCTCGCCGTGTCGCCGTAGCGCGCACGCTCATCGCTGGAGGCATGCTCGAAAACCAGATGCAGGTTGTTTTCGACGCTTCCATCGACAAGATTGAGTTCGTCAAGAAAAAGCAAGGCGTCAGCCGAAGTTCTTTGAAGTGGCTTAAGCGCCTGTTTTGTCAAATTTGCACTTCGGCCCAGGCCGATCTCGCTTGCTTTGTTGCCACCGTAGATCGATGTCACCATCGTCGCGATCGTTGATTTTCCGATCTCGCGCGGTCCAACAAGTTCGATTGCAGGATTAAGCAGGTTGGGCGGAGATTTGGCAATAAGCGGCCCGGTAAACCCGAAGTTCAGCAGAAACTGAGCGAAAACGTTGTCCGAAACCGTGCTCTCCAAGGCCTCTTTCCATTTTCGAAAGCTGCCTCGCTCTCCCCAGCAGTTATCCTTCTCGAAAGTGGCAATGACCTCTTGATCGAAACTGTCAGGGCTTTGCACGTCGCCGTTTGGATGGACGTAGACGTTCGGCATGACCCATCCCGGCTGCGTCGCCACGAGAGCATTTTCAAATTCTGATATCGCCTCAATCTTTTTCTTCAGGGCGTTCCGGTTGCTAACCGTTAGAATCGGAGCAACACATTCCGAAATTCGACAGAAGACGGCTTTTTCGTCACTTGCCAGCTCCGCGACAGGTATCCAAAGACGTCGCGTTCCCCGGACAACTTCGCAAAAAATTTCGCCCCGCGAGGTTTGGGCTGCTTTTCCAATCGTCAGTTCGTCGGGATTGTCTTTCGCTTTTTCGTTTTCTTTGTTGGACATGACTTGTTCCTCAAAAAAAAGGGGGAATTTCCCCCCGTTCCCCCTTTTCTTGGGAACGGGGTGAGTTTTTCGCCATGCCAGCGCGATGGTAAGTGCAGTTTGTCGGTTTCGAAAAGGTCCTCATTGGCCAAATGGGCCTTACACGGCCTCAAGAGCCTCGTGGACGCCGTCAGCAACCGACTTTTCAAAATCCAATTACCGGAACCTGAACCCACACTGGCCGCACCGGCCATTCGTGCAGCGTGTTACCGTTGCCAATGCCCTTTACCGGCCTTCCCAAATGAAAATTGCGCGGGGTCGGATGTTCGCCATCGCTTCAGCCCGATCAGGATTAGAGGGTCGCAGACCCTGTATTTTGAGTGGGTGATTTGAAGCCGAATATCCACGTCACGCGGCATCGCAATATCGCGTGTGTTTCGGTATGGATTCCGATCCGAAGTTTTCGGGACGGCAAGGTACTGGGACCGAGCTAGGTGGTAAGATTTTAGCGTGTAAGCCGCCATCGACGGGAGATCAGAACTCGGCCGATGCACGATACGAACTGGTCGGTCAATTACACCGGGAACGCTGGGATATTGAGCCCGCAGGGCCGTTTCCCAAGCTTTTCCCCGGCACCCGAACAAGAGACCGCCAACGTGATATGAAAAGTGAAGCGTTCCTGGGAGCGGCATATTGAAACTGAAATCGACCGCCCCCACGAAAATGTGCCCAGCGGGCAGAACTTTCGAAATTCGTCGATATTGACTCCGAACAAAGGCTCGAAGGTCAAACTTCATCAGATCCTCGGGCGGGACCATGCCCGCCTTAGGAATAAGGGTCACTGATAGAAACCCAGCATGCCTGCTGAACTCAGATTCAATCGCATCGGCAAAGTTCTTTTGTGCTCGCGCCCGACATACCGGACAAGCCAACAAACCACAGAATTCGTCGGTTTCAGATGAACAAGCTGAAAGCCGCTTCAACGCTCTCCATGCGCGGAGGCTACTTTCCTTTTTTAGCCGCGCGATCAAGAGCCGCCGGCTCGTTTTCAATCGTTCTTCAGTGGGGAAAACAGTAAGATTAGCCATGGTTCAGCCCCCCGTTCGCACCGAGGGTGCCGTACTCGCTGGTAGACCGAGACTTGCGGTTCCGGCAAAACCGAACCACATCGGCGCGGCGATAGATGCAGCGAGCTCCAATCTTGTAGAAGGCCGGCCCCTTGCCGAGATTGCGCCAGTTCGCGAGGGTTTTCGGCGACAAACGCATCAAACTTGCCGCCTGTTTCGCGGTTAAGATTTGCCGCTTTCGTCTTTTGGGACGCAGGCTCAAATCGAGGCCATATTGCCGCTCGATTGCGTCAACAAACGCCGCAAGAGCTGCTCCGGCGCGTTTGGAACGAATTCTTCTTCTCGCGCCTAGTTGTTTGGATTTTGGATTTCTTGAGACCATCTGGTCGCTCCCGTGCACTGTGGGGGACCGATGGTGAGGTGTCGGATGAGCCTCATAAACCAACGCCCCCGAAGATTAAGCTTCGACGAGGTGTCGTTTTGTGAGACCCAAATTCGCTACGTCTCGGCGTTTCCGACGTTGCCACGTAGCTATGTGGGTGGACCCGAAGGTCGCTGGAGATCGCCAGCCTGTCGGGGCATAGCGCTATCGTTACAAAACCGAGCGTTCCACCAACAAATGCGGCGTCAGCTCACGTCTGCGTTCGCTACAGACTATGTAATTCGGCTTATTCTTGCCAGCTCCTCTCGCTCGTTGCAATCGACACTAAATATGCTCTCAGCAAGTTCGGCGCAAGCCCCCCGAAAAACGAGGGCTTGCGGACGGATGAAACGGCCGCCCAAAGACCTTCATGTGATTTCGATCGAGGAGACTGCTTCGTTCTCGGTCACGAACAGACCTAGAAAAACCTGTGTCCGTTGCTACCTATTTGCTACCTAGGTTTTGGCGCCTCGCGCGAGGCGGCGGCATAAGTCATTGAAAATATTGGTATATATGGTGCCCAGGGGCGGAATCGAACCACCGACACGCGGATTTTCAATCCGCTGCTCTACCAACTGAGCTACCTGGGCGTGATCGCCTCGAAAATGCGGCGTTGCGACGAAAATCCGCCGCGTCCCCGCGAAACGACCACGGCGTTATAGAGAGTTCGATCCGCCCTGTCCAGCACCCTCCAACGGGCCGTCGGCACGGCGCCGTCTTGTGCCGTTTGGCGGGCCGGGAGGTACCGGCCGAGCGCTCAATCCACCGGATCGTCGCCGCCGAAGCCGTGATCTTCTTCCACCACGGGGATCGCATAGGCGCCGGTCAGCCAGCGATTGAGGTCGACGTCGGCGCAGCGCTTGGAGCAGAACGGATAGAACTTGCGCTGTGACGGCTTCTTGCAGATCGGGCAGGGTCGGGTCGGCCGCAGCGGCTCGACATTGTCGGCCTTTTTCGGGGTGTTGTCGGAATCGCTCATCGCTCCCGCTTATCCCATTCCCGGCCGGCAAGACAAGACGCCAGGCGCGTGCGCCGCGGCAGAAGATCAGGAATATTTCAGCGTGATGCCGCCGTCGACGACGAGTTCCAGGCCGGTGACGTATTTCGCTTCGTCCGAGGCGAGGTAGAGCGCGGCATAGGCGACGTCCCAGGCATCGCCCATCTCGCCCATCGGGCACTGGGCGTTGCGCGCCTCCCACATCTTGTCGACGTCGCCGCCGGCATATTCCTGCGCGAGGCCGGCGGATTTCTCCACCATCGGCGTCTTCAACAGCCCCGGCAGCACGGCGTTGACCCGGATCCGGTCCGGCGCGTACTGCACGGCGGTGGTTTTCGTCAGGTGGTTGAGGGCTGCCTTGGTGGCCGAATAGGTGGCGTAGGGAACGCCGGTATAGCGGATCGAGGCGATCGAGGAGATGTTGACGATGGACCCGCCGCCCTGGCCTCTCATGATCGGGATGACGTGCTTCATGGCCAGGTACGCGCCCTTCAGGTTCACCGCGAATACCCGGTCCCAGTCCTCTTCGGAGACATCGACGACGCCGCCGACCTCGGCAAGGCCGACATTGTAGTCGAGCACGTCGATGCGCCCGTGCGCGTTCATGCAGGCCGCGACCATCGCCTCGATGTCGTCGCTCTTTGAGACGTCGGCCCGGAACGGCGTTGCCGCACCGCCTTCCTCGCGGATGATCCGCACCGTCTCCTCGGCCGCCTCGCCGTTGACGTCGGTGCAGAACACCCGGGCGCCCTCGCGGGCGAACAGCACCGAGGTCGCCTTGCCGTTGCCCCAGCCGGGGCCGATCGACCCGGCGCCGACCACCAGCGCCACTTTGTTGTACAGCCGTCCGATGGTCATCTAGCTCGCATCCCTGTTGGTGGCCCGGGCGCGCTCCGCGTCCTGCCGGCGCAGTTCGGTCTTCAGGATCTTGCCGTAATTGTTCTTCGGAAGGGCCTCGACGAAGACATAGTCCTTCGGCCGCTTGAAGCGGGCGATGCCGGAAAGGCAGAGCGCGTCGAGTTCGCCAGCATTTGCCTTGCCGGCGACATAGGCGACGACGACCTCGCCCCAGTCGTCGTCCGGCCGACCGATGACGGAGACCTCCCGGACGCCCGGATGGGCGAGCAGCACCTCTTCGACCTCGCGCGGATAGATGTTGGAGCCGCCGGAAATGATCATGTCCTTGGAGCGGTCCATCAGCGTGAGGTACCCGTCGGCGTCGAAGGCGCCAACGTCGCCGGTGTGCAGCCAGCCGCCGCGCAGCGCCGCGGCGGTCGCCTCGGGATTCTGCCAATAGCCGGGCATGACGGCATCGCCGCGCACCAGGATTTCGCCGGCCTCGCCGGTTGGCAGCGGAGTGTCGTGGAAATCCGCGATCATCACTTCCACGGCCGAATTGGCGATGCCGGCCGACGCGAGGCGCTCGCGCCAGCGCGGGTGGTCGCGGTCGGCGATGTCGGTCTTCGGCAGCACCGAGATGGTCATCGGCGATTCGCCCTGGCCGTAGATTTGCGCAAAGCGCGGGCCGAACCGGTCGATCGCGCGGATCGCATCGGCCACATGCATCGGCGCGCCGCCCCAGATGATGGTGCGGATAGTAGCGGGATCGATCTCGCGTGGCGCCTCCAGGAGCCGCTTGATCATGGTCGGCGCGGCGAACATGGAAGTTCCCGGCCGGTCTGAGATGAGGCGCAGAACCTCGTCCGGGTCGAAGCCCCCGGAGGCCGGCACGGCATTGGCAGCAGTGCGGCAGACATGGGCCATCGCATAAAGCCCGGAGCCGTGGCTCATCGGCGCTGCGTGCAGCAGCGTATCGCCCGGCATGGTCGGGTCGACGTCGGAAAGATAGGCGAAGGACATGGCCGCAAGGTTGCGGTGGGTCAGCATCGCGCCCTTCGGCCGGCCGGTGGTGCCGGAGGTGTAGAACAGCCAGGCAAGGTCGCCCGGCGCCCGCGCCTGCAAGGGGAGGGGCGTTGCCGCAAAGAGCTTTGCGTAGTCGGCGCTGCCGACCTCGATCAGCTCGCGGAGAGTTGCCGGCCGGTGGGCGTCGACGTCGCCGGCGATGTCGCTACTCGCTAAGGCGAGGCGGGCGCCGGAATTCTCCAGGATCCAGCCGATCTCCGCGCCGTGCAGCTTGGCGTTGACCGGCACGGCGGCAAGCCCGGCCCACCAGATGCCGTAAAGCATCTCCAGATAGTCGGCGGAGTTTTTCGAGACGATGGCGACCCGGTCGCCTGCCTCACACCCGAGCGGGCCGGTGAGCGCCGCGGCCAGGCGGCTGGAGCGTTCGGCAAAGCCGCCATAGTCGCGCAACGCGCGGTTGTCGGCGAGGATCGCCGGTCGGTCCCGGCTGCTTTTTGCGGCGCGCCCCAGCCAGGCGGCAAGGTTCATGGACGCCTCCCGAATGTGTTCTTGTGCGTCAGCGTAGAACAACAAGCGGAAGCGTGGGAACCGGGATTTTGGTGATATCTAATATGCGCAAAAGGCGATGCGCAGACCGCGCCGGCGTTACACGTCGGAGGTGAGGGGATCGATCCAGCCGGCGCGCACGCGATAGCCCTCGCCGGACAGCAGCGACACGGTCTCGAAAAGTGGCAGGCCGACGACGTTGGTGTAGGAGCCGGTCAGCTTGACGACGAAGGAGCCAGCGAGCCCCTGGATGGCATAGCCGCCCGCCTTGCCGCGCCATTCGCCGGAGGCGAGATAGTCGGCAACCTCCTCGCGGCCGAGGCGCTTGAAGCGGACCCGCGTCTCCACCAGCTTCTGGCGGATGTCGTGCTTGGGATTGACGACGCACACACTCGTATAGACCCGGTGCGAGCGCCCCGAGAGGAGCTCCAGGCAGGTCTCCGCCTCGTCGAGCATCTCCGCCTTGGGCAGCACCCGGCGGCCGACGGCAACGACCGTGTCGGCGGTGACGGCAAAGGCATCCGCGACCGCCTCGTCGCGGTCCATCCACAGCCGGATCATCTCCGCCTTGGTCCGTGCCAGGCGGTTGACCAGGTTGCGCGGAACTTCGCCGCGTTGCTGCGTCTCGTCGATATCGGCCGGATGCAGGCGGTCGGGCTCGATGCCGGCCTGCTGCAACAGGGCCAGACGGCGCGGCGAACCGGAACCGAGGATGAGCATTTGCTTGTCGGACATCGCGGATTCCGGCACGTCTGGTTGCGCTACGGACGGACTGTTGGCGGGCGCTGTCGGGAGGCGTCCTACTTGAGGCGGCCCACTATTTGAAGCGGCCCATTATTTGAAGCGGTAAGTGATCCGGCCCTTGGTCAGATCGTAAGGGGTCATTTCGACCAGCACCTTGTCACCGGCCAGAACGCGGATGCGGTTCTTGCGCATGCGTCCCGCCGTGTGGGCGATGATCTCGTGCTCGTTTTCCAGCTTGACGCGGAACGTCGCGTTCGGGAGCAGTTCGGTGACCACTCCGGGGAATTCCAGAACTTCTTCCTTCGCCATTCGTTTCTCGGTTGTCGCATGAAAATTCGCCCGGAACCTAACGGATCGGGAACGCAAAGGAAACTCCTAAAGCCGATTTCGCACCGAAGCTCGCAACTGCTGGCCGAAGCAGGACGTCGCGGGCAGGGTTTTCCCGCGTGGTCTATGTTTCGCGCTGCGTATGCCAGGCGCCCCAGAAGAGGCTGGAGAAGAACCTTTCCGGAACAGAAAAGCCGGCCGCAGCCAGAAGTGCGGCGACGGCCTCCTCGGATTCCGGCGGCACGGCGCCCGCCATGATGCGTGCCAGCTTCGCCTGAACGTCCTCGTCCGACGCGCCATGGAGCCGCCAGCGGTTCGCCCAGGCCGCCAGAAGAAGCGGCTCGCTGTCATAGGCCCGGTAGTTGCCGGCAAGGACGAGCGATCCGCCCGGCCGGAGGCGGCGGGCGATGTCCTCCAGCAGCCGGGCCTTGTCGCTTTCTTCGGGGATATGGTGCAACACGCCGATCATCAGCGCGGCGTCGAATGCCGGCTCGGGCGGCAGGGCCGAGACGGCGTCGCGGACGAAGCTGACGCGCTCGCCGATCCCGGCCTCCTCGACGGCGGCCTGCGCGAGCGTCAGCATCGGCTCCGACGGATCGACCGCGACAAAAGTCCAGCTCGGCTCGAGCCGGGCGGTGGTGGTGATCTCCCCGGCGGTGCCGCCCGCGCCGACCACGAGCACCCGCCGCTCCTTAGCCCCGGCAAGGGCCGCCGACAGGACGCAGGCCGAGAGCTCGTGGCAGGCGTCATATCCGGCAAGCCCGATCCGTGCCTGTTCGGCATATTCCCGTGCCCGGGTCGGATCGAACTTGGCATGGGAAAGGGACGTCATGGGTCGGGCCTTATGGGTTTCGGGGTGCTGCGGGTGAGTCTCCGGGCAGGATAGGCCTCGATGGGGCAAAAGTAAGAGAAGAAAGATCGCTCAAGATCTTGCAGAACCCGAAAGCACGGCTGGCTGTCCGCCTCGCCGTGTCGACAAACGCCGAAACCCTCAATCGCCCAAGCGGACGTGCGGTTTCCCATGCGGCCGACGAGCGCGGCCCGGATGCCCGTCCCCCCCGCCTGTCTTGACGCTCAGGCGGCCTCGGCGTCGGGCCGGCCGAAGTTGACCTCGCGGATGACCTGCCAGCGGCCGTCCTGAAACACCAGGTCGATGCTCAGGTCGAACATCATCTTCGGCCCGCCGATCGGGATCTTTCGGGAGATGAGGACATGCCCGCGATCGCCGG
This sequence comes from Rhodobium orientis, assembly GCF_003258835.1. Classification (GTDB taxonomy): domain Bacteria; phylum Pseudomonadota; class Alphaproteobacteria; order Rhizobiales; family Rhodobiaceae; genus Rhodobium; species Rhodobium orientis. Next base: position 51,964 of record NZ_NPEV01000030.1, on the reverse strand, counting down.
AAACGGTCACCGCATGGACCTTCGCCCATAGATGATCCTCAGGGGTCTCGTCCTTGAAGGTCTGTTCCAGCATGGCGAGGCAGCCCGCCTTGTCGAGCGTCATCAGGTCGCCGTCGATGGTCAGGGAGAGGATCTGCAGATCGTCGTGATAGATGCGGTCCAGCTTTTCCAGATCGGCGCTCACGCCGGCCGTCATCAGCTCGTCGATTCGGGCGCGCAGGGCGGCTTCCGTTCGCTCGGTCATCTGGTGTCCTTTGCGTTCAGGCATGGGTGCCGTTGATCGGGGCGTCGCCCGTGCGGCCCTTCAGGAAGCCGATGCCCTTGACGATGCGCGCAAGCTCGGGGCGGGCGAACGGCACGTTCGAAATGTCGACGATCTGCAGCGTGCCGGCATCGTTGATGACGAAGAGGCCCGGTTCGGCGAAGGGCCCCTCGACGTCCGTTCCGTTGCCCGGGCCGGAAATGTAGAGCCCCAGCTCCTGCATCTGCGCGACGGTCAGGCCGTAGGCGACGTCGAACTCCGGCGCGACGTCCGCCATATGGGCGCTCGCGCGCGCTTGACTGTCGGCCGAGACGGCAAGCACATCCACGCCGAGGGCGGTCAGGTCGGCGAGCGCCCCGTTCAGCTCTTTCAGATAGGCCGTGCAGAGCGGGCAGTGCTTGCCGCGATAGACGATCGTGAGCATCCAGTCGAACCCGTCGCGGGCGGTGGCGAGGCTGCGCCTGCCGCCACCCAGCACGGGAAGATCGATCGCCGGAAAGGCCGATCCGGCGGCGCGTTTTATGCTGGTCATTCTGGGGTTCCTAATATATATCGTTCGATACATAATTCACGGGGCGCGTGAAACGTCAAGGAATATATATTGAGCGATACAAAAAAAATCGGGCGGCCGCGCAATTTCGACTATGACGAGGCGCTGGTGCGGGCGATGTCCGTGTTCTGGACCAAGGGCTATGACGGCGCGTCCGTGCGCGACCTGACCGGCGCGATGGGCATTGCCGGGCCGAGCCTTTACGCGGCCTTCGGCGACAAGCGCGAACTCTACTTGAAGACCATCGACCACTATCGCGACGCCGACGCCTGCGCGCCGCTCGTCGCCCTGGAGGCCGAAGACGACATCGAGAAGGCGGTTCGCGACTTCCTGTGCGAGGTCATCCGCTCGGCGACGGAGCATGAGAGCGGGGCAAAGGGGTGCTTCCTGGCCTCCTGCGTGGTGACGACGGTCGGCCAGGTCGATGGCGTCGCCGAACGGGTCGAGGCCGCCATCGACGACACGGAAAAGCGGCTGGCGGCGCGGTTCGACCGCGAGATCGGGAAGGGAACCCTGCCGCCCGACTTCCCCTCGCGCGAGCGCGCCGCGCTCCTGTTCGACCTCCGCCAGGGCTACATGTTCCGCGGCCGCGCCGGCTGGGACAAGGAGCGCATGCAGAAGGACATCGCGGCGCGGGTGCGCATGGTGCTCTCGCATTGAGCTCTTGAAGCCGAAAAGCCCGCTCGGGGCGTGGACGTAACGCTTCTCAGTTTCCGGGATAGGATTCCTGTCGACGCGGTCCTTGAACGGCGGGTCGGGTCAGGCGGCGGCCAATTTGGGCATGGACTGCTTCATTTTGCGCAGCAGCAGCCCGTCGCCAGTCTTGAGCGCCGTGCGGGAGCCCTGAAGGTAGCCGTTCACCACCCGCGAGATGCGTGCGTTGATGACCTCTTCAAGCGGGACCTGGCCGGTCCGATGAAGCCACGCGGAGACATCCACCCAATCCCACAACGGAGAGGCGGAGGTGATGCGCGCGACCGGTTTGGGGAAATCCCGACCCCGCTCGCCGCTGACATATTGTGATATCGCGGCGCGCGTCAGATTGGCCCGTTTCGCGATTTCGGCCTTGCTGACCAGAAAATCGGGCTCGAACCGTTCCACTGTCGCGCCTGCCGCCAGGACGTCCCGGTAGGCGGAAAAGACGGCATGCATATAGCTTTCGGCCACACGATCGAAGCCGATCGCGACCACGCCGTTCATGAGGGCAAGCGTTGCGTCGTCGCATCCGGCCTCGAAGAACCGGTCCTCGAAGTCGTCGGCCATCGGGTCGACGCCGGACACCAGGAACGTGAAGCTATTCGGGGTCATCCGTTTCATCGCAGGTACACTTGTCCACCAGGCGCATGATCGCTTTCGCGTGGTTCTGAGGGTTCTTGGGCGTACACCAGACCGAGGCCATGCAGCCGGACGAATCGGCTCTTGCGCAAAACAACCGTCCCCAGCAATGGCCGCTGCGCTTTTCCACGCGCCATCCCGCCTCCTCGGCATATTGCACGGCGGACTCGATATGCTTGTCCGGATGTCGAGGCCGCTTGGCCATGCCTGCGTGTCACTGTCTATGCTTTGTGTTAACAAATGTCAACAAAGGCGTTTTGCGAGATAAATGCAACTTATTCGTCAATTGCCGAGCTGCCAATAGTCGAACCATTGACGCTTGTTCAAATTCAAGGCGTGTGGGCGCAGGGGTTTTGAGCTGTGCGCAAGGCGGAGAAAAGCGGGCGCCTCTTCCCTCAATCCCCCGGCACAGGGTTCCAGTCGAAGCGGTCCTTGATGCGCTCCATGAGGCCGTCGCGGACCGCGCGGTAGGCATCGAGGATCTGTTCGCGCGAGCCGGTGGCGAGGCCCGGGTCCATGGTCGGCCAGTATTCCACGTCGATGGCCTCGGTGCGCGTCAGTTCCAGCGCCTTGTGGTGGGCTTCCGGGGCCAGCGTGATGACGAGGTCGAAATGGGTGTCTTCCAGGTCGTCAAAGGTCTGCGGCCGGTGTTTTGAGATGTCGAGGCCGAGCTCTTCCATGACGGCGACGGCGAACGGGTCGGTCTCGCCGCGCCGCGCGCCGACGGACTGGACGTAGATCTGACGCGGAAAGAGCTGCTTCAGGATCGCCTCGGCCATCGGCGAGCGGATCGCGTTGAGGCCGCAGGCGAAAAGCACCGCCCCGGGCCGCAAGGCACCCGGCGACGCGGCCACCCGTCAGCCCTTCCAGTGCAGGGCGCAGACCAGCGTGAACAGGCGGCGCGCGGTATCCAGGTCGATATCGATCTTGCCGTTGAGCCGCGTCTGCAACACCTCCGAGCCCTCGTTGTGAACGCCGCGCCGGCCCATGTCGATGGCCTCGATCTGGCTCGGCGAGGCGGTCTTGATCGCGTGGAAATAGCTCTCGCAGATCAGGAAATAGTCCTTGATGATCTTGCGGAACGGGGTCAGCGACAGGACGTGGGTGACGATCCTGTCGCCGTCTTCATGGGTCACGTCCAGGAACAGCTTCTTGTCGACGACGCCGATGAGGAGGCGATAGGGGCCGCCGGCCTCATAGGTCACGACCCGGAACCGGTTGTCTTCCAGGAGGTCGTAGACCGCGATCGCCCGCTCATGCTCGATATCGGGCGTGGAGCGCGCGATCGAGTTCTCGTCGAGCGCGATCTCGATCAAACGGTCGGCGGGTCCGAATCCAGCGTCGGGTCTGTCCTCAGCCATGTCCTACCTTTGCCGGGCCTGCCGTCGCGGTGTCAATTGAGACGGATCGTGACCGACCGGCCATGCGCGTGCAGTCCCTCCGCCTCCGCGAGCGCCACGGCTGCGCCGGAAAGCGTCTTCAGGCTCGCCGGATCGCATTTCAGGATGCTGGTGCGCTTGACGAAGTCGAGCACCGACAGGCCGGAGGAGAAGCGGGCGGAGCGGGCGGTCGGCAGCACGTGGTTGGAGCCGCCGACATAGTCGCCGATGGTCTCCGGCGTGTGCCGGCCGAGGAACACGGCCCCGGCATTGGTGATCTTGGCAAAGAGGCCTTCCGGATCGGCGACGGCGAGTTCCAGGTGCTCCGGCGCCACCCGGTCGACCAGCGCCGGCGCGTCCTCGAGGCTGTCGACGACGATGATCGCGCCGAAATCCCGCCAGCTTGCGCTGGCGATCTCCTCGCGCGGAAGGGTCTTGAGCTGGTCGGCGACGGCCGCTTCCACGGCATCGGCGAAATCGGAACTGTCGGTGATCAGGATCGACTGGGCCGAGCGGTCGTGCTCGGCCTGGGCCAGCAGGTCGGCGGCGATCCAGGCCGGATCGTTGCCGTCGTCGGCGACGACGAGGATTTCCGACGGTCCGGCGATCATGTCGATGCCGACGGTGCCGAAGACCTGGCGCTTGGCGGCGGCAACGAAGGCATTGCCCGGCCCGACGATCTTGGCGACCGGCTTGATTGTCTCGGTGCCGTAGGCAAGGGCGGCAACGGCCTGCGCCCCGCCGATGCGGTAGATTTCGGAAACGCCGGCGAGCCTTGCGGCCGTCAGCACCAGCGGATTGACGACGCCGTCCGGCGTCGGCACCACCATGGCGATGCGCTTGACCCCGGCGACCAGCGCCGGCACGGCGTTCATCAGCACCGAACTCGGATAGGCCGCCGTGCCGCCCGGCACATAAAGTCCGGCCGATTCCACCGCCGTCCAGCGCGAGCCGAGCTCAACGCCCGTGGAGTCCTTGTAGCGGTCGTCGCCCGGCACCTGGCGGCCGTGATGGGCGGCGATGCGGTCGCGGGCGAGCGTCAGGGCCGCGCGCGTGTCGGCATCGATGCTGGCGACGGCGGCATCCACCTCTTCGGCTGAAATGGCAAGGCCGGTCTCGGTCAGGTCGAGCCGGTCGAATTTCTTCGTGTAGTCGTAAAGCGCGGCATCGCCCCGGGCCCGCACATCGGCGATGATCTCGCGCACCACCGCGTCGACGTCCTCCGACGTCTCGCGCTTGGTGGCAAGCAACGCCTGAAAGTCTGCCTCAAAACTGTCCTTGCGGCTGTCGAGCCTGATCGCCACGCCTTTACTCTCCCGGTTTCGGCCCCAAAAGGGCCGGTCGGCTACGCTTAACTGTCCGTGCTGCCGTCAGTCTCGTCCGTCTCGTGCTGCGGCTTCGATTTCGTCTCCCAGGCAGCGCCGAGGTCCGAAAGCTGCGCTTCCAGGCACTCCACCTCCAGCCGGATGGTGCCGCCGCCGGCAAAGGCCAGCTCCACCGTTCCCTCCGGCTCCTCGGCGGCGGAGAACCTGACGGCCAGCAGCGCCAGCACCTCGTCCTTGTCGGCCGGCTTCAGATTGTGCGACTGCGCCCGCCGTACCCGGTCGAAATGCAGCACCGCGCGCCGCCGCTCGAACCCGTTCTTGCCGGTCCGGGCCGCCTTTTCCCAGGCGAACCGGTTCATGGCGACGAGGAAGCGCTGCTGCTTCGGCATCCACTTGATGTCGCCGGTCTTCAGGACCGCGTCCTGGACATGCGCCGACACGATATCGAGGTCTTCGCTGTCGAGGGCTATCAGCTTCAGTGCTTTCATGGTGCGCCGTTGGTTTGTCGAAAAAAGCGGATCGCGCGCCGCTAAGGCCATGTCCCAGACCTAGCCTCTGCGGATCGTCTTCGCAACAGATAGGGCGTCACCCGGCCGATGCCGAGGTGCCATCAGGCCGCAACGCGGATGATTTCCGCGCCGCAGGCATTGAGCTTGTCCTCAAGGCGCTCAAAGCCGCGGTCGAGGTGGTAGATGCGGTTGACGACGGTCTCGCCTTCGGCGGCCAGGCCCGCGATAACCAGCGAGACGGAGGCGCGCAGGTCCGTCGCCATCACCGGCGCGCCGCGCAGGGTGGCGACGCCGTCGACCGTTGCCACCTGGCCGTCGAGATGGATGTCGGCGCCGAGCCGGGCCAGCTCCTGCACATGCATGAAGCGGTTCTCGAAGATCGTCTCGGTGATGTGCGAGGTGCCCTTGGCGCGCGTCATCAGCGCCATGAACTGGGCCTGCAGGTCGGTCGGAAACTCCGGGAAGGGCGCGGTCATGACGTCGACCGGCAGGATGTCGCCGGCCTTACGGGAAACGCGAATGCCCTCGTTGGTCTCGGTGATCTCCGTGCCGGTCTGGCGCAGGATGTCGAGGGCGGATTCCAAAAGGTCCGCGCGGGTCCCTTCCAGGAGCACGTCGCCGCCGGTCATGGCGACCGCCATGGCGTAGGTGCCGGTCTCGATGCGGTCCGGCAGCACCCGGTGGGTGGCGCCGTGCAGGGCGTCGACGCCGTCGATATAGAGCGTGTCCGTGCCGATGCCCTCGATCCTGGCGCCCATGGCGATAAGGCATTCGGCGAGGTTGCCGACCTCCGGCTCGCGGGCCGCATTCTCGATCACCGTCTCGCCGCGGGCGAGCGTTGCCGCCATCATCAGCGTATGGGTGGCGCCGACGGAAACCTTCGGCAGGACAATGCGGTCGCCGATCAGGCCGCGCGGCGCCTTGGCGTTGACATAGCCGCGGTCGATCTCGATCTCCGCGCCGAGGCTGGAAAGGCCCTGGATGTAGAAGTCGACCGGCCGCGTGCCGATGGCGCAGCCGCCCGGCAGCGACACCCGCGCCTCGTGCATGCGCGCAAGCAGCGGCCCGATGACCCAGAAGCTCGCCCGCATCTTGGAGACGAGGTCGTAGGGCGCCGTGGTGTCGACGATGTCGTGGGCGTTGAGGTTGAGCGTCTGGCCGGCAGCGCCGTTCTGGCCGGCGCGCTTGCCGGCGATGGTGTAGTCGACGCCGTGATTGACGAGGATTTCGGCGAGCTGGCGCACATCGCGAAGGCGCGGCACGTTCTCCAGCGTCAGCGTGTCCCCGGTCAGGAGGGCGGCCGTCATCAGCGGCAGGGCGGCGTTCTTGGCGCCGGAGATCGGGATGGTGCCGTTAAGGGCGTTGCCGCCGATGATCTTGAGGCTTTCCATGAATGCTGTCCGTTTCTTGGAGAAAAGGGGCCGCCGAAGGGTCGGGCGCCGGGGCCTTTACCGACACTATGATGCCGGATGTGGCGTCAATAAGCCGGAGAATAAAGGGGCTAGCCGCCGTCGCCCGGCTTTTTCGCCGCCGCGGGGGCGTCGTCGTCGGCCGGTTGGCGCGCATCGTCCGCCGGCGGCCCGGTCTTGCGGCGCCTGAGATTCTGGCGAAGCGCCTCCGCCAGGCGCTTGTCGCGCTCGGCCCGCGCGTCGGATTTCTTCGGCGTGTCCCCGGTCATGGCCGAGGGTTTTAGGCGAAGAGACGGCATCCGCCAAGCCCGCAGGTTCATGCGGCCTGGGGTCCGGTTCGCGGGCGTCGCAAGGGGCGCCGCGCCAGGCGCCGGTTCCCCTTGCATCGAACGGGAGGCTATGGCAGAAGAGCGCGGCGTTTGCGGCGCCCCGGCGCCATGCCGCACGGGCGGCGCCGAAAACGCTGTTGCATCGGGACGAAATCTGTGGTTCCACCGCGGCTAAGCGCCGGCGGACGAGCCCTCAAGAGTCGCCCCGCGCCAACAAGCCCCAGATGGCTTGACGCCCTTCCGGGCTGATGCCGCCGTAGCTCAGGGGTAGAGCACTCCCTTGGTAAGGGAGAGGTCGAGTGTTCAAATCACTCCGGCGGCACCATTTTTAGATCTCACGGCAGTTCGCATTCGCTCACGCCTCCGATGGGGCGGCCTGACCGGCGAGCGCCCGTTCGGGCTGGCGAACCCTGCGGGTTCGAGGTTGGTCCACTTGGGCGCACCATTTGTCAGGGAGCGTCCGAGCTACTCCGCACATACCTGATGACCAATCCGGCGCCGATTGAATGCCGCCACCATCCTGTCGCCGGACCGCGGGTGCAAGATGTGTAACTGCCTGAATGCTTTGAATAAATCATGCGATGCGGAGAATAGGAACGCTATTCTACGCACACAATGCGTCGAATAGTCTTGCTTCCTGCGGTGAATGGATGCGATATTCTCCGCAGGAGATGCGTTGAATGAACCGTTATATTCACCAGGGAAAGGACAGGCCGGCTTTTCGTTGGAATGCTGAAAAGCTCTCCGACCTGCTCGCCGACATCCGCCACCGCCAGGGGCGCCTGATCGGGCGGATGGAAGCGCTCGGCTTTTTGCTTCGGTCTGAAGCTGTGCTGCAAACCCTGACCGAGGACGTCATGAAATCCAGCGAGATCGAGGGCGAGCGCCTCGACAGGGCCCAGGTGCGCTCCTCCATCGCCCGGCGGCTTGGCCTCGATATCGGCGGCCTGATCCCGGCAGACCGGCATGTCGAGGGGATCGTCGAGCTGATGCTCGATGCCACCCAGAACTACGACAAGCCTCTGACCGCCGATCGGCTGTTCGATTGGCATGCGGCGCTCTTTCCCACGGGGCGCAGCGGCATGACCCGAATTACCGTCGGCGCCTGGCGCGACGACAGCTCCGGCCCGATGCAGGTCGTCTCCGGACCTTTCGGCAAGGAAAAGGTCCACTTCGAAGCGCCGGAGGCCGGACGCCTCGACGCCGAAATGCGGGCGTTTCTCGACTGGTTCAATGCCAAGCCCGGGATCGATCCGGTCCTGAAGGCCGGGATCGCCCATCTCTGGTTCGTCACGCTCCATCCCTTTGACGACGGCAACGGACGCATCGCCCGCGCGATCGCCGACATGGCGCTGGCGCGTTCCGAAGGGACATCGCAGCGTTTCTACAGCATGTCGGCGCAGATCAGGCTCGAGAGAAACGCCTATTATGACACCCTGGAGCGCACCCAGAAGGGTGATCTCGACATCACCGACTGGCTGGAATGGTTTCTGGCCTGCCTTGGCCGCGCCTTCGAAGGGGCAGAGGCGGTTTTATCCTCCGTTCTCGACAAGGCCCGGTTTTGGGAGGCTCACGCCGAGGACCCCTTTAACGACCGCCAGCGCGACATGCTCAATCGTCTGATGGACGGCTTTGAGGGCAAGCTCACCTCATCGAAATGGGCGAAAATCCAGAAATGCTCCCAGGACACCGCGCTGCGCGATATCGATGACCTGATCAAACGAAATATCCTGGTCAAGGACTCAGCCGGCGGCCGGAGCACGAGTTATTCGCTCGTTCCATAAGACGTCATCTTATGCTCCGCGAGAGGCTCTCGGTGGAGGCGCGAGGCGTCCCCTACGAGCCCCTCAACTCGCCACCAGCCCCCGTGCCCGAAACACATCCCGCGCCGCCTCCGTCGCCGCATCATCGGGCGTTGGCGTGTCGGCGAGGGCATACGGCTTGTTGAGCTCGGCCCATTTCGAGGCGCCCATCTGGTGGAAGGGGAGGACTTCGACGCGCTCGATATTCGGCCCGAGGCCGGCGACGAAGTCGGCCATGCGGGCAACGTCGTCGGCCCCGTCGGTGAGGCCGGGGACGAGGACGTAGCGGATCCAGGCGGGCTGTTGCATCGCCTTGAGCCGGTGGGCGAAATCGAGGGTCGGCTGCAGCGGCTGGGCGGTCAGCTTCTCGTAGCGGAGCGGGTCGATATGCTTGATGTCGAGCATGACGAGGTCGACCGGATTGAACCAGTCGTCGTCGAGGCTCTCGTGCAGGAAGCCTTGCGTGTCGAGGGCGATATGGAGGCCGAGTTCTTCCTTGATCCGCGTCGTCACCTGGCCGACGAAGGCGGCCTGCATCAGCGGTTCGCCGCCGGAAAAGGTAACGCCGCCGGCGAGCTTCAGGAACCCGGCATAGCGCGCCAGCTCCTCCAGCATGTCGTCGGCATCGACGCGCCGGCCGTTGTGCAGCTTCCAGGTATCCGGGTTGTGGCAGTAGAGGCAGCGGAACAGGCAGCCCGCCATGAAGAACACGAAGCGCACGCCCGGCCCGTCGATGGCGCCGCCGGTCTCGACCGAATGCAGAAAGCCGTGGTCGGCGTCGTGGTGAACGCCAGCAACGGGATGCGGATGGTGAACGCGCGCGTCCAAAACGGGATCCTGGGTTGGTTGCTCGCGAAACCCTGCCCGGGCCTTCCCCGGGGATGCCGTTTCGCGACAGGACAATTCAATCCTCCGCCCGCCCGGGGGAGGCCGGGCCGAGGAGGGTCTCAAGGGGCCGCCGGTCGCCAAGCACTGGGCCACGACCGGCGGTGTTGTCGGCTGACTACATCGTCGCGTGGAAGGTGCGGTTGATGACGTCCATCTGCTGCTCGCGGGTCAGCTTGATGAAGTTCACCGCATAGCCGGAGACGCGGATGGTGAGCTGCGGATATTCCTCCGGATGCTCCATCGCATGCAGCAGCGTCTCCTTCTTCAGAAGGTTGACGTTGACGTGGAAGCCCTTGGCCGCGGCAAAGCCGTCGAGGCAATTGCAAAGGTTTGCAATGCGGTCTTCCTCGGTGTGGCCGAGGCTCGACGGGGTCGCCGAAGCCGTCCAGGAGATGCCGTCGAGGGCCGAGCCGTAGGGCAGCTTGGCGATCGAGGCGCCGGCGGCCACAAAACCCTTCTTGTCGCGGCCGTTCATCGGGTTGGCGCCCGGCGCGAACGGCTCTCCGGCGCGGCGTCCGTCCGGCGTGTTGCCGGTCTTCTTGCCGTAGACGACGTTCGACGTGATCGTCAGGATCGACTGGGTCGGCAGGGCGTCGCGGTAGAACACCGGCTGCGCCTTGACCTTGTCCATGAAGGTCTCGGTGAGCCAGACGGCGATGTCGTCGACGCGGTCGTCATTGTTGCCGAAGGCCGGATAATCGCCCTCGATCCTGTAGTCGACGGCGAGACCGTCCTCGTTGCGGATGACATGCACCTTGGCGTGCTTGATGGCCGAGAACGCGTCGGCGACGATGGACAGGCCCGCAATGCCGCAGGCCATGGTCCGCAGCACGTCGCGGTCATGCAGCGCCATCTCGATGCGCTCATAGGCGTATTTGTCGTGCATGTAGTGGATGGCGTTGAGCGCCTTGACGTAGGTCTTGGCGAGCCAGTCGGTCGCCTTGTCGAATTTCGCGACGACCTCGTCATAGTCGAGCACATCGGCCGTGATCGGCTCCAGGCCGTCCGCAACCTTCTTGCCGGAGGTCTCGTCGACGCCGCCATTGATGGCGTAGAGGAGGGCCTTGGCGAGGTTGGCGCGGGCGCCGAAGAACTGCATCTGCTTGCCGATGCGCATGGCCGAGACGCAGCAGGCGATGCCGTAGTCATCGCCCCATTTCTCGCGCATCAGGTCGTCGTTCTCGTACTGGATGGCGCTGGTGTCGGCCGAGACCCTGGCGCAGAACGCCTTGAAGCCCTTCGGCAGCCGGGTGCTCCAAAGGACCGTGAGGTTCGGCTCCGGCGCCGGGCCGAGATTGTAGAGCGTGTTGAGGAAGCGGAACCCGGTCTTGGCGACCAGCGTGCGGCCGTCCTCGCCCATGCCGCCGATGACCTCGGTGACCCAGGTCGGATCGCCGGAGAAAAGCTGGTCGTAGTCGGGGGTCCTGAGGAAGCGGATGATGCGCAGCTTGATGACCAGGTCGTCGATCATCTCCTGGGCGGCTTCCTCGGTCAGGAATCCGGCGGCCATGTCGCGCTCGACATAGATGTCGAGGAAGGTGGAGATGCGGCCGAGCGACATCGCCGCGCCGTTCTGCTCCTTGACGGCGGCGAGATAGCCGAAATAGGTCCACTGGATCGCCTCGCGGGCGTTCTGGGCCGGGTGCGAGATGTCGAAGCCGTATTTGGCGGCCATTTCGCGTAATTCGTCGAGCGCGCGGTACTGCTCGGAGATCTCTTCGCGAAGGCGCATCGTCGCCTCGTCGAAATCGGCGTCGTCGAGGGCGTGGAACTCGGCCTTCTTTTCCTCACGCAGGAAATCGGTGCCGTAAAGCGCGACGCGGCGATAGTCGCCGATGATGCGGCCGCGGCCATAGGCGTCCGGCAGCCCGGTGATGACGCCGGACTTGCGGGCGGCGAGGATATCCGGGCTGTAGACGTCGAAGACGCCCTGGTTGTGGCTCTTGCGGTAGCGGGTCCAGACTTCCTTGACTTCCGGCGCCAGCTTGAAGCCGTAGGCCTCAAGGCCGTTTTCCACCATGCGCAGGCCGCCATTCGGCATGATCGAGCGCTTCAGCGGCGCATCGGTCTGCAGGCCGACGATCAGCTCTTCCTCGCGGTCGATATAGCCGGCGTCGTGCGCGGTGATGGAGGAGGCGCGGTCGGCGGAAACGTCGAGGACGCCCTTTTCGCGCTCTGCCTTCAGGAGCTCGCCGAGCTTCTCCCAAAGCGCTTTGGTGCGCTCGGTCGCGGGGGCCAGGAAGCTGTCGTCCCCTTCATAGGGGGTGTAGTTCTCCTGGATGAAGCCGCGTACGTCGATCTCGGTGCGCCACGCCCCGTCGCTGAACCCGGTCCAGGGGTCGGCGTGGAGGCTGGAGGCATTGGCATATACGTTCATGGCGTGGTCCTCGTTCTGGAAGAGGCGAATACGGCGGTTTCCCCACTGGCGCCCGGGAAGGCGGCGCGGCGGCAAGGGCCTTTTGAAGCGAAGGGGAGAGCGTCGAGGAACCGTACGGTTCCAGGGCTGGACAATGTCCAAACGACATCGATGAGCAGGCCCATAGCTCTTCTCATCCTCGTCACGACCAATCGGAAACGGCGACCGGGAGGGGTCGTCGTAAATTCGCTCTTTGGAACAATTAAAGCCGGATCCTTGGGAGACAACCCGGCAAATCCCGATTGACGGTCGGCGACTCTTTCGACTTTCGTCTAGTGGGTATCCTTTAAATACCCCCGATGAGTGCGTTTCGCCAGACCCTAACGCGAAAAAATGAATATTCAAAATATCGAATATTCTTAACTGAAGGCGGAAAAGGCGCGCAGTTTAAGTAAACTTTGTCAGTTTGACGGGAGAGCGACGTCGGAACGTCTGCGCGTTTTGGGAAGATTCAAAATGCAACCGACGTCGTCTTGTTGTTTTGTTGCGCATAACGCGCTTTTAAATTGAATGAATGAAAAATACTGCAACCATTGTTTGAAGGGGTGGCCTGAGGACGGCAGCGATACGACCAAGGCGCACGCTGGCATGGTCTGCCATATCCGTAAACCAGTTATGCGCCTCGCGCAGCGCGAGACTTCGGCCGAAGCAGGTTCAATCCCGCTTCTTCACCTTCTTCCAGCCCGTGATCATCGGGATGATCAGGTCCTCGCCCTTGTAGAATTTGTAGAAATAGATCGAGGTGACGTGGATGATCGTCAGCACAAGGGCGATGATCGCCAGCGGCTCGTGCCAGGACAGCGCGAAGCGCGAGGTCGCCGAGGAGACGTACTGCGCCAGCGGGCCGACATTGATGTAGTCCTCCGGGTCGGAGACGAGCCCGGTCATCACCTGCAGGGCGAGGAGGGCGAGGATGGCGACGACGAAGATCGCGCCGACCGGATTGTGGCCGGCAAGGTTGGAGGGCTTGCGCGAAAACATCGTGCCGGCATAGGCGATGACCTTGCCGGGGCCCCGGACGAAGCTTGAAAACCGCGCCGGCTTCGGGCCGATGAAACCCCAGATGACGCGCAGGACGACGATCGTTGCCACCGTGTAGCCGGCCCAGAAATGGTACGTCATGTCGGCCGGGCCGAACTCGCCGAGAATCCAGGCCGTGGCAAAGGCGATGAAGAGCGCCCAGTGCAGGACGCGCACGACGGGATCCCAGAGGCGGACCACCTCGGTTCCGTCGGCGGAGGCGGTGCGCGGCGCGCGTTTCTGGTCGGCAGCAATGGTCATGGTCGTCGGTCCCGGTCCTGGAGGAAAGTCCTGGAGGAAAGGTGACCCGGGGCCCGAAAGACGGGTCCCGGGGTGTCCTATGGTGTGGTGTGATGGTGTGGTGCGGATCAGAAATCCTTGGCGCGGAAGTCGTCGTGGCAGCCCTTGCAGGCGGCGCCGAGCTTGCCGACGGCCGGACGCAGGGCGTCGAGGCCGTTGCCGGCGGCGGCGTTCAACTCGTCGACGGCGACAAAGAGCGCCTTACCCTTTTCCTGGAAGCTGTCCATGTTCTCCCAAATCGCCGGCTGCGCGCGGGTCTTGCCCGGCAGGTCGGCGTTGGAGGTGCCCGGCGCGAACAGGTCGCTGATGGTGTAGCCGGTCAGCGCCTTCAGGTCCTTGGCATGGGCCATGGCAACGTCGGCGTCGTAGTCGACCTCGCCCTTTGCCATGGCGGCAAGGCCGTGCATTTCAAAGCCGAGCAGCTCGAAATAGGCCATGCGGGCCTTGGCGGTGTCCTCGGCCGACTGGGCAAAGGCCACGGCCGCGGGCAGCACCACGAAAAGCGTCGAGAGTAAGAACTTGCGCATCATTGAATATCCTTGTGGTCGGTGTCCTTGGGAGGCCACGTTGGCCATGCGTAATGATCCTTAATCCGATCACGAAAGAGGAATGTGACATCCTGTCGTCCCCTTTTGCGACCCTCCGGCGGCCCCCCGGTGCGAGGGGCCGGAAGCGGCCGAAATCAAGGCGTTATGGGTAGCCGGAGAGGCATCGACCGTCACATTACAATTTGTTCATGTACGGATCGGACACGGGTTCAAGTGAGGGCAGGAGTCCTCACGCAACCAGCCGGCGCAGATTGGGGATGTCGCAGAGAAACTGGTTGGTGTGCGGCTCGGAAATGTAGCCCTGGCGCTTCAGCTCGGCCATCATCCGGCTCGCCGTTTCCGTCGTCAGGCCGAGCACAGCGCCGAGGTCCTCGCGGCTGAACAGCTCGCAGCGCCCGTCCGGCTCGACCTCCGACAGCCACAACAGCAGCCGCACCACCCGGTCGCGCGACGGGCCGGTGGAGAATTCGGTGATCCAGCGGTCGGCCTCGCTGAGCGCCCGGTGCCAGCGCGACATCAGCTCGTGGAACAGCCGGGAATTGGAGTTGGAGAGCTCGCGTATGGTCCCGACCGGCAACCGGCAGAGCTCGGTCGGATGCAGCGCCGTGGCGCTGTGGCTGTAGCTGTCGCTGACGATCGATTCGATGCCGATGATGTCGGTCTTGCGAAGGAGCCGGACGATGCGGTGGGTGCCGTCGGGCAGGAACCGGGTCAGTTTGACGAGGCCGGTGCGAATGGTGAACAGCGAAGTCGCCTTTTCGCCCATGCCGTAGATTTCCGCGCCGCGGGCATAGGTGAGCTGGTCGATCGGCCGGTGCACCAGGTCGAAGTCGGCCTCGGAAAGGTCGGAGAACAGAACCGACTGGCGAATGTTGCAGTTGAGGCAGTCTGCAACCCCGGTCCAGGCTTCGTTGGGCGAAATGCGCTTCATCGTCTCGTGCTCGATAGGGCCGTATTTGGGCGGTACAGCGGAGAAAAAAGAGGCAGAAAGAAAGCCTCTTTATCCCATCTGGGGGGCGGCGCGGCGGTCGACAATGCGACTTCTTTCCATTAGCAGCAACGCATGCATTCGCTCAAGCGCAACCGGCCGGTGCGTGATGTAGAGGACGGCCCGCTCGCCGGTCGCATCGAACAGCGCTTCCAGCATCGCCGTCTCGGTTGCCCGGTCGAGCCCTTCGCCGGGCTCGTCGAGGAGGAGGATCGGCGCCTCCTTCAGGAGCGCGCGGGCGACCGCAATGCGCCGCGCCTCGCCGCCGGAAAGCTTCAGGCCGTTGGCGCCGACGAGGGTGTCGTAGCCGTCCGGCTGGGCGGCGATGAAGTCGTGCACCTGCGCGATCCGGCACGCCTCTTCCAGCTTGCCGAGAGGTGCATCCGGCGCGGCAACGCGAAGGTTTTCGGCAATCGAGGCGGTGAAGAGATGGGCGTGCTGGGAGACGGCTGAGATCTGCCGGCGCACGTCCTCCGGGTCGAGATCGGCGACGTCGGTGCCGGAAAGGGAGATGCGGCCGGTCTCCGGCGGCCAGAAGCGCAGGGCAAGGTTGACGAGGCTCGACTTGCCGGAGCCGGAGGCGCCGAGGAGGCCGGTGCGGGTGCCGGGCATGAGGTCGAGGTCGATGTCGCAAAGGGCCGGGCGCGCGGCGCCGGGATAGGTGAGGCCGACGCCGCGGAACGACAGCAGCGCGGCGTCTGCGGCGTTAAGCGGCAGCGGCGCCGGCCTGGCGGGAACGGCAACGGGCGGGGCGCCGTCCGCAAGCGCGAAGATGCGCCGCGCCGAAGCGAGCGTGCCGCCGAGCGACTGGGCGGCCAGCGGCAGCGGGCCGATGGCCTCGAAACTCGCCATCGCCAGCAGCGCGACCATGGCAAGATCGGCCGGGGCGAGCGCGCCGGAGCGCACGGCCGGAACGGCAAGGGCGATGGCGGCAAAGAGCGCCATGTTGGTGGCGAGCCCGACGCCGGCGGTGGATAGCCCGGAAAGGCGCGAGAGCCTCGTTTCCTCCGCGATCATGCCGCAGGTCAACGCTTCGATGCGCGCGGCGTGGGCGGCGTCGAAGCCGTGCGCCTGAAGCGTTCCGAGGCCGTCGAGCATGTCGACGAGTTTTGTGGTCATCTCCGCGCCCTGGTGCGTCAGTCGCTCCGACGGCGCGCCGCCGGCCTTCGCGACGAGGACGGGAAGGGCGATGCCGGCAAGGGCGAGCAGCACGGCCTGGCTGGCCGCGATCTGGGGATGCCAGGCAAAGAGCACGGCGACGACGACGAGCGAAGCAAGCGCCGCCACCGTCACCGGCGCGAAAAATCGCAAAAAGACCAGCTCCAGCCGATCGATGTCGGAACTGAGGCGGGCATGGACGTCGCCGGAATGGGCTTTTGCGAGGCCCGCCGGCGCCAGCGGCTCGATCCGGCGGTAGAACCAGGTGCGCAGTTCCGCCAGCAGCCGGAACGTCGCCTCGTGGCTGATCACCCGCTCCCCATAGCGCCCGACGGTTCTGACGATGGCAAAGGCGCGGATGAGGGCGGCCGGCGTGAAATAGTTCATGGAAACGCCGGCAAGGCCGGCCAGCGCCATCGCCGTGATGAACCAGCCCGAGACGGCCATCAGCCCCACATTGGCCAGCACCGAGGCAAGCGACAGGGCAATGGAGCCGGCCATCCAGAGCCAATAGGGCCGGAAGAGTTTTAGGAGACGGAGAAGGTCGCTCATTCGGCCACCTCCTCTGCAATGAGCCCGGCAAGGCGCGGATCGCCGGCAAAGTCGCCGGGTCTTCCCGTCGCCGCGACCCGGCCTTCTTCCATCAGGACGATCCGGTCGGCGTCGCGGGCCGTTTCCAGCCGGTGGGCGATGGCAATGAGCGTGCGGCCCGTCGCCAACCGGTCGATGGCGGCGGAGACCTTCTGCTCGCTGTCGCGATCCAGATGCGCGGTCGCTTCGTCCATGAGGACGAGTGGCGCGTCGCGATAGAAGGCGCGGGCAAGGCCGATCCGCTGGATCTCGCCGCCCGAAAGCCCGAAGCCCCGCTCGCCGAGGCGCGTGGAGAACCCGTCCGGCAGAGCCGCGACGATCTCCCGCGCAAACGCCGCCTCCGTCGCTGTCTCAAGCCGCGCCTCGTCGAGGACGCCGTCGGTCATCGCAATATTCTCGGCGAGATCGGCGTGGAAGAGGTGGGGGTGCTGGGAGAGGTGCGCGATATGCTGGCGCCAGTCGGCAAGGTCGATGTCATCGAGCGGTGTGCCGTTGACACGGATGCGGCCCGACGTCGGCGCGACGAAGCCGAGCAGCAGGTTGAGGACCGTCGACTTGCCGGCACCGCTCGGGCCGACGAGGGCGATCCGCTCCCCCGCCGCGACTGTCAGCGAAAACCCGTCGAGCCCAACCCGCCCGTCGGCAAAGACGACGCCGACGTCTTCGAAGGAGATGTCGATCCGCCCACCGTCAGCCAGTGTCGTTCCCTCGGCCGGCCGCGCCGGCACCGGAATGTCGAACAGCTCCGTCACCCGCTCCGCCGCGCCGATCGCTTCCATGCGGGCGTGGTAGGCGGTCCCGAGGGTGCGGAGCGGCAGGTAGAACTCCGGCGCCAGCAGCAGCACGAAAAAACCGTTGAAGAACGCCATCTCGCCCCACAGCAGCCGGAAGCCGATGAAGACGGCGACGATAGCGATCGAGACGGTGGCAAAGAATTCCAGTGCCAGAGAGGACAGGAACGCGAGCCGCAAGACCGCCATGGTGTCGCGCCGGTAGTCCTCGGCCATGCGCGCGACCTCGGCGGCCTCGCGCCGCGAGGCGTTGAAGATTTTGAGGGTCGTCAGCCCCTGGATGACGTCGATGAGATGGCCCGACATGCGGGCGAGCTTCTGCCACTGGCGCTGGTTCATGCGCTCCGCACCGCCGCCGATCAGCACCATGAAGAGCGGAATGAGCGGCGCCGTGACGACGAGGACGACGGCCGACAGCCAGTCGCTGGGGACGACCGCAACGAGCACGGCGAGCGGCAACAGCGTGACGAGGCTCGCCGTCGGCAGGTAGCGCGAATAATAGGGCTCGATGGCGGCAAGGCTGTCGGTCAGCGCCGTGACCAGCCGCCCGGTCGGCTGCTCGGCAAGGGCGACGGGGCCGGCACGCCTCAGATGGTCGAGGGCACGGGCACGCAGGTCCCGCTTGACGGCGGCGCCGGCGCGAAAGCTCGCCTGTTCGGCGAAATAGATGAGAACCGCCCGGGCAAGAAACAACGGCAGAAGCAACAGGAGCGACGGTAGCACGGCATCAAGCACCGCGCCGTCGATGGCTACGGCCGTGACGGCACTGGCGATCAGAAAGGCCTGGGCGATGATCAGCAGGCCGTTGGCAAAGGAGAGGATAACGGAAAGGCGCAGATCGCGTGTCGCGATCGGCTTTTCTCCCTTCATGAACGTCTTGACGCGGTCCACCCGCAACGCCTCGCTATTGTCCCCCGCCTCATGAAAAGGCGCGCCGTTGCCGGCGCGCCCTGGTGTTGTCATCGGTCGAGGAAATCAGTCCTGCCGCTCCCCGTCCTCGTCGACTTCGAACCCGTTCTGGAATTCGTACCACATGACATTGATGGTCGCGATGGCGAGCGCCGCGGTGACGCCGAGGATCCAGGCGAAGTACCACATGATCGTTCTCCTTTGTCCTCAATAGGCTTCGTGGGTGCGGGCTTCGATGTCCTCCACCGTCAGCTTGCCCCACATGCGGGTGTAGGCCCAGACGGTATAGAGGAGGACGATCGGCAGGAAGATCACCACCGACCAGAACATCACGGTCAGCGTCAGATGGCTCGAGGGAGCGTCCCAGACGGTGAGGCTGGAGGAGGGCTGCGTGCTCGACGGCATGATGAACGGGAACATGGAGATGCCCGCCGTCGCGATGATGCCGGTCATGGAGAGCGCGCTGGTGACGAACGCAAAGCCCGGGCGCCTGGCCGCGCAAAGCATCCAGGTGACGAGCGGTCCGAGAAGGCCGGCGGCCGGCGCGATCAGCGCGACCGGATAGGTCGCATAGTTGTCGAACCAGGCGAGCGGCGCCCTGACCGCCTCCTTGGCGAGCGGGTTGGCGACCGCATCGAAGGGTGGCTGGGAGAGGATGCGGTAGCCGTCGATGCCGAAATAGAGCCAGACGCCGGCAAGGGCGAAGGCGGCGGTGACGAAGACGGCGAGCATGCCGGTGACCCGCCGCGCCCGGACCGCGATGACGTTCTCGGTGCGAAGCTGGAGCCACACCCCGCCATGCATCGCCAGCATGGCGACACTGATGAGGCCGGCCAGCAGCGCGAACGGGTTGAGGAGCCCGAGCAGCGCCCAGATGAAGGTCGCCTCATAATGCGGCTTCAGGAACGGGTCGAGATAGAACGGCACGCCCTGCAGCAGGTTGCCGAAGGCGACGCCGAAGACCAGCGCCGGAATGAAGCCGCCGGCAAACAGGCCCCAGTCCCAGGCGGTCCGCCAGGTGGAGTCCGTCAGCTTGCTGCGATAGTCGAAGCCGACCGGCCGGAAGAAGAGGCCGATCAGAACCAGCAGCATGGCGAGGTAGAAGCCGGAAAAGGCGGCGGCATAGACGGCCGGCCAGGCGGCGAAGATGGCGCCGCCCGCGGTGATCAGCCAGACCTGGTTGCCGTCCCAGTGCGGGGCGACGGAGTTGATGATGACGCGGCGCTCGCCGTCGCTCTTGCCGAGGAAGGGTAAGAGCGTACCGACGCCCATATCCATGCCGTCGGTGATGGCAAAGCCGATCAGGAGCGTTCCGACCAGGCCCCACCAGAGGAATTTCAGCACTTCGTAGTCGAGTAACATCGTGGAGGTCTCCTCGTGCTGGTTATTCGGCGGGCTGGGCGGCCGGGGCGCTGCCCGAACGTCCGTTGCCGTTGCGCTCGTGGTGGTAGCGGCCGGTGTGCAACGCACTGGGGCCGAGCCGGGCGAACTTGACCATCAGGAACATCTCGATGGCCAAAAGGATGCTGTAGAAGATCAGGTAGCCGGAGATCGAGAAGATGAGGTCCGCCGTGGTCAGCGCCGAGGTGGCCAGGAACGTCGGCAACACCTCGCCGATGGCCCAGGGCTGGCGGCCGTATTCCGCGACGATCCAGCCGAGCTCCATGGCGATCCAGGGCAGCGGGATGGAGTAGAACAGGACCCTGAGCAGCCAGCGGTTCTGTTCCAGCCGGCCGCGGGCGAGCACCCAGAAGGCGGCGCCGAAGAGAGCGAGGAAGAAGAAGCCGATGACGACCATGATCCGGAAGCTCCAGAACAGGTACGGGACATAGGGAATGCTGTCCCGCGCCGCCTGGGCGATCTGCGCTTCCGTGGCGTCGGCCGGGTTCTCCACATAGCGCTTGAGCAGGAGGCCGTAGCCGAGATCGGCCTTGTGGACCTCGAAGGCGGCAACGATCTCGTCCGTCCGCTCATTGTTGCGCAGCTTGGAGAGGTTCTCATAGGCGATCATGCCGGAGCGTACGCGCGTCTCGTTGTGGGCGATGAGGTCTTTCAGGCCGATGACGGGGGTGTCGAGCGAGCGGGTGGCAATGAGGCCCATGACCCAGGGGATCTTGATGTCCATGTGGGTCTTCATCTCGGCATCGTCCGGGATGCCGAAGAGAGTGAAGCCGGCCGGCGCCGGCTGGGTCTCCCACTCCGCCTCGATGGCAGCTAACTTGACCTTCTGCACGTCGCCGAGCTCGTAGCCGGACTCGTCGCCGAGCACGATCACCGACAGCGAGGCGGCAAGGCCGAAGCCGGCGGCAACCGCAAAGGACCGCTTGGCAAACGCCACGTCGCGGCCCTTCAACAGGTACCAGGAGGAAATGCCGATGACGAAGACGGAGGCGCAGGTGTAGCCGGCGGCGACCGTGTGGATGAACTTGACCTGGGCGACCGGGTTGAACACCACGGCCCAGAAGTCGGTCATCTCCATGCGCATGGTCTCCGCGGAGAACTCCGAGCCGACCGGGTTCTGCATCCAGCCGTTTGCGACCAGGATCCAGAGCGCGGAAAGGTTCGAGCCGAGCGCGGTCAGGAACGTGACGGCCAGGTGCTGCACCTTGGTCAGCTTGTCCCAACCGAGGATCATCAGGCCGATGAAGGTGGACTCAAGGAAGAACGCCATCAGCCCCTCGATGGCGAGCGGCGCACCGAAGACGTCGCCCACATAGTGCGAGTAGTAGGACCAGTTGGTGCCGAACTGGAACTCCATGGTGAGGCCGGTGGTGACCCCGAGGGCGAAGTTGATGGCGAACAGCTTGCCCCAGAACTTGGTCATATCCTTGTAGATCTGCTTGCCGGTCATGACATAGACCGACTCCATGATGACAAGGATCCAGATCAACCCGAGGGTCAGCGGCACGAAGATGAAGTGGTACATGGCAACGGCGGCGAACTGCCACCGGGAGAGTTCGACAAAGGTTGCGTCGATCATTGTGCGGTCACCTTCCTGAAGGGTACCTTTGACGGGACGGCCGAAGCGCCCACGGGATGCGTTGCGCACAAGCCTAACGCCGCCGGGTGACAGGATCACCCCGGGAACGCCGGGCGGCAGTCATGCGCAAGGCGCTTGGCCGTCGGAATGGAGGGATTATCGCCAGCGGGATAAAAACGGCAAATAAAAAACTTCTTTGTTACGAATGCGACTTTCCATTAAGGCATTGGAAAATATATCTATTTAGTAGAAACCGGGATTTGTTGTCGCAGCCGATTCTGAAGAAAAAAATCGTTTTTCGCGCATATGATATGTGGGTTTGGGGTGAGGTCCGTCTGGGCGTTTAAGGTGGACCTCGGCATGGTACGCTCGACTAATGACGAACGAGTCGCATTTCGAAAACGTCATATTTCGATATCGCTCCATGGACGCTCTTTTGGGGCCGCGTGAAGAATTGGAGCGTCAGACGGTCTATTTTGCTCCGCCGGAATATCTCAACGACCCCATGGAAGGAATGCGTCTGATTTACTGGCGTGGCGATAGAATCACATGGCGCAATCTGCTGCGTCACTATGTGATTTGCTTGCAAAACCGGGTGTTCCAAGCTCTTCTGCGAAACCAAACCGAACGTCTGAACCCTCAATCGATCGCCGTATTCCAGAGCCTCGACAACCTACCCACACCAGAAGCAAGAGCCCTATGTGAGGCGTGTATCGAAGCTGTTGAAGGTGGCGAACTGCATGCCGCGCTGCTCGATTTGCTCGCAAACGCAGATCGGAACGTTAGCTTCTCAGAACTTCAAAGGCTCTTAAGGACTGTGCACCTCGACTGGCTGGGCGCTATGCACAATATCTTTTGTCAGCGCGGTCTCGCGCAGCAAACTGAGCCCATGAGCGACCCTCCCCGTGGTTTGGTCGATAGTCTGCGTGCCTTTAAAGCTGCTGTGCCGACATTACAGGATCAGACTTCTGACGTTCGCATTGAATTTTTCCATGAAATTGGAAATTTGATCGGTGAGCAAATGGTCTTGTTGTCCGTATCCCAACTAGCTGAGGTGCTCGAGCCAAAGCGGGAAAGCCTGTTCTTTGATTTTCCAACTGAGTATCTGAATAACCTTATTAAGCTTATCTATCCGCCATGGTACGTGGCCTGCTTTTCGGCTCAACATGACAATGCTGCTATGTGGAGCTACTACGCGGAAAATCATCAGGGATGTTGTTTGGTTTTCGCCACGCACGAAACGGGCAGCAGGCGCAAATTGCGATTAAACGGCCCGACTGGCTACGGCTCAGACGGTATATCATGCCATACAACGAACCCGACGCTTCAGCCGGTGCGCTATTCTAGCGAAGAGCACCGAATTGAGTTTTTCACTAATATCGGGCGACTGCCATTCAATCAGACGATGCGAAACTGGTTCCAAGATGATGCGGGAACTACATCGCCTCTTGCTGACCATCTCTCCGATGAACGACAAGAAGAATGGCGCGACGGATACTGGGAAAAATTTGCGCCACCACTTTTGCGCAAGCTACGAGATTGGGAGCACGAGCAAGAATCGCGAATTATTTTATCCGATATTTTGAATATCCGTGGGACAGATGAAGGTCGAACGTTCACTTATGATTATGACACGCTGGACGGCATCATTTTTGGGATCAACACCAGCCTCTCAAACAAAGTGCGAATCATGCGCATAATAGACACGAAGCTCGCAGACCGCTCCGTTTCGCGGCCGTTCAAGTTCTATCAGGCCAAATACAATCCCCGGTCAGGTCGAATAGAAGCGCATCATCTCGGCCTGCTTCGTCATGAGGAGCAATAGCGTTCTATTTGACTGATAAATTTGATTTAGTGGCTCCCGTCTCAATTTGAGGGCGGCCCACTCCCGGCATGTTAACTTCTACCCTTTGGCGCTGGCAGCTAACGATGCCAAGCATTTGGTACGCGATATGTGTGGGGTCGAGGAAGAGAATGGCAATCACACCAATAAGCCCCCTCACTCAATCATCGAAACCGACTGCGTCTCCCGAATATACGCCTCTTCCGCCTCCGTCAGTTCCACGCAGTCATAGCCGGTGATCATCGTCTTGACGTAGTGGAAGACCGATTTGCCCGTCGTCGTCATGTAGACGTGGACGATGACGAAGATGGCGATCATGAAGGCGGCCGCCGTGTGCAGGAAGGCGATGATCGGCAGAAGGACCCCCGCATAGGGCATGTCGCGCCAGAGGTCGTAGAGCAGGTAGATGATGCCGGTCGACCACAGGGCGGGGCCGACGATCAGCATGAAGGTCATGTAGGCGAGCGACTGCAGGGCGTTCTGCTTCCTCTGCAGGCCCTTCTTGTAGGGGTGCGGCTCGCCGACGATGATGCCGTAGGCGTAGAAGCGGATGATCTTGAAGATGCCTTCCTTGAACAGGTACTGCCGCCACTGGCCGGTGGTGAAGTTCCAGAAGGTGGTGAAGATCCAAAGCACGATCAGCGCGATCGCCGCGAAGGTGTGGATCGTCACGGCGAGCTTGAACGAGATCAGCGAGAAGGTGCCGTGGATGTTGAGCCCGGTGAAGAACAGGGCAAAGATCAGCGCCGCCTGCGACCAGTGCCAGAACCGCTCGTAGCGGGTGTAGATCATCACATAGTGGTTCTGGCCGGGGCACAGGCCCTGCCTGGTCTTCTTCTTGATGACCGGCGGTTTTTCCTGGGCCCTGATGTCGTGATAGTGGTTCTTGTCGGTCATGACGCGTCTCCCCCGATGATGATCAATGCTTGGTTCTGCCGCGCATCATGACGCGCGCGAGGCTGTGCAGGATGACGCCGCCGAGCGCCCCGGCGATCGCCAGGTAGCCGATGATGTCGAGCCAGGAGAAGTGGTCGCGGCCCGGCATGTAGAAGCCGGCAAGGCTGGCGAGGCGTCCGTCCCTGGCGTGGCATTCGGCGCAGGCCAGCGCGTCGTCCTTGGGCGCCACCATGTGCGTGATCGGCCAGTACATGAGCGTGTCGACGAAGCCGTATTCGCCGGAATAATCGACCCCGACATGCTCCATCGCCGCCTTGATCGCCTTGTCCCAGTCGAAATTGGTCCAGAAGGCACTGTCGGTGTCCGGCCCGAAGACGTGGTTGTAGACGAGGTGGTTCAGCTTGGCGTCATAGGCCTGCCGCCCCTCCATCCGCTTGAACGGCCAGATCCGCGAGTTGGGATCGTCCGGGCTGCCCTTGATGCGGTTGATCTCCACGGTCTTCGTCGGGTCGATGGTGGCGTCGGAAAGCGTGTAGCGCACCTGTCCGTCGAACCAGGCGTAGTAGGGCGTGACGTTCTCGCCCCACTCGAAACCGCCCTTGGTCGAGAGATAGGTGTGCAGGTGCGACCCGTCGCTCTGGGTGAAGTCTTCCTCGTGGTAGGGCGCTCCCTCCTTCAGCTTGCCGGCGGTCGACCAGTCCCACTTGGTCTTGGTGGCGACGCCGCCACGGGCGAATGACGGGATGTGGCAGGTCTGGCAGGCGACCCGGCCGGTGTGGTTGTTGAGCTTGATGCCGGCAACGGTGCCGATCGGGTGCGGGCTGGAGCCGTGGCAGGATTCGCAGGTGGCGACGTCGCGCCTTGCGCCCGGCTTGCCGGTGCCGACGGTATCGATCGCCTTGACGTCATAGCGGCTGCCGGCCCACTGGTGCTCGGTGCTGACATGGCATTTGGAACAGGCGAAGTTGAGCCCGTCCTTGTCCATGTGGACGTCCACGGCCTTGGTCGGTTCGAACAGCACCGACGACAGGTCGCCGTGTTTCACGTTGTCGCCGCCGCCGCCGTAGAAATGGCACTGGCCGCAGTTCTCCCGCCCCGGCAGGCCGACGCTGCGCGCGATCTTGCCGAGGTCGAGGGCCTTTGCCGGCGCGCCGGTGATGGTCTGAGCCTTCGGCGAGACGGGATCGAGCGGCGGCATGCCGGCGGCGGTCGCGATCTTGGTGTAGGTGCCGGTGCGGTCGTGGCAGACGAGGCAGTCGACCTTGGTTTCGTCCTTCGGCGGCCCGGCCGCCATGTCCGTCCAGCCATAGCCGACGTGGCAGCTCGTGCAGCGCGGCTCGTTGGCCGCCACATTGCCGCAAAAGGCGTTGATGACGTGGCTCTTGCCGAGCGTCTGGCCGGTCTTTTCGTTCTGGAATTCCCACTTCCAGTGGATCGAATGCATCACCTGGTCGCCCGCCTTGTTGTGGCAGGAGAGGCAGGCCCTGGTGACGTCCGGGCCCGATGCGAAGGTCTTGTTCAGTTCCTCGAACTTGGCGTGGTCGGCGGTGCCGCCCGACTTGCCGTCGTGGTCCTGACCGTCCGCAGCCAATGCCGCTATCGATCCCGTCGTTAAGGCGAAAAGGAGGGCGGCAAGCTGGCAAAGGGCGGTTGCGGACTTTCGCATCGGGCTCATTCCATTGTCAGTGGCTGCAGTCGTCGTGGGGCGGGGCGGGGGCAAGCTCCCGTCCGGCCGCCACGGCTTCGGCTGCCTTGTGAGGATCGGTTTCGCTGGTCTCGACCACCCGGATGCCGCGCGCGTCCATCTTGCGCCGAAACCCGGAGCCGCAGCTCTGGGTGACGACGACGTCGACGACGTCGATGGGGTGCGGGGCGTCGAAGGCGGTCTCGTGGATGCTCTGGTCTTTCGGCAGGTCGAGCTTGTCGACGACGACAGGGGGCTCGGCCCCGTCGGCGAGGAAGATCATGAAGCGCCGCGTCTTGCCGGCATGCGGCGTGATGGTGCGAAAGTTCTGGCTGGTGACGGCAATGCGCATCGTCCCGCTCCTCATGCCGTCACCGGGTCGGCGCGCAGCGCCCGGACCCAGTTTTCCATGGCGATGTTGGCAACCGGCATCGGTGCCTCCAGGAAGGAGACGATGAACCGGTCGGCGAGTTCGGCAACGCCAATGGAGCGCGGCCGGAGCGCCAGCATCTCCGCGCTCGGCAGCGCCACGCCGAAGCAGAACAGGATGTTCTTGGCGTCCTCGATCTCCGGCGCGATGGAGCCGTCCGGCAGCGCCTTGGTGTGGTTGTAGTGGTCGAAGACCCCGATATAGCGGGCGACCCGGTCGGCCTCGATGTTGGCCTTCAGCCGGGCGACGATGTCGTCCGCCGACGTCATGTCGGTCTCGTCCTTCTGCAGCTCGAGGACGAAGATCGGATATTTTTCCTGGATGATTTTCTGTCTCATCGCGTGCTTGCTCGAAAACCTTTGGTTGTATGAAAAGAGGTTCCGGACAGACCTTCCCTGTTGCCGGTCCCGGTGGTTTTTCCGGGCGCCCGTCATCGCGTTATCGCGCAGCACGTTCTTCAGGGTGACGGGCGCAGGCGCCGCCTGCGAGACGTCATCCTCCCTCAAGGAAACCGCGCATTTTCGTGATGCGGACATCCGGCACGCCGGCCTGTCCGTTGTCGTTTTTCGCTTCTGCGGTCCCCTGCCGGCAAAGGACGCGTCCAACGGAACGCCATGTCCTGAAGCCGGTTCTGGATTCCTAGGCGCGGTGCGACAAAAGAGCATTGAGAATCCGCAACCGCCGGGCGCATAGATGCGAAAAGGCTCATATTAGAACAATTAAACTTTGGCGTTTCACTCTCGTTTACCCTGATGCGGCACACTGCTGGGCGTGGGCCGCCCATCAGGCCGGGCCGCCCGCAGAGTATGTGTGAGGGCGTATCATGGCCGAGTTCGAGACCCAGTCCGTCGAACAACCGTCGCATCCTGTGCCGCTGGACGGCGGCGTCTCCGGTCCCGATGACCGGACCGAGGGGCGACTGCTGGTCGCCGAGCTCGCCGCCGACGACGGCGGCGAGAGTTTTTCCTACGAGATCGTCGGCGAGGGCGCGGACATCTTCGAGATGACCGGCGATGTTCTTTTCGTGCGCAAGGGCGCCGAGGCGGCATTCCGCGCTGTTCCCGAACACCAGCTCATCTTGCGGATCACCGACATCA
Organism: Rhodobium orientis; assembly: GCF_003258835.1. GTDB lineage: Bacteria > Pseudomonadota > Alphaproteobacteria > Rhizobiales > Rhodobiaceae > Rhodobium > Rhodobium orientis. Next base: position 24,524 of record NZ_NPEV01000030.1, on the reverse strand, counting down.
CCGGCGAGGTCTTCGACGAGCCGATCACCATCGACGTTTCGAGCGTCCCCGAGCCGGAAGAGGAGGACGCCGGCGACGCGGGCACCGGGGTGTTCGATGAACCGGAGCGGTCTGCAGAGCCTGAGAGCGATCCGTTCGCGGTCGCCGAGCGCGCCGCATCCGATGCGCTCGCGGCCTTTTCCGAATCCGGTCCGGCCGACGACGATGCCCCCGCTGTCGACGCGCCCGAGGACGGCCCTGCCGACCATCTGCCGCTGGAGCCGGACACGGCGCGCGTCGAACTGATCGCCGCCGACGACGACGGGACCGGCGAGGAAGCCGAGATCCCAGGCCCTACCGCCGTGCTGGACAGCGATCCGGAAGCCGAACAGGCTGCCCTTGCCGCCGAGCTCGACGCTGCCGACGACGCCTCGCTCACCACCGACGTCTCGGAAGCGCCCGTGCCGGTGGCGGAGCCCTTCTACGGCGCCGATGCCGATCCCCTGGGGGAAGACGACGAGACAGGCGAGACCGAACCGGAAGACGTGTCCCTCCACGTCGAGGCGGACGAGGCGGATCCGGTCGATGAGCCGATTGCGGACGAGGCGGCATTCGATGAGCCGCAGCCCGAACCGGTCTCGACAATGGAAGACGACAGCCGGTTCGACGAGCCTGCTGCGCCGGACGACGGCGCGTTCGCCGAACCGGACGATGCCGCCGAAGAGCCCGTCCTCGCAGAGGAGGCTTTGCAGGAGTCGTCGGAGTCACATCCTGAAGCGGCGTCTTCCGAAGATGATCCCACCCGGGAGGACGCTCACCCCGGCGCCGAGGCGCCCGACATCACGGACGATGACACCGAGGCCGCAGCCTCCGCCGCTAGCGCCGATGCGGCCGACCTGGTGCGGGTGATCGAGGAACCCGGTCCGGCGAGCGAACCGCATGTCGACGACATGCCCTATGCCGCGTTCGCCGATACGGCGCCGCGTGCCGACGAGCCTGGACCCTTCGCTGACGAGGCGACGTCCGTTGCCGATGAGCCTGCGCGCCCCGCCGAAGAGGCCGTGGAGGAGCAGGAGGAGCAGGCTCCAGCCCTGCACGGGCAAGAAGAGGCCGAGCACGAGTTCGGCAAGTACTACTTCTATCTCGGTCCGGACGGCCATTTCGTCATCGGCGAACTGGACGACGACGCCCCGGAACTTGCGAACGGCGTCGCCGACGTCACGCTGGTGCCCCACTATGCCGATCCCGAGCCGGACCTTTTCGGCAACAGGGGGAGGCCGGCGAGCGCGACGACCGCCGAGGAGCCGCCGGCACCTGCACTGTCCGAACCGGAAGAACCGGCACTCGATCCGCTGGAAACGCCCCATGCCGAGCCCCGCTCCGAGGCCGAGGACGTTTCCGCAGAAGAGCCGGCGACCCTTGACGCCGCACCCGCTGCCGACGAGATGCCCGCCGACGAACCGCTCGAAACCCCTTCGGAGCCTGCCGAAGGCGGCATGCGCTACGAGGTCGACGACGACCGCTTCTTCGTCGACGAGGAGGGCAATGTCATGCTCGCCGACGGCGCTGCCTTCGACACCGAGGCCGAACCGTCCGTCGACCTGGAGGTGACGGCGCGCGCCCCGGACGGCTCCATCAGCCGCCAGACCTTCACCATCGACGTCAGCGAATTCGCCTGACGCATCCGCTTCGCCGGTGCTTCGCGAGGGCGGGGTGCCGGCGTGTTTTTCAAAGTGGAACCAGACTGTTCACCCCGGAACCGGTGGCCCCGCCCCGTCGTTGGCTTACATGTCGCGGCAGTGACAGAGCAACGAAAGGACTGTGCCATGGGTTTGCTGGTTGACGGCGTCTGGAAGGATCAGTGGTACGATACGGATGCGACCGGCGGCCGCTTCGTGCGCTCCGAATCGCCCTTCCGCAACTGGGTGACGGCCGACGGCGCCCCCGGCCCGGGCGGCGACAAGGGGTTCCGGGCCGAGCCGGGCCGCTACCACCTCTATGTCTCCTATGCCTGCCCTTGGGCCCACCGCACCCTGATCTTCCGCGCCCTGAAGGGCCTGGAAAAGATGATCACGGTCTCGGTCGTCAACTGGCATATGGGCGAGGAAGGCTGGACCTTCGAAGATGGACCCGGTGTTGTCCCCGACCCCATCCATGGCGCCAAGCGGCTCTTTGAGATCTATCTGGCGGCAAAGCCGGACTATTCCGGCCGCGTCACCGTGCCGGTGCTGTGGGACAAGACGACGGGCACCATCGTCTCCAACGAATCCGCGGAGATCATCCGCATGTTCAACAGCGCCTTCGACACCGTCGGCGCCCGCTTCGGCGACTACTATCCGGACGCCAGGCGCGAGGAGATCGACGCCCTCAACGGGCGCATCTACGACACCGTCAACAACGGCGTCTACAAGGCCGGCTTCGCCACCAGCCAGGAAGCCTATGAGGAGGCCGTCGGGCCGCTGTTCGAAACGCTGGATTTCCTGGAAGAGCGCCTGTCGACCCGGCGCTACCTGACCGGCGAGAAGATCACCGAAGCCGACTGGCGCCTGTTCACCACACTGGTGCGGTTCGATCCGGTCTATGTCGGCCACTTCAAGTGCAACATCCGCCGCATCGCCGACTACCCGAACCTCTCCGGCTATCTGCGCGACCTCTACCAGGTGCCGGGCGTCGCCGAAACGGTGCACCTCGACCACATCAAGAACCACTACTACGGCAGCCACAAGACCCTGAACCCGACCGGCATCGTCCCCGTCGGCCCGGACCTCGACTACGACGTCCCGCACGGACGGGAGCGGCTGGCGGCCTGACCTCTAGCGATAGAGATCACTCCGCGTCGGCGGCAGGCCCGCGGAACCCTTGGCGCGGCGCGAGGCGAGGGTCTGGAAGATCTGCAGCGTGCCGCGCTGGAAGGCAAGCGAGACGCCGGAGAGATAGGCGATCCAGATGCGGGTGCGCGCCTCGCCGGCAATCGCAACGGCCGCCTCGCGGTTTTCCATCAGGCCCTTGGCCCAGAGTTCGGTGGTGCGCCCGTAATGCTCGCGCCAGCCCTCCACGTCGTGGACCTCGAAGCCGCCCGCCTCCAGCCCCTTCAGCGACATGCCGATATGGTCGACCTCCGCGCCGGGGAAGATATAGCGGACCATGGCGTTGTATTCCTTGCGCTTTTGCCGGAACAGCCGGTCGGTCGCCTTGGCCCGCCGCGTGATCGCGTGGTGCAGGTAGAGCCCGCGCGGCTTCAACAGTTTGCGGACCGAGGAGAAATACCCGTCCGCATTGTCGATGCCCACATGCTCGAACATGCCGATCGAGGCGATCTTGTCGAACTCGCCGGAAAGCGCCCGGTAGTCGCGGAGTTCCACGGAGACCCGGTCGGATAATCCGCGCTCCTTGATCCGGTGCTCGGCCAGTTCGGCCTGCTCTTCGGAAAGCGTCACCCCGACCGCTTCGACGCCGTAATGCTCGGCCGCATAGGTGATGAGCGAGCCCCAGCCGCAGCCGATGTCGAGGAGCCGCTCGCCGGGCTGCAGCCGCAGCTTTCGGCAGATCATCTCCAGCTTGTCGCGCTGGGCGGTGGCGAGGTCGTTCTGCCAGTCGGTGAAGTAGGCGCAGGTGTAGACCATCTCCGGGTCGAGGAAGAGCCGGTAGAAGTCGTTGGAGACGTCGTAGTGGTGGGCGATGTCGGCCTTGTCGCTGCCGCGCGACAGGGTGGCCGCCGTGCCGCCGTCGACGCCATGCGCCTCCGGCGCTGTGCCGGGCCGGGCGGAGGACAGCGCGAAGGGAAGGGCGGCCTTCAACAGGAGCCCCTTGTTGATCTTCTTGGCGATGTCGCGGGTCCGCGTTTCCGGCCGCTTCTCGGCAAGGTCGAAGAACGAGCCGTTCTTAATATCGACGAGCCCGGCGGCATAGAGCTCGATCAGGGTCGGGATGCGCGGCGCCCGGATCAGGCGGGAAAAGACGGCCGGGTCCGAGACCGCGATCCTGAGGCTCCCCGGCTCGGCATCGGCCGGCACGGTCGAGCCGTCCCACAGTTCGAAATCGAGGCTGAGCCTTGCTGCCTCGCGAAGGTGTTCAAGCGCACGGCGTGCGGCATCGAGGCGACGGTCGGCGGCGGGCGTCATGGCAGGAAATCCCTGGCGGTTGGCGGCGGCTGGCTGCGGTCATCCGTGTTTCATGTCCCGGCCGGGGCCGCAAGGTGCAGAAAAACGGATGGTTGATCCAGTCGTCCAAAAAGACGATGTTTGCGCCAAATTCCGCCGACCGGATTCTTTTTCCGATTCGACAATCGACCCAGCCGAAATGCAAAGGCCGATCATGATCGATCTCTATACATGGACGACCCCGAACGGGCGCAAGGCCTCCATCGTTCTGGAGGAACTGGGGCTGCCCTATACGGTCAAGCCGATCAACATTATGGCGAACGAGCAATTCGCGCCGGAGTTTCTCGCCATCAGCCCCAACAACAAGATCCCGGCGATCGTCGACCACGACACCGGTATCCACCTGATGGAATCGGGCGCCATCCTGATGTACCTCGCCGAAAAGACCGGCCGCCTGATGCCGAGCGACATCAAGGGCCGCTTCGAGGTCATCGAATGGCTGATGTGGCAGATGGGCGGCTTCGGCCCGATGCTCGGCCAGGCCCACCACTTCCTGGAGTTCAATCCCGGCAAGGCGCCCTATGCCGAAGAGCGCTACGGCAAGGAGACGGAGCGGCTCTACCGTGTCCTCGACAAGCGCCTGGAAGGCCGCGACTATGTCTGCGGCGAATATTCCATCGCCGACATTTCGATCTGGCCCTGGGCGACCCGCTTCGACTGGCAGCGCATCGATCTCAACGACTATCCGAACGTCAAGCGCTGGTACGTCGCGATCGCCGGGCGCCCGGCGGTGCAGCGCGGCTATCATGTGCCCAAGCAGATGCCGGACATCCCGATGCCGGATTGAGCGTCGGGAAGCAGGGCTGAAGCGAACAAAACACTGTCGTCATCGCGAGGAGGCCGAAGGCCGACGTGGCGATCCAGAGCAACTTGCTCCGAGTAAATGGCCCCTGGATTGCCGCGCTCGCTCCGCTCGCTCGCAATGACTGCATATCGGAACGAAACAACGTTCCTCGGGGGGAATGGCATGCGCGCACTGGTGCTGGACGGCGGCTTCGGGTTTCAGAACCTCAACATCGCCGAGCGCGAGCGGCCGGAGCCTGGCCCCGGCGAGGTGTTGGTCCGGATCGCCGCCGTCTCCCTGAACTACCGTGACCTCCTCCTTGTCGAAGGCTCCTACAATCCGCGCCAGACAATGCCGGTGGTACCGACCTCCGACGGCGCCGGCATCGTCGAAGCCGTCGGCCCGGGTGTCACCCGGTTCTCTCCCGGCGACCGGGTCGTCAACGGCATCGCGGAAGGCTGGATCGACGGGGCGCCGAGTGCGGGGGGCCTCAAAACCATCCGCGGCGGCCCCGGCGGCGACGGCTTCTGCGCAGACTACGTGCTCGTCCCGGAACGCGCGCTCTTTGCCGTGCCCGACCACCTGTCGCTGACGGAGGCCGCAACGCTTCCCTGCGCCGGCATCACCGCCTGGTGCGCGGTCGTCGAACACGGCAACGTTCGCCCCGGCGGCACCGTCGTCGTGGAAGGCACCGGCGGTGTCGCGCTCTTTGCGATGCAGTTCGCGCGGATCGCCGGCGCCCGCACTATGGTGCTCTCCTCGTCGAACGAAAAGCTGGACCGGATTTCCGACCTCGGCGCCGACGTGACCGCTAATTATGTCGAGGTGCCGGAGTGGTCGCGCGCCGTGCGTGAAAACTTCGATGCGGACGGCGCCGACCTCGTCGTCGAACTCGGCGGGGCGGCGACGCTGGAAAATGCGATGCGCTCGGTCAAGCCCGGCGGCACGGTGGCTCTCATCGGCAACCTGTCCGGTAGCCACGCGCCGCTCAACCTGCCGCTCGCCGTGATGCGCCAGGTCCGCCTCCAGGGCATCACCTGTGGCTCGCTCGGCGACATGGCGCGGATGATGGCAGCGGTCGCAACCCACCGCCTGAAGCCCTGGGTCCACGAGACCTTCCCGCTGGACCGCTACCGCGATGCCTTCGAACTGATGCGCGCCGGCGGCCATGTCGGCAAGATCGTGATTGCCCTCGACCCTGACGCCTGAGCGCCCTCACTTGCTCTCCGGATCGAACACCCCGTCCCAATCGTCCGGCAGCGCTTCGGTCCTGAGCCGCGCAATGCGATACCCCATCGCCGCGGCATAGTCGGTGAGCCGGCCGGCGGAAAGGGCGGGGAGGTCGGCGAGATGCGAGAGCGCGATGTCCCAGGCCCGCCCCCGATAGGCGGCGAGCATCGCGGCCTGCGTCTCCCGCAGCCGGACAAGGTCGATTTCCCCGGCAATGCCGGCATCGCCCAAGAGGGCCGACACCGTCAGCGCCGTCCGCTTGCCCTTGACCCGCACCCGGTCGAGTTCGAGAAACTCGTAGCCCTTGGCCGCCACGACCGTCGCCTCGCCGGCAAGGACGGGGACGCCGTAGAATTTGGTGAGGCCTTCCAGTCGCGAGGCGACGTTGACGTCGTCGCCGATCACCGAATAGTCGAAGCGCTGTTCGGAGCCGAGATTGCCGACGCAGCATTCGCCCGTGTTGATGCCGATGCCGATGGCGACCGTCGCGGTCCCTTCGTGCTCGGCGTTGAACGTTTTCAGCGCCGCCAGCATGTCGAGCGCGGCGCCCGCCGCGTTGCTCGCATGGTCCGGATCGTCGACCGGCGCGTTCCAGAACGCCATCACCGCATCGCCCATATATTTGTCGATGGTGCCGCGGCGCGACAGTATGACGTCGGTCATCGGCGTCAGGAACGCGTTGAGGAAGCGCGTCAGCGTCTCCGCCTCCATGCCCTCCGACAGGGTCGTGAAGCCGCGAATGTCGGAGAAGAGGAGCGTCATGGGGCGCATCTCGCCGCCGAGCTTAAGTCGCGCCGGATCGGCCGCCACCTCGTCGACGAGGTCCGGCGCGAGGTAGCGGCTGAAGGCGTTGCGGATCTCGCGCCGCGCCCGCTCCTTGGAAAAGATCACGGTTGCCGACGCCGCAAAGAGCGCGCCGAGCGCCGTGCCGGCCGGGAACACCGGGTCGATGAAGAGCCCCTGCCGGGTGAAGGCGAACCAGCTTGCAAGGCAGAAGAGGGCGGAGAGCGACAGCGCGACGGGAAGCGCGCCGCGCACCGGCAGCTTGGCGACGACGACGGCGGAGAACAGCGCACCGAGGACGGCAGCGACGATCTCCAGCCCCGGCGCCCAGTCGGGCCGCGCCAGCCATCCGCCGGAGACGATGTGCTCGATCACCTGGGCGTGCACCTCGATGCCCGGAACGACGGCGGCGACCGGCGTTGCCCGAAGGTCGAACAGCCCCGCCGCGCTGGTGCCGACCAGGACGATGCGGCCCTTCAACTCCTCCTCCGGGACAGCGCCCCCAAGGATCTTCCAGGCCGGGATAGTGCGTCCCGGTGCCGGCTTCGAATAGCGCACGACGACGGCGCCGTTCGCATCGGTCGGCACGGTGATGTCGCCGATACGGATGGCGTTGAGCCCGGTCGTGGCGCCGAACGCCGTCTGGCCGCTCGCATTGGAGGCCCGCAGCACATAGGTCGAGGCGCCCTGCGCCACCCTGAGCGCCTCGGCGGCAAGCGTCGGCACGAAGCCGTCGGGGCCGGACAGCACCATCGGCACGCGCCGGATCACCTGGTCCCGGTCGGGCAGCCAGTTGATGGCGCCGATCCCCTTGGTGTTTTCGGCAAGCACGTCGAGCGGCGCCGTCGCGCCCGCATAATGGCGGATGAACGGCGTCGGGTCGTCGCCGGCAACCGCATAGCCCGCCTTCACCGGCAGCGTGCCGCCCGGTGTCTGGGTCAAGGCCGCGGCAATGACGGACCCCGTCTCGCCGAGCGCGGAGGCGAACGAGATGTCGTGCGGGACGGAGAGCTCCAACGCCCTGGCGAGCGCGCGCCGCGCCGGGGTGTCGGAAAGCGTCGTCAGCACCTCTTCCGGCGAGGTGCGGTCGGGCTCGGCGAAGAGGAAATCGAAGACGATGGCCGCCGCGCCCGCGTCCCTGGCGAATTCGGCGATCGCCGCCAGCCGGTCGCGCGGCCAGGGCCATTGGCCGAGCCGTGCCAGCGAGGCCTCGTCGATGTCGACGATCCGGACCGGCAGCTCCGGCGTCCAGACTCGCGGCAGGGCCCGCTGATAGGCATCGAAGACGAGGTTGGAAAGGTTGGTGAGCGTCTCGGGAAGGGCGACACGGCCAAGGAACGCGGCGGCGACGATGACGCCGGCGGCAAGGATCGCCAGCCCCGACGACTGCCGCGGCCGCCGTGTCCGGCGCGGCGCACCGGCCGCCATGTCAGAACCGGGCCAGGATCCGTCCGGCCACCGCGTGATTGTCGAAGTCGCGGGTCGGATCGTTGGAGTCCTGCATCTCGTAGCGGTAGTCGAAGCGGAAATCGACGTTCTCGGCAACGAGGTCGCGCAGGATCACCGACCCGCCGGGGGCGAGATAGGTGTCTCGCCGGTCGGCGCCGCCGACGGTGACGGGCTTGTCGAACCAGCGCTGGAAGAGACCGACATTGGGGCCGGCCAGCAGCCATTCGGCGAACGGGTAGTAGTATTCCAGCTTCGTTCCGGCCTCGAAATAGCGCCCCGGCTCGAACCCGCTCGGGATGACGACGCCCGGCCTTGTGTCGACGCCGCTCCAGCGCAGCCGCGGCTTGACGATGATGGCATCTGCATCGTCGATAAGGCCGCCATAGCCGAAATGGCCGCGCACATCGATGACGGCGCCATCGTCGGAGACCCAGCGGTCCGCATAGTCGCGCCAGGTGGCGCGTATTTCGATCGATTGCAGGGCGCCCTGCAGGTAGCCCTCGAAGCCGAGCGAGGCGCCGACCTCGCCGAAGAAGCTGCCGCCGTCGAGGAAGGCATAGCCGCCGACAAGGGCCGGGCGCACGGCAATGGTCGGCGTCAGGTCGAACAGCGGGCCGGTATCGGCCGAAAGGGCGAAATTGTCGAGGACGTCGAGATCGCCGAAGATCTCGCCGCTGCCCTCGATCATGGTGCGCCAGCGCTGCGAGCCGAAGGAGCGCTCGTCGAGGATGCGGATGACGGAAAAGGCGTTGCCGTCGTCGGTCTCGCCCGGCGAGGGGAACTGGCGCGGGTTCGACTGGTAGGCGCCGCCCAGCTCCAGGAACACCTGGGTGGAGGACGGCTGCAGCCGTCGGCGCATGCGCATCAGGCCGCTGATCGCCTCGGCATTGTCCGGATGGTGGACGAGGATCCGCTCATAGGTGGCGAGCGCCTTGCGGTATTCGCCGCGCGCCTCGGCCCGGGCCGCATAGGCGTTGTTGATCATCGGATCGGTCGGATCGGCGAGCACCGCGCCGTAGCCGGAATCGATCGGCCCTTCGGCGAAGGCCGGCACTGCGATCCCGGTCAGAAGGAGCGTGCCGGCGAGGAGGGCGGCGAGACGTGTCATGCGGTTCCGGCGTCCCGTGGTCGTCAATGCGGTCATCTCGGCGGCCCAAGGTTCTCGGCAAGAAATTCTCAGGCGAAACTACCAAACGATAACGCCCGCGCAATGTGTTTTGGAAACTGCCTGTGGATTTGAGTGCGAAGTGTTGCATTCTGGTGCTGGACAAAGCCTTCGCTGTTGGGCGACAACGTTGCCGAGGCCGGACGATGGCTTGGCCAGAGGTCTTCCTGGCGCGACAATGCCGGGGCAGGCGGAACGGGGCAGGGAAGGCGGAACGCAATGATTTCGGTCAGACGCAAAATTCTGCCGCTCGTCGCGGCCGGTGTGATGGCTGCCAGCGCGGCGGCCGCCCATGCCGCCGACCGCATCGGCGTCGCCTCCGCCATCCAGCGCGACGTGACGGGCACGCTGGCCAGCCAGGTGCGCAGCCTCTCCCCCGGCAACGGCGTCTTCGGCAACGAGCGCATCGCCACGCGGGAGAAAAGCACCGCGCAACTGCTGTTCCTCGACGAGACGAGCCTGTCCATCGGCCCGGTTTCCGAAGTCGTGCTCGACCGCTTCGTCTACAATCCGGGCGGCACCGCCGAGGAAGTCTCGGTGGAGGCCGTGAAGGGTGCCTTCCGGTTCGTGTCCGGCTCCTCGAATTCGCAGAGCTACAAGGTCAAGACGCCGCTCGCGACCATCGGCGTGCGCGGTACCGTCTTCGACCTCGTCGTCCAGGCCCAGAAGGTCATCGTCATCCTCGTCGAAGGCGCGGTCGACGTCTGCGTCGACGGCACCTGCACCGGCATCGTCCGGCCCGGCCGCTTCATCGTCGTCAGGGCGAACGGCGGCATGGAGGGCCCGCGCCGCTGGGACGATTCGCTGCGCAACGTCCTCGGCAAGGTCTCCTTCCCGCTGTTCGGCAACCACCTCGACGCCGATCGCAGCCGGCCCTACGGCATCACCGATGCCCGCGACCGCGTCGACGAGATCGAGACGCGCGAGCGCGAGCGCTACTACCGCCGCTTCTTCGACAATGACGGCGACGTCACCGATCCCGATGTCGGTGTCGAAGGGCGCCGCCGGCGCTGAACGTGCCGCGATAACGGCATCCCGCAACCCGCCGTCTGCTGCGACATCCCCCTTTTTGCCGCGCCGTCCCATGCTATAGATGGGGCCAAAGATGCCCGCCGGACCCGTCGTCCGGCCACGGGGCGCCAAGGAGGGAGTTTCAAGAAATGACCGCAGCGATCATCGGCTGGGCCCATTCGCAATTCGGCAAGCTCGGCGAGGAAACCGTCGAGAGCCTGATCGTCGACGTCGCCAACCGCGCCGTCGCCGATGCCGGCCTTGAGGCGCGCGACGTCGACCAGATCCTGCTCGGCCATTTCAATGGCGGCTTTTCCGCCCAGGACTTCACCGCCTCGCTGGTGCTGCAGGCCGACCCGGACTTCCGCTTCAAGCCGGCGCTGAGGGTGGAAAACGCCTGCGCCACCGGCTCGGCTGCCGTCCACCAGGGCCTGACCGTCATCGCCGCCGGCAAGGCGCGCTTCGTGCTCGTCGTCGGCGTCGAGCAGATGACGACGACGCCGGGCCCGGAGATCGGCCGCAACCTCCTGAAGGCGTCCTACCTGCCGGAAGACGGCGACACGCCGGCCGGCTTTGCCGGTGTCTTCGGCAAGATTGCGCAAGGCTATTTCCAGCGCCACGGCGACAAGTCCGACGCGCTCGCCGCCATCGCCGCCAAGAACCACAAGAACGGCGTCAACAACCCTTTCGCCCAGATGCGCAAGGATCTCGGCTTCGACTTCTGCCGCGCCGAATCGGAAAAGAACCCGTACGTCGCCGGTCCCCTGAAGCGCACGGACTGCTCGCTCGTCTCCGACGGCGCCGCCGCGCTGGTGCTGACCGATACGGCAACCGCGCTCGGCCGCGACAAGGCGGTCGCGTTCCGCGCCGCTTCCCACGTCCAGGATTTCCTGCCGATGTCGAAGCGGGATATTCTCAAATACGAGGGCTGCGGCGTTGCCTGGCAGCAGGCCCTTGCCGAGGCCGGCGTCACCCTCGACGACCTTTCCTTCGTGGAGACCCATGACTGCTTCACCATTGCCGAACTGATCGAATACGAGGCGATGGGACTGACGAAGGAAGGCGAGGGCGAGCGCGCCATCCTGGAGGGCTGGACGGCGATGGACGGTAAGCTGCCGGTCAATCCGTCGGGCGGCCTGAAATCGAAGGGCCATCCGATCGGCGCCACCGGCGTTTCCATGCACGTGCTGACGGCGATGCAGCTTACCGGCACGGCCGGCGACATGCAGGTCAGGGACGCTTCCCTCGGCGGCGTCTTCAATATGGGCGGCGCCGCCGTTGCCAACTACGTCTCGATCCTGCAGGCGATCAAGTAGCCGCGGAGCGGCCTCGAAGAAAAGACCGGGAAACGGCTGCAACCGGCCAAAAAGCCCGACCAGAAGCGGCAGGCAAAATGCCGCCTTGTGCTTTGGAGGTCGATCGGGCATCACGCGACAAGGCCGGAGCGGGGCTCCGTTGCCGGCATCGGTGAAGCAATCGCAGCAAGGGTCGTGAGCCATGGAAGAGCCGAAAGACGGCGATGCCGTCCGGATCGAGGATCGCGAGGTCGTCTATCAGGGCTTCGTCACCTTCGAGCGCATGACCGTGACCCATCCGGCCCGCGACGGCACGGAACTCACCGTCGTGCGCGAGGTCCATGACCACGGCTCCGGCGTCGGCGTGCTGCCGGTCGACCCGCGCCGCCGCACCGTCCTCCTGGTGCGCCAGTTCCGCGTGCCGGTCTATCTCGACGACGCCGACGGCCATCTGGTGGAAGTGTGCGCCGGGCTTTCCGACGACGAGGACCCGGACCTGGAGACCACGGCCCGGCGCGAGGCGGCCGAGGAGCTCGGCTACGAGGTCACCTATCTGAGCAAGGTCGGCCACGCCTATTCCTCGCCCGGCATCATTACCGAGAAGATGACGTTGTTCCTGGCCGAATATGGCGAGGACAGCCGGCTCCACGAAGGCGGCGGCATCGCCCATGAGGGCGAGGACATCGAGGTGCTGGAATGGACCTGCGACCAGCTCCGCAGCGCGGTCGTGTCCGGTCGGATCCGCGACGCCAAGACGATCATCCTCGCCCAGGCGCTGATGCTGCACCGCCCGGAGCTGTTCGGCTAGGGCGCAGAAGGCCCGATCCCCCTCCCGCCGGTCCCGATGCCGGCCCTTGCAAACACCTGAAACGGCCGGTCCGATGCGCGGGTCTTCCTCAAGCTTGCGGCGTTCAGCAGCCTTCGTCCTCGTCGCCAGCGGAACCGTGATCGGGCTTGCGGGCACGGATCTGGTGCTGCCCGCGGTGCCAAGCCTGCCGGCCGCGCTCGGCGGCACGCTGGAGCGCGCGCAGCTCGTATTGGCCGCCTTCACCGGCGGCACGGTGGTCGGCCTGCTCATGTTCGGCGAACTGGGCAACCGGTTCGACCAGCGAAAGCTGCTGGCGGCCTCGCTCCTCGTCTACGCCATCGTCTCGGCCCTTGCCGGAACGGTGGGCTCGCTTGATGCGCTGATCGGCCTGCGCGCCGTTCAGGGCGCCTCCGCCACTGCCGCGGCCGTGTTCGCCCCGGGCATCCTGCGGGCGCTCTATGGCGACGACGATGCCGTCGGCGCCCTCGGGCGCATCAGCAGCATCGAGGTGCTGGCCCCGGCGCTAGGCCCGATCGCCGGCCTCTGGCTGCTCAACGCATTCGGCTGGCGGGCAAGCTTTTATCTGCTGGCCACGCTCTCCCTTTGCCTCGCGCTTCTGGTCGTTTTCGGACGGGAGATCATTCCCGCCGCGAAGCGGCAGAACGGCACCGGCGGCTACCGCGGCCTGCTGTCCAACTGGACGTTCCTGCGCAACGCCGTCGAGCATGCGGCAACGGTCGGCGCGCTGCTCCTCTTCGTGTTCGGCGCACCGACCGTCTTCGTCGTCGGCCTCGGGGCGACGGTCACCGACTTCATCGTCATGCAGGCGATCGGGATCACCGTCTTCATCGTGCTGGCCAATATCTCGGGCCGGCTGGTGAAACGGTTCACGGTGGAATGGGTGGTCCGGGTCGGCGCGGTGATGTTCGCGGCCGGAGCCGTCGCCCTGTTCGCCTATGCCATTGCCGGTGGCGGCAGTGCGGCCGTAGTGACGGCGATTTTCCTGGTGGTGAACGCAGGTCTGGGCGTACGCGGCCCGGCAGGCTTCCACCAGGCGATCGTCGCCGCCGAGGACGATGCCCGCGGGTCGGCCTTCGTGATCATGGCGATGCTTGCCGTTGCGGCTGTCGGCACGGCTCTGGTCGCGCCGTTCATCACCGATGGCCTGGTGCCGCTCGCCGCGGTCACGGCAATCCTGGCACTTACCGCGCTGTTGCTGAGGTTTTCCGCGCGCCCGGCGTAACGTTGCTGCCGGCCGAGAACGCCAGGCGCACTGGCGCCGGCCGAGAAATCTCTTCCATGGGGAAATGGTGCGTTGGGCGGCTAATTGTCGGCGTTCTCATGCACCGTCGACACCGCCCTCTGCATTGTCGTCATGCGTGGCTGCGCCAATCAGGCGTAACGCACCTCATCGACCGGCTCGCTGGCCGAGATCAGGTTTTCGCGGGTGCGGATGAGCTGGCGCACCAGCCGACCCGAGGCTTCCTTCTCGTCGCCCTTGCGGATGACATCCAGGATCGCCTTCATGTCCTCTTCGAGGACGGCGACCGAGGCAGGCGTCATCGCGGTGGCCAGAAGGCCGGCGAGGCGCGCCTGCAGCGTGCGGATCGTTTCCATGTGGAGCGGCCGGTCGGCCCCCGCATAGATCGCGTCGTGGAACCGCCGGTCGATCTCGCCGATGGAAAGGCCGCCGCAGCCTTCCTCGCGCAAAAGACCGATCGCCGCTTCCGCCGCCTCGAAGTCGCGCGGCCCGAGCCGTGGCATCGACAGCCGCAGCACGTGCGGCTCCAGTTGCAGACGGATCTCGAAGACTTCCGCGATTTCCGAAGTATCCGGGACGTGGACGAAGGTGCCGCCACCATAGACCACGTCGATCAGTCCTTCGGCTTCGACGCGCCGAAGCGCCTCGCGAATGGGGATCCGGCTAACACCGTAGCGCCGCGCTAAGGTGTCCTGGATCAAAGCCGCTCCGGGCTTGAGGATCCCCGCCATTATGTCGCTGCGCACCGCCTCGACGATGTCAGCAGGCTTTAGTTTTCTTGCATCCATGAATTTGGCCTCTGTATCCATTTCAGGCAACCGATCCACCACTTTTCGAATCATACACGCGGAGCGGTTGATTTCAAAATATAGCATCCGTTGAATTTATCAATAAACCGCAATTCATTTGTATACAAAAGTATAGAAGTATGACACAAAGGAAAAATGAAGCGTCACGCTCCGGCCTGGAGCCGATTTCATCGCTGCTTGACGCTGGCGGATAATGGTTTCAATTCGCAAAAAACAACGCAGTATTTCATAAATTAACAATTGTTGAGGTAATAACCAAAGATATATTTCGAAATAGTAGTCAAATAAAAATCAGTTAAGTGGCTTACTTCGCAGCGTTTCCTGTCATATTGTCGACACAAATCGCCGCCGCCCGCCGGGTGGCGCATAATAACTATACGGTTGGTCGAACGTTTTGGTTCAGATTCTGTCGCGCAATGCGAACCAGCTCATCGCCAGAAAGAGCATCGGCCAGCGCAGCATCTTGCCGCCCGGGAAGCGCGGGATCGGAAGTCTTGCGAATGTATCCAGCTTTTTCTGGTCGCCGGAAATCGCCTCGGCGAGCAGTTTTCCGGCCAAATTCGCGATTCCGACGCCATGTCCTGAGTAGCCGACGGCCGAATAGAGCCCCGGCGTCGGCCGCCTGAGATAGGGCATGCGGGGCACCGTGACGGCCAGCGTGCCGCCCCAGGCATAGTCGATCACAACATCGTGAAGTTGTGGGTAGATCTTCAGCATGTGCTTTCGCACGAAAGCAGGAAGGTCTTTCGGGAAGCTTGGGGTGTAGTTCTCGCCGCCGCCGAACAGCATTCGCCCGTCGGGGCTGAGCCGCCAGTAGTTGATGACGAAGCGGCTGTCGGAGGCCGCCTCGTTGCCGGGAATGAGGGCTCGAGCCCGGTCTTCGCCGAGCGGCGCCGTCGCCAGCACGAAATTGTTGATCGGCATGATCCGCGTTTCGGTCTCGTTGTCGAGCCCTGCGAGGTAGCCGTTGCCGGCAACCACCACCGCCTCGGCGCGGATGCAACCGTCGTCGGTGTCGACCCGCATCGGCTCGCCCTCGTGGATGGCGAGCGCGTGGGTCCGCTCGTAGATCTTGACGCCGAGGCCGTCGGCGGCCCGGGCGAGCCCGAGCGCGAAGTTCAGCGGATGGAGATGGCCGGCCTCCGCATCGCGCGAGCCGCCATAATAGACGTCGGTGCCGAGCGCGGCGCCCACCTCGTCCCGGTCGAGGAGCGTGATGGCGTCGTAGCCGTAGTCGCGGCTGAGCTTTTCCGCATAGGCATGCTCTTCGGCGACGTAGCGCTTCTTGTGCATGGCGTGGATGAGGCCGGGAGCGAGGTCGCAGTCGATGTCGTAGCGGGCGATCAGGTCCTTGACGATCCGCTTGGCATCTTCCGACAGCTCCCACAGATGGCGGGCGTCGTCCTTGCCGACGGCCTTTTCCAGCCAGTCCTGGTCCCGGCGCTGGCCGGAATGGAGCTGGCCGCCATTGCGGCCCGTCGCGCCCCAGCCAATCCGGTTCGCCTCCAGGAGCGCGACCGAAAAGCCGAGCTCGGTCAGATGCACGGCCGTGGACAAGCCCGTGAAGCCGCCGCCGATGACGCACACGTCGGCGGAGGATTCGCCGTACAGCGCCGGCCAGCTCCGCATGCCGATGGCGGTCGCGGCATAATAGGAATCGGTGTGCGGTTCGCCCCCTTGCCGGCTCATCCCATCAGGCCCGCTTTCGTCAGTTCGGACAGGGTGGCATCGAGGGTCTTTTCCACCCGCTCGATGAAGTCGTCGATCTCTTCGCGGGTGATCACCAGCGGCGGCGAGACGATCATGGAGTCGCGCACCGCCCGCATCACCAGCCCGTTCTTGAAGGAGATGTCGCGACACAGCGTGCCGACGTCGCCGACCGGCTCGAACCGCTTGGTGCGGTCCGGTTTCGCCGGCGCCAGTTCCAGGGCCCCGACCATGCCGACCATGCGCGCCTCGCCGACCAGCGGGTGCTCGCCGAGCGCCAGCCATTTCCGCTGCAGATAGGGACCGGTGTCCGAAGCCACCCGCTCCACGATGCCCTCGCGCTTGAGGATGTTGATGTTGGCGATCGCCGCCGCGCAGCACACCGGATGGCCGGAATAGGTGTAGCCGTGGGCGAATTCGCCGCCCTGTTCCAGCGTCTCCGCCACGTGGTCGGCCATCATGACGCCGCCGATCGGCAGGTAGCCGGAGGAAAGGCCCTTGGCGATCGGCATCAGGTCGGGCTTGAGGCCGTAATAGTCGGAGCCGAACCAGGCGCCGAGCCGGCCGAAGCCGCAGATCACCTCGTCGGCGATGAACAGGATCTCGCGCTCCGAGCAGATCCGCTTGATCTCCGGCCAGTAGCTGTCCGGCGGCACGATGACGCCGCCGGCACCCTGGATCGGCTCGGCGATGAACGCCGCCACCTTGTCCTCGCCGAGCGCATCGATCGCCCGTTCCAGCTCGCGCGCCGCCCAAAGCCCGAATTCCTCCGGGCTGAGGTCGCCGCCCTCACCGTACCAGTAGGGCTGGGCGATGTGGTGGATGCCGGGGATCGGCAGCCCGCCCTGGGCGTGCATTCCGCCCATGCCGCCGAGGCTGGCGCCGGCGACCGTCGAGCCGTGATAGGCGTTGTGGCGGGAGATGATCGTCTGCTTTTCCGGCTTTCCCTTGGTCTGCCAGTAGGTGCGGACCATGCGCACGATGGTGTCGTTCGCTTCCGAGCCGGAGCCGCAGAAGAACACCCGGTTGAGGTGCGGCGGCGTGACCTCCGAAAGCAGCTCGGACAGCTTGATCACCGGCGGATGAGTGGTCTTGAAGAAGGTGTTGTAGTAGCCGAGCTCCTTCATCTGGGCATAGACCGCCTCGGCGATCTCTTCCCGGCCGTGACCGATATTGGTGCACCACAGGCCCGCCATCCCGTCGAGGATGCGGTTGCCGTCGGAATCCGTCAGCCAGACGCCGTCGGCGGCGACGATGACCCGCGCCCCTTCCACATTGAGCGCGGCGGTGTCGGTGAACGGATGCCAGTGGTGGCGGGCATCGGCCTCGCGCAGCGCAGCGGTCGGATAGACGTTCGAAAGGACGTTCATGGGGATCGCATCTCCCGAATGTTGAGGACCCGCGAGGGAGGGCGGGTTCTAGACGTTGAGCAGCAGGTATTCCCGTTCCCAGGGCGAGATCACCCGCATGAAGGTTTCGAATTCCTCTTCCTTCATCGCCCCGTAGACGCTGGTGAAACGGCTGCCGAATATGTCGATGAGTTCGCCGGAATTCTCTAAAAGAGCGACGGCGCCCAAAAGGTCGCGCGGCAGGCCGAAGGGCATGTCGCGGGCCGAGCCCTCGATCGCCTTGTCGGGCCTGAGGTCGTGGGTGAGGCCGAGATAGCCGCAGGCGAGCGAGGCGGCGATGGCGAGATAGGGGTTGGCGTCGGACGACGGCACCCGGTTCTCGATGCGCCGCGCCACCGGACCGGAATTCGGCACGCGCAGGCCCACCGTGCGGTTGTCGTAGCCCCACTGCACGTTGATGGGCGCTGCCGAGTGGCGGGTCAGCCGGCGGTAGGAATTGACGTAGGGCGCCAGCATGCACATGACGTGCGGCAGGTAGCGCTGCAGCCCGGCGATATAGGAGAAGAACTGCGGCGTCGCATCGCCGTCCTCGCCGGAAAAGATGTTCGCGCCGGTCTCCGCATCGACGATCGACTGGTGGATGTGCATGGCCGAGCCCGGCTCGTCGGCGATCGGCTTGGCCATGAAGGTCGCGTACATGTCATGGCGCAGCGCCGCCTCGCGGATCGTGCGCTTGAACATGAAGACCTGGTCGGCAAGCTCTAGGGGATCGCCATGGCGCAGGTTGATCTCCATCTGCGCCGCGCCTTCCTCGTGGATCAGGGTATCGATCTCAAGGCCCTGAAGCTCGGAGAAGTCGTAGATGTCGTCGAACAGGTCGTCGAACTCGTTGATCGCCGAGATCGAATAGGACTGGCGGCCGATTTCCGGCCGGCCCGAACGGCCGATCGGCGGCTCCAGCGGATAGTCCGCATCGGTGTTCGGCTTGACCAGGTAGAACTCGATTTCCGGCGCCACCACCGGCGTCCAGCCCTTGGCCTCGAACAGGCCGACGACCCGGCGCAGCACCTGGCGTGGCGCGATCTCGAAGAAGTTGCCGTCGCCGTCATAGGCATCGTGCAGGAGCTGGGCGGTCGGATCGCTCTCCCAGGGAACGACCGCGAGCGTCGAATAGTCCGGCTTGAAGAACAGATCGCCGTCGGTCGGGTCGTAGTCGGCGCTTTCCGGCAGGTCCGGATAGTCGCCGGAGATCGTCTGCATGAAGATCGAGCCGGGCATCGTCATCGTCGTGCCGGAGAAGAACTTCTCGGTCGGCATCATCTTGCCCTTCGGCACGCCGGCCTGGTCCGGCACGATGCACTCGATGTCCTCGATGCGTCGTGCTTTCAGCCAGTCGCGCGCCTCCTCAAGGGAGGCAACGCCCCTTGCCGCCGCAACCGGTGTGTCGGAGGCGCTCATATCTTCATCCAGATGCTTTTCAGCTCGGTGTATTTCTCAAGCGCATGGAGCGACTTGTCGCGGCCGATGCCGGACTGCTTGAAGCCGCCGAACGGCACCGTGATGTCGCTTTCGTCGAAGCAGTTGACCCAGACCGTGCCGGCCCTGAGCGCCCGCGAGGCGCGGTGGGCGGTCGACAGGTCGCTGGTCCAGATCGCCGCGGCAAGGCCGTAGATGGTCTTGTTGGCGATCTCCATCGCCTCGTCGAGGCCGTTGAAGGTGAGGGTGGACAGCACCGGCCCGAAGATCTCCTCCTGGGCGATCCGGTGCTGCGGCGTCACCTTGTCGAAAACGGTCGGCTCGACGTAGAAGCCGCCGGTGTTGACCATCTCGCGCTCGCCGCCGAGCACCAGTTCGGCGCCGTCCTCGCGGCCGGCCGCGATGTAGCCGAGCACGCGCTCCATCTGCTCCTCGGTGACCATGGCGCCGAGCCTTGTGTCGGGATCGAGCGGGTCGCCCGGCCGCCAGCGTCCGGCGGCCGTCGCCAGATGCTCCATCACCTCGTCCTTGATGCTGGCATCGACGAGGAGCCGGGAGCCGGCGTTGCAGACCTCGCCCTGGTTGAAGAAGATGCCGGCCGCCGCCGTATAGGCCGCGGTCTTGATGTCGGCCGCGTCGGCCATGATGATGTGCGGGCTCTTGCCGCCGCATTCCAGCGCGATGCGCTTCATGTTCGACTGGCCGGAATACTGCAGGAACAGCTTGCCGACGTCCGTCGAGCCAGTGAAGGTGACGAGGTCGACGTCCATATGCCGGCCGAGCGCCTGGCCGGCGGTCTCGCCATAGCCGGGAAGGACGTTGAGGACGCCGTCCGGAACGCCGGCCTCCGCGGCGAGTTCGGCGAGCCGGAGCGCCGACAGCGGCGACTGTTCTGCTGGCTTCAGGATCACCGAGTTGCCGGTGGCGAGCGCCGGGCCGATCTTCCAGGAGGCCATCAGCAGCGGAAAGTTCCAGGGAACGACGGCGGCGATGACGCCGAGCGGCTCGCGCACGACCATGGAGAGCGTGTCGTCGGCGCTCGGGCCGATCTCGTCATAGATCTTGTCGATCGCCTCGGCGTAGTAGGCGATGGTGCTGGCGACCAGCGGCACGTCGATGCCCGAGGAATCGCGGATCGGCTTGCCCATGTCGAGGGTTTCGAGAAGCGCCAGCTCGTCCTTGTTCTTGCGGATCAGGTCGGCGAACTTCAACAGCACGCGCTTGCGCTTGCCGGGCGCCAGGCCGGCCCAGCGCCGGTCCTCGAAGGCGGTGCGGGCGGCCGCGACGGCCTTGTCGACGTCGGCGCTGTCGCATTCGGCGACATTGGCGAGCACCTGGCCGGTCGACGGGTTGATGCTCTCGAATGTCTTGCCGGAGGCGGCATCAACGAAGGCGCCGTCGATGAAGGCCTGTGTCCGGGGCTGAAGGTCCGTTGCCGCCTTGTGCCAGTCGTCGCGGGTCGGCTTGTCGAGCATGGTGTCCCTCCGGTGGTCAAATGTCGTCTGAAAGATTTGGCCCGATTTGTGATCACATTCCGGGCTTTTGTCAAATGCAATCCGGGTCCGTCCCGTCGCTAGCCGGGCGCACCGGCCTCGCGGCCGAGATCGACGGAGCCGATAAGCCGCATGCCATCGAGGATGTCGTTGCGGATCGCCTCGCGCAGTCCGGCCTCGTCGCGCCGGGCAATCGCGGCGATCGCCTCCTTGTGCTGGTCGACGAGGGTGATGGTGCCGACCCGCCCGTAGACGGTGCGCATGAACGGGCCGAACTGCAGCCACAGGCTCTCGATCAGCGGCAGCAGCACGGGCGCGTCGGCGGCGCGGTAGACGGTGAAATGGAAGTCGTGGTTGAACTGCATGTAGTTCTCCACGTCGCCGTTCTCCAGGCACCGGTCGAGGGCGTCGTCGATGCCGGTCAGCGCCTTGACGGTGGCGCGGTCGAGGCGGGGCAGGGCAAGGGCTGCGACCTCCGGCTCCAGGAGCACGCGGGCCCGCATCAGGTCGTCGAAGCGCGACGGCGTCATGGTCGGCACGATGACCCGGCCGTTGGCCTGGATCTCCAGCGCGTGTTCGGCGGCAAGCGCCCGGATCGCCTCGCGCACCGGCATCGGGCTGGTGCCGAGCGTTGCCGCAAGGCCGCGCAGGGTCAGCGCCCGGCCGGGCACGATCCGCCCGGTCAGGAGCGCCTGGCGCAGCTCCGCGATCGCCTTGTCGCGAACCGTGCTGCGGGCGCCGGTCTCGGGGGATGTATCCGGGGTGCTGTCGTAGTCGAGGCTCATTCCGCCGCGCCGCTCCTTATATCTCGCCGTCGATGCGCGCCGCCCGTTCACCCCATTCGGGCAATCGCGCTTGACATCGCTTCGAGAAATGTGATCACAATTCGTCCAATTTGCAACGGCAGACATCGCCGCCCAAGATCACGATGTCGACAGCGGCGCCGAAAGCCGGGCGCCGTGGCGGCATCGGGCTCCCGAACGGGCAGCGTTTTCGGAAAAACACTCTTCATGCAGGTATCGATGGACGACCGGACGGACGACAGCGCGGCCACTTTCGACGAGGTTGAGTCCTTCCTCGCCGCCCATCCCGACATCGACGCCGTCGACTACCTGATCACCGACACCAACGGTGTGTTGCGCGGCAAGTGGGCGCCGGCGGATTCCCTGCGCAAGGCGTTCGAGACCGGCATCAACTTTCCGCTCTCCCTGTTCGGCCTCGACATCTGGGGCCGCGAGGTGACGGAGACGGGGCTGCACGTCGAGAGTGGCGATCCCGACGGCTTCTGCCGCGCCGTGCCGGGCTCGCTGCGCAAGGTCTCCTGGGCCGAGCGGCCGACCGCCCAGGCCATGTTGCAGATGTTCACCGACGAGGGCGCGCCGTTCTTCGCCGATCCGCGCCAGCGCCTTGCCGCCGTCGTCGACCGGATGGCCGCCGCCGGGTTTTCCGCGACCTCGGCCTTCGAGCTGGAATTCTATCTGGTCGATCCGGACAGCATCGCCCACGCGACAGACCCGACGCCGGTGCTGCAGGGCAATGGCGGACCCGACCGCCAGAACATGTACGGCCTTGCCGACTTGTCCGATTTCGAGACCCTGTTCTCCGATATCCGCGCCTTCGGTACCGAGCAGGGCCTGCCCATCGACACCATCGTCTCGGAGGCCGCGCCCGGCCAGTTCGAGGTCAACCTGAAGCACCGCGGCGATGCGCTCGCCGCCGCCGACGACGCCATGATGCTGAAGCGGCTGGTGGCCGCCGCCGCAAGGCGCCACGGGCTGAAGGCGAGCTTCATGGCCAAGCCGTTCTTCGACTGGCCCGGCAACGGCATGCACGTCCATGTCTCGCTGATCGGCCGCGACGGCAAAAACGCCTTCGCCGACCCGGAAACCGGCGAAGCCCGGCATCTGGCCGCCATCGCCGGCCTGATGGAGAACATGGCCGCCTCGACGCTGGTCTTCGTGCCGAGCTGGAACGGGTTCCGCCGCCTGCAGCCGGGCTCCTACGCCCCGACCGCGGCGAGCTGGGGCTACAACAACCGCTCTGTGGCGCTGCGCGTGCCGGCGAGCTCGCCTGAGGCGACGCGCATCGAGCACCGCATCTCCGGCGCCGACGCCAACCCCTATCTGGTGCTGACCGCGGTGCTCTCGGCGATGCTCGACGGCATGGAACAGGGCCTGACGCCACCGCCGCCGGTGGAGACCAACGCCTATGAGAGCGCCGCCCCGTCGCTTCCGTCGACGATGCTGGCCGCGCTCAGCGAATTCGCCTCATCCGATTTCATCGCCCGCGCCTTCGGCGCCGACTACCGCGACCTCTACGCAGCGGTGAAACGCGCCGAAATCGACGAGTTCCTGACCGAAATCACACCATTGGAGCGATCGACTTATCTCTAGAACGATAAACTGAAAACGGCCTGTCGGCACACGGCCAGTTGCGTCCTTCCGGTTGTCGGTGGAGGGGTGCGCACCAGGGCCGGGCCGACAAAAGAAAACCGTTGAGCGACGGCGACAAGACTCATAACGTCGAGCGGAGCCGTCAAACCGGAAGATGCCGGAAAACCGGTGCTTCCAGACCTCACCGATCCAGACGAGGGACGATAAGAGACATGCGCAAGCTGCTTTTCACCACCACGCTCATCGCCGGCGTTGCCGCCGCGATGACCGCCACCGTGCCGGCCGCGGCCGCGGACAAGGAAGTCCGCGTCTACAACTGGTCGGACTATATCGACGAAGAGATCCTCAAGGAGTTCACCGAGGAGACCGGCATCAAGGTCATCTACGACGTCTTCGATTCCAACGAGACGCTGGAGACCAAGCTGCTCGCGGGCGGCACCGGCTACGACGTCGTCGTTCCTTCCGGCACCTTCCTGTCGCGCCAGATCCAGGCCGGCGTGTTCCAGAAGCTCGACAAGTCGAAGCTGCCGAACCTGAAGAACATGTGGCCGAAGATCCAGAAGCTGACCGCCGGCTACGATCCGGACAACGCCTATTCGATCAACTACATGTGGGGCACCACCGGCATCGGCATCAATGTCGACAAGGTCAAGGAGCGCCTCGGCGCCGACATGCCGCTGAATAGCTGGGACCTGGTGTTCAAGCCGGAGCTCGCCGAGAAGCTGCAGGATTGCGGCATCCATTGGCTCGATGCGCCGGAAGAGATCTTCCCGACCGCCCTCAACTATCTCGGCTTCCGCGGCGACAGCCACGACACCGACGAGATCGCCAAGGCGGCCGAGATGCTCGACAAGGTCCGCGGCACCGTCCAGAAGTTCCATTCGTCGGAATACATCAACGCGCTCGCCAACGGCGACATCTGCGTCGCCATCGGCTGGTCGGGCGACGTGCTGCAGGCCCGCGACCGTGCCTCCGAGGCCGACAAGGGCGTCACCGTCGAATACATCATCCCCAAGGAAGGCGCGCAGATGTGGTTCGACCAGATGGCGATCCCGGCCGACGCCACCAATGTCGACGAGGCCCATGCCTTCCTCAACTACATCATGGAGCCGAAGGTGATGGCGAAGGCGTCGAACTACGTCTACTACGCCAACGGCAACCTCGCCTCCCAGGAGTTCCTCAACGAGGACGTCATCAAGGACCCGGCGATCTATCCGGACGCCGAGACCTCCGAGAAGCTCTACACCACCACGGCCTATCCGCCGAAGGTGCTGCGCGTCGTCACCCGCGCCTGGACCAAGGTCAAGACCGGCCAGTAAGGCCCGTCCGCGATCCGGCGGCGCGCCCGGGGCCCGGTCCCGGCCGGCGCGCC
>NZ_NPEV01000002.1:111990-196187 GCF_003258835.1 Rhodobium orientis | reverse complement strand
CGCCGCCGCCTCCTATGCGGCGGCGGCCATCGCCAATGCCAATCCGCTGAAGACGGGCGTCCAGGCATTCCGCATGGCCGTCGGCGGCTTCATCGTCGGCATCAGCTTCATCTTCGAACCCGGGCTGACCCTTGACGGCACGGTGTGGGAGATCGGCACCACGCTGCTCGCGGTGTCTTCCGGCATCGTGCTGATCTCGCTCGCCTATGTCGGCTTCACGGATCGCCCGCTGTCGATGTGGCTGCGGCTCATCCTGTTCTTCGGCGGGGCGGCCTGCGCGCTCTGGCACTCGGCGCCGGAACTCCTGCGCGGACTGGCCGGGTACGGCCTTCTCCTCGCAACGCTCTACGGCCCCCGGTTGCGCGACATGAGCTTTCGGACCGCGCTTTGAGGAGCGGGTCTGCAATCACCCTTTCAACGAACACCAAGGACAAGGAACGACACATGCACCCCCGCCAGAAGACCTATTACGGCGTGTCTCTCGGCATCCTGATGGTCAACAGCACCTTCCAGCGATATCTCGGTGACATCGGCAACGCGATGACCTGGGACTTTCCCGTCCAGTACAAGATCGTGACGGACGCCGTGCCCTCCAAGATGACCGACCTGCACAATGTCAGCCTGCTGGACCCGTTCAAGCGCGCCGCCGACGAGTTGGTCGCGGCCGGTGTCGACGGCATCACCACGACCTGCGGCTTCCTGTCGATCTACCAGCGCGAGCTGGCCGACCACTGCCCGGTGCCGGTCGCCACGTCCAGCCTGCTCCAGGTACCGATGGTCGAGCGCCTTTTGCCGTCGGGAAAGAAGGTCGGTGTGATGACCTACAATGGCGACGTCCTGAACGGGCCGTACCTGGAAGCCGTCGGCATCGCCCAGGACACTCCGGTCGTCGGCGTGCCGCAGGACTCCAACTTCGTCCGCTGGATCAAGCAGGGCGACACCTCCGTCAGCTACGAGACGCTGAAGGAGGAAGTGGTCGCGACGGCCAAGCGGTTCGTCGCCGACAATCCCGAGATCGGCGCGATCGTGCTGGAATGCACCAATCTGGCGCCGTTCGCCTCCTACATCGTCGAGGCCACCGGCCTGCAGGTGTTCGACACCGTCACCATGGTCAACGCGTTCCAGGCGAGCCTGAAGCCGCGCCGCTACGCAATGTTCTGACGGCACGATGAGCGAACCCGACTACATGATCGTCGGTGGGGGGATCGTCGGTGCGGCGATCGCCTACGGCCTTGCCCGCAGCGGCGAGCGCGTCGCCCTCCTCGACGAGGGCGACGTGGCGTTTCGCGCCGCACGCGGCAATTTTGGCAATGTCTGGGTGCAGGGCAAAGGGGCAACATGCCCCGCCTATGCCGACCTCACCCGCGGCGCAGCCAACGATTGGGCGGAATTTGCCGAAGACCTCTCCACCGAGACAGGGATCGACCTGCATTTCCGCCGGCCGGGCGCCGCCTATATCTGCTTCAGTCCTGAGGACCTTGCAAAGCGGGTCGCCGTCCTCGAACAGTCCAACGCCAATGCGCGCATCAAGAGCGCCTTCGAGGCGCTCGACCTTGCGGACCTGCGGCAACGCCTGCCGGACGTCGGGCCGGAGGTGGCGGGGGGCACATTCTGCCCGGACGACGGCACGGCGAACCCGCTCCTGCTCCTGCGCGCGCTCATCAAGGCAGCAAAGGACCTCGGAGCCCGGTATCTGCCGCACCATGGCGTCACGTCCGTCGCGCGCGACGGCGCCGGCTATGCGGCCGAGACGACGGCCGGGGTGGTGCGTGCCGGACGGCTGGTCCTTGCCGCCGGGCTCGGCAATGCGCGCCTGGCGCCGATGGTCGGGCTCGACGGGCCCGTGCGCCCGGTCCGCGGCCAGATCATGGTCACCGAAAAGGTCCGCTCGTTCCTCGCCTGCGGCACCAACTTCATCCGCCAGACGCTGGAGGGCGGCTGCATCTTCGGGGAGTCCGTGGAAGAAGTCGGCCTCGACGACGGCACCAGCCTGCCGGTGCTGCGCGATACGGCGCAAAAGGCCGTGGCCGCTTTTCCATTGCTGCGCGACGTGCGCGTGGTGCGCGCCTGGGGGGCGCTGCGCATCATGACGCCCGACGGTGTTCCGGTCTACCAGGCCAGCCCCGACGGAAGCGCCTTCGTGGTGTGCGTCCATTCCGGCGTGACGCTTGCCCCGTTCCATGCGCGCGGGTTCGTCGACAACCTGATATCGGGGTCCCTGCCGCCGGACCGGTTCTCAGCCTTTTCACCGGAGCGTTTCCATGTTCAGACGGTTTGACGAAGCCGCCGGCCCGATCGTCGAGATCGTCGTCGATGACCGGCGCATCGAGGCGCGCCTCGGGGAAAACCTCGCAGCCGCGCTTCTCGCCGCAGAGATCGAGCCGTTCCGCACCACGCCGGTCAGCGGCGCTGCACGCATGCCCTACTGCATGATGGGCGTCTGCTTCGATTGCCTGGCGATCGTCGACGGCGTGCCGAACCGGCAGACCTGCCTGGAAACCGTCCGCGCCGGAATGGTGGTGGAACGGCAGAACGGTGCCCGCGCACCCGGCCCTCAGAATGGTGGGGAGTGATCCGGTGAACCGTACTTCCTGTGATCTTGCCGTGGTCGGCGCCGGGCCGGCAGGCATGGCGGCTGCAAGCGAGGCATCGGCCCTCGGCCTGAGGGCCGTCGTGCTGGATGAAAAACCCGGACCGGGCGGCCAGATCTATCACGCCATCACGGCGCCACGCACCGCCGCGCGCGATGCGGTGCTGGGGCCGGACTATCTGGGCGGCCTGCCGCTCGTCGACGCGTTCACCTCGTCCGGCGCCGACTATCGGTCGGGCGCCACCGTCTGGCAGATTTCGGAGGACGGCGTCTCCTATGCCGGCGCCGACGGCGGCGGGGACATCGCCGCGTCGCGGGTTCTGGTGGCGACCGGCGCGATGGAGCGCCCCTATCCCCTGCCCGGCTGGACCTTGCCGGGCGTGATGACGGCCGGGGCCGCCCAGCTCCTGCTCAAGGGGTCGGGCCTTCTCGCCGACGACGCCGTGTTCGTCGGCACCGGGCCGCTCCTCTACCTCGTCGCCACCCAGTACGTGAACGCCGGCGCGCGCATCGAGGCCATCATCGACACCGCCAACCCGGCCGCGAAATGGGCGGCCCTGCCGCATCTGCCGATGGCCCTCCGGCAGTCCGGCTATATCGCCAAGGGCCTTCGCATGCTGGCCCGGATCCGCCGCTCGGGAACCAAGGTGATCCACGGCGCCAGGGACATCGCGCTTGAGGGCGAGGACCGGGTCGCGGCGGTGACCTGGCAGCAGGGCGCATCGGGACAGCGCCAGCGCCTCGCCTGCCGGCACGTCTTTCTCCATCAGGGCGTCGTTCCCAACCCCAACATGACGATGGCGGCGCGGGCCGCGCATCGCTGGGACGAAGCGCAAGCCTGCTGGGTGGTCGACCGCGACACCCATGGCCGCACCAGCCTGCCCTGGCTGCTGGCGGCGGGAGACGGCGCCGGGATCGGCGGCGCCAAGGTCGCCGAACTTTCCGGCCGGCTGGCCGCACTCGCCGCTGCACACGATCTCGGCCGGCTGGACGCTGCGGCCTTTGCCGCCCGCTCCGCACCGCTCATCCGCCGGGTCGGGGCCGAAATGGCGCCCCGCCCGTTCCTCGATCGGCTTTATCGTCCCGCCGACGGCACCCTGGCACCGCAGGACGAGGCGACGATCCTGTGCCGCTGCGAGGAAGTGCGCCGGGGCGCGGTGGCCGACGCGGTCGCGGAGGGATGCCCCGGCCCCAATCAGTTGAAGAGTTTCACGCGGGCGGGGATGGGCCCCTGCCAGGGCCGCATGTGCGGGCACAGCATCGGGGCCGTCATCTCCGAGCTATCCGGCCGCAGCGCGGCCGAGGTCGGCTATTTTCGCCTGCGCATGCCGGTGAAGCCCGTCACGCTCGGAGACATCGGCGGCATGACGCACGCCCAAAAGGAGGAAACATGATGTGGGGACTGGAGGGTTCGGGATCGGCTTCAAGGCCGCAACGTGATCAGGCCTTGAGCCTGGCCGAGATGTTTCTGACCATGGGCGAAGGGGGCGAGTCCTTCGCCGACAGTCGCCTGCCGCTGCCCGACAGGATCGCGGGCTACATCCGCCATCAGATCATCCACGACCTGATGAAGCCGGGCGAGCCGATCCGAGAGCGCGCCATCGCCGAACAGTTGAAGGTCTCGCGCACGCCGATGCGCGACGCCCTCAAGATCCTGTCGGTCGAGGGCCTCGTCGACCTCATTCCCAATCGCGGCGCCGTCGTCGTCGACAACAGCCTCGACGACATCACCGACATGCTGTCGGTTTACTGCGAGCTGGATGTTCTGGGCGGCGAAGCGGCCTGCCGCAAGGGCAGCGAAACCGATTTCCTGAAGATCGAGCGCTATCAGGAGATCATGGAAGAGGCGGCGGCGGAGCAGAACCGCCTGAAATACTTCCATGCCAACCAGGCCTTCCACCTGGCGATCATCGCGGCGTCGCGCAACCGCACCCTCATCGAAATCCACTCGAATTTGAGCCTCAGGCTCCACCGCGTTCGGTACCTGTCCATCCTGGCGCAGCAGAAATGGCTGTCGCGGGCCGACGAGCACCATGCGCTGATCAAGGCATTGCGCGCCCGGGACACCGTGCAGATGGCAGCCTTGCAGCGGGCCCACTTCGCCGTTGCCTGGCGGCTCGTCGACGACTGGTCGCGGTCGGCCGGACAGCCGGCCGGCAAGCGCTGATTTCCTCAAAACCCGAAGAGTTCGTCGAAAAGCATGTTGCAGTCACCGGACCGGCCCGTCGTCGTCACCCATTGGGGCACCTACCATGCAGAGATGCAGGACGGGCGCCCGGTGGCGCTCAGCCCCATCGCCGAGGACCCCGATCCCTCGCCCATTGCCGACGGTATGATCGATGCGCTGACCGCACCGGCCCGGATCGAACGCGCCGCCATTCGCGCCTCCTTCCTCGCCGCCCGCGAGGCCGGCCGTGTCGAGACCGACGGCAAGGGGCGAGGCTTCGAGCCGTTCGTCGAGGTGCCGTTCGACGAGGCGCTCGACCTCGCCGCCGGCGAAATCGACAGGGTGCGCCGGGAGCACGGCAACGGCGCCATCTATGGCGGATCCTACGGCTGGGCGTCGGCCGGCCGGTTCCACCACGCCCAGAGCCAGATCCATCGCTTTCTGAATTCCGTCGGCGGCTATGTCCGCTCGATCCAGAACTACAGTTACGCCGCCGCCGACACGATCGTTCCCCACGTCGTCGGCGACAAGCGCGGCCTCGTCTCCGCGCATACGAGCTGGCCGCGGATCGCGGCGCACACCGAGACGCTGATCATGTTCGGCGGCGTTCCCTGGAAGAACGCGCAGGTGAGTTCGGGCGGCATCGCCCGGCATATCCTGGACGAAAACCTTTCGGCGCTGAGGCAGCGCGGCGCGCGGCTCGTCTCCGTCTCGCCGATCCGCGACGATACCGCCGGCGACGGCGTGGAATGGGTGCCGATCCGGCCCGGCACGGATACGGCCCTGATGCTGGCCTTGGCGCATGTGCTGATCGCCGAGGGTCGCGTCGCGACCGGTTTCCTCGACCGCTGCACCGTCGGCTTCGAGACGCTCGCCGCCTATGTCACCGGCACTGACGGCAGCGTTGCGAAGACGCCGCAATGGGCCGAAGGGATCACCGGCGTTCCCGCGAACACGATCCGCGACCTGGCGCTCGCGGCCGCCTCGAGCCGCGCCTTCCTGATGGTGGCCTGGTCGCTGCAGCGCGCCGAAAGTGGCGAGCAGCCCTACTGGATGGCCATCGCCCTTGCGGCGATGCTCGGCCAGATCGGTCTTGCCGGCGGCGGCTTCGGTTTCGGCTATGCCTCGGTCAACGGCATCGGCAATCCGGTGCCGAAGCTGTCCTTTCCTTCGCTGCCGCAGCTCGACAATCCGGTCGCCGACTACATTCCCGTCGCGCGGATCGCCGATGCGCTGCTGCATCCTGGCGAACCCTATGCCTTCAACGGCATGGACCGGCGCTATCCGGACCTCCGGCTCGTCTATTGGGCCGGGGGCAATCCCTTCCATCACCACCAGGACCTGAACCGGCTGCGGCGGGCCTGGCAAAAGCCGGGAGCCGTCATCGTCAACGATAGCTGGTGGAACCCGCTGGCGCGCCATGCCGACATCGTCTTTCCGACGACGACGACGCTGGAGCGCAACGACCTTGCCGCGTCGAGCCGCGACCGCTTCGTCGCCGCCTCCCACAAGGTGGCGGAACCGGCGGGCGAGGCCCGCGACGACTATGCGATCTTTTCCGCGCTTGCCGCCCGGCTCGGCGCCGCCGACGCCTTCACCGAAGGGCGGGACGTGGAGGCATGGCTCCGCCACCTCTACGAGGCGGGCCGCGACAAGGCGGCCGCCGCCGACATCCCCCTCCCCGACTTCGAGACCTTCTGGCGGGACGGCCTGGTGATGCTGCCCGCGCCCGCCCTTGAGGACCAGGGCGACCTTCTGGCGGAGTTCCGCGCCGCGCCCGAGACGGCAGGCCTGGCGACGCCGTCGGGGCGGATCGAACTCTTCTCGGAGCGGATCGCCGGCTTCGGCTATGACGATTGCCCCGGCCACCCGGCCTGGCTGCCGCCGCGCGAATGGCTCGGCGCGCAAGCCGCCGCCACCTATCCGCTGCACCTCATTTCCAACCAGCCGAAGACGCGCCTGCACAGCCAGTACGACCTCGGCAGCCATTCGCGCGCCGCCAAACGCCACGACCGGGAGGTGATGCGGATGCATGCAAAGGACGCGGCCGCCCGGGGCATCGCCGAGGGCAGCGTCGTCCGGGTCTTCAACGACCGCGGCGGCTGCCTCGCGGCGGTCGAGCTGAGCGACGACATCCTGCCCGGCGTCGTCCAGCTATCCACCGGGGCCTGGTACGACCCGGCCGACGACGGATCGGACCGCCCGCTCGACCGGCACGGAAACCCCAACGTCCTGACGGCCGACCACGGCACCTCGCGGCTGTCGCAGGGACCGTCCGCGCAGTCCTGCCTCGTCGAGGTGGAACCCTATCGCGACGCCCTCCCCCCGGTGCGCGCCTTCGACCCGCCGGCCTTCGCCCGGCGCGGTCGCGACTGACTTCCCCAACCTTCTTTCAACGGACAAGAACCAGCATGAAACATATCGACAATAACGGTCGCCGGTCGCGCGCGGTCGTCGCCAATGGTGCGGTCTATCTGGGCGGACAGGTCGCCAACGACTGGGATGGCGACATCACCGCCCAGACGCGCGAGACGCTCGCCCGGATCGACGCCGTCCTGAAGGAGGCGGGAAGCAGCCGCAACAAGCTCGTCCAGGCGACGATCTGGCTGAAGACCATGGACGACTACGACGCGATGAACGCCGTCTGGGATGCCTGGATCGACAAGGAGCGCGCGCCGGCCCGGATGTGCGGCGTCACGGAGATGGCCGACGAGCGGATCAGGATCGAGATCATCGGCATCGCGACCTGCTGACATGACCGTGCAGTCCGAAAACATCCGCCTGCCGGGACGCATGTGGGGCCGGCGCCTGTGGTCGGTGGCACCGCTGCTGCTGGCGCTGGCCAACCTTTTCTGGGCCGGGAACTTCATCATCGGACGGGCCGTCGCCGACATGCCCGGCGGGCTGGACCCCTGGGGTCTTGCCTATTGGCGCTGGCTCGTCGCCTTTGTCCTGATCTTTCCGTTCTGCGTTCGTCAGGCGCTCCGCGAACTGCCCGTCATTCTGGCCAACCTGCCGATGCTCTGCCTGTTCGGCCTGCTGTCGGTAACGCTCTACAACACGCTCATCTATCTCGGCCTGGAACAGACCACGGCGCTCAATGCGCTGCTTTTGCAGTCGACGATGCCGCTCGCCATCATGGCCATGGGCTACCTGCTCTTTCGGGACACGATCAGCAGCCGCCAGGGGATCGGTCTTGCCTCCTCGCTCGCCGGCGTTCTCGTCATTCTCACGCATGGCTCGCTCGACCGGCTGTCGTCGGTCGATCTGGGGAGCGGCAGCCTTTACGTGCTCGTCGCCGTCCTGGGCAATGCGTGCTATTTCGCGCTTCTGCGCAAGCGGCCCCGGCTTTCCGCGATGAGCTTCCTGTTCGTCATCTTCGGCCTCGGGCTCGTCTTCCTGACGCCCTGCTACTTCCTCTGGTCGCGGCCGATGGCGCGCCCGGTCGCGGCGGGCGATGTCGCCCTCATCCTTTATCTCGCGGTCTGTGCCTCGATCCTGGCGCTGCTGTTCTTCAACCGCGGCGTCGAACTGATCGGGGCGAACCGGGCGTCGCCCTATCTGCATCTGATGCCGGTGATCGGAAGCGTCTTGTCGATCGTGATCCTCGGCGAGCAGATCCGCGCCTATCACCTGGTCGGCATCGCCATGGTCGGCTTCGGATTATGGCTGTCGCGCCCGCGCCGGCCCCGTGCGACGGCTCAATCGAGCCCCTAGGTGCGGGGCGCTCACGAACAGCACAAGGAGCATGGGGAGATGTCCGATGCCGCTTCCATACCGGTCGTCCTGAAGACGGATTCCGCGCACGGTCCGGCCTGGCACGCGATCTTTGCGGAGGAGGCGCCCGACCTGACGCTGGCCGACTGGGACGAGGCGGCCGATCTTTCCGCAACGCGCTATCTGGTCGCCTGGCGCCCGCCGGCCGACATCATGCGGCGCATGCCCCGGCTGGAAGCCGTCTTTTCCATGGGCGCGGGCATCGACCACCTGCCCCTGGAACACATCCCCCAGGATGTCGTCGTCGTGCGCATGGTCGCCGACGACGTGACGCGGTCGATGGCCGAATACGTCACCATGGGGGTTCTGGCGCTGCACCGCGATCTGCCCGCCTATCTGGGAGAAACCCGTCGGGGCGTCTGGGCGACGCGGTCGATCCGCCGGGCGCGGGACCGGGTCGTTGGCATCCTCGGGCTCGGCGTGCTGGGCCGCGCGGCGGCCGAGCGGATCGCGCTTCTCGGTTTTCAGACCCGCGGCTGGAGCCGGTCGCGAAAGGATATCGCCAATGTGTGCTGCCATGCGGGCGATGCCGGTCTCGGCGCGTTTCTGGACGGTTGCGAAATCGTCGTGTGCATGCTGCCGCTGACGCCAGAGACCCGCGGTATCCTCAACGGCGATCTGTTCGCCCGCCTGCCGAGAGGAGCGAAGATCCTCAATGCGGGCCGGGGCGGGCATCTTGTCGAGGCGGACCTGTTGGCCGCATTGGAGAGCGGCCGGATCGACAGTGCGATGCTCGACGTCCTCAACGAAGAGCCGCCCGCGCCCTCCCATCCCCTGCTCACCCATCCGCGTGTCCTCGTCACCCCCCATACGGCGAGCGCCAGCCAGCCGGACGACGCCGCGCGCCAGGTGATCGCGGCGATCCGGAACCACAGGTCGGGGCGACCCATCGAGCACACCATCGACCGC
This sequence comes from Rhodobium orientis, assembly GCF_003258835.1. Classification (GTDB taxonomy): domain Bacteria; phylum Pseudomonadota; class Alphaproteobacteria; order Rhizobiales; family Rhodobiaceae; genus Rhodobium; species Rhodobium orientis. Next base: position 186,744 of record NZ_NPEV01000002.1, on the reverse strand, counting down.
CAACGCGGATTCTAGGCAGGTAGTCCGACTGCACCCGGAGCAGCCCTGCGCATCCGCCTGCTCGCGGCCGGGTCGGCGACGGGCACCGCTTCCAGAAGCTTCCGTGTGTAGGCATCGGCCGGCGCCGAGCACACGGCTTCCGTCTCGCCCAGCTCGACCAGCTTTCCGCGATACATGACGCCGATGCGGTCGCTGATCTGGCGGACGACGCCGATGTCGTGGGAGATGAACAGGTAGGTGAGGCCCATCTCGCGCTGCAGCTCCAGCATCAGCTCCAGGACCTGCGCGCGGATCGAGGCATCGAGGGCCGAGACCGCCTCGTCGGCGACGATCAGCTTCGGCGACAGGGCAAGGGCGCGGGCGATGCACAGTCTCTGCCGCTGGCCGCCGGAAAAGGCGTGCGGATAGCGAGAAAGCATGTCGGACGGGATGCCGACGCGCTTTGCGAGCCCCTCGACCCGGTTGGCAAGGTCCGCGCCCTTGGCGATGCCGTGGATGACGAGCGGTTCGGCGATCTGGGAAAATGCCGTGCGGCGCGGATTGAGCGAGCCGAACGGGTCCTGGAAGACCATCTGCATGTGCCGCCGCAGGCGCCGCAGATCGGGTCGCTTCAGGCCGAGGATGTCGGTGCCGGCAAGGCGGATTTCGCCGGATGCCGGCTCGACGAGGCGCAGGATCGACTTGCCGAGCGTCGACTTGCCGGAACCGGACTCGCCGACGATGGCGAGGATTTCTCCGGGATGGATGTCGAGGGAGACGCCGTCGACGGCGCGGAAATGGGTTTTTGCGCGTTTGAAGCCGGCGGTCTTGACCGGGTACTGGGTGACCAGATCGCGGACTTCCAGGAGCGGCGCTTTGGTGCCACCAGCCTCAACGACTCCGGCCGTGGATACGGCTGCCGGCAGGCGGCGCGCGCCGGACATGGTAGCGGCCGCCAGCAGTTGCCGGGTGTAGGGGTGTTGCGGGGCGCGGAACAGCGCGGCGACGTCGTTTTCCTCCACGATCCGGCCGTGGCGCATGACGACGACCCGGTCGGCGAGTTCGGCGACGACGCCCATGTCGTGGGTGATGAAGAGCACCGACATGCCGGTCTCGGCCTTCAAGTCCCGGATCAGGTCGAGGATGCCGGCCTGGATGGTGACGTCGAGGGCGGTGGTCGGCTCATCCGCGATCAGGAGCGCCGGCTTGCACGCCAGCGCCATGGCGATCATCACCCGCTGCTGCATGCCGCCGGAGAGTTCGTGCGGATAGGATTTGATGCGGCGGTCGGCATCCGGCAGGTGCACCCGTTGCAGGAGGGCGACGGCGCGGCGCCGGGCCTCGGCCTTGTCCACACCCTCGTGCTTGCGGACGACCTCGGCGATCTGGTCGCCGACCGTGTGCGCCGGGTTGAGCGAGGACATCGGCTCCTGGAACACCATGGAGACGGCGCGGCCGCGCAAGTCCCGCAGGGTCTGCCTGTCGGCGCGAACGAGGTCGAGCGGCGGGGTATCAGGCGTCTCCTTGAACAGGATCGTTCCGGTCTCGATGCGGCCGCCGCCGAGTTCCACCAGCCTGAGGAGGGCGAGCGCGGTGACCGATTTTCCCGAACCGGATTCGCCGACGATGGAGAGCGTTTCGCCGCGCCGGACGCTGAACGAAATACCGTCGACGGCGACCGTTGTGCGATCCCTGTCGGCAAAGGTGACGCGCAGGTTCTCGGCCGTGAGGATCGGGTCGTCAGATGTCCCGGTCATGTCTTTAGCTTCGGATCGAACAGGCGGGCGACGATACCCATGACGGCGTTGATGGCGACGACCGAGCCGGCGAGCAGCACGGCGACGGCCTGGATGGTCGGGTAGTCGCGGCCGAGCACGGAATCGAGGGCCAGCTTGCCGATGCCGGGCAGGCCGAACAGCACCTCCATGGTGATGGTGCCGCCGACGAGGCCGGTGGCGATCAGGCCGGAGAGCGCGATGACGACGCTCAGCGAATTCGGCAGGATGTGGCGCCAGACGATTGTCGCCCGGTCGAGGCCCTTGGCGTGGGCCGTGCGGATATAGGGCGCGGTCGCCGCCTCCTTCAGGTCCTCATGCAGCGGCTTGACGATCTGGCCGGCGACATCGAGGCCGATGATGAGGCTCGGCAGGACCATGTTGCCGAGAAGCGGCATCCAGCCGAGCCAGAGGACGAACAGCAGGATGCCGAGGATGCCGGCGCAGAAGGTCGGCATGGCGATCGACCAGACATTGACCGCATTGACCAGCGCGGGAAAGGCGGAACGCGGCCAGATGACGGCGGCGACGGCGATGCCGATGGCGAGTGCAAGACCGATGACGAAACTGAGCGAGGCGAGCGCAAGGGTCGTCGGCAGGGCGCGGGTGACGAGGTCGGCGACAGGGCGCTGGAAGCGGACCGAAAGGCCGAGGTCGCCTTCCGCCATATTGGTCAGCCAGATCAGCAACTGCTCCGGCTTGCTGCGGTCGAGGCCGAGTTCCTGGCGGAGTTGCTGCTGGGCCTCTTCGGTGAGGCCGCCCTCGATGCTGACGAGGTCGACGACGTCGCCGGGGATGATGCGCACCAGGAAGAAGATCAGCACCGCCATGCCGAGAACCAGAAAGGCGGAGCGCAGGACCGTGGTGCCGATGAGGACGAAGCGGCCCGTCATGCTGCGGCCCCCTCGTCGATGCGCCGGGGGTCGAGACGGCGGCGCAGGCGGTCGCCGAGGAGGGCGAGCGAGATGGTCAGCAGCGACAGGGCGATCACCGGGGCGAGAACGGCGGTCGGGTTGCGTTCGATGAACTGGCTGGCCTGGGCGATCATGCGGCCCCAGGTCGGGGTGTCGGGTTCGACGCCGAGACCGAGGAAACTCAACACGGATTCGGTGACGATGCAGCGCGGCAGCACGATGGCGCCCTGGGTGACGAAGGCGCCGGAAACGTTCGGCAGGATATGGGTCATGAGGATGCGCCAGCCGCTGGCGCCGAAGCTTTCCGCCGCCGTGACGTAGTCCATGGCGAGTTCCCGCCGATAGGTGGCGCGCGCTACATAGGCAAAGATCGGCGCGAAGGTGACGCCGAGCGCGACGGTGACCGGGCCGAGGCCGGCGCCGAGCGCAACGACGAGCAACAGGGCGAGGAGCACGCCCGGCATGGCGCGGATGAGATCGACGAAGGCGTAGAAGGCGGTCTCGGCCGCCCCGCCCGCGACGGAGGCGGCAAAGCCGAGGAGCCCGCCGAGGGAAAGGGCGACGAGGACGCCGCCGAGGCCCGCTTCCAGGCTCAGCCGTGTGCCGACGATCAGCCGGGCAAGGACATCGCGGCCGAGATGGTCGGTGCCGAGGGGATAGGCCGCGCTCGGCCCCTTGTTGCGCTGGAGCAGGTCCTGCTCGAAGGGATCGAGGCCGCCGAGCGTCGGGCCGAGGATTGCGACGAGGAGCGCAAAGACAACGACGGCAAGGGGCAGGACCGTCAGGAGCGTGCGGCCAAGGCCCCGCAGGGAGAACGGGACCCTGGCCTTGGCGTCGTCACGGACGGACGCTTCGGTCGGCGGCGTAGCCGCAACGGACAGGGTGTCCGGTGTGCTGTCCGCGATCTTGTCGACCAAAGCGTTGCCGTGCATCGGTCTTACTTTCCGCTGGCGAGCCAGGTGAAGGCGAGGCCGCCATCGACCCGGTTCGGCGACCAGGTGAAGCCGGTCTCGAAGCCCTTGACCTCGCTGCGCACGCCGAAGGCGTTGGAGGCGTGGCCGACCACGACCGAATAGTAGCGGTCCATGATCCGCTTCCAGGCCTTGAGGTATTTTTCCCGGCGGGCATCGGCATCGACCGTGGTCACCGCGTCGGTGATCATGGCGTCGAGTTCGGGATCCTGCACGCCGCCCCACAGCACGGGGTTCGGGCCGTCGGACATGAAGCGCACGAAGCGCAGGAAGATGTCGGCGCGCGGACCGGAGGCCATCGGCGCCAGGTCCCACTTGTACTCACCGAGCATTTTCTGGGTGCCGAGGTCGTCGAGGGCGTCGTGCTCGACCTTGAAGCCGAGCTTCTTCAGCATCTGCACGGCAACTTCCGAGTAGGGCTCCTGCCAGGAGACGACCTTCATCGTCGTCTCTTCCGGCACGACGCCTTCCTCGGCGAGCATGGCCTTGGCCTTCTCAAGGTCCGGCTCGGCGTGCGTGTCGGCGTTGCCGAGCGCCTCGTCGTAGTAAAAGTTGCCCGGGATCGCCATCTGGTTGGTGACGATGCCGTCTTCGCCGGCGATGAAGTTCATGTAGGCGCTCTTGTCGAGCGCATAGGCCACCGCCTCGCGGACCTTCACATTGTCGAAGGGCGGGTTCGGCGCGCGGTTGTTGAAGGACCAGAAGTACCAGGTGGTGTCCTTCAGGAACTGGATGTCGATGTCGGGATCGGCGCGCAGTTCCGGCAGGGCATCGCCCGGGACGCGGGCGACCTGCAGGTCGCCGGAGCGAAGGGCCAGGGCGTTCTCGCTGGTGGCGCCGCGCAGGTCAAAGCGCACGGCATCGAGATAGGGCAGGCCCGCCTGCCAATAGTCTTCGTTCTTGGGCGCGATCAACTCGACCTGCGGGGTCCAGGTGCCGAACTTGAACGGGCCGGTGCCGATCGGCGTGGTGATGGTCGCGTCCCAGCCGGGCGATTTCGGCGACAGGATCCAGGCTTCCGAGATCAGGTTCAGGAAGGCCGCGTAAGGCTTCTTCATGGTGACGACGAAGGTGGTGGCGTCGGGGGCGGCAAAGCCGTCGACCTGCTTCATGGCGCTGGCCAGCCAGCCCTTGGTGACATTGGCCTTGATGCGCTCGAAATTGGCCATGACGTCGGCGCCGGTCATCGTGTCGCCGTTGTGGAAGGTGACGTCCGGGCGCAGCTTGAAGGTGTAGGTCAGGCCGTCGTCGGAAACGCCGAAGCTCTCGGCGAGCCAGGGCTTGACGGAGCCGTCGTCGGCGATCGAGGTGAGCGCCTCGGCATAGACCTGCTGGACGCCGATGGAGCCGGTGTGGCGGTGCGGGTCGGCGGTGTCGAGGCCGAGGGTGGCGAAATTGAGCGTGCCACCGTATTGCGGCTCGTCGGCGGCCAGGGTCTGGCCGACGGACAGCGTCATGCCGAGCGCGGCGGCGCCGGCAAGGACGGTCCTTCGCGTCAGTGCGGACCTAAACATGGGATTTCCTTTCAGGGTGCAGTTGGGCTGGGGACGAGGGGGCAAGCGAGCGGCCGGCCATGCCGTCTGCGGCAACGCCCAGATGCGCGAGGATGGTGGGCGCGAGATCGACGAGGCCGGTCGGCTCGTTGCGGGTTGCGCCGGCGGCAAATCCCGCGCCGGCGATCATCAGGAACGGCGACTGCTCATAGCGGCCGAGGCCGCCATGCTGGCCGCAGCCGGCGGGCTTTCCTTCGCCGGTCACCGGCTTTGCGGTGTGGCTGAGGCCCGGCACGCCGAAGGCGTTGGGCTCGTCGCTCGCGGCCATGGAGACGTAGAGCGCGAGGCCCCGCCGGTCGGTGTGGTTGACCGTGGCAAGGTCGTCCGCCGCGATCACGTCGCCGGCCCAGGACTGCGCCCCGATGGCGGCGGCGAGCGCTGGAACGAGGTCGCGCGCGGCCTCGGACGCATAGAGAAGGAAGGCGGTGCCGTTCGGGGCGATGGCGAGATCGCCGGCGGTAAGCGCTTCGCCGAAGCCGAGCCGGATGAGTTCCCCGCCGATATCGACGATGCCGGCAACGGTCTGGTGGCCGTGGTCCGAGCCGACGATGAAAAGCACGTCGTCGCCATCGGCACGTAGCTCGTGCACGGCATCGGCAACGCGGCCGGCTTCTTCGTCGGAGGCGCGCAGGGCGGCAAGGTGCTCCGGCGATCCGATGCCGGCGTCGTGCTGGCTGAGGTCGGGTTCGGAAAGCCACAGCAGCGCGTGGGCGGGCGGCGTGTCGGACGTCAGCGTTTCCAGGAACCGGTCGGCGATGTAACGGTCGCCCTCCGTGCCGCCCTTGACGGGGGGAGGGTCGAGCGGTGCGCGGCCGGGCCCGTGGGAGCCGGCGCGGTGGTACATGGTCCCAAAGCCGTCCGGGTCCTGGGCATAGGCGGCGCCGGGCGAGACGTTGGAGAACACCGCCGCGCCGCCATGGGCCGCCAGACGTTCGGAGAGCGTCGGGCGGTCGAGCGCGCGGCCGGTGACGCGCTTTCGGTGCGGGAAGAACTCCGGCAGGCCGGCATCGTGGACGACGAGGCGGCCGTCTTCGACGAGCGCCAGCGCGTTGCCCTCAAGGCCGTGGTCGGCTGGATAGCAGCCGGTGGCAATGCAGCTTGAGGCGACCCGGGTAACGGAGGGCACGACGCTGCGGTGGTCGGCGAACCACTCGGCCTCCCCCCTTAGCCGGCAAAGGTTGGGTGTCAGGTGGGGCGCGACGAAATCGCGCCGCAGACCATCGAGGATGACGACAACGGACCGGAGCATGGCTCACTCCGTCCCGTTGAGGGCAAAATCGAGGACGTCGAAATTGCGCAGGGGTTCGGTCTTCTCGCGGTAGTCGGCGCGAAGCGGGCGGGAGAGCAGGAACGGCACGCGCTGTTCGTGAAAGCCGCCATGGGAGCGCAGGCGCTCGCCGGCGAGCGCGGTCAGATCGTGCTCGGCCTCGTGACTGCCGAGGGCGACGCCCTTCTCGCCGGTCAGCACGAAATCGGCTTCCGCTTCCCATGGCGTTTCCAGCACGCGGGCGGCTTCTTCCCGCGGCAGCACGCGCTCGATGCCGGGGATGTCGGCGAGGAATGCGCCGAGGGCGGCGACATTCAACTCAGGCGCCGTGACATGGACGCGCACGAGGCCGCCGAGGGCGCCGTGGTGGCGCACGAAGGGATCGGTGATCGGGCAGATCACCCGCGCCGCGCCCTCGCCGAACCGGGCTTCGATTTCGTCGGCGACGAACACCACATTGGCCGTCCCGTCCGCCTTGGCCATATCCGTCATGCCGTGGTCGGCGATGATGGCGATATCGGCACCGGCGGCGAGGAACGCGGCAAGGCGCCGGTCGACCGCGGCGAGAAAGGCGTCGGCCTCCGGCGCGCCGGGCGCATGGCGGTGCTGGACGTAGTCGGAGAGGGAGAGATAGAGCAGGCGCGCCCTCTCCCGCCTCAAGAGTTCCAGCCCGAGGTCGAGGACGTAGAGCGACAGTTCTGGGGAGTAGCGGTCCGGCAGCGGCGCATCGAGAAGGTCGACGACGCTGGCAATGCCGTTGGTCGCTTCGTCGACCTTGTCGGCGCATTCGGCCGAGACCGAGATGCCGTCGAGGTCGAGGGCAAGCGCCTGGCGCAGCTTGTCCTTGGCGGTGACGACGGCGGTCGCAACGCCCTCGCGGGCCAGCGCCGCCAGCACCGTCGGCGCCTTCAGCGACCTGGTGTCGGTCATCATCACCGTCTCGCCGGTCTCGCGGTCGAGATAGTAGTTGCCGGCGACGCCGTGGACGCTCGGCGGCGCGCCGCAGACGACGGAGAGATTGTTCGGGTTGGTGAAGCTCGGCATGGCCGACAGCGCGGTCGCCGCAAAGCCCTCGCGCCCCATGCGGTCGATGGTCGGGATGAGGCCGGTGCCCACCGCCGTCTCCAGATAAGCGGGGTCGCAGCCGTCGAAACAAATGAGAACCAGGGGGCGGCGCGGCAGGCGATAGGTACGCCCGTTGACCGAAACGGTGCGGCCGGTCTCGTCTGTGGCGTCCCCGCTTGCCGCCTCGTGTAACGGTACTGTCGTAACCATGGATTAGCCTTCCCCGGTATTCCAAGACCTGCTGTCTCGATCTCGGTGAAGGTATGTTCGACGCCATGGTTTTGGTAAAGTGAAAGTTACGCGAATGAATGTTCCGTCCGCTCACATATCCCCATGGTCAAGAATTCCTGTAAAGGCTCTCCTCGTATTCGAGAGCGTCGTCCGTCATAAAAGCGTCACGAAAGCTGGTGATGAATTCTGCATCACGCATAGCGCGGTTTCCAAGAACATATCTATACTAGAAAATTACCTGGGACACACGCTGTTCAACCGGGCGGGACGGACCCTGATGCCGACCGCCGAGGCGGAGGTCCTCGCCCGGGCCGTGCGCGAGGCGGAAAGCGTCATCGACGGCGCCCTTGCCGGCATCGCCGAGCGCTGCGGGACCGTGGAGCTCGATATCGTCGCTCCGGCGACCTTCGCCATGCGCTGGCTGATCCCGCGGCTGCCGGATTTCACCGGCCGCCACCCCCATGTCCACCCGCAGATCCGGCCGACCCACACGCCCGACAACTGGCAGACCATTCCGTTCGACATCGCGGTCCGGCGCGGTGCGGACATGCCCGCCCATTTCCTTTCCCGGCCGCTGTTCACGGAAACCATCGGGCTGGTGGCGACGCGGTCCGTTGCCGAGCGGCTGCGACGGGCACAGGGGGCGCTGCGCCCCGGCGACCTGGTCGCCGCCGACACCCGCCCGGGAGAGCTTGCCGCGTGGCTGGACGTTGCCGGCTTTGGCACCCGGGCTGCGGAAAGCGCGGTCCACTATCCGCACAATTATATCGCGCTGGAAGCGGCCCTCGCCGGGCGCGGCGCCATGGTGGTACCGCTGGAGATCGTCCCGCAGCTCCTGGAAGACGGCCACCTCATCGAGGTCTTCCCCGGCCGCACCCTCACCGGCAAGACCTACCATGTGGGCCACGACCCGCGCTCGCCGAAGCGGCCCTATCTCGACGCCTTCGTCTCCTGGCTGCAGATGCAGACGCCGATGCCGGCCGCGGCCTGACGCCCGTCTTCCGCAACCCGCGCCTCACGCGAATTCGTAGCTTTCGGCGAAGGCGCCGGCCAACTGGTCGGCGAAGCGGGCCGCGGCGACCGGCAGCGTGCGGCCGCGGAGCTGGGCCAGGTGGAGCTGGCCGAAGGCGACGTCCTTGGTGTCGATCGGCCGGTGGGCGAGGCCGTTGCGCGAGGCCTCCGGCGGCAGGCCGATCGGGATCTGGAACGAGATGAACCCTTCCCTTTCCGCCAGACTGCGCAGGAAGTCGAAGCTGTCGGACTGGACTTGCGGGCTCAGCCGCATGTTGTGGCGCTTGGCCGCTGCCTCCATGAGGCTCCTGACGCCATAGGGCAGCGACGGCATGGCGCAGGGATATTGCAGGCAATCCGAAAGGCGCACGGTCTCGCGCCCGGCAAGCGGGTGGTCGGCCGCCATCATGGCGTGGATCGGCTGCTTGACGATCAAAAGCGTGTGGAAGTCGGCCAGCTTCACCGGCTCGAAGACCAGCGCCACGTCGGCCGAATAGTCCATCAGGGCGTTTTCCGCCGCCTCGCGGTCGCGCACATAGACGCTGAAGGTGACGGCCGGATGGCTGCGCCGGTAGGTCTCGATCTGCTGCGGCAGGAAATAGGGCAGCAGCGCCTGGCTGCAGGCAACGGCCACATGGCCGCGCCTGACGCCGGACAGGTCCGAGATCTGCGAGCGCACCCGCTCCATGTCGGAAAGTTGCGAGCGGATGTGGTGGATCATCAGCTCGCCCGCCGTGCTGAGCCGCACGCCGCGCGGCAGGCGCTCGAAAAGCGGCACGCCCAGCTCCTCTTCCAGCGCCAGAATCCGCCGGTTGAGGGCCGAGGGCGTGATGTTCAGCGTCTCCGCCGCGCCGCGGATCGAGCCGGCCTTGGCCACCTCGTCCACATAGCGATAGGTGATCAGGTGCCGCATGGCGCCGTCCTACTGTTGCGTTTTTTGCACCGGTGCCGCGTTCAAATAACAGCAGACGGCAACGTAAAGCCTCGATAGGGTCAGCGGCAAGAGGACGCACCCGACCCATAAAGGGCGGATCGCGACAGAAGCCTCCGGCGGCGGCGACGCCGCCTCTCCAGCACGCGAGGTTGAAATGAGTTCGACCGAAAAGACCGCCAGCGCTTCGCAGGGATCGCTTCGCCGCATCGCCGGCTCGCAATCCCTGCAATCCTTTGGCCGCTTTGCGCTCGGGCCGCTGATCCTCTTTGCCATCTGGTGGGTCGCCTGGGCGCTCGACCTGGTCGACAAGAACCTCTTGCCCTCGCCCGTCGCAACGCTGGTCGACACGGCCGGCAACATCGTCGGCGGCGACATGCTGTTCGACCTGTGGCGCACGCTGGTGCGGGTCGGCTATGCCTTCGTCATCGCCGCCGTCTTCGGCGTGCCGGTCGGCATCGCGCTTGGCGCCAATTCCAAGGTCTACCGGTCGCTGGAATTCATCATCGACCTGTTCCGGTCGACCCCGGCAACGGCGATGTTCCCGCTGTTCCTGCTGCTGTTCGGCCTCGGCGACTTCGCCAAAATCGCCGTTGCCGCCTTCGCGGCCTGGCTCGTCGTCGTCTTCAACACCGCCTATGGCGTCATGAACGCAAGGCCGACGCGGATCCAGGCGGCAAAGTCGATGGGCGCCTCGCAGCTTCGCATCTTCCGCGACGTGATCTTCTACGAGACCCTGCCACAGACCTTCGTCGGCCTGCGCACTGCGGTCTCCATGGCGCTGGTCGTCATCATCGTGGCGGAAATGTTCATCGGCGCCGTCGACGGCCTCGGCCACCGCATCATCGATGCGCAGATCTCCTACCAGCTCACCGACATGTACGGCTCGATCCTCATCGCCGGTGCACTCGGCTATGCGCTGAACCTCTTCTTCCTCGTCCTCGAGGACGTCTTCGTCCACTGGTCCGGTCGCTGACCGGGCGCCCCTCACCCCAACCCGCACAGGGCAGAACACAGGATTCCGTCATGAGCAAACCCGGAGAAAACATCATGAAGACGTTTTTGTCTGCGCTGGCCGTTGCCGGTGTGACGGCCGCGAGCGCCGGCCAGGCGATGGCCTGCGACAAGATGGAAAAGGTCACGTCGGCCTGGCTGCCGATCATGCAGACCACGGCCTATTACGTCGCGCTTGAGGAAAAGCTGTTCGAAAAGGCGTGCATCGAGATCATCTCCAACAAGATGCAGTCGCCGAACCACATCATCGACGCGCTGGTCGGCGGGCGGGCCGATTTCGGCCCTCCGGGCGCGGCGGCCGGCATCGCCATGCTGGCGGAGGAAAAGTTCCCCGGCACCTTCAAGGTATTCGGCCTGCAGGGCGGCGGCATCAAGATCGACCGGATCAATGACGGCCTGATCGTCAAGCCGGACAGCGGCATCGAATCCTTCGCCGACCTGAAGGGCAAGACACTCGGCCACGTCCCCGGCATCCAGTGGCGGACGATCTCCAAGAAGATGGTCAAGGCCGCCGGCCTTGATCCCGACAAGGACGTGACGCTGACGGACCTTGCCGTTGCCATGCAGGTGCCGGCCGTTGCCGGCGGCTCGGTCGACGCAACGCTGTCGCTGGAGCCGGTCGGCTCGATCGCGGTTGCCTCCGGCAAGGCCAAGCGCGCCATGACCAACCCGGTCGCCTCGGTCATCGCCGATCCGTTCTATTCGGGCGCTGCCGTGCTCACCACCAAGTTCATGAAGGAACGCCCGGAAGTCGCCGCCAAGGTGGTCGAGGTCATCGACGAGGCGATCGACCTCGTCAACGCCGACTTCGAGAAGTACAAGGTCATCATCCCGAAATACACGGCCATCCAGGAAAGCCAGCTCGACCTTCTGGCCCAGCCGTACCTGCGCCCCTTCTACGATCTCAACGAGACGGACCTCAATTCCTACCAGGCCTTCGTCGACATCTTCTATGAGTTCGGCGTCATGAAGGAAAAGATGAACGTCCGGGAAAAGATGCTGAAGAAGGAAGACCTTGCGGGCTGAGGCCGACTGGCCGCCCGTTCAAGGACACCCGGGAAAGGGAACTTTGCGAGCATGAACGTCACCGCAATGCTGAACGCAAGGAAACAGACCGGCCGCTCCGGGGAAGGCGACGCGACATCCGTCGCGCCGTCTTCCCGGCAGCAAGCGGCGGACGGCACCGCGACGCCGGCCGCTCCCGGCACGCGGCAGACCTTCATCACCATCGAGGGGCTCAGCAAGTCGTTCGGACGGGAGGTGGTCTACCGGGACTTCACCCTCAGCCTGCCGGAAGGCAAGATGATCTCGGTGTTCGGGCCCAATGGCTGCGGCAAGAGCACGCTGATCAACCTGATCTCCGGCCTGATGCCGATTGACGCCGGCCGCGTCCTCTACGACGGCAAGACGATTGCCCAGACGCGGATCTCCTACGTCTTCCAGAACTACCGGGAGGCCCTCTTCCCCTGGTTCCGGTCGATCGACAACATCCGCTATCCGCTGAAGATCATGGGCCTGAAGCGCCGCGAGCAGGATGCCCGCATCGAAGAACTCCTCGCCGATTTCGAGATCAACATCGACCTCAACGCCTATCCCTACCAGTTGTCCGGCGGCCAGCAGCAGACGGTCTCGATCCTGCGCGCCCTGGTGACCGATCCCGAAGTGCTGTTCCTCGACGAGCCGTTCTCCGCCCTCGACTACGAGATGACCCTTTCCATGCGCGAGCAGTTGCAGAAGATCTTCCTGAAGACCGGGACGACGATGCTGCTCGTCTCCCACGACCTGGAAGAGGCCGTGCAGCTTGCCGACAAGGTGCTGCTTTTGACGCGGCGGCCGACCCGGGTCGCCGAAATCGTCGACATCGACCTCGCCTGGCCGCGCGGCACCGAAGCGGTCACCGATCCGCGGTTCGTCGACCTGAAGAGCCATTGCCTGAAGGTGTTCCAGCGCGAAGCGGCGGTCCGCTGAGGCCGCAACACCCCAACGAAAAAACCGAACAAGGGAAGCATCCAGATGCCTAAGTCCGTCTTTCGCGCCGCCGTCGTCCAGACCCTCGCCAAGCTCGGCGATTTCGACCACAACATCACGCTGATGACGACCTATGTGGCAGAGGCCGTGCGCCAGGGCGCCGAGCTCGTCGTCCTGCCGGAATGCATGGATACCGGCTACCTGTTCGATTCGCCCGAACACTGCGCGGAACTCGCCGAGCAGATCCCCGGCGGGCCGTTCGTCACGGCGATGGCCGGGCTCTGCAAAAAGCACGGCATCTATATCGCCAGCGGCATCACCGAAAAGGACGGCGACAAGATCTTCAACACCGGCCTGATGCTGGACCGGGACGGCCAGGTCGCCGTGCACTACCACAAGCAGTTCCTCGCCACCCACGACCAGAACTGGTTCGCCTTCGGCGAGCGCGGCTGCCCGGTGGTCGATACCGACCTCGGGCGCATCGGCCTTCTCATCTGCTTCGACGGCCGCATTCCGGAGATCGCCCGTTCGCTCGCCCTGCAGGGCGCCGAGGTGATCGTCGACATGGCCAATTTCTTCGCCATGGACCAGGCCGACATGTGGGGTCCGGCGCGCGCGTTCGAGAACGGCATCTGGCTGGTCGCGGCGACAAAGGCCGGCTATGAGCGCTCGATCTACTATCCCGGCGGCAGCATGATCGCCGACCCGGAGGGCCGTGTCGTCACCTCCATCCCCTACGACACCCACGGGGTGGCCGTTGCCGACATCGACCTTGCCGCCGCCCGGCACAAGCGCGTCTATGGCGCCAACAACAAGATTTCCGACCGGCGCCCCGACGCCTATGGCATCCTGAAGACGCCCTATGACGAGACGCCGGTCGCCAAGGTGGTGTGGGAGCCGATCGTGCCGGCCGAGGCAACGTCCAAGGTCGCCGCCGTGCAGAGCCACGTTGCCGACCTTTTGCCCGGACCGGAGACGACCGGCGCGGACGATGTCTTCGACATGCTGGACCACACGGCCAAGCTCGGCGTGAAGGTTCTTTGCCTGCCGGAATACGCCTTCTCGCCGGCCTGGGTGCCCGATGCGGCCGGGGCGGCGGAGCTGGCAAAGGCCCATCCGTCCCATGTGGCGCGGGCGGCCGGGATCGCCGCACGCTATGGCTGCGTCATCGCGGTTCCCGGCGTCCTCAAGGACAACGGCCGCCTCTTTCCGGCGACGACGCTGGTCGGGCCGGACGGCGTGATCGGCAGCTACCGCAAGGTCCACCTCACCGCCGAGGAGGAGAAATGGGCCTCGGCCGGCGCGGACTTCCCGGTGTTCGAGACGCCCTTCGGCCGGGTCGGCATCATGATGGGCTATGACGGCCTTTTCCCGGAGGCCTCGCGCTGCCTCGGCGTTGCCGCCGCCGACATCGTGCTGTGGCCCGCCGCCTTGCGCACGCCCCAGGAGCGCGAATGGCTGACCGTGCCGCGCGCGGCCGACAACCGCGTCGCCCTGGTGCTCGCCAACCGGCTCGACTGCCCCTATCCGGGCGGCAGCCTGGCGGTCCCCCCGAACGGCTTTCCGCACTGGGACATCAATGTCGTCGCACCGAAATCGCTGAAGATGGGCGCCGTCATGCCGATGTTCGTCGATCTCGCCGTCTGCCGGCAGAAACAGATGATCCCCAAGGTCGACATGTTCGCCAACCGGCTGACGGCGACCTACGGGCCGCTGGTCGAGGCGCTCGCCGTCGCCGACGTGGCCGAATAGCGGCCCGCCGGAAACGCCACGACAGCCATGGAAACGCTCGCAACGTCGCCTCACGCCGAGGGGGCCGTCACCGGTCCCTTCACGGTGCCCACCCTGCATGCCGCCTACGCCGCCGGCCTTGCCCCCGAGGCGGTCGTCGACGAGGTCCTCGGCCGCCTCAAAGAGGCGGACGACGACGGCATCTTCCTTTATGTGGAAAGCCGCGCCTCCCTCCTCGCCCAGGCTTCCGCCCTCGGCCCCTTCGATCCGGCCGCAAAGCCGCTCTGGGGCATTCCCTTTGCGGTCAAGGACAATATCGACGTTGGCGGCCGGACCACCACGGCGGCCTGCCCCGCCTACGCCTACACGGCCGAACGCGATGCCTTTTGCGTCGCGGCGCTGCGCGCGGCCGGCGCGATCCTCATCGGCAAGACCAATCTCGACCAGTTCGCGACCGGGCTCGTCGGCCTCCGGACGCCGTTTCCCGCGCCGCGCAACGCGGTCGACCCTAGTCTCGCGCCGGGCGGGTCCAGTTCCGGCTCCGCGGTCGCCGTTGCCCGCGGTATCGTTGCCTTCGCGCTCGGCACCGACACCGCCGGCTCCGGCCGCGTTCCGGCCGCCTACAACAACATCGTCGGCCTGAAACCGACGCTCGGCGCGATTTCCTCCACCGGCGTCGTGCCGGCCTGCCGGTCCCTCGACACCGTATCGGTGCTCGCCCTCACCGTCGACGACGCCTATCTGGCCTACCGGGCCGCCGCCCGTCCCGATCCGGAGGATGCCTATTCGCGCAGCATTGCGACCGGCCCCCTCTCCGGCCCGCCGCCGTCCTTCCGCATCGGCGTTCCCGATGCCGCCTCGCGAGAATTCTTCGGCGACGCCGATCAGGAGCGCTCATTCCTTGAGGCCCTGCGGCTCGTCGAGACGCTCGGCGGAGACCTCGTCGAACTTGATTTCGCGCCGTTCTATGAGACCGCGCAGATGCTCTATGAGGGCCCCTGGGTCGCGGAGCGGTTCGCGGTGCTGGAAGACATGCTGGCAGCGCAGCCGGAGGCCGTTCACCCGGTCACCCGCGAGATCATCGAAAAGGGCCGCGACATGAGCGCGGCCGACCTCTTTCGCGCCATCTACCGGCTGAAGGCGCTGGAAAAGGCGACGGCGTCCGCCACGGCCTCCCTCGATGCGCTCTGCGTGCCGACCATCCCGACCTTTTACACGGTCGACGAGATCGCCGCCGATCCCGTCGGCACCAATGCCCGGCTCGGCACCTACACCAACTTCGTCAACCTCCTCGACATGTGCGGCATCGCCGTGCCGACGCCGCTCCGCGCGGACGGCCGGCCGGGCAGCATCACGCTTCTCGCCCGCGCCGGCCGGGACGCCGCCATCGCGGCGCTGGCGCGCGAGATCCATGCGCGCTCTGGAACGACGCTCGGCGCGACCGGGGCATCGCTGCCGCAGGCCGCCCCCCTGTCGTCCGGGCCGGCCGCGGACGAGATCGAGCTTGCCGTCGTCGGCGCGCACATGTCGGGCATGCCGCTGAACGGCGAACTGACGCGGCTCGGCGCGCGGTTCCTGCGCGCCACCCGGACCGCGCCCTTCTATCGCCTCCATGCCCTTGCGGGCGGGCCGCCCTTCAAGCCGGGGCTGGTGCGCGACAGCGACGGCGCGGCGGTGGAGTTGGAGACCTGGGCCGTGCCGAAATCCCGCTTCGGGGCCTTCATGGACGGCGTCAAAAGCCCGCTCGGCATCGGCACGCTGACCCTTGAGAGCGGCGAGGAGGTCAAGGGGTTCCTGTGCGAGGCCGCCGGCCTCAAGGGGGCGCGGGAGATCACCGCCTTCGGCGGCTGGCGCAGCTATATGGCCGCGATGGCCGCCAAGACCGCATAGCCCCCCCTTCGCGACACCGCCTTCGACATGTCTCCCGGTGCCGCCCTCGAGCGGCCCGGCGTTTCCTGACATATGAAAATTCGGCCAGGCGGATCGCGCTTCAGCCTCCCGTCAGGCAGAAAGGGTTTTCTCGTTTCCGAGGCCGGGCGATGCGCCCGGACCTGCCGTTCTCCCACCGGCTTCGCGAAAAACGCGTCCGAGAAACAGGAATACCCGAAATGACCGCTCTCCTGATGCGCTATGCAACGCCAGCGACGATCACCCTCTTCATCGTCTCGCTGGTCTCCGGCATCGCCCTTTTCTTCCATGTCGGCCCGTCGGCGTTCCACGGCATCCACGAATGGCTGTCGATGGTGCTCATCGTCCCCTTCGTGCTCCATGTCTGGCGCAACTGGCGGCCGATGACGCTCTACCTGAAGGGACGCCCGCTGTTCCTCTCCGCCGTCGTCTCAGTGCTCGCCTCGGCGATCTTCTTCATTCCGACCGGCAATGCCGGCCGCGGCGGCCCCCCGGTCTTTGCGCTGTCGCGCCAGATCATGCAGCAGACGCCGGCCGCGGTCGCCCCCGCGCTCGGCACTACCGAAGAGGCGCTGACGCAGAAACTGGCCGCCGCCGGCTACAAGATTGCGCCGGGCCAGTCGCTCAACGCGATCGCCCAGAGTTCCGGCAAGTCGTTCATGGACATGGCCAGGACCCTCTCCGCCAAAGGTCAGTAGACGAAAAAACCTCCGCCGGCGCGCAGTCGGCGGAGGGGCTTTTCTTGCCGGACGAAAAAATGCCCGCCGAACGGATCGGGCGGGCTTTTCTTTTTGCTCGGAATGGCGGTGCCGGGCGCGGCGACCGCGCCCGGCGTCGGCGGGAGACGATCAATAGGGGCCGGACCAGCGAGGGCAATTGCCGCGGCAACCGCCATAGCCGTAGCCACGTCGTCCGTATCCGTAGCCATAGCCGCCCCGGCCATAGCCGCGGCCGCGATAGCATCCGCCGCGGCCCCAGCCGGGACCGCCCCAGCCACGGCCACGCCAGCCCTGGCCGCCCCAACCGGGGCCGCCCCATCCACGGCCGCCCCATCCGGGGCCGGGCTGGCCGTAGGTGTTCGGGCCGGGCTGCGCCTGGGCCGGCAGGGTCTGCTGCTGGGTCTGCGCGTTGGCGGCGGGCTGCTGCGACGTCTGGGCCGATGCCCCGGCGAAGGGCGACAGCGACACGGCGAGCACGGTCGCGGCGAGAAGGGTTTTGAGTGCGGGTTTCATGGCAACCTCCATTGGTGGATCGATAGCCAAAACCTCCGCCCGCGGGCTGAAGCGTTGCTGACGAGCTACGCAAAACCGCTTCAGCTTCCTGTCAGGATCGAGGCGCAGTAGGGTGGTTCGCAAAAAAGGAACACCCATGCGAATCCTTCTCGTCGAGGACGACACGGTGCTGGGCGCCGCGGTGCACGACCAGCTCAAGGCCGACGGCCATTCGGCCGACTGGGCGACGCGGCTCGACATGGCGGAGGAAACGCTCGCCGTCGGCGTCTTCGACCTGGTGCTCCTCGACCTGATGCTGCCGGACGGGCGCGGCGTGCCGTTCCTGAAGGCGCTGCGGGCGCGCGGTGACGCGACGCCGGTGATCATCCTGACCGCGCTCGACCAGGTGTCGGACCGGATCGAGGGGCTCAATGCCGGCGCCGACGACTATATGGTCAAGCCCTTCGACCTGTCAGAGCTCTCCGCCCGCATCGGCTCCGTCGCCCGGCGCTATACGGGCAACCCGAACCCGCTGGTGCATCTGGGCTCCCTCGAAGTCGACCTTGCCGCCAAGACGGTCAGGCGCGATAGAACGCCGGTGACCCTGACGGCGCGGGAATGGGCGCTGTTCGAGGCCTTCGTGCAGGCCAGGGGCCGGCTGCTGTCGAAGGCCCAGCTCGAGGAGCACCTCTACAGCTTCGACGACGTCATCGAGAGCAACACCATCGAGGTCCATATCAGCCGCCTGCGCAAGAAGCTCGGCCGCGAACTGATCGAGACCGAACGCGGCCTCGGCTACCGGCTGGCCACTCCATGAAGCGGCCGCGCTCGCTCCTTCTGCGGCTGGCTCTGGCGCTCGGCGTCGCGGTCACCCTTCTGTGGCTCGCCGCCGCCGCGATCATGGCAAAGCAGCTCCAGCGCGAGATGGAGGTGGTCTTCGACGCAGCGCTGCGCGACACCGCGCACCGGATGTTGCCGCTGGTCATGCATGAGAGGCGCGGTCCCGGACCCGGGCGCGGCTTGGGACAAGGCCGGGGGCAAGGTCGCGGCCGCGGCTGGGGCTGGCGGCGATGGCAGCAGGAGACCCGCCCCGGCGACGGCGGCGCGGCGAATATCGAAGACAGCCTGCCGGAGGCCCGGGACAATTATCGCTACGCGATCTTCGACGAGGCGCGCGAGGTCATCGCGATTTCCGACGGCGTCGATCCCTCCTTCTTTCCGCCGTTCGAGCGAGAAGGGTTTTTCGAGGCAAAGGGCTACAAGTTCTTCTACGACCGCACGCGCCGGCGCGACGTCTATATCGTCATGGCAGAGCCCCTGTCGCGGCGCGCCGCCGTGGCGCGGGAAATGGCGATGGGTCTCAGTTGGCCGCTCCTTGCCGTCATCCCGCTCAGCATCCTTGCCATCTTCTTCGTCGTGCGCGGCAGCCTGACGCCGGTGCGCAAGCTGCGCGACGACCTCGGCGACCGGGACGCGCGGCACCTCTCCCCCCTCGCCGACCACGGGCTGCCGAGCGAGCTGACGCCGATCGTCGGCAGCATCAACGCGTTGCTTGCCCGGCTAAAGGCCGCCTTCGAGGCGGAGCGCAGCTTTGCCGCCAACGCCGCCCACGAATTGCGCACGCCCGTTGCCGGCGCCATCGCACAGGCGCAGCGGCTGAAGGCCGAGACGAAGGACGAGAGCGCCGCCGCTCGCGCCGGCGAGATCGAGACCACATTGAAGCGGCTCAACAGCCTGTCGGAAAAGCTGATGCAGCTCGCCCGCGCGGAAGGCGCGCGGCTGCGCACCGATACGGCGAGCGACATGCGGCCGATCCTGAAGATGATCGCCGGGGATTTCGAGCGCTGCAATGCGGCCGGGCGGCTCGACCTGACGATGGCCGAGGCGCCGGTGCTCTCCGACCTCGACCCGGACGCCTTCGGCATCCTGGCGCGCAATCTGATCGAGAATGCGCTGAAACACGGCGCGGCGGATGCGCCGGTGACTGTTGCGCTCACCGCGCCGGGCACCCTCACGGTCGCCAATGCGGGCGCCGTGATCCCGCCGGACGAGTTGACCCGGTTGACCGCCCGCTTCGCACGCTCCGGCGGCAAGGTCGACGGCAGCGGCCTCGGCCTTGCCATCGTGCGCACCATTGCCGAGCGCGCGGCGGCAAAGCTGGAGCTACGTTCGCCGGCGACTGGTCGCGACGACGGCGTCGAGGTGAGCGTGACCCTGCCGCACGGAGGGTGAGGGAGAACGAACCGCGCTTCCCTCACGCCGCGCCGCCGATCAACTGATCGAGCAGAGGCGCAGGGCGTCGTAGATCGCGGCGTGGACGTTGCGCGAGGCCTGGGCGTCGCCGATGCGGTGCAGCTCGAAACCCTCGGCCTTTCGCGGCTGCGGCCGCACCGCCTTCAGGGCGTGCAGGTGGGTGATACCGCGATTGCCCGCATGCTCGCGCAGCTCCTCGAAGAGATCGTCCATCGGGATCGTGCCCATGTCGACGACCACCTGGTCGACGAGGCGGGTGTCGGTCTGGTGGGTCAGTTCGTTGAGGAGCACGGCTTCCAGCCGGTTGCCGGTGCGGCGCACCTCCGTCAGCCGCAGGTGCCCCTCGGCGCTGAGGCCGGAGAGGGCGAACTCCTTCTGCCAGCGGACGATTTCCGGATAGACCAGATCCTGGGCGATGTTCGCATCGATCGTCGTCAGTTGCACGTTGGCGCCGTCGGCCTGCGCCATATGCGCGGCCATCAGGGCGGGGTGGCGCCCGGTGCCGTCCCAGACCAGCACGTCGCCCTGGGGCTTGACCTGCCGCCCGACGACGTCCCAGGCGCTGTGCACCAGATGCGCTCCGGCGCCGAATTCCGTCTGCGGCACGCCGCCGGTGGCGAGGATGACGAGGTCAGGGGACTCGGCGAGGACGTCTGACCCTTCCACGAACTTGTTGCACTCCACGGCGACGCCGAGCCGGTCCAGTTCGGCCAGGCGCCATTCGACGATGCCGATCATGTCGCGGCGCCAGCCATTGGCGGCAAGCAGGAGCTGGCCGCCGGGCTGGGCGGCGGCCTCGAAGATGCGCACCTCATGGCCGCGGAGGGCGAGGATGCGGGCAGCCTCAAGCCCGCCGGGGCCGGCGCCGACGATGACCGCGCGGCGGACCTTGTCGGCCTTGGCGATGTCGTGGCTGAGGGTCAGCTCGCGCCCGGTGGCGGCGTTGTGGAGGCATTTGGGCCGGTGGGCGGACTGGCAGTGACCGGCGCCGACGCAGGGGCGGATGCGGTCCTCCTCGCCCCTGAGCAGCTTTGCGGTCATGTGCGGGTCGGCGATCTGCGGCCGGGTCAGCCCCGCCATGTCCACATGGCCTTCGGAGACGGCAAAGCGCGCGGAGGCAAGGTCGGAGAGCTTGGCTGCGTGGAACACCGGCAGGTTGACCTCGCGCTTGAAGCGGCCGACGGCGCCGACCCAGGGCGCGGCCGGCGACCCCATGCCCGGGAAGGTCTCTTCGGAGAGCGCCCTTGCGGTGTCCATCGAGCCGTAAAGGGCGTTGAAGAAGTCGACCGCGCCTTCGCTCTGCAGGATGCGGGCGGCGGCGATGCAGTCTTCCGGGGTAAGTTCGCCGTCGATGCCCTCATCGACGACGAAGCGCATGCCAACGATGAAATCGTCGCTGACATTGCGGCGGATCTCCGCGTGCACCATCAGGGCAAAGCGGATCCGGTTCTCCAGCGGGCCGCCGAAACGGTCGGTGCGGTGGTTGGTCTTGGGCGACAGGAACTGGCCGATGATGTGGCCGCCGGCAAGGGTCTCGATGCCGTCGAGACCGCCCTCCTCGCAGCGCCTTGCGGCCCGGCCGTAGGCCTTGACGACGCGGTCGATGTCGTCCTCGTCCATCTCGCGCGGGATCGCCCGGTGCAGGGTCTCGCGGATCGGCGAGGGCGCGATGGCGGGCAGCCAATCCTGGGCATAGGGGTCGCCGCGGCGGCCGAGATGGGTGATCTGGCACATCAGCGCCGCCCCTTGCGCGTGCATGCGCTCTGAGAAGCGCTGCAGGTGCGGGATGATGGCGTCGGTGCCGACGTCGAGCTGCTGGAAGATGTCCGGGCTGTCGATGTCGACATTGGACGAGCCGCCGAACATCGAGAGAGCAATGCCGCCCTTCGCCTTTTCCTCGTGATAGGCCTGATAGGCCTCCTGGGGGAAGTTGTCCTCGTCGAGGCCGCAGGCGTGCGAGGTACTCATGATGCGGTTGCGCAGCGTCAGCTTTTTGATCGTTAGCGGCTGCAGCAAGGGGTCCCGGCTTCGAACGGGGCTCTGGTCGTTCATGGCATGGTCTCCTGGAGGCGGACGTAATTCGGGCGTGACCCCGTCCGGAATCTTTTTTTGGGGGCCCGCGTCAGAGGACCTTGGAGAGGAACTCGCGCGTGCGGGGGTCCTGGGGGCATTCGAAAATCGCGTCGGGCGGGCCGCTTTCCACGATCCGGCCGTGGTCGGTGAAATAGACCCGGTCGGAGATCTCGCGGGCAAAGCCCATCTCGTGGGTGACGAGGACGCAGGTCATGCCGTCGGACGCCAGCTCCTTGATGGTGACCAGCACTTCCTTGACGGTTTCCGGATCGAGCGCTGCGGTGACCTCGTCGAACAGCATGACGTCGGGCCGCATGCAGAGGCTCCGGGCGATCGCCACCCTCTGCTGCTGGCCGCCGGAAAGCTCGGCCGGATAGGCGTCTTCCTTGTCGATGAGCTTGACCTTGGCGAGCAGCGCGCGGGCGCGCTCCTCGACGTCGTCCCTCTTTTCGCGCAGCACCAGCAGCGGCGCCATCATGATGTTGTCGAGGACGGTGCGGTGCGGGAACAGGTTGTACTGCTGGAAGACGATGCCGACCTTGCGCCTCAGCGCCAGCTTGTCGAGCTTTGCGTCATGCACCTCCTGGCCCTCGACGGTGACCGAGCCGCTGGTCACCGGGGTCAGACCGTTGATGGTCCGCACCAGGGTGGATTTGCCGGATCCCGACGGGCCGATGATGCAGATGACCTCGCCCTTCATCACTTCAAGGTCGATGCCCTTCAGAACCTCGAAGGAGCCGAAGGATTTGTGCACGTCCCGGAGCGCCACGATGGGCTGGTCCGGGGTCCAGGTCGATGCGGGCTGCATGCTCAGGCTCACTCTTGTCACGACCCCGCCGAAAAGCGGCGTTCCAGCCGGCGGGTGTAGATCGAGATGGGGTAGATGAAGACGAAGAAGATCGTCATCAGGAACAGGTAGAAGGGGATCAGGAATTCCGGGTGGGAGCCGGCGGCCTCCATGGCCGCCTGGGTGTTGCCCAGCGCCTCGTTGACGCCGAGGATCGCGGCCATCGGCGTCATCAGCATCAACAGCGCGTACCAGTTCATCCAGGGCGGCAGCATGCGCCGGATGCACTGGGGCAGGATGATGTAGCGCAGGGTCTGGCGGCGGGAAAAGGCAAGGCTTTCCGCGCTCTCCCATTGGCCGGACGGGATCGACAGTACGGCGCCGCGCAGGATCTCGGCGATATTGGCCATCACCGGCAGCGCAAAGCCGACGGTCGCCTTAACCCAGTCGGGGATAAGGATCTTGTCGCCGCCGGGCAGCGTCACCTGGAACGGCAGCAGAAGCATGATGGCGAACAGGATGACCAGCCAGGGCGAATTGCGGAAGAGCTGGGTGAACAGCTTGGCGGGCACGCGCAGGATCACGCTCGGGCTGATCTGCATGAAGCCGAGGATGACGCCGGCGACGGTGGCGATCGCCATCGCCAGAATGCTCATGATGAGGTTGAGCAGGAAGCCCTTCAGGATGAAGGGAATCCAGACGACGAGCGTCGACAGCGCCGAGACCCGGGTACCATCGGTGCCCTGCGCGGCGACGGTGAGCGAGGCCAGGCACAGCACGGCGGTCAGTGCCGGCGCGCGCCAGGTGATGCGGGAGAGCGCGGTGACGGACATGGTGCGCGTCATTGGCCGTATCCCGGCAGCGCCAGCTTGCGTTCCAGCCAGCCCATCAGCCAGGCGATGACCGCCACCAGCACGATGTAGTAGAGGAACAGAAGGACCATCATTTCCGGCACGTTGACGCTGTCCGACCAGATGTTGCTGAGCGTGTAGGTGATCTCCGGAACGGCGATGACGTAGGCGAGCGAGGAGGTCTTGGCCAGGCTGATGACGTTGTTGGTCAGCGCCGGCAGGCTGAACCGGAAGGCCAGCGGCAGGGTGATGTAGGCGAAGATCTTGAAGTCGGAAAAACCGAGCGCGTCGGCCGCCTCCTTGGTGGTTTCCGGCACCGCGTCGACGCCGGAGCGGAAGATCTCCACATTGTAGCTGCCGCCGAAGATGCCGAGCGCGATGACCGCCCAGCCGAAGGAGCCGATGATCGGTTCGTACCAACCGCCCATGTCGACCCGGGGCGTGATCGCGCCGAGGCCGAAATAGAAGAACAGGAGCTGCACGATCGGCGGCGTGTTGCGGAAGATCTCGATATAGGCGGCGACCAGGAAGCGCACGATGCGCAGCTTGGAGGTCTGGGCGCCGGCGCCGACCACCCCGATCACCATCGACACGGCAATGACCGCAAGGATCAGCTTGACGGACACCCACATGCCCTCAAGCAGCCGCCCCCAGTCATAGGGGTCGTAGAACGGGGTGAAGTTCACCCCCGTCGTTTCGTAGAGCCGCTGAAAGAATGGCGCAAAGAGATCCAGCACGGCGAAAACCTGCTATCTGCCACGGGCGGCGTGTCCGGCGTTTTTTTCGCGCCGGCGCGCCGCCCCGTTCACATGTCGGAATGCCAGATTATCCGAGCAACCGTCAGTTGTTGAGATAGCTGTTATCGTAGGTGAGCTGCTCGTGCATCTTGGCGAGCCAGGGCGACGGCTTGACGCCCCACTTCTTCTCCAGCTCGATCAGCGTGCCGTCCTTGTGCCAGTTGTAGGCCATGCCGGCCATGAAGGCGCCCCAGATGCCGCTCTGTTCTTCCAGCGGAACGGCCGCGCCCCACGGGTTGGAGAACACGGTATCGACCGGCATCTCGAAGCCTTCCCACTCGCCGCTCGCCAGATCGGCGGCGATCGAGGTGTCGTCATAGACCCAGGCGATGCACTTGCCGGAACGCAGCGCCTGCTTGGCCTCGGTGTTGCCGCCGAAGGCGATGACGTTGGCGCCGAATTCGGTCTCGGCGATCTTGTTGTAGAAGACGCCCTGCTTGCCGCAGACCGGCTTGCCCTTGATGTCGTCCCAGGACTTGATGACGCCTTCCTTGGCCATCAGGGTCGGGCCCGAGGTCCAGTAGGCGGGCTCGATGATGCCGACGACCTTGCGGCGGTCGGGACGGTCCGACATGGCGCCGATCAAGAGGTCGACCTTGCCCTGCTTGAGGAACTCCATGCGGTTGGCCGAGGTGATGACGATCGGCTCGAGCTTGACGCCCATGCGGTCGGCAACGGTCTTTGCCAGATCCACCTCGATGCCTTGCAGGGCGCCGTCCGGGGAGCGGAAGGCCCACGGCCGGAACGCGCCCTGGACGCCGACACGCAGGACGCCTCGATCGAGCACTTCCTTGAAGCGGTCGTTCTGGACGTCCTGGGCGGAACTGCTGCCGACGGTCGCGACCGCTATGGCGATCGCGCCGACGATTGTCTTCAGTTTCATCATATCGAACTCCTCTGGTGGTGTTGGCCGGTGGTGTCGTTATCGATCTGATCCGGCAGTTCGCAGTGTGGTGTCGGCCCCGTCCGGCGGGCCGAATTCCCGCTCCTGGCGAGCGAGAAAGGCGGTAACCTCACGTTGTGTACGCCCGGCGTCCCAGCCGAACAAGGGCGCCAGCTTTTCGGCCGTGCGGCCGACCCGCTCCGGACCGAGGAGCCCTTCCCAAACGGCGCCGGTGCGCTGCACCAGGACGCCGTGCAGGTCGTGGGCATGTTCTTTCGTCACCGCCCGCACCTCCGCATCGGCCTGGTTGTCTCCAGGTCCCTGCGGGGTGCGAACGGCGGCACGCTGGGGACTCCCGATTTTGGAGCGAACCCTTGCAAGCATTTCGCGGCCGGCGCTGCGATGGCTCATGACCGGCCCTGCGGTCATCGCCAGAACGTTGTCGAAGCCCTTGTCGGCAAGGTCGTGCACCGTGCGCTCCCTTGCGCCCATCGGGCGGTCGGGGTCGTGGGTGAGCGGTCGCACGCCGGCCCAGCATTGCTCGATGTCGGCGCGCGTGAGGTTCAGTCCGGGAAGCAGGTGGTTGGTCTCGCCGATGAGGAACTCAAGGTCCTCCGCCTCGACCCGGATGTCGTGGGCATCGCCGTCGAAGAGGGTTTCGGTCGGGCCGAAATAATAGCGGTCGTCGCCGAGCGGCAGGCCGTAGAACGGATAGCCGCGCCGGTGCAGGGTGGCGATGCCCCGGTTGGCATAGCCCGCCGGCAGGCGGAGGATGATGTGTGCGCCCTTGGTGCCGCGCACGAGCCGCTTGCCGAAGGTGCCGACGTCGTCGGCCCAGGTGCCGGCCATGTTAAGGACGGTGCGCGCCCGCACTTCCCGGAAGTCTCCGGTCTCCACATCTTCCAGGGCGACACGCCAGAGGCTTACGGCATCGCGTTCGCGGATTTCGGCGCGGGTCTGAAGGCAGATGTCGGCGCCATGAGCCTCGGCGTCGACGGCGTTGTCGACGCACAGCCGCTCCGGCGCGCCGAACAGGTACTCGCGCACGCTGACCATGCCGCGCAGGGTGTCCTGGTCGCGCAAATGCTTGCCGATCGGATGGTGGCGGGCCTCCTCGGCGTTGCGCACGCGCCGGTCGAGCGGCGGATCGCTCGGCCCGAGCAGCCCCAGGAGCCGGATGCCGAGATCGAGCTGCCAGCGCGGATAGGGCCCGTCGTCCCAGACCGGGAAGGAGAGTTCGATGGCGCGGGTTGCGACCGTCTCGTCCCCGGCGAGTTCGGTCCGCGCCAGCATCGCCTGGCGGGCCATGTCGGCGGCACGAGCAAAACGCAGAGGATGGCGAATGATGTCCCAGACCGGATGCTCGGTCTCGAAATAGCGCAGGCCGCAATGCAGCATCCGCGAGGAACGGCCGCTGGCGCCGGACGCGAAGTCGTCGACCTCGGCCAGCAACGTGCGGTAGCCGGCTCTGGTCAGCTCGCGCAACGCCGCAGTACCGTTGACGCCGCCGCCGATCACGACGACGTCATAGGTCTCCTGTTCCTCAGCACGGTTGGCGGCCCTTTTCATTGGAATATGAAAAACGGCCTCCAACCGGATTCAAAATGCAAAATACTCCTTTCAATATGCGCAGGACGCATAATGAAAGGATCCGCATTTATCGATTATTCGAGGACCGTGGCCAGCACCTCGTCGCGCAGGATTTCGGCCTGGCCGATCAGCTCGGTCGCCAGCGAACTCGGGCCCCGCGTTTCCGGCTGCAACAGCGCGATCCGGCAGGGAAGGTGCGGCCGGAAGGGGCGGTAGACGAGGCCCGGATCGCGGTACGCCCAGGCGGTGAACGGATCGACGATGGCGACGCCGAGGCCGCGCTTGACCATGTTGCAGATCGGCGCCGACATGGTGCTCTCGATGACCTGGCGCGGGGCGATCCCCGCCCCTTGCATGATGTCGTCGAAGGTCCGCCGCGCGGACACCGTCACGGCCCATCCGACCAGCCTGTGATCCCGCAGGTGCTCCGGACGCAGAACCTCTTCGCCGGCCAGGGGATGGCCGGCGGGGATCGCCGCCACATAGACGGTGTCGGCGAAAATCCGCGTCCGGAAACCGGACAGGAGGAACGGCGTTTCGGCAAGGCCGAAGTCGACCTGCTGGGTCGCCACCCATTTCTCCACGCTGACGGACATGCGCACATTGAGGGCGACGCGCGCCTGCGGCCGCTCGCGGCAGAAGCGGGCGATGACCTCGGGCATGAAATCGAGGCCCAATGCGGGCAGGCAGGCGATGCCGACGCCCTGCTCCAGGCCCTCCTCCAGGCGGCGGCCGAAATCGTCGAGGGAGGCGAGCGACACGAAGAGCTTTTCGACCTCGTCGAGCAGCAGATGGGCAGCGTGGGTCGGCACCACCCGGCCCCGGCGGCGCTCGAACAGCTTGACGCCGAGGCTCTGTTCGAGCTTGTCGATCATCCGGCTGACGGCCGGCTGGCTGCGCCCCAGGATTTCCGCAGCGCCCGACACCGTGCCGGAGCGCATGATGACCTGGAAGGCTTCGTAGATCGCGGGGTTCACGGTCATGCCGCCGCTCCGGGGGTAAGGATCGCGCCGAGGCCGAGTTCGGGATGGCTGGCGTCGATCGTCGCGAGGTCGGATTGCATTTCTTCCAGCAGCCAGTCGGCGACCGCCGATACCACTTCGGAGCGCGGACCCTCATCACGGATCTGCAGCCGGCATTCGCGGCCCGGCACCTTGAGCGTCCGGCTTGCCGGCACCAGGCGCCCCTCGCCCATCCAGTGCGAAACGATGTTGAGCCAGCCGGCGGCGATGCCCTGGCCGACGAGGGCGGCCTGCACGACGACGGAATAGTCGGAAAAGGTGAGACGTGCGTGGGGCGTCCCAAGCGAGCGTGTCTCCACAGACGCCAGCCTGTCCGGCGCATCGCCCTCCAGCAGGATCAGCGCGGCGCTGCCGCCGCGCATCGTCTGCAGATAGCCGGGCGCACAGACCGGGACATAAGCCTCCTGCATGATAAAACGGCCGGGGATCTCGCCAGGGGCGCCGTAGCGCATGGCGATATCGACATCGCCGAGGCCACCAGTGACCGGTCCGGGGATGAGCTGGAAGCGCAGGTCGACATCGGGGAACGCAGTCTGGAACCGGGTGATCCGGGGCATCAGCCAGTGATTGGTGAAGGCGGTGGAGACCGATATCGTCACCTGCGACTTGCCGGTGCGCCGTTCCTCGATCTCGTGCAGGGCCTCTTCGACTTCGGCAAAGGCGCTCTGGACGGCCGTTTTCAGGCGTTTTCCGTCTTCCGTCAGCCGAACGCCGGGCCTGCCGCGCTGGAAGAGCTGGGCGCCGATATGCGCCTCAAGCATCGCCAGGGCGCGGCTGACCGCCGGCTGGGTGACGTTCAGTTCGGCCGCCGCATGGGTGAAATTCTCGCAGCGCGCCGCGGCTTCGAAGACGAAGAGGGATCCCGGCGACGGCAGTCTGCGGCGGAGCGTTGTCATAAGGTGAGGTTATGATACCCAAATATTTTTGACAATTGCCGAACGCCCGTTTCCTGCAACAACCTTGGCGGACCCAAGCCACAGACAAGCGAGCTGCACATGGATTTCGCCCGTTTCAAAGTGCTGACCTTCGACATCGTCGGCACCTGCATCGATTTTGAAAAGGGCGTCCTCGACGCCGTGCGCCGCATCGGGGGCACGGCGGCCGCCGGGCTTTCCGATGACGACATCTTCGGGCCGTACATGGCCGGCCGGGACCTCAATTACGGGCGTTCCAGCGAGGCGTTCGTTGAAGTCTATCTGCATATCGCCAGGGAACTCGGCCTTCCGGCGACGCCCCAGGCGGCGCGGGATTTCCAGCTTTCGGTACTGGAATGGCCGGCCTTTGACGATTCCGCCGAAGCGCTTGCCCGCCTCCGCACCCGGTTCCGCCTGGTTGCCATGACCAATGCGGACCGCACCGCCTACAGCGCCTACAATCACCGGCTCGGCCTGCCGTTCAACGACGCGGTGACCTGCGACGAGACGCTATGCGCCAAGCCGGATCCGCGTTTCTTCGACTACAACCGGGGCCGCCAGTCGGCCTTCGGTTATTCCCGGGACGAGATCCTGCACGTCGCCCAGAGCCAGCACCACGACATCGGCGTTGCCCGCGAGCTCGGCTATACCGTGTGCTGGATCGAGCGCCGCCACGACCAGCCGGGCTACGGCGCCTCGCCGGAGCCGAAGGCGTTCACCGAACCGGACCTCAGGCTGCCGAGCCTCGGGGCTCTGGCCGACACGATCTTCGGAGCGCCATGATGGACCTGCCGTCGCCACCGAAGTCGCTCTGGCGCGAGATGGCGCCGGCGGCAGAGGACACTCCCGCGCCGCAGGGAAACATCTCCTGCGACGTCGCGGTTGTCGGCGGCGGCTTTACCGGACTTCATGCAGCCCACGCCTTCGCCGATGCCGGCCTCAGTGTCGCGATCTTCGAGGCCGGCCCGGTCGGGCTCGGCGGCAGCGGGCGCAATGGCGGCGTGGTCTCGGCGAAGTTCCGGCGCGGCTTTGCAGAGCTTGCCAAATCCCACGGGCTGGACACCGCCCGGCGCATGCACGGCATCGCCAATGCCAGCGTCGACCACCTGATCGCCACCATCGAGCGGTTCGACCTCCAAGAGGCCGGGTTCCGGCGCGTCGGCGCGTTGAAATGCGCACACACCGAGGCCGCCTTCGACCACGCCCGCGAGGAGGCCGAGTGGTTGGAGAAAACCCTCGGCGAGACCGGACTCCATGTGCTGGATCGCGGGGCCGTTGTCGAAGAAACGGGCTGCGACGGCTTCGTCGGTGGTATCCTTCAAGACCGCGCCGGTGCCCTTCAACCCCTCGCCTATCTCCAGGGGCTCTGGGCGGCAGCGCGGGCGCGCGGCATCGACATTTATTCCCGCACGCCGGTCACCGACATTTCCGAGACGGGCGCGGGCGTCCGGCTGCGTATCCCCGGCGGCGAAGTCTTGGCCGGCCAGGCCTTCGTCGCCACCAACGCCTATTCTTCATTGACCGGCGCAACCCGCCGGCTGGCGCACAGCCTGGTGCCGTTCCGAAGCTCCATCGTTGCAACGGCAAAGCTTCCCGTTGACCTCAACGCCCGCCTGCTGACGCACGAGCGCAGCTATACCGAGACCCGGCGCATGATGCGCTGGTTCCGCAAGGTCGACGGACGGATCATCTTCGGCGGCCGCGGCGCGCTCGGGCATGTGGAGTCGCCCGCCGCCCTCCGCCGGCTGGAACAGGCGATGCGAACGATCTTCCCGATGCTCGGCGACGTCGCCGTCGACTATCGCTGGTCGGGATATGTGGCGCTCTCCATGGACGGGCTGCCGATGGCGGGCATGCTCTCCGACCGGATCGGCTACGCCGCCGGCTTCAACGGGGCGGGCGTTGCCATGTCCGGCTATGTGGGAGACCAGGTCGCGCAACTCATGACCGGACGACCGCACGAGCTTGCCTTGATCGCCCGAGCCTCCCTGCTGGCGGTCCCGTTCTACGCGTTCCGATCCATCGGCGTTCGCGCCGTGACGTTTTCCTACGAGCTGATGGACGCCGCCGGGCTATAGATCCGGCCTCGCGCGTCGCCCTAATACCCCTCCATCTCGTGCGGCTGGAAGCCGTTGGACTGGTCGAAGGCCTTGCCGAGAACCGTCTTCAGGAGATGGTTCATGGTCGCCCGGTCGTTGTCGAAGCCGCCATGGGTCCTGGCATCGCTCGCCTTCTTCTGGCGGCCGGCATAGACCTCGTCGAGGTTCGATACCTGCCCGGTGCCACCGGCAAAGATCTCCATGCCGAGGAGTGGCTGGCCGGCGGGGACCTCCATCGACGGACGGACGATGTCCTCAAAGGCGCTGGAGACCAGATAGAGCAGCGAGCGGCCATAGAGCGGGCCGACCGTGTCGTCCTCCTCGCGGCTGTCAATCAGGCGATAGACAGTCGCCTTCTTTACATGATCGGCCTTGGACGTCTTGCCGATGCGCGGCCTGATCAGGTTGTCGAACAGCTCGGTGGTACAGGCCGGCGCCATCAGGCTGAGGCTGGCGACCGGCGGGCCCTTGATCTTCATGGACGGGATCGCGTCGAGCAGGTGGCCGTGCAGGATCGAACCGGCGCTGTGGCCGACGAGGTGGATGCCGAACGGCTTTTTCAGGTCCGCATTCATGCCGAGGAAGAGCTGCATCACCTGGTAGCCGCCGCCGCCCGGCAGGAAGCTGCGGCGGGCGTCCTCCTTCATCTGGCGCCAGACGGCGCGGCCGATGGGGCGAGCGAGCTTTTCGAACAGCCGGTCCCTGAACTCCTCGAACGAGCCGACGCGTTCGGCAGAGGTCCGGTAGGCGCCGGCAAGGGCGTCGAGCAACTCGTCGGTAAAGCCGGTGCCCCACATAAAATGGATGGGGTAGATCCGGTTGCGCTTGAACACCTCCTTCATGGCGTGGATGCGCCGGGCGGAATCGTCCTGGGTGTTGAGCCCGCCATGGGCGTAGAACAGGATATGGTCGTAAGTGCGCCTTGCCGCGGTGGTCTGCGCCCCCTGTCGGGCAAGAAACTCCGCCGTTTCCGTCAGGCTCTCCAGGGGCGTCGCGTAGCGGCCCGTCTCGACCAGCGCCGCATCGTCGATATTGGCGAAATGGCCGACGATCTCGCAGCGCTTCGGCGGCGACGCCTTGCCGCTGCCGCCGACACCGGCCTCGCGGGCGACAGCGGCCTTGACGAGGTCGAAGGCCTTTGGCGTCGGCACGGAAAGTCGCAACACCCAGGCGTCCATGACATTGGCGGCCCAATCCCGATAGGACCAGTGGGCAATGCCCGGCCGGCCTTCGAAGCCGCCCCAGTCGTCGCCCCAGGAATTCTGGATCAGGAAGCCTTCCGCGTCATAGCCGACGATCGCGAAGGCATGGCCGCCGGTCTGAAGCGCCGAGGGCACGATCCGGCCGTCCCGGGGTTTTTCCCAGCCGCGATGGACGCGGGCCGAACAATAGATCGCCCGGACCTCGTTGAGCGCGACGTGGTAGTCGATGATTTCCGGGTGCAGCCGGAAATAGGCGCCAAGACCGACATGGCGCGCGGCCTCGGCCTGCTGCTTGGTCAGCGTCCAACTGGTCGCGCCGGGATGGTACGGGGCCAGGTCCTCGCCGCAGACGCCGTTGTGGAAGAAGCCCTTCAGCGCGCCGCGAATGCTTGAACCGGAATAGGCCTCGCCCTCCCACTCGTCGTGGAGCTTTGCCATCTCGTAGAGCATGCGCGGGCTGACCCGGCGCGGCAGGTATTCGCCACCGGCCTGGCGCCGAAAGCCGTTGAGGTGATTGATAACGGCAGCAAGGCCGAAGCCGGTGCAGGCCCCTTCCTGGCCCTGGTCGAGGACCTCGACGCGCTTGGGCGGATCGAGCTTCAACTTCAGGTCGATAAGTGCGGGCACGTAAAACCGGTCACGCAGGTCCGGCGGATCGGGCTTCACGTCGACGACCCGGTCTCCCATGGTCGGCGACAGGGTGCGGCCGTCCTCCGCCAGGGTCCGCGCTTTCTGGCCAGCAGGCCTCGCCAGGGCCACCGGCGGCATCGGTTCGTTATTGTCCTGCATGGTCTCCTCCCGGGCGTTCTCCCCCTTTTTCGGCGGGGGAGTTTCACAACCAAGAGTACATCTTTCGCGGCCGTCCGACCACGCGCTGCAGCGCCCCTGCACGAAATATTGAAGACGGCGCATCGACTTCGCGCCCGGATCCGACCGTCCCGACGCCGCCAAAAGAAGCTTATAACTACGGCGTAAATCACGTCGCAAGAAAGTATCGAAACGGACCCCTTTCGTATTATTTGAATTCAGGCACAAGAACCAGACAAGCGGTCACGATGACTCCGAACTTTCAGACTTTCTTAACTTCGGATACTTAAAAGTGGAGGCATATTTTTGTACGGGGCCTGAAAATGCTTCTTATCTTCCGCAACATGTCGATCAAGACAAAGCTCGCGCTCGGTGCCGCAGCGACGATCCTTCTGACGGTCATCATCGCCGCTGCCGGCATCTACAGCGTCAGCTCGCTGGGCGGCTCGGTCTATGCCGGTCGCGGACTGACCAATGCGCTTGCCGGCATGGACACGGTCAGCCGGCTGAAGGCGCAGTTCATCTCTCACCCCGACGACGCGATCGCCAAGAAGGTGACGGCGACCTTGGACGGCGTGAGGGGCGGGTTGAGGGAGACCTCGTCGGGCGATGCGGAAGTCGATACGGCGCTCGCCGCCCTCGATAGCTTCGCCGGATCGTTTGCAGCGCTCGTCAGCGCCGTGCACGAAATCGAGAACAATTCGGAGGAAATGACGCAATCGGCAGCGGCGCTGCGCGATACCGGCACCAAGATCAAGACCGACGCCAAGCAGATGGAAACGGAGCTCCGGAACCGCCAGGCCAGCCAGCGCGCGGTGGTCGACCGGACCCAGTCGCTGGCCATCGTCGCCAGCGAGGCGACGGAAGCCGCGCTGAAGACGCTCCTCACCTATTCGGCTTTCTTCCAGACCAACAAGGCCGCCGACCGCGAAGCGGCGGAAGCGGATTTCAAGATCCTGAAGGAAAAGGCAGCGACCCTTTACGGGGCTTCGGTGTCGCCGGAGGCCGACGCGGCCGCGGCCGCATTGAAGGCCAGCGTCACCAAAGCCGAGACAACCCTCGCCGATCAGATGGAATCACTTGAAGGTGCAAGCGGCTTTTCCGTCCGGCTCGAGGCCCGCAGGCGCGCGCGCGCCGCGCTCGGCGTCATCTCCGGCGATACGGAAAAGTTGCGGCTTGCCTATTTCGCCTTCGTCGACCAGACCCGCGCCGAGATGGCAACGATCGACCAGGAGGCCCGCGGCGCGATGTCCCGCGCCCATGTGGGCGAGACCTTCGCCAATGCCGCATTGACGGCCAGCAGTGGCGTCTGGGCGTTCCGGGCGGAGCCGACCGAGGCGCACCGCGAGGCGCTCGACAACACGCTCGGCCTTTTGAAAGGCCTTGGCGGCGCCATCAAGGCGATGACCAAGGTCGATGTCGGCCCGGTCACGGACTCCTTCGAAGCCTCGCTTGCCGCCCTTACCGCCTCTCGCCAGAAGCTCGATGCGGCCCTTGAAAAGGCCGACGAGCAGGAAGAGATCGTCTCGACCATGATCGCCCGGCTCGCCAACCGCAATGCCGTCGGTGCGACGGAGACCGCCGGCAACGCGAGCACGCTGATCGGTGCGGTCGCGCTCTTTGCGCTGGTCTTTACCGCCGCGCTGATGGGCGCCCTGTGGCTCTTGATCGGACGGCCGGTGTCGTCGCTCACCGCGGTGACGCGCCGGGTCGCGGAAGGCGATCTCGACGTCGAGGTCGGCAATGACGGCCGCAAGGACGAGGTCGGCCAACTCATGCGGGCGATCGGCACGTTCCGGGAAAACGCGGTGGAAAACCGCCGCCTGTCGGCGGAGCAGCACCAGAACCACCTTGCCGGCGAGCAGCGCCAGCAGGCGGTCGACCGACTGATCGCCGACTTCCGCGTCGAGATGCAGGAGGTGCTCGCCTCCGTCGCGGTCAACGCCGACCAGATGCAGCGCTCGGCCGAAACCCTCAACGGCGTCGCGGAATCGACGTCGCGCCAGGCATCCTCGGCGACGATGTCTTCCCAGGACGCCTCCCAGAATGTGCAGACCGTCGCCGCGGCGGCCGAAGAGCTTACCGCCTCGATCGCCGAAATCGCCCGTCAGGTGTCGACCACCACCGGCATCGTCCAGACCGCCACCAACAATGCGGCGGCGACCTCAGAGAAGATCCGCTCCCTGTCGGAGGCCTCCCAGAAGATCGGCGAGGTCGTCAACCTGATCTCCGAGATCGCCGAACAGACCAACCTCCTCGCCCTCAACGCCACCATCGAGGCGGCCCATGCCGGCGAACAGGGCCGCGGCTTTGCCGTCGTCGCCTCCGAGGTCAAGGCGCTCGCCACCCAGACCGCCAAAGCGACCCAGGAAATCTCCGAGCAGATCGCCGGCATCCAGGCGTCCACCACCGAGGCCGTCGAAGCGATCACGCAGATCTCCGAGACCATGGTCGACGTCAACACCTACACCGCCTCGATCGCCTCGGCCGTCGAGGAGCAGGGCTCGGCGACGAGCGAGATCTCGCGCAACGCCCAGCAGGCCGCGGACGGCACCCGCACGGTGTCGCAGAGCCTCGACGAGGTGTCCTCGGCAACGACCAAGACCAACGAATCCGCCAACCAGGTGCTGGCCGCCTCTAGCGAGGTCGACCAGCAGGCCGAACGGCTGAAAACCGCCGTCGACCGCTTCCTCGACGGCGTCGCGGCGGCTTGAGTCTCTTGCGTTCAGGCGCCACGCGAGGCTTGACGGCGCATGGGCGCCGACGCGCGGTCGCGCTTGCGACGCCTGGCGGCGGCTTGAGTCTCTTGCGTTCAGGCGCCACGCGAGGCTTGACGGCGCATGGCGCCGGCGCGCGGTCGCGCTTGCGACGCCTGACGCGTCGAGGGCGTGAGCTTCTGGCGCTCAAGCGCCGCGCGCGGGACGAAATACGGTCGTCATCGCGAGGAGCCGCAGGCGACGCGGCGATCCAGGGGCCGCCGGCTCGGTGCAAGTCGCACTGGATTGCCGCACTCGCTACGCTCATTCGCAACGACGGCAACTTCTCCTGAGAAAAATCTCTCCTTGCGACGCTTGGTGCGCAAGCCCCTGCCTTCAGGCGGGCACCTCGACCTCGACCCATTCATTGAGCGCGATGAAGTGGCTCTTGGGATCGCCGCAGACGTGGCAGATCCAGTCGTCGGGCAGGTCCTCGAAGGCAACGCCGGGCGGGATCGGGTTGGCTTCGTCGATGATGTTGATGTCGCCGAGGGACGGATCGTAGATGTAGGGATCGCAGTCCTGGTTGGTGCAGCGCCATTTCTGCAGCCGAACGGTCTTCGTCGGCGCGCTCGCGCGTGATCGCCGACTGCCGGCGACAGCGGCGAAAAACGCCGCCAGGCCGGCCAGAAAGTGCCGGCGTGTCAGTCCCTGAAGCATGGCTCCCCTCTTACTGTCGGCCACCCTTGAACCGGCCGGATAGCGGGCCGGCGGCAAGACGGGTCCCGCCGCCGGCAATCCTTTGAAAAAAATCAGCCGATCAGGCCGCCGTCCTCGCGGGTCACGGCGATGATGGCCGAACGCGGAACGGCATCGCCGCCCTCCGGCCAGTGGCTGTCGCCGCGCTCACCGGGGTGCTGGATGCCGACCAGCATGGTGCGGCGGTCCGGGGTCCAGGTGAGGCCGGTGACCTCGCATTCCTTGGGGCCGACCAGGAAGCGGCGGATTTCTCCGGTCACCGGATCGCCGGCCAGCATCTGGTTGTTGCCCTGGCCGTCAAAATCCTTGGCGTTGGAGTAGTTGCCGTCGGTCTGGATCCACAGCACGCCGTTCGAATCGAACTGCAGGCCGTCCGGCGAGTTGAACATGTTGTCCCTGGTGACGTTGTCCGAGCCGCCATAGGCGTCGGAATGGACCGTCGGATTACCGGCGAGGACGAACAGGTCCCACTTGAAGCCCTCGGCGGTGTGGTCGCCATTGTCCGGGCGCCAGCGCACGATCTGGCCGTAATTGTTGGCCTCGCGCGGGTTCGGGCCGCCGACCGGCGTCTCGTCGCCGCCGGCATTCGGCTTGACGCCGCGGTTCTTGTTGTTGGTCAGCGCCATGTAGACTTCCGGGGCGTTCGGGTTGGCCGAGATCCACTCCGGACGGTCCATGGTGGTGGCTCCGACCTTGGAGGCGGCCTGGCGGGTATGGATGCAGACCTCCGCCTGGCTCGCCATGCCGGTGGTCTCCGGCGTCAGCGCCACCCACTTGCCGGTGCCGTCGTCGCTGAAGACCGCCACATAGAGCGTGCCGTCGTCGAGCAGAGCATCGGTGTCGGCGCCCGGCGCAAAGACACCGTTGGAGACGTAGCGGTAGGCGAACTCGCCGCGCTCGTCGTCGCCGAGATAGATGACGATGCGGCCGTCATTGTTGACGACGCATTCGGCGTTCTCGTGCTTGAAGCGGCCGAGGGCGGTGCGCTTCTTCGGCGTGGAATTCGGATCGCGGGGGTCGATCTCGACGACGTAGCCGGCGCGGTTCGGCTCGTTCGGATGCTTGGAGACGTCGTAGCGCTCGTCGATCCTGGCCCAGCCATAGCCCCAGTCGGCGGCCGAGATGCCATAGCGCTTCAGTTCCGGGGTCGGCTCCCAGCCTTCGGCGGAGGCCGAGAAGTAGCCGTTGAAGTTCTCCTCGCAGGTGAGATACGTGCCCCACGGGGTCGGGCCCGAGCCGCAGTTGTTCCAGGTGCCGAGCGAGGTCGTACCAGTGGGATCGGCGTCGGTCTTCAGGAGGTCATGGCCGGCGGCCGGGCCGGAGAAGGACATTTCGCTCTTCGGCGTGATGCGGCGATTGTACGGGCTGTCCTTGACGATGCCCCAAATGCCGTCCTTCGGCGCGATTTCGACGATCGAGATACCGTGGGCCATCATGCCCTTGGCGATGTCGTCGTCGGTCTCGGCCTTGCCGCCCTCGCGGTTGCCCCAGATGATGTCGGTGTTGGTGTACTCGTTGTTGACGACGAGGATGGTGCGGCCGTCGATCGAATAGGTCTGCATGCCGTCGGTGTTGTCGCCGAAGGCGCGGGCCTGGGTCTCGGCGCTGCCGCGGGTGGCGTGGTCGAAGTCGGCGACGTCGGACCACAGCGGATCGCCCCAGCGCACCAGCACCTCGGCCTTGTAGCCCTCCGGCACCGTGATCGCGTCTTCGGTATTGGTGGGGATCTGGGAAAAGGCGAAGCGGTCGGAGGCGGCGCGGGCGCCGGCCGGCACCAGCGAGCCGAGCGCGGCGAAGCTGCCGAAGGCCATGACGCCGGTCATCAGGCCGCGGCGGGAGATGGCAGTGTCGACGATGCGGTCGAAATCGCACGCATCGGGCCGCGGGTTGTTGATCTCGTCGAACTCGTCGAAGGTCGGCTTGTTGTCGTTGGTGGAAGACATTCCTCAGCTCCTGTTGAAGGTCGTGTTCCGTCATGTGACCGAAGGCACGTCCCGACCGCGCACGGCAGCCCGTGCCGGACCGATGCCGCTTGGCACCGTCCCCCGGGGCTTTGGCCGCCCGATGCGGGTGAACGCTCTGTGGATGTCTCCTAAATGGCGCATTCAAAGGTTTCATGACATTGGAATGAAAATAATTCCGAATGGCCGAAAAATCTCTCAAGTCACTGATTTTCAATTATCTAATTCCCGCAAGACATTGCATACATTGAAATTGGGTAGTGCCGGCGTAGCAAAAAAGCGCAAGGGTCAGTACCGGCTTGGACGCAACATGGGTTGGGGCAAGAGGACAGCCTGCGGCCTCCAACCTGGCCCCGCCGACGCCGGTCCAATCGCTGTCCGTCCTGGGCTATCCTTGCCGCCATGACCCAGCTTCACCTTGCGATTCTCTGCACCACCCTTGCCGGCGCGATGATCCCGCTCGGCGCCTGGCTCGCCGTCGTCGAGCGCATCCGGCCGAACTGGCTGGAGGAGGAGTTCCGGCACACCGTCATCGCCTTCGGCGGCGGCGTGCTGCTCGCCGCGATTTCTTTCGTGCTGGTGCCGGAGGGGATCGACAAGCTGCCGGCGGCCGCCTCGGTGGCGGCGTTCGCGGCGGGCGGGCTCGGCTTTTTCTGGCTCGACCGGATGATCTCCGGCAATGGCGGCGGCTCCAAGGCGCAACTCGTCGCCATGGTCTCCGATTTCCTGCCCGAGGCGCTCGCCCTCGGCGCGCTGTTCGCCAGCGGCGACCCCACGGGGCCGCTGCTCGCCGCATTGATCGGCCTGCAGAATCTGCCGGAGGGCTTCAATGCCTATCGCGAAGTCGTCGCCGGCAGCGGCAAGTCGCCCAAGACCATCCTCAGGGCGTTCGCCGCGGTGGCGCTGGTCGGACCCGTGGCCGCCATCCTCGGCCACGTCTATCTCACCAGCCTGCCGGAGCTCACCGGCTTCGTCATGCTGTTTGCGGGCGGCGGCATCCTCTACCTGATCTTCCAGGACATCGCCGTCCAGGCCCACCTTGAGCAGCGCTGGGCGCCCTCGCTCGGCGCCGTTGGCGGCTATCTGGTCGGGCTGATCGGCCATCTGATGGTGCATTGACCTGCGCCGCCCTGTCGGCGAAGGTCGGTCCAACCACGGATTGCGACCAATGGCGGCATGAGATTTGCGCCAAATTCCCCCTATCTATTAGGGAGGGCGGACGCAGCATTGCGGGCCGGCACCGGGAACCGGAGACGGTTGGTCCCGTTGCTGCAAAGGAGCCGGAAGAAGGGATACCCCTTTTTCGCAAAACGGCCGAACCGCCCGGCGGGAAAACGTTCAAGACGAAGGGGAGTAACCCATGACGCGCGTCAGCTACCTGGAAAACCTGAAACGGCATATGGAAGGCGTGGAGCGCGATATGCAGGCGGCCCGCCAGAAGATCGAGAGCGGTGCGGCCGTCGACAAGGTGTCGGCGAGCGGCGAGCTGGCGGCCCTTGAGGCGCAGCACCGCGAACTGATGGAGCGGATGGACCACGCCATCGAGCACCATTCGGACGAATGGTCGCCGCTGCATACCGAGTTCCAACGCGACGTCGATGCGCTGACGGATTCCCTGGAGCGCTGGATCGACCACTATCCCGGCGCCCGGGTCGTCGAGCGGGAATAGCCGCATCCCGCGCTCCTGAAAATCCCTGCCGGCGATCCGCCCGGATTGCCGGCCCTGATGTTGTCATCCCCCGAAACGCATTCTCTTTCTTGCATGTAATTGCCCGGACGGTCTAGGCTGACCGAACGGGGGCGCCTGTGCGCTGCCCGCAAAGGCCGTACGCAAGAAGCGGCTGCGATCCAACAGGGGGAAATGCCATGAACCGATTCATCGCGGCCGCTACGGCGGCGCTCGTTGCTGCCGGCGTCGCGCTGCCTGCCACAGCCCAGGACAATGCCGGGGACGAAGCGACCGTCAGCCACAAATCGCTGACGCTGGAGACCGCGCTCGATCTGGCTGAGGCCGCGCTCGCCCATTGCCGGGAGGCGGGCTACCAGGTCGCGGTCAGCGTCGTCGACCGCGGCGGCAACCAACAGGTTTCCCTGCGCGACCGCTTCGCCGGCCCGCACACGCCCGACACCTCGTTCCGCAAGGCCTGGACCGCCGTCAGCTTCCGTACCGACACGCTGGAACTGGCCAAAACGACGGAATCCGGTACCTCCTGGGCCGTGCGCAACGTCACGATGGCGCTGCCGCTCGGCGGCGGGGTGATGATCCGCGACGGCGACGGCAGCATGCTCGGTGCCGTCGGCGTTTCCGGAGCGCCCAACGGCGAGGCCGACGAGGGCTGCGGCAAGGCCGGCATCGCCGCGATCGCGGATAGAATCGCTTTTTGAGTCGGACGGGCATTGACCGGCAGGGTTTCGACAACCGCCAAAACCCTGCCGGTCAATGCCCTTTCAGGGGAGTTCCAACCGGTCAGGCCGCGCCGAAGAAGGCTTGCTGCCGGCCGCGCACGCCGACGGTGTCGGCGACGAGGAGGCCGCCGGGGCCGGTTTCGCTTGCCCTGGTCGTCACGAACAGGCGGTCGAGGGCCGGGCCGCCGAAGGCCGGCTTGGTCGGGTCGAGCGCCGGCACCGGGAACTCGGCAACGACCGTGCCGTCGGGGGCGAGCCGGTAGACGACGCCGCCGGTGATGCCGGCGAGCCAGTAGTTGCCGTCCGCATCGAGGGCCGCGCCGTCCGGCCGGCCGGTGGCCCCGAACATGTCGAGGAACACCTCACGCTCGCCGAGGGCGCCGCTTTCCATGTCGAGATCCGCGGTCCAGACGGTCTGGATGTCGGCATTGGAGTCCGAGACG
The DNA here is from genome assembly GCF_003258835.1 of Rhodobium orientis. Classification (GTDB taxonomy): domain Bacteria; phylum Pseudomonadota; class Alphaproteobacteria; order Rhizobiales; family Rhodobiaceae; genus Rhodobium; species Rhodobium orientis. The sequence continues at coordinate 145,672 of NZ_NPEV01000002.1, read as the reverse complement.
TAGAGGCGGCCGTGCGCACCGTCCACGGCAAGGCCGTTCGGCGTCATCAGGCCGGTGATGACGGGGGTCATCGTCAGGTCAGGATCGATCCGGTAGAGCACGCCCTCGGGACGGCGCTCGCCCATGGTCATGGTGCCGGCCCAGAGGCGGCCGCGGTCGTCCGTCGTCGCATCGTTGAAGCGCATGCCCGGCGCATCGAGGGCAAGGAGGCGCGTGAAGCCTCCGTCCTCCTCGGCAAAGCTGAAGAGACCCGTCTCCATGCCGACGACGATGCCGCCCTTCATGGTCGGGGCGACGAAGCCGGGCGTTTCCGGCGTTGCCCAGACGGCGGTCTTGCCGCTGTCGGCGTCGGTCCGCATGAGCCGCTTGCCGTCGATGTCGACCCACCAGATGCAGTTTTCCGCCTCCAGCCAGACCGGGCTCTCGCCGAGCTCCGCCGGTTCCGACGCAAGCGTCTTGAAGGTTACGGCCATGTCTCACCCCTTGTTTCTTGAAAACATTTTACGGCCGGCCTTCGTGAACGGCCTTCCTGAGGAAAATGCCGCAGCCACGACGGCGGTTCCGCACAGAAAGAAGGCACCGCTGTTCGCTCACTCGGGCGTCGGCGCCCGGCGATAGTAGGCAATGAGGGCCGCGATGTCGCCGGCCGACATGGGCTGGGCGAGCGCGGTGGAGGCGTCGCCCCTGATGCCATTGTAGAAGCGCGGCAGCAGCCTTTGCTCCGGCATGGTCTTTGCCATCTGAAAGAGATTGGGGATCGGCAGCCAGTCCGGGTTCTCGCCGCCCTCGTGGCACGAAATACAATAGGCCTCGTGGAGGGTTTCGCCGAACCTTGCGGCTTCCTCGGCGTCGGCAGGTGGGCGCAGTCCTGCAGCGTCGAAGGGATAGGCCTCGGAGAGGCGCGCGAGAACTGCGATGGCCGCCGGCCAATCGGCCTCTGCCAAGGCCGCACGCAGGGCCGAAACATCTTCGGAGCGCCGGTCGCCGTCCGCTTTTCTGAGAAGGATCGGCAGGTAACTGGCGGCGCCCCGCACGCGGGCGGCAAGGGCGTCCCGCTGGCGCTCCGTCAGCGCTTCGCCCGCGACCAGCTTTTCGGCATCGTCCCGCATGACGACGAGTTCGGCCGCGACGCGGCGCATGTCATCGCCGAGCGGGCCTTCAGCCTCCGCCCGATCCGGCCAAAGAAGAGCCGCGGCGATCAAGACCGCCGCGGCCAGAAACGTTCCGGCGAAACGCGTTTTCACAAACTCATTCCCAACAGGCGATGCGACTGGACCGGCCCGTTGTCATTGCGAGCGAGCGAAGCGAGCGCGGCAATCCAGAGCGGCTTTCTCGGAGCCAGTGGCCCCTGGATCGCCGCGTCGCCTTCCTGGCTCGCGTCACGGGCCGCTCCCCGTCCTTCGGACCCTCGCGATGACGCCGGAATTTTGTCCAATCCCGCTTGTGCGCATCCCGTCCTCAGTTGACGGAGATCTTCGATTCCGTCTTCTCGCCGGCCTGGGTCCACTCGGTCATGGAGCCGTCATACATCTTGGCGTCCTTGTTGCCGAGGATCTCGCTGGCAACGAACCAGTCGATCGAGGCCCAGTGGCCGGTGTTGCAGAAGGCGATCTGGGGCGCCTCCGGATCGACATTGGCCGCCGCGTAGAGCTTCTTCAGGGCCTCCGGCGAACGGAAGGTGCCACCGCTGTTCTCGGTGGTCCAGGTCTGCGGCAGGTTCTTGGCGCCGGGGATGGTGCCGCCGGCCTTCGAGGCGCCGTGGCGGTTGACGCCGAGATACTGGTCGGCCGGGCGCGCGTCGACGAGGGTGACGCCCTTCTCGGCGGCCGCCTTCACGTCGGCGATGCCGACGATCATGTCCTTCTGCAGGTCGACAGTGAAGTCCTTCGGCTCCGGCTTGGCGGCGCCCTTTTCCAGCGGGTTGGCCGGCTTGCCGTCCTTTTCCTTGGCCGCATAGGCGGCAAAGCCGCCATTGAGGATCGAGACCTCGTCATGGCCGAGCACCTTGAAGGTCCAGTAGGCGCGGGTGCCGGTGCCCATGTCGGAGCTGCTGGCGCCCGGCGGCACGAGGATCACATGGGTGTCGTTGCCGATGCCGAGGCTGCCGATATGCTCGGCGAGCTTGCCCGTGTCCTCCGGCATCATGCCGGGCACGTTGCCCTTCTTCACGCGCCAGCCGTCCTTGGCGTAGTCGGAATTGACCGAGCCTGGAATGTGGCCGCGCAGGAAATCGGTCTTTGGCCGGAAATCGACGAGGACGACGCCGTCGTCGGTGGCATGCGCCTTGACCCAGTCGACGTCGACCAGCGGATCGGCGGCCATTGCGGGCGATGCGACGAGCGCTGCGGCAATCGCCGCCGCGCCGGCGAGACCGCGAATTCTGAAATGCTTTGTCATGTTGGTTGCTCCCTTCCTTCTTTCTTGTTCGGGTCAGATGGTGACGACCCGGTCCGCCGACAAAATCAGGTCGGCGACTTCCTCCCAGGCCCCGTCGCCCTCGACCTTTGAAAGGTCGACGGCGGCAAGCTGATGGTCGCCGCCGAGGACGGCGAGCGCCGTCTCGACGGTGTCGGTTTCGGGGAAAAGCCCCGTCTTCAGGGCGGCAATGCGCATGTCGGGTCCCTTCAGACGTTGATGACGACGTCGGCGGCGGCAATCGCCTCGCCGAGTGCTGCAGCATCGAGATGGGTGAGTTCGTCGGCCATTTCCGGCACCGTCGTCTCCGGCTCGATGTCGGCGAGATCGAGGAGTTCGGCCTGCTCGGCATTGGCTTCCGTCTGGGCGACAGGCTCGGTCATGAAGACGAGCCGGACCTGGTGGCCGACGATGGTGAGGCCGGAGGCGACACGCATCGCCTCGGTGTGGTCGCGACGGGCGAGCAGCAGGATTTTTTTCTCGGTGACGGCCATGGATCGCTCCCTCTAAAGGCTGACGACGCGGGCGGCGTCCGCCATCAGGCCGCTATTGATGGTCTGGCTGCCGCGCTCGAACGGGCTGTCGCGGCCGGGCATGTGGATGTCCCAGCTATGCTCGCAGACGACCGCGCGCTTCGCCCCGTCGATTGCCGCCATGAAGTCGGCATCGTCGGCGGCAAAGACCGCATCGTTGGTGAGGAAGCAGACCCACTCCGCGCCGCGGCTGGTCAGCGCACGGCCGAGCGGCGCGGCAAGGCGCGCGCTATCGCGGCAGGTCATGTGGATGAGGACGTCCATCAGGCTTTCCTTCTGCGAATGACGGCAAGGGTTCCAACGGCCGCGGCGGCCCCCAGAAGTGCGCCGACCGAGGCGGACAACGCCAGGAGCTTGCGGTCGGGCGCTGCGGAAATTTGCGTTCGCGGCGCCGGGGCGGTTGCCGCAACGTCTGCCGCGGCGAGATCCGGATGGCTTTCCGCATCGAGCGGCAGGCCGGCGGCGGCCCAGTCGGCGAAGCCTTCCAGGTAGACTTTTGCGGGCCGGCTGCGCCCTGCGACAACGGCGGTGTAATAGGCAAGGCCGTCGACGGCACCGCGACCGTAGAGGACGGGTTCGACGCCGTCTGCCGCAACGATGGGCGTTGCCCCGCGGAGCGCCCGCGCCGGCAGCGACTGGGCGCCGGGCAGGTGGCCCGCCCGCTCGCCCGTCGTCCGCTCACCCCAGAAATCTTCCGCCGGACGCCCGTCGAGGAGGAGCACGCCCCCTTCGGCCAGCATCCGCTGCAATTCGTTCTTCAGGACAATGCGATCGTCGCGCATCGGTTCCCGGAAGACGGCGCGGCGGGCGGGTTCCGAAACGCGGCCGGAGACCGTGGCAAAGCCTTCACCCAGCGCATTGATCGGCCGCTGCCAGACCAGCACGGTCTTCTGGCCGCCAAGGTGGAGAAGGCCGGCGACGGCATCGCGGTCGCGCTCGCGTGCGCCGACGACCAGCACGGTCTCGGACCCGTCGAGGCCGACCGTGCCGAGGAACCAGGCGATGTCGCGGAAAGAGGCGAGCCGCCCATGCGGCCCGGTGACGGCAGCAATCGGCACGCAGCGCGGCTCGGTTTCTTCCCGCGCCGGCGCGCCCTCGGCGCAGGTCTCCGCATTGCGGCTGTCGACGACGACGGCATCGGCCGGAACGGATGCAGGATCCGAAACGAAGCGGAAATCGGCCGGCACCTCATTGCCGGCGCCGACGAGGAGCACCCCGGCAAGTCCGATCAGCAGGGCCGGTGTCTTCAGCATCCGCCGAAACGGCGCTCGGGCGCCGCATCGCTGGTGCCGGCATCGCTCACCGGCGGGTTCTCCAGATAGTAGTCCATGAGGTCGCTGGCCGGCAGTTCGCCGAAGCCGTCGCCGAGCTCCACGACACCCATTTCCTCCGCCAGGACCGGCGTATTGGCCGCCGCGACGGCGTCCTTCGGCATGGCCGCGAACTGGAAGCCGACGACCGACAGGACGAGGGCAGCAAAGACCGCGCCTATGCAGAAGATCAGGCTTGCCCGATCCATGGTTTTCTCCCCCTTGGCCTTTTGTTTTGTCAGTAGCTCTCCTTCACGAAGGCGACGTACATGATGTACATCGCCACCGCGAAGAGAACGAAATGGGCAATGGTCTGGACATCGAGGGTCATCGCATCATCCGCCCTTGAAGTGGTCGATCAGGTCGCCGAGGGGCACGCCCTTGCCGGTCTCGGGATTCATCACCTGCGGCTGGAAATGGGGCCGGCCGTCGCGGTCGGCGCGCATCGATTGCGGCGGCACGGCGTAGACCCAGGCGAGCCCGGCAAAAACGATGATGCCAATGGCGATGGAATAGAGACGCATCTGCAGCGGACCGCTCATCGTCCTCTCCCCTTGTTACATCGAACCACCGTTCAATCCTTGCGGATGTAAACGTGCCAGGAGCGGTCGCCCTTGACCGTCTCGAGGTGGGTGGCGTTGATCTCGTCGCACATGGGCGGCAGCGCCTCCACCGAGGACGGGTTGTCGACCAGAACCTCCACGACCTCGCCCGGCTCGACCTTGCCGATCGCCTTCTTGGTCATGAGCTGCGGACGCGGGCAGGAATCGCCAATGCAGTCGACGACCTCCGCGATCTGGACGCTGGTGCCGTCGCTGAGCGTTGCCGCCGCCATCGGCCTCGGGGCTGCCTCCGCGCCCTTCTTGTCTCCAAATCCGAACAGACCCATTGGTTCCTCCTGTCGTGTCGCTTGTTGGTGTTTCGTTTATTGCGCCGGCTCGGCGACCGGCTCGGCCGCGTTGTCCGATGCGGGTGCGGCCTTCTTTCTCGCCCGCTCTTCCTGCGCCGCCTTGTGGCGGGCCTGCTGGGCGGCTTCCTTCTTCAGGATCGCCCGGTAGATGAGGAGCAGCACACCGGCCTGGACGAGGCCGAAGACAATCGCCGGAATGCCGAGCTTTTCTTGCAGCGTCGCGGCGTTGGAAAAGCCGAGCTGCAGGGCTTCCACATTGATCTTGCCGGTCATGGAGGCCGGCGCCGGCGGCCAGAAGTTCCACGACCAGATCAGCGAAAACAGGAACATGCCGACGAAGGTGAAGATCAGCGCCCAAAGCGCGCCGATATTGCCCTCGCCGGTCTTGACCCAGGTCGAGACCGTGCAGGCGCCGGCGAGCACCATGCCGATGCCGAACAGGAACAGGCCGGCCACCGTGTTGAGGCCGACGTCGAAATGCATGGTGTGGCCTTCGCCGATGGAAATGAAGGTGGTGAAGCCGATGGTCAGGATGATCATCGCCACCAGGAGGGCCTTGGTGTTGCGGTAGCTGTTGAAGAGCATGGCGTCGCGCAGGGCCGCGGTGTTGCAGAAGCGCGAGCGCTGCACGAGGACGCCGACGACGGTGCCGAAGACGAAGGCGACGATGCATTCTCCCACGGGCGACATGGCTCAGCCCTCCAGGATGCGCTTGTAGATCAGCGAGCCGACCCAGGCGCCGGCGATGATGCCGCTGATCGCCAGGTAGCCACCGAAATTGACCTCCGGCGTGATGCCGAAAAAGGTCGAGACGTTGCAGATGAAGGCGAGCCGGATGCCGAAGCCCATCAGGAGGCCGCCGATGGTGATCATCACCCATTCGCCGAGCCGGCGCGGCATGCGCAGGTAGAACTCCTTGGAGAGCACCGCGGCGACGAAGGCGCCGAACAGCATGCCGAGGCTGATATAGATCTTCCAGTAGCCCCAGTCCGGCTGGAAGACGAGGCTCCAGAACGGCAGCCGGTCGATGTCGTCGCCGAGGACGGCCTCGGCCGCAAGCCCGGTCATCATGGTCTCGCCGCCGCCGACGGTCCACGAGCCGACGAGGAGAAACAGGAAGATGTCGAGGACGGCGATGGCGGCGAGCGCGATCACCGGGTCGAGCGTTTTCTTGAAGAGGTCCATCCTTCCCCCATTTGCCGTGGCCGGCTTCTCGGTTCTGTCGCGTGAACCTTGCCGAAGACACAAGCAGGCCTTGTCCTTGCCGGAACAATTCTGCTCTAATTCGGTCTTCAGCGCGATCCCGCGGGGCCGGCATTTATCCATGATAGGGCGAGGTCCGGGCCGGTTGGTAGTAGCATATGCCGACAGGACCCATTTGCCGGCAATAACAGGGAAACCGGCCTTGCGAAGGCACGGGGCAACGGCGCGAGAAAGGGCGGCAATGGCGATCTTCCTGGAAGAAAAAGACCCCCTCGACCACATGTTTCAGGCCTGCACAAGCGACCAGATCGGCGAGTTCGTGCCGGAAAAGCGCTCGTTCCGGATCCACGGCCATTCCACAACGGTGCGGCTGGAGCGGGCGTTCTGGAACGTCATCGAGCTGATGGCCGACGATCTGCACCTGACGGTGCCGCAACTGATCGAGCGCATCATCGACCAGTGCATCATCGCCAACGACAAGAACGTCGCCTCGTGCCTCAGGGTCATCTGCCTCAAATACATCAACGTCTACGCCGCCTGAGGCCCCTGGTCCCGTCCGTCGCATTGCCCGGTGCCCTCTCACATGCTAGGGCGCCGCGAAATTCTCTTTTCGAAGGCCCGGACGGACCCGCATGCAACGATCAGGCGACAGCGATTCCCGTGAGGTGGACGAGACGGACGCGGCGACCGCTTCCGTCGGCGAGGCGACGACCGGCGAGCTCGAAGCGCTCGCCCGCGCTGCCCTGCCGCTCTGGGGCACGGACCCGCACGCCCGGCTCACCCTCATCAACCTGTCGGAAAACGCCACCTTTCTCGTCGAGCCGCAAGATGCGGAAAAGACCGTTTTGAGGGTCCACCGGGAGGGGTACCATTCGCGCGCGGCGATCGAGAGCGAACTCTGCTGGATGACGGCGCTGCGCGAGGAGGCGGGGGTTTCCACGCCGGTGGTGATTCCGGGGCTCAATGGCGCGGCGATCCAGGACCGGGCATCGCCCGAGGTTCCCCGAAGCCGCCGGCTGGTCATGTTCGAATTTCTGGCGGGCCGCGAGCCGTCGGAGACCGACGACCTCGACGCCCCCTTCCGGCGCCTCGGCGAGATCTCTGCCCGCATGCACAGGCATGTGGAGAATTGGCAGCGGCCGGCCTGGTTCGAGCGCCATGCCTGGGACTTTAGGCATTCGCTCGGGTCCGACCCGAACTGGGGCGACTGGCGAGGCGCCCCTGCCCTCGATGCGGCCGGCATCGGCCTTTTGGAGCGCCAGGCGGCGACCATGAAAAAACGCCTTGCCGCCTTCGGCCAGGGCCCGGAGCGCTACAACCTCGTCCATGCCGACATCCGGCTTGCCAATCTTCTCGTCACCGAGGACGACACCCACGTGCTCGACTTCGACGACAGCGGCTTCGGCTGGTTCCTCTACGACGTCGCCACGGCGCTCTCCTTCATGGAGCACCTGCCGCAGGTGCCGGACCTGATCGAGGCCTGGCTCGACGGCTATCGCCCTGTGCGCCCCCTCGGCGCCGAGGACATCGCCGAGATCCCGACCTTCCTGATGCTGCGCCGAATGATCATCCTCGCCTGGATGGGCTCGCACGCCGACACGGACCTCGCGCGCACCCTCGGGGCGGAGTACACGCAGACGAGCGTCGAGCTTGCCGAAGGGTATCTGTCGCGGTTCGAGTAGGGTGCCCGCATGTCGGGATGCCAAAGGCGCTCGGTCATTTAACGAGAGGCTCCATGGATTGCCGCGTCGGCCTGACGGCCTCCTCGCAATGACGATTTTCTTAACCTTTTCAACGTCATTGCGAGCGAAGCGAAGCAATCCAGAGCAGCGGCGCAGGGGGCTCTCAGGAGTCGGCGCTTGCGCCCTCCAACCCGACACGACCGCACGAGGGCAAGCTCCGGCCAGAACCCCGACCCACCGACATGCATTCCGCAGTCATCCAAGCACCGAAAAGCTGCTTTCCTCGTTGATCGTCCGCTTCCGCGAATAAAACCCGACGTCGATCGGGCGCCCGAGATAAGGCAGTTGGAACTGCAGCGGGCTCACGTCGTGGTCGTGGCCCTCGGCGCAGTAGGTGACGAGCGCGGCCATCATCTTGCCGGCGATGGGCGCGTTCTTGAACTGGTTGCCGGAGGTGCCGATGGCCATGAAGAAGCCGTCGATCGCGGACTTGTCATAGATCGGGATCCAGTCGTCGGAGACGTCGTAGAGGTCGACCACCCCTTGCATGCGGCTGGGGATGCCGAGGCTCGGCACCCGCTGGGCGTAGCGATAGGCCTGGTGGGTCCACTGGTCGGTGAAATTGGTATCGTAGCTGTCCGGGTCGACCCATTCGCGCGGATCGCACTCCGGGTCCTCGCTGCCGATGAGGATGTAGTTGCCCTTCTCCGGCCGGCAATAGCAGCCGATATCGTTGTCGGAGATCGGGAAGGCGCTGTCGTAGAAATCGACGCCGTCGGGCGCCGGCACGTGCACCACCTCCTGCTTCAGGGCCCTGGTCGAAATCGTCATGTCGTCGAGCGCGCCGGCCATGGCGTTGACCCTGGCCGAGGCGGGACCGGCAACGTTGACGACGATCGGGGCGGAAGTCACCGTGCCGTCGTCGAGCCGGACGCCCGAAACCCTGCCGGCACCGGTGAGGATTTCCGTCACCGTGCGCCCGAAGCGGAACGTCGCCCCGGCGGCCTCGGCCGCGCGCTGCAGATTGTGGGTGGCAAGCTGCGGGTCGGTGACATAGCCCGCGGTCGGGAAGAACACCGAGCCGTTGAGGCGGCCGCCATTGGAATGGCCGAAGTCCGGATCGTCGAGGCGCTTCGGTGGAAAAAAGCTCTTCAGGTCGTAGAACGGCAGCCGCTCCTGAATCTTCGCCGCGTCCCAGCGCTGGTAGGGAATGCCGATCTCGTCGCAGATGTCGGTGTGCTTCTTCAGGTGGCCGTTCACGTCGGTGCACATGACCATGCAGCCGATCTCGCGGAACTCGGCCAGGCCGCGCTCGTCGGCAACGCCCAGATAGTCTGCCCAGTCGCGCCAGTAGTGGTAGCCCTCATAGGCGAAGGCGGTGCCCTCGAAGGTCGAGTAGTGGACGCGGATGACGGCGCACGAGGCGCTGGTCGGGCCGTAGCCGGCGGCCGGCAGGCTGTCGACGCAGATGGTCCGGAAACCGGCCCGGGCCAGTTCCAGCGTCGTCGCCGCACCGATGATGCCGGCGCCGATCACGATTGCGTCCGTCGTCTCCGCCATGTCTTACCTCTCGTCCTCGTGACTGGGAAAAACCGGTTTGAACTCCCGATCGGGACCGGCCTTCTGTCCGGGCTATCCGGTTTCCTGCGAAGGGGTCAAGGGGAACGGACACCCCGACCCGGGAACGCGACAGTTTGCAGCCCCCAGTCTAGCGGGGGTGCGGTGCCGTCTGTCATCCGTCCTTTTTCAGGGTGTTGGGGCGGCCGGCGGTGGCGGCGAAGACGTCGCCTATGATGCGCCGCGCGTTCTTCTTGGCCATGTCGGTGCGCGACAGGATGCCGACCGTGCGGTAGACCGGCGGCTCGCCGAAGGGAACGATCCTCAGCGAGGTGCGGGCAAAGCTCTCGGTGCTGACGTCGGGCAGGATCGAGGCGCCGAAGCCGAGGCCGACGAGGAGGTGGATCGCCTCGATCGACTGGATCTCGGCCCTTGTATCCGGCGAAATCCCGAGTTCCGACAGCCGCGTCTCGACCAGCGGCGCCACCCAGGCGGACCGGTTGAAGCGGATATAGGGGTGGCGCTCGAAGATCTCCTGGGGAGTCTCACCGGTGGACTCCGGCGGTGCGACGACGACGACCCGTTGCTGGGCGATGTCGCGCCAGGAAAGCGCCGTGCCGAGCGTTGTCGGCTTGTGCATCAGGGCGGCATCCAGTTCGCCGGTCTCGACCTCGCGCATCAGTTCGCCGGAAAGGCCCGAGGAGACGTTGACGGTGAGGCCCGGCTCCTCCTCGCGCAGGCGCATCAGGCTGAGCGGCAACAGGTTGGTCAGGATCGTCGGGATGACGCCGAGGCGGAAACTGCCGTGGTAGGGCCGCGCCTCGGACAGCGCATCGAAGATGTCGTTGTACTGGGAGAGGATGACCCGGGCATGGCGCAGCACCACGGTGCCGGCACGGGTCAGGCGCGGCGGGCGGTGCTGGCGGTCGAACAGCGGAACGCCGAGCGACTCCTCCAGGGCGGCGACCTGCATGGAGATCGCCGACTGGGTCAGGTTGAGCGCCTTGGCGGCGGCGGCAAAGGAGCCGTATTCGCTGATCGCTTCCAGCGCCCGGAACTGGCGAATGGACATGACGCGTCCGATAAAATCAATTTTCGTGAATATAATACCAAAAAAAATCGCTTTTGTGAAAAAAATCTTGTGATAGGGTTTTCGCGTACAACAACACGGCACAAGCCGGAAAACAAATGCGTGCTCAAGCGCATCAAGGGAGGACTCATGACATCATTCTTCAGGAATGCCGCTGCCGCTGCCGGTTTTGCGGCCGCTGTCGCCCTCGCCGGCCCTGCCGGCGCCGAGGGCCTTGAAAAGCCCGCCGGTTTCGGCAACCGCCCGCTGACCATGATCGTGCCGTTCGGCGCCGGCGGCGGCTCCGACCAGCTCGCCCGGGCAATGGCCAAGGCAATGGAAGAGGTCGCCGGCATCTCCTTCCAGGTGGTCAACAAGCCGGGCGGCGGCGGCACCGCCGCGATCCCCGACTTCATGCTGGCGCCGGCCGACGGATACACGGTGCTGGAGCATATCGACAACGCCATTTCGGCCTTTGCGGCCGGCGACATCCGCGAGAACCCGGCCGAAGACTGGGTGCCGCTGTGCATGACGCAGATCACCTTCAGCCAGATCTACATCCGCTCCGACGAGGACCGGTTCACCGACTGGGAGAGCTTTTCGGCATACGCCAAGGCGCATCCGGGCGACGTCACCATGGCCAATCTCGGCAAGGTCGGCTCAATGGAGCTGGTCGTCATGGAGCAACTCCAGGAGGCGCTCGGCCTGAAGATCAAGCAGATCGCCTTCGACAAGCCGGCCGAACGCTACGGCGCGCTGATCGGCGGCCATGTGGACGTGCTGTTCGAGCAGCCGGGCGATGTGCGCAACTTCCTCGATGCGGAACAGATGAAACCGATCCTGACGTTCCTCGCCGAGCGTCCGTCCGCCTTCGCCGACACGCCGACGCACAAGGAAGTCGGCGCCGATTTCGACGCGCTGACCCGCTTCCGCGGCTTCTACGTCAAGGCCGGCGTTCCGCAGGACCGCATCGACTTCCTCGCCGCCGCCTGCAAGGCGGGCTTCGAGACCGAGGACTACCAGGCCTTCAACAAGAAAAAGTACATGCATCTCATCGACAGCTTCCGCGACACGGACGGCTCGATCGAGCTGATCAACAACGCGGTCGCCAGCTACCGCGAGATGTACAAGAAGCTCGGCATCGGCAAATAGGCCCGGTCGATCGCCGATCGCGAGAGGCACGTTGCCCCGTGCTCACCGCTAAAGGGCACGTGTCTCTCGCACCTTTCAAGAACAACAAGAACCGCATCTCTGTCGGGAGTGGACGATCGCCATGGTCTCCAGTTCACAAGAAGACGTTGCCGGCATTCGCGAACGGATCGACACGCCGGTCACCTATATAAGGCCGATCCTGGAATGGATCTTCTGGGTCGGGTTCGCCGCCCTCGTCTATGCCCAGACCGGCTATTTCGATAAAAAGATCCCGGAATACGCCTTCGGCGCCACCGGCTGGCCGCGGGCTCTCACCATCGCCATGATCATCGGTGCCACCGGCCAGTTCGTCTATCAGATGGCCTCGATCTGGCGCGGCAAGGACCTTGCCGCCATCGACGGCGACGACAGCGAACCCCAGGCCAACGGCAAGACGGCAACGCTCGGCTCCAAGCTGCAGCGCCTCGGCATCTTCGTGGTGCCGCTGATCTATCTCTACCTGATGCCGCGCATCGGCTTTTACGTGGCGACGCCGATCTTTGTCGTCGTCCTCCTGCTGCTGTTTGAGGTGCGCTCGGTGATTACCATCGCCACCGTGACGGCGATCGTCTACGGCCTCGCGCTCCTCGTCTTCACCCGCTTCTTCTACGTGGCGCTGCCGACCGGCCGCATCGAGGCGTTCTACGACATCAACAACGCGATCATCTCGATCGTACGGGCCGGAATGTAGGGGCAGCACCATGGAACATTTCATCGGCGGCACCATGATGCTGTTCGGCGATCCGCAGGCGATCCTGATCTTCGTCCTCGGCCTTGTCGGCGGCATGCTGTTCGGGGCCATTCCGGGCGTCAACATGCTGACGCTCGGCGCCGTCCTGCTCCCCTTCACCATCAACATGAACGCCTCCCATGCGGTGATGCTGTTCTCCGTCATCTACTGCGCCGGCGTCTTCGGCGGAGCGATCACGGCGATCCTGTTCAACATCCCCGGCGCGCCGGAAAACGCGCCGACCTGTTTCGACGGCTATCCGATGACCCTGAAGGGCCAGTCGGGCAAGGCAATCGGCGCGGCCGTCTCCTGTTCCGCGCTTGGCGGCGTCGCCTCGGCGATCCTGATGATGACGGCAACCGGCGCGATTGCCGGCTGGGCCGTGCGTGCCTTCGGGCCGCAGGAGATCTTCGCGCTCATCTTCTTCGGCCTTGCCGTCTCCGCCTCGATCGGCGCCAAGACGTTGTGGAAGGGCTGGCTGTCGGTATTCGTCGGCCTGATCATCGCCACCATCGGTACCGACCCGGTCGGCGGCGTGCCGCGCTTCAACGAGGGCTCCGTCTTCGGGCTGGAGTACCAGTCCTACTATCTCTCGGCCGGCATCCACTTCATCCCGATGATCCTCGGCTTCTTCGCCGTCTCCGAAGTCATCACCCAGGCGATGAGCATTGCCGAGGGCACCCGCGAGCGGCCGAAGGCGGGGCTGGAATTCCCGACCCTGTCGGAGTTCTGGAGCGTGCGCGTCACCATGGTCCGCTCCATCTTCATCGGCTTCTTTGCCGGCATCCTGCCCGGCATCGGCGCGACGCTGGCCGCCTTTCTCGGCTACAGCCAGGCGCACCGGGCCTCCAAGAACAAGGCCAATTTCGGCAAGGGCGAGCTTGAGGGCGTCGTTGCTTCCGAGACCGCCAACAACGCGGCGACCGGCGCGGCAATGATCCCGCTCCTTGCCCTCGGCCTGCCGGGCGGCGCGCTGACCGCCATGATCATGGGCATCTTCCAGATCCACGGCATGGAGCCGGGCCCGCTCATCTTCATCAATTCATCCGACCTCGTCTGGATCACCTTTGCGGCGATGTTCTGGGCGAACCTTTGCATCGTTTTCCTCGGCTGGCTGCAGACCAAGACCGTCGTCCACATCCTGCGCGTGCCGTTCCGCTGGCTGGCGCCGGGCATCCTGTTGCTCGCCACCATCGGCGCCTACGCGCTTCGCAACCTCGTCATCGACGTGTGGGTGATGTTCCTGGCCGGCATCGCCGGATACCTCTTGCGCAAGACCGGCTATTCGGCCGCCGGCATCGTCCTCGGCCTGATCCTCGGCAAGCTCGGCGAGTCCGCCTTTTCCAAGTCCATGCAGCTCATGGACTACGACTTCCTCGGCTTCTTCCAGAGGCCGATCGCGGCCGGGCTGCTGATCCTGGCGGTCATCGTCATCACCACCAGCATCATCAACGAAATCCGCGACACGGACTTCCAGAAGGCCCTGATGGATTAGGCCGCCGCCGATTCCGGACCACCCCTGACCGATTTCGCAAAGAAGAGAAGAAACCATGCCCCAACCGGCCAGAAACACCGCTGAAGAGGCCCCTTCCCCATCGGAGATCGTGGCAGAGCTCGTCGCGCGCGGCCGCGCGGCAATGGACGCCTACGAGAACCACGACCAGGGCCGGGTCGACGAGGCCGTCACCGCGCTCGCCTGGTCGATCTACAAGCCGGACCATGCGCGCATGCTGGCGGAACTCGCCGTCGCCGACACCGGGCTCGGCAACGTTCCCTCCAAGATCATCAAGAACCAGCGCAAGACGTTCGGGACCCTGCGCGATCTGTTGCGCGCCAAGACCGTCGGCGTGATTTCCGAGGAGCCTGAACGGGGTCTCGTCAGATACGGCAAGCCGGTCGGCGTCGTCGGCGCGGTCTGTCCCTCGACCAACCCGGCCGCGACCCCGGTCAACAAGGCGATGATGGCCCTTAAAGGCGGCAACGCCGTCATCATCGCCCCCTCGCCGGCCGGCGCCACCACCACGGGCAAGACGGTGGACCTGATGCGCGCCGAGCTTGCCAAGGCGGGACACCCGGAAGACCTCGTGCAACTGCTGCCGGCGCCGATCTCCAAGGAGATGACCCAGGAACTGATGAACCAGGTCGACCTCGTCGTCGTCACCGGCTCCCAGAACAACGTCAAGCGGGCGATGCAGTCGGGCACCGTCGCAATCGGCGTCGGCGCCGGCAACGTACCGGTGATCATCGATACCACCGCCGACTTCGACGATGCTGCGGAAAAGATCTGCGCCTCGAAGATCTTCGACAACTCCACCTCCTGCTCCTCGGAGAACTCGGTCATCATCCTCGATGACGTCTATGAGGAAGCGATGGCCGCGCTGGAACGGGCCGGCGGCTGGCGCTGCAACGCGTCTGAAAAGGAGAGTGTGAAGGAGAACCTCTGGATCGGCGGCAAGCTCAACCGCCACATCATCGCCAAGGACGCCGACATCACGGCCGAGGCGATGGGCCTGCCGGAAGAAGCGAAGTCGAAGAAGTTCTTCATGGTCGAAGAGGATTCTATCGGCGGCAAGCATTCCTTTGCCGACGAGAAGCTGTCGCTGGTGCTGACCGTCTACCGGGCGAAGGATTTTGCCGACGCCAAGCGGATCGCCAGGGACATTCTTGAGGTCACCGGCAAGGGCCATTCCGTCGGCATCCACACCAGGAACCTCGACCACGCACGCGAGATCGCGGCCGACACCGACGTCGTGCGGGTGCTCGTCAACCAGGCGCACACCTTCGGCAATGGCGGCAGCTTCAACAACTGCCTGCCCTTCACGCTCTCCATGGGCGGCGGCACCTGGGCCGGCAACACGATTTCGGAAAACCTCAACTACCGGCATTTCATCAACATCACCCACCTGGTGACGACGATCCCGGAGGACAAACCGTCCGAGCAAGAGCTGTTCGGTCCTTACTGGGAAAAATACGGGGCCTGATCGAGTAGACGTTTGTTTTGACGCGTATTCTTGTCCGAAAACCGGTTTCCACTTTTCGGGAATACGCTCAAGAGACTGGAAGGCAGAACCATGAATTTCGAAGAGTACGCTGCCAAACCGCTCCTGGCGAAGAGCGGTCTGGCGATCCCTCCCGCTCGCCTTGTCGCCGACAGCGGCGCCGCCTTTGCCGCGGCCCAGGCGATCGGCCCGTGCGTCGTCAAGGCCCAGGTGCCGACCGGAAAGCGCGGCAAGGCCGGCGGCATCAAACTGGCCGCGACACCCGACGAAGCGAAGGCCCATGCGAAAGCAATCCTCGGCATGGAGATCGGCGGCTTTACCGTCGAAAAGCTCCTCATCGAGGGTCAGGTGCCGATTGCCCGCGAGCTCTATGCCGCTGTCCTCAACGACCCGAAGACGCGCGGGCCGATGGTGCTGTTCTCCACCATGGGCGGCATGGACGTGGAGGAAGCGACCGAAAAGGATCCGACCGCGATGCGCCGGCTGCCCGTCGACATCACCAAGGGCCTTGCGCGCGACGATGCCCTATCGCTGCTTGACGGCCTCGACCTTTCCGGCGCGACGGACAAGATCGCGGATGCGCTCGTCGCCCTCTACAAGGCCTATCGCAAATACGACGCGGATCTCTTGGAGATCAATCCGCTGGTCGTCACCGACAACGGCAATGTCGTGGCGCTGGACTGCAAGTTCGTGCTCGACGATTCCTCGGCCGGCCGGCACCAGGGGCTGGCGGAATTCGCCGCTGCCGAACCGCAGACCGAGTTGGAGGAAGCCGCGCAGAAGGCGGGGCTTCGCTATATCGAGCTCGGCGGCTCTGTCGGCGTGCTCGCCAATGGCGCCGGCCTGACCATGACCACCATGGATGCCGTCACCCACTATGGTGGTGAGCCGGCTAATTTCCTGGAAGTCGGCGGCGAGGCCTACACCAAGGCCAAGGACGCGCTGTCGATCCTTCTCGCCAATCCGAACCTGCGCAGCCTGCTCGTCAATTTCTGCGGCGCCTTTGCCCGCACGGACGTGATGGCCGAGGGTGTCGTCAATGCCTGGAAGGATCTCGATCCCAAGATCCCGGTGTTCTTCACGATCCACGGCACCGGCGAGGACGAGGCGATCGCGCTGGTCAAGAAGGAACTCGGCATCGAGCCGTTCGATCTGATGGACGATGCGGTCAGGGCCGCCGTCGCGGCAGCCAAGGAGAAAGCGGCATGATCCTCCGGAAAGAACACAAGATCCTCGTCCAGGGCATTACCGGCAAGCAGGGCACGTTCTGGACCAAGGCGATGCAGGACTACGGCGCCAACGTCGTCGGCGGCGTCAATCCGAAGAAAGCGGGCACGGAACATCTCGGCGTCCCGGTCCATGCCAGCGCCCTTGATGCAGCAAAGGCCGAGCCGTTCGACGTCGCGTTGATGTTCATCCCGCCGATGGCGGCGAAGGCGGCGGCGATCGATGCCTGCGAGGCCGGTGCCAAGCTGCTGGTCTGTCTGACGGAGCATATCCCGGCGCACGACGTCATGGAGATGCACGCAGCGGCACGCGCCAGCGGCACCCGCATCGTCGGCCCGAACACGGCCGGTCTCGTCACCCCCGGCGAGACCTTCGCCGGCATCATGCCGGCCTTCAACAGCAACGTGTTCCGGCCCGGCAGCGTCGGCGTCATCTCGCGCTCGGGCAGCCTCGGCACCCTCGTCAGCCTCAACCTCACCCAGAACGGCATGGGCCAGTCGGTGTTCTACGGCGTCGGCGGCGATCCGATGATCGGCACCACCTCGCGCGAGGCGCTGGAAATGCTCGACGCCGACGCCAAGACGGAATCGGTCGTCCTGTGCGGCGAGATCGGCGGCAGCGCGGAGGAGGACGCGGCGGACTACGCCCGGACCATGTCGAAGCCGGTGGTCGCCTTCATCGCCGGGCGCGCCTCGCCGCCGGGCAAGAAGATGGGCCATGCCGGCGCCATCGTCTCCGGCGGCCAGGGCGACTACGCCGCCAAGCGGCGCGCCCTGGAAGCGGCCGGCGTCGCCGTCGCGGACGTGCCGAGCCAGCTCCCCGAACTCCTGTCGGAGCGGCTGAAGGCCGTCGCCTGATTTTTCTGAACCTGAGCCTTGCCACCAGGAAAGCGCGGTTCCTGAAGCCCGCCGCCTTTCCGCCAACTCGGTGACCGATTTCAGCGCGGCGCCCCCGAAGGAACCGAACCGCCTGCTTCGGGGCGCCGGGCAACGAGACTGACACCGGTCACCGGAGCGCTATTGGAGATCATGCACCTCCAATAGCGCTCTTTTTTCTTCTGAGGCAGGCGTTTACGGCCGGGTCGGCGGGCGCGCCGGGGTCGGATCTTTCGTCTGCTTTTCCAGCCAGCGCTTCCAGGCGGCGGAATTGCCGTTGAAGACGTTGCGGTCGACCTTACCGTCGATGCCGTCGAGCTCGCCGGTGCCGGTGTACTGCCAGAACACCCAGTCGCGGCTGCGATATTTGGTGCTCGGGTGCCCGGCGACCGAGCGCAGCCAGAACGGATACTCCTTCAGCTCGCCTTCCAGGACATCCTGGTGGAAATCGACCGAGGAATAGATGATCGGCTTCTTGCCGTAATAGCGTTCGGCCGCCTCAAGGAACACGCGCATTTCGGCCAGCACCTTGTCGCGCGGCGGGCGCTTCCTGCAACTGGGCGAATGGGCGTTCCACTCCATATCGAGCACCGGCGGCAGGGCGTCCGGATCCTTCGGCACGTTGCGGATGAACCATTTCACCTGGTCCTCTGCCGTGCGGCAGAAATAGTAGAAATGGTAGGCGCCGCGGGCGACCCCGGCCGCCTTTGCCGCGCGCCAGTTCTCATCGAACCTGTCGTCGAGAACGTCGCCGCCCTCGGTCGCCTTGATGAAGGCGAAGCGGATGCCGGCCTTCCTGACCGTGCGCCAGTCGATGTCGCCCTGGTATTTGGAGATGTCGATGCCCTCCACGAAGCCGGCCGGGTGCTGCTCCACCGGGGCGAGATTCTTCGTGACGTCGCCGCCGGCGCAGGCAGCGAGGAGGAGGGCTGTGAGGATTACGGGAAAAAATCGGTTTGGCATGCGGTCCGTTTTGACACTGAATCGCAAAGAAAATGTTTACCGTAAGGGACGGTAAAGGCGACCGGTCGACGGGTCCAATCACGAAAGGCGGCAATAGCGCGGCCCCCCAATTTCACCTACCGGTTACATGTCCGCATATCTCAATGGCAGGATGCGACCGAATGCCCGCCCATCTAAGCTTGTCGTCCAACTTGGAGAGGCGTAGGCTTTCCTAAGTGAAACTCATGAGACGGCCTGTTTTGCCATTGAAATTTATTTTCAAATACCTGGCTCAAAGATAGTCATCATGTCGGAGGACCTTCGATGGCGAAAGAACCGGAGCAGGATCTGGAATTCACGCGCGAGGAACGCGGCGTCATAGAAAAAGCCTTCGCCCTTATCCTTGAAAAGGGCGAGATTCCGGGCACCGAAAACCCGCTCGACGTCATCGACGACCAGTTTCTGGAAGCCCATCGCGCGTATTTCGACTCTCGCCATGATTTCAAGATGGCGATCCTCGTCACCCTCTTCGGGTCGGGAAATCTTCCGCTGGCCGAAATGGAAGAAAAGGCAGGATGTTCCAACGGCTGCGCTGCCGCTTGCAAGATCTCCTGCATCAGCGGGTGCCTGCACAACTGCAAGGGCAGCTGCAAATCCGCCTGCGTGGGCGATTGCGAAGGCTTGATGAGGCATTGACGACGATGGCTATCAAGACACTGAAATTCTCGCCGGAAGACTACCAGCTGCTTTCGGACGCGTTGACGATCATGACCTCGCGCGCCGGAGAACCGTTGAACTACAAGCGGCTCGAAGGAGCGTTCGAGCACATGCTGGAGGATTTCGACCTGGCGGGCGGCTGCCGGGTCTGCGCCTCCAACTGCCAGCAGTTCTGCTATTCGGGGTGCCTGGGCGATTGCGTCGGCTCCTGCAACGACACGTGCAAGAGCAGCATCAGGCATTCGCTTCCGGGCGACCCGTGATCGCGCCGGAGTTCGGCAAGCCCGCGTCGCGCGCCCGAGAGCGCACCGTATAGGAGGTCGGTTCCATGTCCTTTGCCGCCCCGTCTCCCGAAATGCCCGCGGTATCGCGCAGCCCCGATCTCGACACCGAGACGGTCATGTTCCTGATGACCGAGAAATGCAATCTCAACTGCATCTACTGCTACGAGGCCGGACGGCACAAGAATCCGATGAGTGCGGAGGCTATCCGCAACGTCATCGTGCAGCACATGAACCGTCCCGGGCCCGCCAATCTGTCGATCGATTTCTTTGGCGGGGAGCCCTTCCTGGAGTTCGAGACGATCCGCGCCGTCGTTGAATGGTTCCACGAACGGGACTGGCCGAAGGGCCACCGGTTCACGATTTCAACCAACGGGACGCTTCTCAACGATGAGATCAAGGCGTGGCTGGCCAAATGGCACCGTTGTGTCGTTCCGATGCTGAGCCTCGACGGGGCGCCCGAGGCGCACAACAGGAACCGGTCCAACTCCTACGACAAGATCGCCCCCCACATCCCGTTCCTGCGGCAATACTGGCCGACCCAGAGCTTCAAGATGACGATCGGGCCCGACACGATCGGCGACGTCGCCGCCGGTGTGAAGCACATCCACGGGCTCGGCATGCCGGTCGAGGCAAGCGTCATCTTCGAGGACGTCTGGGGCGACGCTGCCGAAAGGCGGTCGCATCTGAAGACCTACGAGGCGCAGCTTCGCGAGTTGGTCGACTTCTACGCCGCAAACCCGGACCTTGCCGTGCCGCAGATCGTCAATCGCAGCATCGGCGCGCTTTTCGTCACCCGCGAGAAGGGCGAGCGCTGGTGCGGTGCCGGCAAATATATGAGCTGCTACACGCCGGATGGAGCATCCTACCCCTGTCACCGTTTCGCGCCGCTCTGCTCGCGCCGCCCCGCTGTCGATCCCTATGCGGAAGCGGTCGGTGAACGGGCCGCGAGCGCCAATTGCCCCGGCTGCGCACTCCTCGGCATCTGCCCCACTTGCCAGGGCTTCAACTGGGAACAGAACGGAGACGTCGACGTCCGAACCGACTTCCACTGCGCCTTTTTCAAGCTGGAGGTTCTGGCGACCGCCAAGCTCACCCTCAAGCGGCTCGCCGGCCGAATGGCGATACTCGACGCCGATCCGGACCTTGCCACCAAGGTTCTTGGCCTGAAGATGTTGATGGACACCGACCTTCACGCTTCGGTCTATGCCGTGCAGTAGCCATTGCAGACATTCACAAATGCCCGATGACGACCTCATCGCCCCAGCGCTCGGATAGATGCTCGACGGCGAGCTTGCGGTGGCAGGTGTCGGGTTTGGCTTCGCTGCAAAGAAGGCAGCCGCGGTCGAAGGCGGCGGGGTTGAGCTTTTCGGCCGCTCCGCGTTCGATGAGAAGGCCGCGATAGGTGTCGGCGTAGGCTGGGTAGGAAAGCTCCTTCGCCCGGTAGGCGCGCATTACCTCGAGCGGCGGGGCGAGCAGCTCCTCGTAGCGGTAGGCGATGCCAGAGACCCTTTCCAGGAAGAAGGCGAGGTCCGGCATCTTGGCAAAACCGGCGAGCTGCGAGCGGTTCGAGACGCGAATGTCGATGAGGGTGGCGACGCCGGCGTCCGTCAGCCGGGAAAAGAACCGCTCGGCCGTCGATTGGGTGTAGCCGATGGTGAACAGGGATATCGCCATTGGGTGGGTTTGCCCCGCATTTGCTCACGACTCGATCTTGATATAGTAGCCGCGTTGTCCGAGGAGAACGCCATGGAAAAGCTGCGGCAGCTTATCGCCGAGAACGAGGACTGGCTGATCGAGCGCGTCGTCACCTATGCCAAGGCGAACGGCTACACCGCCTATACCTCGACCCTGAAGGAGGCCTGGCGGGCCTCGATCTGCGGCCTGTCGGACCCGCTGCTGGCGGCGCTTGAGATTTTCGACACGCCGCCGGAGATGCCGGCCGACATGGACTTCTCGCGCAATCCGATCGCCGCCTTCGGCGTGGAGCAGGCGCAGCAGCACCGGGCCCGCGGCATCACCCTCAATCTCTTTCTCGGCCTTACCAAATACTACCGCCAGAGCTATCTCGACCTGATCGTCGCCCAGGACTTTCCGGCCGATGAGCGGGAATATTACCGGCTGTTCGTGGAGCGCTTCTTCGATCTCATCGAGCTCGGCTACTGCACGGAATGGTGCAACACCTCCGAGGGTGCCAAGCTTGCCGAAATCCAGGAGGAAAACCGCCGGATAACCAATGAGAAGAACAAGTACCTGACGATCTTCGAAAGCCTGCACGACCCGGTGATCCTGCTCGACGATACCGGCGCGGTGCAGAACATGAACTACACCGCCCATGCGCTCTTCATCGGTGCCAACGACCCCGGCGCGATCTACTACGGCAGCGAGCGGCATTCCGCGCTGATGCACCAGATCGACGCGCTGATGGAAAGGGCGGCGCGCGACGACGGCTTCGAGATGCCGCTCGAGACCAACAGCGGCCCACGCCATTTCGCAGTCCGCGTCCAGCGCATGCTCGACATCTCGGAAAAATTCCTCGGCACCGTGCTGATCCTCAACGACGTCACGGAATACCGCCGGGCGCGCGAGGACGCGGAGGCGGCGAACCGGGCGAAGTCCGCGTTCCTGGCCACCATGAGCCACGAGATCCGCACGCCGATCAACGGCGTCCTCGGCATGGCCGACCTGCTCAACGACACCGACTTGACCGAGCACCAGCGCTATTTTCTCAGCGGGCTGACCGCCTCCGGCGAGGTCCTGATGGCGGTCCTCAACGACATCCTCGACTATTCCAAGATCGAGGCGGGGGTTCTGGAGCTGGAGACCGTCGATTTCGACCTTGAAAAGGTCGTCGGCCAGATCGGCGAACTGCTCGGCACGGCGGCGGAAAAGAAGGGCCTGAAGCTCTCCGTCAGCATCGATCCGGCAACGCCGGTCCTGATGCGCGGCGATCCGGGCAAGATCCGCCAGGTGCTCCTCAATCTCGGCAACAACGCCGTCAAGTTCACCCATGACGGAGAGATCACCATCCGGGCCCTGCCCTCCAAGGGCAAGATCCAGGGCGCCGAGGCGATCCGGCTGGAGGTCGTCGATACCGGCATCGGCGTGCCGGCCGAGGGCACCGAACGGCTGTTCGAGCCGTTTACCCAGCAGAGCGTCTCCACCGGGCGCCTGTTCGGCGGCACCGGCCTCGGGCTCGCCATCTGCAAGCGGCTGGTCGGCGTGATGGGCGGGGAGATCTCGTGCAAGCGCAATGCCGGCGGCGGCAGCACCTTCCAGTTCACGGTGCCGGCGCTGAAGCCGGCCGCCACCTCGCTCGCCCCGGCCGCGACGGCCCCGGGCTGGCAGCCCGAGCAACTGTCCGTGCTCCTCGTCGAAGACAACGAGATCAACCAGATCGTCACGGAAGGGTTCTTGAACCGGCTCGGCCACGGGGTCGTCATTGCCGGCACCGGCGAGGACGCCCTGTCGCGCATCGTGCGCGGGCGCTTCGACCTCATCCTGATGGACGACCGCATGCCCGGCATCAGCGGCGTGGAGGTGGTCCGGCGGATCCGCAAGATGCCCGATGCGGACAAAGCCGCGATGCCGGTGATCATGATCAGCGCCTCGGTGGTGCGGACCGAGGTGGAGCGCGCCTTTGCCGCCGGCGCCGACGGCTTCCTCGGCAAGCCGTTTTCCGCCGACGACCTTGCCGAGGCGATCGCGAAGTGCCTGGCGGAGCGCAGACCGCCGGCGCCAGCCGGAAAATCTGAAGAGCCGAAGCCCGCGGACGGCAAGCCCGCGACCTTGCCGCGCGGCGGCAGCGGTGCCGACGCACGTGCCGACCTAGTTGACGAGGCGGTGTTGCGCGGCCATTTCGAGATGATCGGCAAGGCCCGCACGGAGCGCATCGTGCGGGTGTTTTCCGAGACGACGCCCGCCGGCCTGGAAGACCTCGCGTCGGACGTTGCCGCGGCCGCCCATGCCGAGATCGCCCGGCGCGCCCATTCGCTGAAGAGCGCAGCCCGCAATGTCGGCCTCAACCGGCTCGCCGACCTCGCCATCGACCTGGAGGCGGCGGCCGAGGCCCGCGATGCGGACAAGACCCGCAGCCGCTTCGAGGCGCTGAAGACCACCTATGTGCTGTCGCTGACGGCGCTTGAGGAAAGCTGGCGGAGCATCTCGGCCGACGCCGGGGCGGCAGCCGGCAAGTCCAACGTCTTCAATTCGGCGATCCGGTGAAGACGTAGCCGACGCCGTGCACCGTGACGATCAGCTCCGGGTCCTTGGGATCGGTTTCCAGCTTGCGGCGCAGGCGCCCGATGAGGACGTCGACGGTGCGGTCGCTCGGGTCCCATTCGCGGTGATTGAGGTGGTCGAGGAGGTTGTCCCGGGTCAGCACGCGGCCGGAATTGTCGACCAGCGCCGATAGGAGCTCGAACTCGCCGCGGGTGAGCCGCACGTCGTCGCCGCCGGGCGAGGTCAGGCCGCGCTTGTCGAGGTCCAGCGTCCAGCCGGCAAAGTTCTTGACCCTCGATGCCCGGTCGGCCATGCGCGCGGCATAGGTGCGCCGTAGCAGGTTCTTGGTCCGGGCCAGCAGCTCGCGCGGGTTGAAGGGCTTGGTCACGTAGTCGTCGGCGCCGATTTCCAGCGCCACCACCCGGTCGAAGTCGTCGTTCTTGCCGGTGACCATGATGACGCCGATGTCGGAGTGCTGGCGCAGCTCCTTCAGGAGCGTCAGGCCGTCCTCGCCGGGCAGGCGGATGTCGAGCATGACGAGGTCGACGTCGCCGCGGCCGAAGGCAGTTCGCATCTCGCCGCCATCGCCGGCCTCGGTGACGCGGAAGCCCTCGGTCTCGAAATAGCCCGCAAGCGTCACACGGCTGGTGGCGTCGTCTTCCACGACCAGAATGTGGTTCTGCCGGCTGTTGCCCGCCCGCCGATCGCCCGCCACGGCCGCTCCTTATTGTCTACAAGCTGTATGCAGCTTTCTTGTTTACAAGCTGTTTACAGCTTTCTACATGCCGTTCAATTCTGTCCGGAACGGCGTTTACACCGCCCGCCTATGGTCCGCAAACACGATCGGCCCTTGTGGCCATAATCCTATCATGGCGGGAGACCAGAATGTTCGGAAGAATCTGGCGGACTTTATGGCGGCCGACAAGCAAATACGCGCTCGGCGCCGTGCTCATTGTCGGCGCAATCGGTGGTGTCGTCTTTTGGGGCGGCTTCAACACCTTCATGGAATATACGAACACCTTGGAGTTCTGCATCTCCTGCCACGAGATGCGCGATAATGTCTATGCGGAATACACGGAGACCGTGCATTACAAGAACGCCTCCGGCGTGCGCGCCATCTGCTCGGACTGCCACGTACCGAAGCCCTGGACGGCCAAGCTGATCCGCAAGGTGCAGGCCTCCAACGAGCTCTTGCACAAGGTCCTCGGCACCATCGACACCAAGGAGAAGTTCCAGGACCACCGGCTGGAGATGGCACAGCGGGTCTGGGACACCATGAAATCGAACGACTCGCGCGAATGCCGCAACTGCCATTCCTTCGAGACCATGGACTTCCACAAGCAAAGCACCAAGGCCTCCAAGCAGATGCAGGCGGCCATGAAGGCCGGCGACACCTGCATCGACTGCCACAAGGGCATCGCCCACAAGATGCCGGACATGACCGCCGGCTATCTGGCGATGTTCAAGGACCTGAAGGCGGCGGCCAAGGGCGGCGACGGCGGCGCCGACACGCTCTACACCCTGGAGACCCAAGCCTACTACCTCACCGAAGACGCGGCGAAGGGCGGCGGCAAGGCGGCCGGCCGGCTGCTCGCGGCGACCGAGGTGAGCGTGCTGGAACGCGATGGCGACCTTCTCAAGGTGCGCGTCGACGGCTGGCAGCAGGATCAGGTCGATCAGGTGATCTACGCGCTTCGCGGCCACCGGATCTTCTCTGCCACCGCCAGCAAGGATGGGGTTGAGGCCATCCAGCGGCACAAGACCGAAGTCGATCCGGACACCGACCTCACCTGGCACCAGGTCAGCATCGAAGGCTGGATCAAGTCCGGTGCCGTGATCGCCGACCAGCAGAAGCTCTGGGACTACGGCAAGGAAATGTACACCTCGAGCTGCTCGGTCTGCCATTCGCTGCCGGAGAAGGACCATCTCCTGGCCAACCAGTGGATCGGTAGCCTGAAGGCCATGAAGCGGTTCATCGTGCTCGACACCGAGCAGTACCGCTTCCTGCAGAAGTACCTGCAGTTCCACGCCAAGGACACCGGCGGGGCCGACGCCCATGGCTGATCTGTCCACCCTGGCGCCAGCGGTCGAAAGACCGCTGGCCTATCGCTGGCTCGCCGGTCTTTTCTCCAGCGAGCTGACGGCCGAAACCCTCAAGGCCTATGGCGGACCCGACGGCCGTGTAGCGCTTACCAGTCTGGAAGACGAGCCGGCGTTCCGGCCGGTCGTCGCCCGCATCCGGGCGCTTGCCAGCGAGCCCGACCGGCTCCGCGACCGGGCCCTCGACCTTGCCGCCGACTACAGCCTGCTCTTCCTCGGCGTCGGCGGCCCGCGCACGGCCCACCCCTACGCCTCGGCCTATTTGAGCGACAAGGGCACCCTCTTCCAGGGTCCGACGTCGGAGATGGCCGAGATGCTTCGCCGGCTCGACATCGCCGTCGTCGACACCATGAAAGAGCCGCCGGACCACATCGCCATCGAACTCAGCGTCGTCGCCGAACTGGCGGAGCGCGCGGAGGCGGCCGCCCTTCGCGGAGACCGCCAGGAGGCGATGCGGCTCAAGGCCGAACAGGCGGCATTCATCGACACGCAGTTGCTGAGCTGGGTTTTGGCCTTTGCCGCCGACTGCCGCGAGCACGACCGGTCCGGATTCTATGCCGACCTTGCGGCCGCACTCACCGCCTATCTGCACACCGACCGGGAGCGCCTGACGGCTCCCGCAACCTCCGGCTAGCGCCGTTTACAGCCTGTTTACGAGATTTTACAGGCCGTTCAATCCCCTCCGGAACGGCGTTTACACGCCCCGGCTAGAGCTAATCCCAACAGGGGAGACCCGCGGCGCATCGGCGTCGGCGCCTCTGAAAAAAGCCGGTTCCAACGACTTTCAGGCACCAAAGGAGTGATTCCCATGTCAGCCAATCGGTCTTACTACGTCAATCGGCGCGATTTCCTCTTGAGCGCGTCGGCCCTCGGCGCGCTGGGTGCGATCGCTCCCTCGCTGCTGACCGCCGGCGCGGCGCGCGCAGCGGAAGGCGGCGACGTCCTCAACGGGTCGCACTGGGGCGTCTTCAAGGCGACCGTCAAGGACGGCCGCTGGGTTGGTATCGACGCCTGGGAAGGCGACCCGCATCCCTCGCCGCAGCTTCCCGGCGTGCTCGATTCCGTCTATTCGCCGACCCGCATCAAATATCCGATGGTCCGCCGGGCGTTCCTTGAAAAGGGTGCCGGCGCGGCTGTGGAAGAGCGCGGCAACGGCGACTTCGTACGCGTCTCCTGGGAACAGGCGATGGACCTCGTCGTCAGCGAGCTGAAGCGCGTCAACGAGACCTACGGGCCGGAAGGCATCTTCGCCGGGTCGTACGGCTGGAAGAGCTCCGGCAAGCTGCACAACTGCCAGAGCCTGCTGCGGCGCGCGCTCAATGTCGGCCTCAAGGGTGCCTTCGTGAACTCCACCGGCGACTACTCCACCGCCGCCTCGCAGGTGATCATGCCCCACGTCATGGGTACGCTGGAGGTCTACGAGCAGCAGACCGCGCTGCCGGTGGTCGTTGAAAGCACCGACGTCCTCGTCTTCTGGGGCGCCGATCCGATCAAGACCAACCAGATCGGCTGGACCGTCGCCGACCACGACACCTATCCCTACATGGAAGAGTTCAAGAAGACCGGCAAGAAGGTCATCTGCATCGATCCGGTCCGCACCCAGACCGCCAAGTTCTTCGACGCCGAATGGATCACCGTGCGGCCGCAGACCGACGTTGCCCTGATGCTCGGCATCGCCCACACCCTTTACGCCGAAGAGCTGCACGACGCCGAATTCCTCGAAAACTACACCGTCGGCTTCGACCAGTTCGTGCCCTATCTGACGGGCGAGAGCGACGGCACGCCGAAGAGCGCCGAATGGGCCTCCGAGATCTGCGGCGTTCCGGCCGACAAGATCAAGGAACTCGCCAAGCTCTTCCAGTCCAACCGCACCATGCTGTCGAGCGGCTGGTCGCTGCAGCGCCAGCACCATGGCGAACAGGCCCACTGGATGCTGGTGACGCTCGCCTCCATGCTCGGCCAGATCGGTCTTCCGGGCGGCGGCTTCGGCCTTTCCTACCACTATGCGAACGGCGGTGCCCCGTCGGCCAACAGCCCCGTGCTTGCCGGCATCACCGACGGCGGCGCGGCGGTCGAAGGCGCGGCATGGCTGACCCAGGCCGGCGCGGCGTCGATCCCCGTGGCGCGCATCGTCGACATGCTGGAGAACCCGGGCGGCGACTTCAACTTCAACGGCAAGGCCCAGAAATACCCGGCCGTGAAGATGGCCTACTGGGTCGGCGGCAACCCGTTCTCGCACCACCAGGACCGTAACCGCATGGTCAAGGCCTGGCAGAAGTTCGAGACGGTCATTGTCCAGGACTTCCAGTGGACGGCATCGGCGCGGTTTGCGGACATCGTGCTGCCGGCAACGACGGCCTATGAGCGCAACGACATCGAGAATGTCGGCGACTACTCGCTGAAGGCCGTCTTGGCCATGAAGAAGGTCATCGACCCGGTGTTCGAGGCCCGCAACGACTTCGACATCTTCTCGGAAATCGCCGACAAGCTCGGCGCCGGCGATGCCTTCACCGAGGGCAAGGACGAGATGGGCTGGCTGAAGGAGTTCTACTCCGCCGCCGAACAGCAGGGCGCCGCCAAGAACATCGACGTGCCGGACTTCGACACCTTCTGGGAAAAGGGCATCCTGACCTTCGAAATCCCGGAAGAAGCCAAGCAGTATGTGCGCTACGGCGACTATCGCGAAGACCCGCTTCTGGAACCGCTCGGCACGCCGTCCGGCAAGATCGAGATCTTCTCGCGCAACATCGAGAAGATGGGCTACGAGGACTGCCCGGCCCATCCGACCTGGATGGAACCGATCGAGCGCACCGGCACGCCGGACGCCAAGTTCCCGATGCATGTCGACGCCGCGCATCCTGAGTATCGGCTGCACTCGCAGCTCTGCGGCA
This sequence comes from Rhodobium orientis, assembly GCF_003258835.1. Classification (GTDB taxonomy): domain Bacteria; phylum Pseudomonadota; class Alphaproteobacteria; order Rhizobiales; family Rhodobiaceae; genus Rhodobium; species Rhodobium orientis. Next base: position 116,819 of record NZ_NPEV01000002.1, on the reverse strand, counting down.
CCAAGCTGCGCGACGAGTACATGGTCGCCGGCCGCGAGCCCTGCCTGATCAACGCCAAGGACGCGGAAGCCCGCGGCATCGCCGACGGCGACGTGGTGCGGGTGTTCAACGACCGCGGCCAGCTGCTGGCCGGCGCCATCGTCACCGAAGACGTTGCTCCGGGCGTCGTCCGGGTCTTCGAAGGCGGCTGGTACAGCCCGGTCGAGGGCGGCAAGCCCGGCTCGCTCGATGCCTATGGCGACGTCAACAACCTGACGGTCGACATCGGAACCTCCAGCCTTGCACAGGGCAACTGCGGCCATACCGCGATTGCCGACGTCGAAAAATACACGGAGACCCCGCCGGAGGTCACCGCATTCGACGGACCGAAGGCCGAATAAGGCGAGGAGACGTCGCCAACGAGGCCGGGCCTATCGCCCGGCCTCATCCGTTTTTGACCGGGAGTGTCCTCAATGCTCGATGCAAAAGACCCCTATCCGCGCAGCACCGCGACCGTGAACGGCCTTACCATGGCCTATGTGGAGGCCGGCAGCGGCGCGCCCATCGTGTTCCTGCACGGCAATCCGACCCATTCCTATATCTGGCGCAATGTCATCCCCTATGCCGAGCCGCTCGGGCGCTGCATCGCGCCGGACCTCATCGGCATGGGCCAGTCGGAAAAGCTGCCGAATTCCGGCCCCGACCGCTACACCTATGACGACCAGCGCACATATCTGTTCGGCCTGCTCGATGCGCTCGACCTCGGCGACGGCGTCGTCCTCGTCCTGCACGACTGGGGCGGAGCGCTCGGCTTCGACTGGGCCCGCACCAACCCGGAGCGGGTGCGCGGCATCGCCTTCATGGAGCCGATGATCATGCCGCTGACCTGGGACATGATGCCTGAGCCGGCGGTGCCGGCGTTCCAGGGCTTCCGCGCCGAGGGCGTCGGCGAAAAGATGTGCCTGGAAGACAATATCTTCGTGGAACAGGTGATCCCGATGGCCGTCATGCGGGACCTTGGCGAGGACGAGATGGCCGCCTACCGGGCGCCCTATCCGGAGCCGGGCGAAGGCCGCCGGCCGACCCTGACCTGGCCGCGGCAGATCCCGATCGAGGGCGAGCCGGCGGATGTTGCCGCCGTCTGCGAGGCCAATTGCGCCTTCCTTGCCGAGACCGCGATCCCCAAGCTCTTCGTCAAGGCCGAGCCGGGCATGATGGCTTCTGGCAAGGTGCTGGAATTCTGCCGGTCGTTGCCCAATGTGACCGAGGTCGCCGTTCCCGGCCTCCACTATGTGCAGGAAGACTCCGCCGACAGGATCGGCGCCGCCCTTGCGGAATGGATAGAGGGCCTCGACTAGGCCGCGACTGGTTCGGCAGGGGACGCCGTCCCCTGCCGCATTCACCAATCCTTTCCAGGGACACCGACCGATGGGCGCGCATCCGCTTCGCCTTCCTTCCCTTTTCCTTGTCATCGCCGCTCTGACGATTTGCCTCGCCGTTCCCGGACGGGCCGAGTCCCCCGCCGGCGAGACGGTCTACGCCGCCCGCACGCTCGGCCTCCATGCCGAGGCCGGCGGCGCCGGCAAGCCGGTCGGGCGCATCTTCATCGCAACGCCGCTGACCGTCCTTGACCGCAGCTCCGGCTGGCTCAAGGTGGAGGTGAAGGGCTGGCACCAGGAGGGCGCCGAACGGCTGCTCTATGACCTGCCCGGCAAGCGCATCCGCTCCGCGCTGCTGGCCAAATCCGCCGTTGCCAGCCTCAGGCCGCTGGAGACCGCGGTCGATCCGGATTCCGGCCTTACCTGGTACGGCGCGGCCTTTGCCGGCTGGGTGGAGGAAGACGGCGTCACCGACGACCGCGAACCGCTCTGGGAGCGGGCCTGGCACACCTTTTCCACCAAATGCGTCGCCTGCCACCAGCGGCGCATCCCGCACCACTATACCGCCAACCAATGGGTCAGCTTTCTCAAGATCATGGGAGAGCGGGCAGCGCTCGACGACGAAGAGCACCAGTTGCTGCTCAACTTCCTGCAGCACCACGCCAGCGACACCGGCGGCGAGACGGGAAAAGAATAGACGGGCTCAGCCGCGCCCTGCGACCAGACGTTCCCGCATGCGGGCAAAGGCCGAAGGCAGTTCCTGCACCAGGCGACCGTCAAGGGTGGCCCCGCCGTGCTCCTCCGGCAGGAGTTCCAGGCCGCGGTCGACGAGATCCTGTTTTCTGGCCTTTTTCGTCTTTCCCTGCGCCTGCGGCCAGGCCGGATTGTTCTCCCAGCGCCCCCAGGACTTGAACCAGACGGCGGCGCCGGCCCCGTGGGCCCGGTCCACCACGTCCCGGACCCAGTCTTCCGCACAGGGCCGCGCCCGTGCGCCCGCCTCGCCGCCGACACCGACCCAGTCGATGCCGGAGAAGTCATGCCCGGGCACCGGCTCCAGCAGCGGCTCGACATTGACGTAGGCGGTGAACGGGCCGACGGCATCCTTCAGCCGCCGGAGCTGGTCGATGCGGTTGGCGGTCGTCGCCGTCTCGGCGGTGACCCCGAGCCAGAGGTTTTCCGGTACGCCCCCTTGCCAGCGCCTTTCGCCGAAGGCCCGCAGGCGGCTTGCCCGCTTGGTCAGGCAGACGAAGATCGTGGTGGGGTGCCCGGCGATCGCATCGAAGACGGCGGTGAGGAATTCATCCGGCACACCCGGATGCCAGAGATCGCTCATGGAATTGACGAAGACCCGGCGCGGATAGGGCGCGCCGTCCGCGCCCTTCAGGGGCCGGAACTTGCGCGTCTCGGCAAGCCGTTCGGGATAGAGCCGTAAATCGAAACCGCCGAAGAAGCGCTTGGCGATCGCCTCGGCATAGCAGTTGTCGCAGCCGGCAGAGACCTTGGTGCAGCCGGTGGACGGATTCCAGGTGGTGTCGAAGCAGGAGATCTGGGTGTCGAGGACGGTCACGGGGTATTTGCCCGGCGGGTGGCGATTGGGGGGTCGAAGATGCCGTCGATGACCGTCCGGGGCAACCGACACCTGGTCGCGCATAAAGAAAGCCGCCGGCGGGGAGGCGCCGGCGGCTCTCGATCCGGTTCCCGGAACGCTAATACTAGTCGTGATGCGCGATCGGCTTGTCGGTGAACAGGTAGTCCTTCAGTTCGTCGTCGAACTTCGGATCCTTACGGCGGACCCATTCCATGATCATCGCGGCGTGTTCCTTTTCCTCATCGCGATTGTGAATGAGGATCGCCTTCAATTCCTTGTCCTTGCAGGCATCGACCCGCTGGTTGTACCAGTCGACGGCCTCGAGCTCTTCCATCAGCGAGACGATGGCGCGATGCATCTCCCGCGTCTCGTCGCTGAGTTCCTCAACGGGCTCGTGATAGCCTTCGCTTGAACCTGCCATATCTCGGTCACCTTTTCGGTTGGTTGGGTTGCGGGTGTGTGGCTCCGGGGGAACTATAACAGGAGCCTTCAAAGGTCAGAACCGTCTCGCCAGGCTCCGGTTCCCGCGACGCACTGACCCAGGGCCGGCCGCCGCGTGAAGCGGTGCGGATGGCTCGCGGCTTCATGCAACCTCTGGCGCATGCCTGCAATGACGGTTCGCAACGCGGCCGCTCTCGGCACACATGGCGCCAAACGAAGAAAACGCCGGCTTTCGCCGACGTTTTCCCCGCTTTAGCGGTGCTGCCCCAGACAGGTCGCACCCATGGTGCCAGATCCGTTATCGGATGACGACCGAGTCGCGGTCCTGGTCATAGTCGTCCTTGGTGTAGGCCTTGTGGTTTTCCAGCTTGGCCTGCTCGAACGGCGTGTGCACGGTGAGCGTGCCGTTGCCATCCTTCATCACCTTGACCGAGCCCGGCTCGATGGCGACCGGCTTTTCGCCGATGCCCAGGAAGCCGCCGACGTCGACGATGTAGGCCTCGGCCTTCTTTTCGTCACCGGTCAGGATGACGTCGCCGATCTCGCCGATATTCTCGTTCTCGGCGCTGTAGACCACGGCACCGATCAGGTCGTCGGCGCTGACGGTCGCCGGATCAACGACGGCCATCTCCTCCTGGGTGTCACCAGTCGCCTGGTCGTCGGTCGCCTCGGTCATGGCGACGTCCTTCTCGGCCGCATTGCCGGTGATGGCGCTGTCGGTGGTCTTGGCGGTGTCCATCGCAGCGTCGTCACCCGTCGCGGAAGTGTCCTCCTTCATCGAGGACTCCATCTCGTTTTCCGGGGTGCGCTGGAATTCCGGCGCCTGCTCGAGCTCTTCCTTGGTGGCGGCCAGGGTCAGGTACTGGCGGTTGTCGAGGCTGGTCCAGGTCAGCCGCTCAAAGTCCACCGCGACTTCCTTCTCGCCGATGCCGAGGAAACCGCCGACGCCGATGACGACGGCCTTGGCCGTGCCGTCACGAGACATGACGATGTCGTTGACGTCACCGACCTCGATGTCGTCGCGAACGGCGCCGTGGTAGACGGTCTGGCCGATCAGCGAAGAGGCCAGCACCTGGTTCGGCGTGCCGGTGTAGTAGCCGTGCCAGCTGTTCATCGGCTTGACGCTCTTGTCCGACGAGAACAGCGCGCTGTTGTCGCCCGTCTTCATGTCGGTCTTGCCCTCATCGGCAGCGATCGCACCGGTGGACATCAACGCGACAATCGCGGTCGTCGTCATAATCTTGCGGAACATGGTTCATTCTCCCTGTCATTTTGACATGCGGCTGCGCTTCGGACATCTTTTTACTTATTCGACGTCGGCGCGGCCGCCTCACCTCCAAATAACGAGAATGCCAAGTGCTAGTTCCTCCCATATCGAAAATTTCTTTTTTTCAATTTTTTTGTTAGTCGAATACCTGAAAAGAACTTTAGACAACAAAAAA
>NZ_NPEV01000002.1:0-111980 GCF_003258835.1 Rhodobium orientis | reverse complement strand
CGACCGCAGAATGATCCGCGGTCGTTTTTGAATTTTCTTCTCGCCCTGGTCCTGGCCCGACGTGCCGAGCCCGCGCCGCCGTGGGCGACGGCGGCGCCTTCGTCCTACAACCGTCCCAACAGCATCAGGATCAGCAGGATGACGAGGATGGTGCCGAGGATGCCCGACGGTCCGTAGCCCCAGGTGCGGGCGTGGGGCCAGGTCGGCAGGGCGCCGACCAGAAGCAGGATCAGGATAATCAGAATGATCGTGGAGACGGTCATGGGTCTTTCCTCACAACAGGATCAGAAGGTTGAGGGCCGACGCCATGGCGAAGGCCGTCGCAACGACCAGCGTGGTCGCAATACGCTCGGCGTGCTCCTCACGGGCCATGCGGACCGCGGCACGCGCGCCGACCGAGGCCGGCATCAATGATACTGGTGTCGAATGAAATGCCTGACGCATGTTCTGCCTTTCCGTCGGTCTGACTGGCTATCAAACGTCGGAAAGGAAGATTGGTTCCGCCTCGAAACGCGTTACGGGCAATTGCCCTATGCGCCGAGGTCCTTGCGGCTGACGGGAAAGCGCATGCGGACCCTCAGACCCTCGGGTGCGAAGTCCAGCGCAACGTCGCTGCCGACGATCTTGTCGAGGCTGCGGGTGATCAGCGTGGTGCCGAAGCCTTTCCGCTCCGGAGGCGAGACGGGCGGGCCGCCCGTTTCCGTCCAATCGATCACCACATCGGTCCCGGTCTCTCTCGCCTCGGCGGAAACGGCTATGTCGACGGTGCCGCCGTCGACCGACAGCGCGCCGTATTTGGCCGCGTTGGTCGCAAGCTCGTGGATGACGAGACCGAGGCCGAGCGCCTCGTCGGGGCCGAGCGAGACGTCATCGCCATGGATGACGACATCCTCGTCGAGCGAGACCGCGTAGGGCGCCATCTGGCCGCGCAACAGGGCAAAGACGCCGACGTCGCCCCATTCCTGGTCCGACAGCAGCGTGTGCGCCGCGGCGATCGCCTGCAAACGTCCGGAAAAGGACATGGTGAAATCGGCCGCGCTTTCTGACCGGCGCAGGGTCTGGCTGGCAAGGGATTGCAGGATTGCCAGCGTGTTCTTCACCCGGTGATTGAGCTCCTTCAGCAGAAGGCGCGTTTTTTGCTCCGATTCCTTGGTCTTGGTGATGTCGACGACGACGCCAAGGGCCGACAGCGGATCGCCGTTCTCGGCCCGTTCGTAGATGCGGCCGAGGCCCAGCAGCCAGCGATCGGTGGACGTGACGTGGAATTCGGACGACCAGTCGACATTCTCGCGGATCGCCCGCTTGAGATTGCGCCGGATGGTGTGCTGGCAATTGCGGTCGATGCGCTCCAGCAGCTTGGCGCCGGTCACCACCTCCTCGCGGGGGAGTTCGAACATCTGGCGCATGGCGACGTCGCAATCGACGACGTCGGTGCGGATGTCCCAGCTCCAGGAAGCAATGTTGGCGGCCCGGAAGGCGAGCGAGTGGCGGGTGCGGGCACGCGACAGGGCCCGGTCGGACGACTTGCGGCCGCGTGCCGCCTCCTTGAGGGTGAAGAGCGAGCCGGCGAGCTTGGCGAAGCGGACCAAGTTCTGGAGCTGGTCGGCCTCCGGCATCGTGCGGGCGACGTTGTCGATCAGGCCGATGACGCCGACATTGCGTCCCTCGATGGTGATCGGCGCGCCGGCGAAGAAGCGGATGCGCGGGCCGTCGGAGACGTGGGGATGGGCGGCGAAGCGGGGATCGCGGGTCGCGTCGGTGACGATGAAGGTCTCACCGGCCTCAAGCGCGATGGTGTAGGCGCTGAGCGCCATGCCGATCGGCCCTTCGGCAAGGTCGATGCCGATCGCCGACTGCAGCCAGGGGCGCTCTCGATCGATCATGCAGATGAAGGCGATCGGAACGTCGAACTCTTCGGCGACGATCCGCGTAATGGTGTCGAAATCGGGATCGGGCCGCTGGCTGCGCAGAACGAACTGCGACAGCACCTGCAACCGGCTCTCGTCGTCGACGATTTTGCGAACGTGGTCGGGAAGATTCCGCAATTCCGGGCACCTTGTTGGGGCGGTCGAAGATAACGCTTGCGTTCCGGGGTCTCGTCCCGCTCCCCCAGCGGCGACTTTTCGGCGGCACGTTCTCTGCCGCCGGGTCGCCGATCACGCTTCGACGTCTCGCTACGCTGGCGTTTTCCTTCTCATTTTCCGGCGACCCGCGAACCCGTGGCCGCATGGCGCGCCACGAATCCTGACCTTGCGGGTTCAACCGTCACGATCTTCGGCCGGATACTCCGACGTAAATTCCAGGAACCAAACGCATGTATCCGCTCGCGGTTCCAGGATCGACCATTTTTTTGGACGCTTGACCAACTTTCTTTATCCATTGGCCGCCACAAGGCCTTTGTCGCCCGGTTCGGAACGCTCCGAGACCTTGTTGAGGGCGTATTCGTCGACCACCAGACGGCGATGGGGATAGGGGATGTCGATGCCGGCCTCGTCGAGGGCCTTCTTGACGGCGGCGAGGATTTCCATGCGGGTGAAATAGGCGTCGGCGACCTTGGTCCACCAGCGGGCCTGGATGTTGACGGAGGAGTCGGCGAGGTCCGACACGCCGGCATCGGGGGGCGGGTCCCCGATCACCGCGTCGAAGGACTTGACCGTGCCGAGGATGACCTCCAGCGCCCGGTCGATGTCGGCGTCGTAGCTGATGCCGAAGACATAGTCGCTGCGCATCACCGGATCGCGGGTCATGATCATGATCGGATTGGTGAAGATCTCGCCATTGGGGATCGACACGTCGCGGCCGTTGAAGGTGCGGATCCAGGTCGAGCGGGTGGAGATTTCGGTCACCAGGCCGGAATGGTCCCCGAACTGCACCCAGTCGCCGATCGAAAAGGGTTGGCGCAGCAGGATCAGGAGGCCGGCGAGGAAGTTCTGCAGGATGTCGCGGAAGGCAAACCCGATGGCGACCGAGCCGACGCCGAGGATCTGCAGCAATTCGGCGGCGCCGACGCTCGGCGCAATGACGGCAACGGCGACGAGCAGCCCGAAAAAGATCACCGCCACATGGACGATGCGGCCGATGGCGATGCCGACGCCCGCCGGCGCACGGGCCGAGACGAGCCTCTTGGCCAGCGCCCGCGCGACGCTCGCGATCACCACCATCATGAGGAACAGGACGATGGCGATGGCGATCTGCGGCAGCATGGCGAAAAAGCCCTCGACCATCCTGTTGACGGTGCCGACGGCCGTCGTGACGGCGGCGGGCACTTCCACGTCGATAAGCTGCTCTTCCATTCACATCCTCGTTATTGTGTTGCAACGGCCGGGAGGCGTCCGGCGAAAACGGGTCGGGTTCAGCGGCGAAGGGCGTCGATCAGTTCGCTCTTGGACATGTCGGACCGGCCGTCAATGTCCAGCTCCTGCGCGCGCTCATAGAGCTCGTCCTTCGTCCACTCCTCATATGGCGGCGCCTTGCCGCCCTTTCTGGAAGGGTGCTGGGAGGGAGAGGCCTGGGCATTGGCGATGCGGGCCGCCTTTTCCTTGGACGCTCCCTTGTCGCGCAGGGCCTCGTAGACCTCTTCGTTCTTGATGCTCGGATTGTCGTTTTTCGGCATGTCAGGCACTCCATTCCTTCGTTTGCAACGAAGAACCCGGCAATGGGTTCCAACGGATCGCCGAACCACGTCGATGTGATGGAACAATCCGTGCAGATGGCCGTTATGCCGGCACAAGAGCGTTCCACGTTCAACAAGGAGATTTCGACATGGCCACCGCCACCCCGACCGGCAACGGCAAGACCGACGGCCCGAGCGCCGCCGAACTCGACGAGCAGATTCGCCAGCTTCGCACCGACATCACCGAGCTCGCCCACACCATGCGCGGCATGGGCGACGCCAAGGCCCGGGACTTCAAGAAGCGCGCCCGCGGCAAGGCCGAGGAAATCAGCGCCGGCGCAGAGGATGCGCTCACCGCACTGACCGACCAGCTGGAGGAGATCGAACGCCAGGTCGGCCGCAAAGTGCGCAAGAACCCGTTCGCCGCACTCGGCATCGCAGCCGGTGTCGGCTTTCTCGTCGCCATGCTGGCCCGCCGATAAGCCTCGCTGAGACCACATGTACAGACTGATCGGGACAGCGGCTTCGCTGGCATCCCAGGACGTCGGCTCGATGGTGGACCGCGCGAAGCGGTCCGCCATTGTCTATGCGATCGCCGCCGTTCTTCTCCTGACCGCCTATGCCTTCGTCATGGTGGTCGTTTACCAATTGCTGGCCGACGCCGTCGGCAGCGGTCTGGACGCGGCATTGCTGATCGCCGGAGCGACGGCACTCGTCGCCATCCTGGCGCTGATCGTAATGGCCCTCGTCAACCGGCGACAGAAGCGGATGGCGGCGCGGCGCAACGCCGCCCGCCGCATGCAGTTGCTTGCCCTGGCGTCGGTGGCGCCGAGCCTGATGCGCTCCAAGCCGCTGCTCATCACCGCCGCGCTCGGTGCGCTCGCCTATTTCGCCCTCAACAATAGCGACGACGGGGACGACTGAGCCGGCCGGCCCGTTCCGATAGAAGGAGGACATGACACATGGCGACCCAAGCCGAACAGACTATCGACAGCGTGCTGAATGACACTTCGCTCAGCCGCGAGCAGATGATCCGGAAGATCAAGACGCTCTATTTCGATGCCCGCGCCCGCCAGCGCGCCGCCACGGAAAGCCCGATGGTCGGCGACGACGGCCTCAACAACGATCTCATGGCCTATGAGCAGGCGCTGGAAAATCTCGGCATCGACGTGGCCTCCATCGAGGACGAAGGTGCGGCAACGCTCTGACGCCGGGAAGAGTGCCTCGTCAAAAAAAGCGGCGGCCGCCTCGCGCGGTCGCCGCTTTTTTTATCGTCGAGAGGACCTCTGGGGTCCCGGCCCGACATTCAGGCGGTCGGTGCCGGCTCGTCTTCGGCCGTATCCGCAGCGACCTCGCCGGTCGCATCCTCCTCGCCGGCCTCCACGACGCGGGTGAGTTCGCCGGGCAACATTTCCACGACGCTCTTGATGTCGTCTTCGACGAGGTCGGCGGCGCGGATCTGGGCGAACAACAGGCTCAGATGGTTCTCCACGATCCCTTGCATTTCCTCGCCGCCGGCATGGTGCAGCCGCGACAGGGAATAGGCCAGGCTCTGGGCCATCAGGATGTTGCCGCCGGCGGCGCGGCGGATCGGATGGAAGGCACTGCCGACCAGTTCCTTCAGGCCGAGCCCCGGCAGGACGACGCGCGCATTGCCCTCCTTGTCCCAGTGCACGGCCATGTTGATGCCTTCGTCAGCGACGGTGGCAAAGGCGCTCGTCAGGCTGTCGACGCAGGCGACCGCGGTATAGGAATCGTTGATGCCGGGCGACAGGGCGCGCAGGGCGATCTCGACCAGAAGCTTGATGGAAAACTGCACCGGGGCCACCTCCGAGCGGGACGGCTCGATAGTGATCAGCTTCAGGAACGCCTCCTCGTCGCCCTCGTCGAGCGGACCGGTGACGGTCGCAAGGGTCTGATCCTTGAGGATGAAGGCGCCATGGGGCAAGGCGAACTCGACGACGAGGTCGTGGGCGGTGGCAAAGTCGATCACCACTTCCATATCGGTGACGCCGATATAGCCGGACCGGGGTGAGGCGATATCCGCGGTCGAGCGTTCGCGGTCCATGTCCTGCTTCTTGCGGCCCTTCTGCTCCCTGGACGCGGCAGCGACCAGGCTCTTCAAAGCCTCGGTCAGCCGGTTGCTGATCTCGGCGATCTCGTCGTCGATGGAAATGCTGCGGGCGACATGGCGCACGAAATAGATGAGCTGGACGACCGAGGCGGCGGCGAGCAGGACCCCGACCGAGATGGTGATCCGCGGCATGAAATCCTCGCTGACGAAGATCAGCGAGATCACCGCATAAAGGAAGGTACCGCCGAGAATGCCGGCGGTGATCTGGTTGACCCAGTCGGTGGTGAAACGCTTCAGGAGCCGCGGCCCGATATTGCCGGCGGCCAGCGTGAACACCACCAGCACCAGCGAATAGGCAAGGCTCAGCGCCGACATGGCGCCGGTGGCGATCACCGACAGCACCGTGCGGGCGCTCTGGGTATCGAAGGGAAAGGTCTGAAAGGCGACGTCGCCGACCCCGAAGAGGTCCTCCAGATAGACGATGACGAACGGCAGCGACCCGATGGTCAGCGCCGTGCCGACCGGGATCGTCAACAGCACCACGAACGGTTTGCGCAGGCTCGGAAGGGTGATCATGGCGCGGGTTCCGGCTGTGCCGGGTCCGTCGCGGTGCGGCCGGGAATGACGGCATCGAGGACGGAGCGCACGATCTCGGCCGGCTTCATGACCGAAAGTTCGCCGGCATGCATGCAGATGTCGACGCTTTCCTCCAGGCTCAAAAGCTCTCCGTCGATGACGCATTTCGGCTGGCGGCGCGTCGGATCGAAATGCAGCCGCACCTGGCGGGAATGCTCCACGGTGACGTCGGGATTCGTGCTCCAGGTGCCGAGAACGGCGTCCTTGGTGAGGCGGAAGCCGTCGCGGCGATTGAGGACCCTGGCCCAGTAAATGCCGAGGAGGCCCTCGTCGAGCGTGTCGGCGTAGGGCAGATGCCCCTCGCCGAAGCGGTTGTTGGAGACGCCGAGCAGGCTGAAGACCTCGTGGCGCTTGCCGCCGTCGGTCTCGATGGTCGCCGGCAGCGCCGGCGGCCGCGCGATCGCGGCGCCGAGGGCGCGGGCGCTGGCGATGATCTTGCCGAACCGGCTGTTGTAGGCGAGCCGGTTACGTATACGCACCAGCCGGGGGTGCAGGCCGACGGAGAACTGGTGCACGAAGGGCCGGCCGTTGGCCGTTGCGATGTCGGCGCCCACCACCGTTCCGGCGGCGATCGCATCGACCGCGGCGAAGATGTCCATGGGCAGGCCGAGGGTGCGGGCGTACATGTTCATGGTGCCGCCGGGCAGCACGACCAGCGTCTTTCCCGCCCGCCAGCACAGGCCGGCGGCACTGGATATGGTGCCGTCGCCGCCGGCGACCGCGATCGCCTCCACGGCATCGTCTCCGGCCGCCCTCTCGAGCGCCCGGGCGAGGTCCCTGCCCCGGACGATATTGCAGTCGATCTCGTGGCCGTTGGCACCGAAACGCTCGCCGAGCCGCTGGCACAGCCCCGCAATGTCGAGGTTGCGCAGGGTACCGCTGTCGCGATTGAGGAGCGCCTTGATGCGCATCGGCCGTCGTCTTTCGTTCGAGGCGGCTCGCAGCCGTCAGATAAAGGGGCGCGGCGTGTCGGAGAGGCCTTCCCAGCCGGCGAGTTCCTGCAGGCCGTCGGGATCGAGCACCTCGCAGCTACTGTCACGCCAGCGCGCAAGGCCGCGATCGGTAAGGCGGCGCAGCGTCTTGTTGGTGTGGACCAGCGACAGGCCGAGGGTGTCGGCAACGTGGCGCTGGGTGATCGGCAGGTCCAGCCTCGTGCCGTCGGCCAGACCCACGGCCATCGCCCGGCGATACAGGAAGGCAAGGAAATAGGCGATGCGTTCCAGGGCCGTGCGCCGGCCGACGCTGAGCAGGTTCTCGTCGAGCATGCGTTCCTCGCGGGCGGCCAGCCACGTCACGTCATAGGCGAGCGAGGGGTGCTTTTCGAACAGCGTCATCATCCGGCCGCGCTCGAAGACGCACAGGCGCAGATTGGACAGGGACTCCACGGAATACTGCATCTCCCCCATCAGGAAGCTCTGCAGGCCGACCATGTCGCCGGGAAACACATAATTAAGAATCTGACGCCGTCCGTCTTCAAGGATCTTGAAGCGGAAGGCGGCACCATCCAAAATGGTGTAGATATGCGCGCTGTTGGTGCCCTGGGAGAAGATCGTCGCCCCCGGATCCGCCGACAACTCGCCGACCTTGAAGCCATCGACGAATGCGAGTTCCTCTTCGTTGAGGTCCCGAAAATGGCTCTTCCGCCGCAACGGGCAGTCAATGCAGTGCGTGCGCTTTGGCCCGGAATTGATTTTTTCCACCTAACTCACTCGTTTCGCGTGCCTGTTGTCAAACGCACCAACGGCCAGCCTGTTCCGGTCCCGCTTTGTGCCCAATTGATGTGTATATGTCTTATTTAAATGACGCGTTCCGTACTTTCCCTGAGAATGGGAGCAACCTGATCAGAAGGATCAACCTGTCCGTTTCAGAAAGGCCCTTTAATGCAACACAGTAGCCCCCAGGCCCTGGTAGTCGACTCCGACTACATCGTGGCATTGGAGACGGAGCGCCTGCTGACGGAAACGTTTGGCATGGCTGTCACCATCCTCAACCCTACCGCATTGGCCGAGCATCTCAAGGAACACGCGTTCGACGGCAACGGCCCGCGACACTACGAACTCGTCGTCTACGACACCGGGCTGCCGGAAAGCCAGGAAATGAACGATGTCGGCGATTTGCACGACGTCGCCGCCCATCTCATGTTCACGACGACGCACGACTCGTTCCTCGGCGGTGTGCCGGGGTTTCCCGGCATTCCGGTCGTCGGCAAGCCCTATGACGTGCGCCTGTTCGAGGACGCGGTCGGCGCGTCGCTGTCGTTCAATCTTGCGGCGAGGCTGAAACAGGACGCGGGCGGCGTCGCCGGACCCGTCAACGGGACTGGGTCGAATGGATCGATGCGGTAACCGCGGCTTCGTGGGGGTCCGGTCCGAAATCGGAGTCGCCGTCGATCTGCATCAATTCCAGTAGGCGCACGCGGGCACGGCTCACGCGGCTCTTGATGGTCCCGACGGCGCAGCCGCAGATCTCGGCCGCTTCCTCGTAGCCGAAGCCGGAGGCGCCGGTGAGGATGATCGCCTCACGCTGGTCCTCGGGCAACTTCTCGAGGGCCTTCTTGAAATCCTCCATGTCGAGCCGGCCGTGCTGCTCGGGGTGCGTGGCCATGCGCTCGGTGAAGGCGTTGTCGGGGTCCTGGATCTCACGGCCCTTCTTGCGCATCTGGCTGTAGAAGTCGTTGCGCAGGATGGTGAACAGCCAGGCCTTCATGTTGGTGCCGGGCTCGAAGCTCTCGTGCTTGGCCCAGGCCTTCACGATGGTGTCCTGGACGAGATCGTCGGCACGGTCGTGTCGGCCCGTCAGCGAGATCGCAAAAGCGCGCAAACTCGGCAACAGCGCGAGCATCTCACGCTTGAAGTCGGGAGAGACGTTGTCCATGTGAGGATCAGCTTCCGCGTTTGCCGGATGCGGCCTTCTCGGCCTCATCCAGTTGCTCGAGAAGGTCGAGAAAACGGTCGGGGATCTGTTCCTGCTCGAGGGAGCTGTACAGCGATTTGAGCTGCCGGCTGATCGCCTCGTTGGGATCGTTGGTCCTGGCCCTGCGGGCGCCGCCTCGCGGCGTGAAGCCTTTGTTGTCGTCGATCATCAAAGCACGTTTGTCCGTTGTGACTTGGTACGCATTCACGGTTCCGCTAGCGTAATTCATCCGAAGGCGAAAAGTTCCGTGACCTCGGAACTTTTTTTCCGGTCATGCGTTTTTGAGCCGACTGGAACACCCTCACGAGTAATGGAGCATGTCCAAATGTCCCTTTCCACCCGTATCGCCGCGCACCTTCCGCACCTGCGGAGATACGCCCGCGCCGTCACCGGTTCCCAGACCTCGGGCGATGCCTATGTGGCGGCAACGCTGGAAGCCCTGATCGCCGACGTTTCGCTGTTTCCCGAGACCCAGAGCGACAGGGTATCGCTGTTTCAACTGTTCACAAGGCTGTTTGGTTCCGCCTCGATCGACGTTCCGCCCGTGGAATCGCCTTTTGCCTGGGAGCAGCGCGCGGCCGCCAACCTGATGGCGATCCCACCGGTGGCGCGCCAGGCCTTCCTGCTCGTTGCCGTTGAGGAGTTCACCCCGTCGGAGGCGGCGACGATCCTCGGCGTGCCGGACGATGACATGGGCACGCTGCTGGAAGAGGCTTCCTCAGAGATCTCGCGCCAGGTAGCGACCGACATCATGATCATCGAGGACGAGCCGCTGATCGCCATGGATATCGAACAGATGGTTGAAAGCCTCGGCCACACGGTCACCGGCATCGCCCGCACCCATGGCGAGGCGGTCGACCTCTATAATGCGACGCAGCCGAAGATGGTGCTGGCCGACATCCAGCTCGCCGACGGCAGTTCCGGCATCGATGCGGTCAACGACATCCTGAAGACGAGCGCCGTGCCGGTCATCTTCATCACCGCCTTCCCGGAGCGGCTTTTGACCGGCGAGCGGCCGGAGCCGACCTTCCTTGTCACCAAGCCGTTCAATCCCGACATGGTGAAGGCGCTGATCAGCCAGGCGTTGTTCTTCAACGAGACGGCCGGGGAAGCCGCCTGACCTGGCACGAAGCGGCGGTGACGCCGCCGTTGCCGGCAGATATTCAAATTGATTCCGGGAATCACGGAACCAAAGCGACGGATCATCCGTTTGGGTGCAGGTACAGAAAACGGAGATCGACTCATGCTTTACTATGCGCTCTTGTTCCTGGTCATTGCTCTTATTGCCGCCGCCCTCGGTTTTGGCGGCATCGCGGGCGCCTCGGCGGGTATTGCGAAGATCATCTTCTTCGTGTTCTTGCTGTTCCTGGTAGTTTCGCTGGTCATGGGCCTGCTGCGTCGCGGATAACGTCCCGCCTGACGCGGCCCTCGGGCCTGGCAACGGAATACGGCAACCGGTCCTCGCCTTCCCGGCGCGGGCCGGTTTTCGTATGGACGGTTTGCAGGCGCAGCCCCTCCCCTGCCCCTACCTATCGTTAGTCATGCGGGCACAAGGTCGGTGGCAAAAGCGCACAAAAAAACCGGGTGCGACGCTCCGCACCCGGTTTCTTAATCAAGCCGTCGTCAGGTCAGTGCCGGGAGAGCCATTCGTCGATCTCACGCTCGGCGTCTTCCTGCGCCTTGCCGTAGCGCTCCTGGATCTTGCCGGCGAGCTCCTTGCGGTTGCCCGCCACGACGTCGAGGTCGTCGCCGGAGAGCTTGCCCCACTGCGACTGCACCTTGCCCTTGAATTGTTCCCAATTGCCTTCGATCTGATTCCAGTTCATTTCGGTCTCCTCTCGTTACGGCAGAGCTGCCGTTTTCTATGAGAGGCAAACGCGATCGGCCCGGGTGCTGTTCCATCCGTTTGCGACGTCATCGCGCAAAATTTTCGGGGACCGGCAGCACCTCCGTGACCACCGGAGCACGTATAGAATCTTTCTTACCGCACAGCTTGAATCTCGATAAAAAGCCGTTGCGCCTTTCTCCCCCATAGCATAATGGAGCCTGGCGGGGGGCCATCACGGATCAGGCTCGTGTACCGATTACTGCCAATTCTCGTTTTCCTGGTCGTCGCCACCATCGGCGCTGCGATGGCGGTTACGATGCACCGCTCCAACACGGTCGCCCGGGAATTGAGGACCGAAGCGACCGCCGACGACATCGTCGACCGGATCGTCGCCCGCCTCGACCAGCACCTGTCGCTGCTCAGGGGCACGGCCTCGTTCTTCGAAGCCATGAACGGCCGCATCGGCCGCTCGGCCTTTCACTCCTATGTCGAGGATCTGGAGATCGACGGCCGCTATGACGGCATCCAGGGCATCGGATTCGCACGCCTGATCGCGACCGGGGACGAGATTCAGGCCGAGTCAGAGATCCGCAACGGCTACGGTGTCGACGTCAAGGTCTGGCCGGAGACCAAGCAGCCGGTCCGCACCCCGATCGTGCTTCTGGAGCCGGAAGATGCGCGCAACAAGAGCGCGCTCGGCTTCGACATGTTCAGCGAAAAGGTGCGGCGCCAGGCGATGGACACGGCCATGCTGACCCAGGAGCCGACGGCCAGCGGACCCGTCGAACTGGTTCAGGAAATCACCTCGCACAAACAGAACGGCTTTCTGGTCTATCTTCCCTTTGCCGGCAAGACGGCGCCGCCGAGCGGGCGCGCCTCCAGCACCTTGCCCTATGACGGCTTCATCTATGCCCCGTTCCGGGCCGGCGACTTCCACACCGCCGTGCTCAGGCGGATGCCGGCAACGCCGTTGCTGATGAAATCCTACGACAAGGCCGACCCGGACCTCGTCTATTTCCGCTCCGAGGGCTACGAGACGGCCCGCAACGACGGAGGGTTCGCGGCGCAGCGCGAGATCGGCATTGCCGGGCGCACATGGGTCTACGAGTTCCGCCGCGCGGTCGAGCCGGGCTTCATCACCGCCAATATCGTGCCGCTCGCGGTGCTTATGGTCTCGTTGCTGCTGGCCGCGACGCTGGCGATCGCCATGCATTCGCAGCGCAAGGCGCTGGCCGCGGCCCGGGCGCTGCACCGGCTGTCGGAAAAAACCCTGCAGGAAAAGGACCTGATGCTTCAGGAGATGAAGCACCGGATCAAGAACTCGATCGCGCGGATGATGGCGATCTCCCGGCAGACGGCGGCGAGTTCGGACACCCTCGACGAGTTCACCAAGTCGTTCACCGCCCGGCTGCAGGCGATGGCGACGGCCCAGGACGTGCTCACCCGCACCCACTGGCAGCATACGGATCTGCGCGAGCTCCTGGTCACCGAGCTCGCCCAGGTGTTCGGCGACGACATCGAGGAAGACCTGATCAAGGGTCCCCCGGTCGATCTCAACGAAACGGCCACCCAGGCCTTCGGACTGACCTTCCACGAGCTGGCCACCAACGCCATGAAATATGGCGGCATGTCCGACGACGGCGGCGAACTGGCGATCGCCTGGACGCTTTCCGGCATCGGCGAGGCCACCCTGGTGCTGGAATGGGCCGAACGCGGTGCGCCGGTGACGGAACCCCAGTCCGCCGGATTCGGCACGAAGCTGATCGACGCCAACATCCGCGGCGAACTGGGCGGCTCGATCGAACGGATCTACGGCGACACGGGCCTGACCATCATCATCTCCGTGCCGAGAAAGGCGATCACCGCCGCCGACAGGAAGTAGCGGCGACAGCGCGCTGGCCGCCGCGTTCGCGGCGGAACTTTCCCGTCTGCCGGTGCGTTGATGGGCATCACGCCTAAAGCGTGTTGCGCTCACAGCCGTGACGCACCGCGCCGAGGTCGGTCGTTTTCGCGCATGCCTCCCAAAACCGGTTGTCGACTTTGGGCGACATGCTTCACAAAGCCAGGACCCTCATGACATATCCGACGCCGAGCCCCACACCGGTCCGACGGCCGGGACAGTCGGCGGTTACCTCCGTCGCGACCGACGCCGCCCGCGTCGCCACCATCTTTCTGGGGTTCGTGGCGC
The DNA here is from genome assembly GCF_003258835.1 of Rhodobium orientis. Taxonomy (GTDB): domain Bacteria; phylum Pseudomonadota; class Alphaproteobacteria; order Rhizobiales; family Rhodobiaceae; genus Rhodobium; species Rhodobium orientis. The sequence goes on along the minus strand of NZ_NPEV01000002.1, from coordinate 98,728 downwards.
TCGTCGGCGCCTTGCATTTCGCCAAGATGATCCTCGCGCCGGTGGCGCTCGCCGTCGTTCTCGGCCTGATGCTCGGCCCGCCGGCCACCTGGCTGGAGCGCCGCGGCATTCCGGTGGCCATTTCCGCGGCGGCAATCGTCTTCGGCTTCGTCACGCTGATCTTTGCCTCGGTGCTCGCCTTTGCCGTGCCGCTGTCGTCCTGGATCGACCAGTTGCCGGCGATCTGGGCGCGGCTTCAGAGCGAACTTCGCGACTGGCAGGGTCTTTTCTCGGCGATTTCGAGTGCCCAGGAGCAGTTGCGCGAGGCCATGGGCGGCGATACGGCGATGACCGTCACCGTCGACGACGGCGCCCCGATGACCGAAGCGGCGATCATCGCACCGGCGATCCTGGCGCAGATCATCACCTTCCTGGCCAGCATGTATTTCTTCCTGGCGACCCGCGACCGGTTCCGGGCCGCGGTGCTGACCATGTGCGTCAGCCGGCGCCTGCGCTGGCGCGTCGCCCGGGTGTTCCGGGATGCGGAACGCTACGTGTCCAGCTATCTCGTTTCCATCACGCTCATCAATCTCGGCCTCGGCGCCATGCTCTCCCTGCTGTTGTGGGCTGCCGGCGTGCCCTCGCCGCTTTTGTGGGGCGTGCTCGCGACCGTGCTCAACTACGTCATCTATGTCGGCCCGGCGCTCATGGCCGTACTTTTGTTCCTGGTCGGCCTCGCCACCTTCCAGGGGGCGGAGATCCTGCTGCCGCCGGCGATCTTCCTCGGCCTCAACCTGATCGAGTCCCAGTTCGTCACGCCGCATGTCATCGGCCGGAACCTGACGCTGAACCCCTTCGTCGTGTTCCTGTCCATCGTCTTCTGGCTGTGGCTGTGGGGACTGATCGGCGGCATCATCGCCGTGCCGATGCTGCTGATCCTCTATGCCCTTCTCAACAACATCCTGCCGATGCGCGCCTGACGCGTTTGCGGCACGAAAAAAGGCACCGCGCTGGCAGGCGGTGCCGTCAAGTTTTCGGGATCGATCGCCGGCCCGCATGCCAGGGAGACAGGCGGACCGGCAATCCTGCAGGAAGAGATGAGGAATTGTGGCCGGGGCATCGGCTCTACCAACGCCCCGACCGATGAGGATCAGATCGTCGTCTCGGCGACCTTGCCCGGGTGGAACAGCCGGGTCTTGCCGGACGTCTTTGCCTCGTTGTCGTAGACGGTGCCCTTCGGCGCCGAGACGATTTCGAGCTGCTGGCCCCAGGGCGCCATGAAGTAGCACCAGGTGAGGCCGAGATTGGGACCGTCCTCGTAGGAGGTCGGATCGCCGAGCACCTTGACGCCCTTTTCCTTCAGGAAGGCGATGGCGGCGTCCATGTCGTCGACATAGAAGGCGAGGTGGTGGCCGCCGATGTCGCTGTTCTTGGGCGGCTGTTTGGCCTGGTCCGGCGCCTCGTACTGGAAGACCTCCAGGTTGGTGCCGTTGCCGACGCGCATGTAGCGGAACTCGGTGATGACGCAGCGCGGGTCGACGTTCAGGTGCTCGAACATCCAGTCGCTGTCGTCGACGCGGAAGTTGGTCGCGGCCGTATAGAGCGTCTCGGCGCCGAGAATCTCCTCAAAGAAAGTGCAGGCCTCGTCGATGTCGGGGACGGTGAAGCCGATGTGCTCCATTCCGCGCATTCCGGGCATAGCCATGGGGGTGTCTCCTCGTCTTGTCTGTTGTTTCTAGAAGTGCTTTTCGGAAAAGACGGCGTGCTTCTTGTAGGCGCCGCCATTGGCCATCGCTTCGTAGAAGCCGCGATAGACCTGATGCTGATCGTCGTAGAGGCCGGCGAGGTTGTTGTTCGGCTCGAAGTCGCGCTCGATGTGCACCATGGCCCCGACCGCCTCGTCGACATCGGCAAAGGCGCCGGCGCCGACCGCCCCGAGGATGGCCGCGCCGAGTACCGTGCATTCCCGCTCCCAGGTGACGTGCACCGGGCGCTGGAAGATGTCCGACATGATCTGCACGAAGCCGGGGCTCTTGGTGCCGCCGCCGGTGAGCCGCAATTCGGAGATGCCGCCGGCGATGTCGCTGTCGAAGGCATCGACGACCATGCGCATCTCGTTGGCACAGCCTTCCAGCAGCGCCCGCAGCATGTCCTGGCGGGAGTGGTGCAGGCCGAGGCCAAGGAAGCCGCCGCGCGCAGCCGCATCATAGTAGGGCGTCACCTGGCTGGTCAGGAACGAGTGGAACAGGAGCCCGCCGGCGCCGGGCTTGGCCCTGCCCGCCTCGTCGACCATGACGGCGAACGGGCTGGTGCCGCTGTCGCGGCCGAGATTGATCTCGTCGGAGCCGAGGGTGTCGCGCCACCATTTGAGGCAGGCGCCCAGCGCAAAGGCCGCGCCCTCGATGTTCCAGTGGTGCGGCACGCCGTGGCCGCCCCACCACAGGTTCTTGCCCTGAATGCGGTCGAGCGAGTCCAGATGGGCGACCATCACGGCGGCTGTGCCGACGGTGAATTCGGCAAGGCCCTGCTTGATGACGCCAGCGCCGACGGCGGCGCATTGCTGGTCGCCGGCACCGCGGCAGAGCTTGACGCCGGCCGGGATGCCGGTCGCCTCGGAAGCCTCCTTCGACACCGTGCCGACGAAGCCGGTCGGAATGCCGACCGGCGGCAGGCGGTCGCGGGTGATGCCGCACAGGTCCAGGATGCGGTCCGACCAGTCGAGCTTCGATATCTCCATCATGCCGTTGAGGGTCAGCGAGGCCGGATCGGTCTCCCACTTTTCCGCGCCGAGCATGTGGAGGAAATATTCCTGGCCGTTGGCGAACCAGGCGATTTCGTTGAAGAGTTCCGGCTGGCGGTCGCGCAGCCAGGCGATCTTGGAGGCCGTCCACAGCGGGCTGAGCTGCATGCCCGTGTGGTCGTGATGCTCCTCCGGCGAGATGTGCCGGGCGAACTCCTCCGCGTTCTCGGTGGCGCGGGCGTCGTTCCAGACGATGCTCGGCGCCAGCGGCCGCTTCCTGTCGTCGAGCAGGCAGACGGTGCCGCGCTGGCTGGAGAGGCCGACGGACTCGTAGGCCTCGTCCGGCAGGTTCGCCTCAGCCACCGCCTGGCGGCTGGCATCGCAGATGCCGTTCCAGACGGCGCCGAGGTCCTGCTCGCTCCAGCCCGGATGGGGGGATGAACAGGGGTACTCCTTGTAGCCGTGGCCGAGGGCCCTCCCCGCCTCATCGAAAATCATGACGGTGCAACCCGTCGTTCCGGCGTCAATCCCTATGAAAGCTTTGGTCATGGCCTCCCTTTCGATCCATGTCTTTTTTTGCTTCTTTTTCAGGTCGTTCTTTTAGTTATTGGCTCCGGTGCCTCCTTCGGGTGGCGTGGAGCGGGGTGCTTCGAGCGCGGCGATCCAGTCGCTCAGCAGACTGAGAAAACGGCCCCGGCGGATGCGGTCCTCGCGCGACAGGCGCGCCAGGCTTTCCTCCTTGAAGGCGATGACGTCCTCGACGAGGCCGTGGCTGCGCACCGGGACGAGCGCCAGCTCGGTGTCGCCGCTGCCGGTCCAGTCGTCGTTGACCGGAAAACCGTAGGGGATGAGCGCGTCGTTCCAGGTGGCGTCGAGCGCCATCGAGCGGCCTTTCCAGTCGAGCCGGACGATGTTGTGGAAGTCGATGACGCCGGCCTCGGCGATCATCGATTGCAGGTCCGGCGCCATCGTCCCGGAAATCGGGATGGCGGCGGCGAAATCGCCCTCCACCGTTTCGACCCCGGCCGAAAATCCCTCCTGGCGCAGCAGTTCGCGCAACGCGAGATGCTTGCCGGTGCAGGCGCCGGCGCGGCGGGCAGCGACGATCTTCGGGTCGCGCACGCCGTCGGAGAGATAGGTGAAGCGGCGCACGTGGTGGAACAGCGCAACGGCCCGGGCGAGACCGTCGCCCGTTCCGTTTCCCCGGCGTCCCCCCGCGGACGCTGCGCCGTTTCCGTGCGGGTTCATGGCATCGCTCTTCAGACGATCGACTGGCCGGTCTCGGCGGAGAAGAGATGCGCGTGGCCGAGGTCGTAGGAGATGTAGCAGGGCCGGTCGACCTCGCCCTCGAAGGCCGGCGAGGTGCGGACCCGGAAGTGATCGTTGCCGGTTTCCACCTCGACCAGAAGGTCGCTGCCGAGGAGCTGGCGGGTATAGACCGTGCCCTCGATGGCGCCGGGCGACCTTTCCAGCGAGACCTTCAGGTTCTCCGGCCGGATGCCGAAGCGCAGGGCCTTTTCGTTGCCGCGCAGGGCCGCCTCGCCGAGCTGGCCATCAAGGTCGATGGTGAAGCCCTTGTGGGTGAGCTTCGGCCGGTCGGCCTCGGTGGCGACCTCGGTGAGGATCAGGTTCATGGTCGGCTCGCCGACGAAGCCGGCGACCCAGGTGTTGACCGGGTTGCTGTAGATCTCCGCCGGCGTTCCGAACTGCTGCAACACGCCGTCATGCATGACCGCGATGCGGTCGGCCATGGACAGCGCCTCGAGCTGGTCGTGGGTGACATAGACCGTGGTGACGCCCTGGTGCTGCTGCAAATGCTTCAGCTCGGTGCGCATGCGGGCGCGCAGCTTGGCGTCGAGATGGGCGATGGGCTCGTCGAAGAGATAGACGGCGGGCTGGCGGACGATGACGCGACCGATGGCGACGCGCTGCTTCTGGCCGCCGCTGAGCTCCACCGGCTTGCGGTCGAGCAGGTGGTCGATCTCCAGGAGCTTTGCGGCGTCAAGCACCTTCTTCGTCACGGTCGCCTTGTCGACGCCGGCCATGCGCAAGGGATTGGCCATGTTCTCCGCGACGGTCTTGTGCGGATAGAGGGCGTAATTCTCGAACACCATGGCAATGTCGCGGTCCTTCGGCGCGAGCTCGTTGATGCGCTTGTCGCCGAACAGGATCTGGCCTGCCGAAATGTGCTCCAGGCCGGCCAGCATCCGCATGGTGGAGGACTTGCCGCAGCCGGACGGACCGAGGACGCAGACGAACTCGCCGTCCCGGCATTCCAGGTTGAGGTCCTGAACGGCCACGGTCTCGCCGTAGTACTTCCAGACGTTTTCTATGCTGATTGCGACCATTGCAGTTGTGCCTTTACTTGGGTCTTGGCCGGGTTTGCCGGCAGCGTTTCTCCGGAGGGTTATTCTTCGGCCGTCATTCCTTGACCGCGCCCATGGTGAGGCCGGCGACGAGGTAGCGGCGGATCAGGAGGCCGAGCAGCATCATCGGCGCGGTGGTGACGACGCCGGCGGCCATGATCTTGCCCCACTGCACGTTCTGCGGCTGGATCAACTCCTTGGTGGCGACCGGAAGGGTCTTGGCGCCGCCGCTGCCGATGATGGTGGCGAACAGGAAGTCGTTCCAGGCAAACAGGATGCACAGCACCAGGAAGGCGCCGATGCCGGGGGCGACGAGCGGCAGGATCTGCATCGTCGCCTGCAGGCGGGTGGCGCCGTCGCACTGGGCCGCCTCCTCGATGGCGTAGGGCACGTTGTCGAAGAAGCCCTTCAGCATCCAGATCGCGAACGGCAGGTTGAACGTCGTATAGGCAAGGATCAGGCCCGGCAGGGTGCCGACGAGGCCGAACGAGCGGAAGATCGCGTAAAGCGGCACGATAACCGCGACCACCGGCGCCATGCGGGTGGAGATGATCCAGAAGAAGACGTCCTTCTTGCCGCGGAACTGGTAGCGCGACATGGAGTAGGCGCAGGAAGTGCCGAGCACGACGGCAACGAGCGCCGAGCCGACCGAGGCGATCAGGCTGTTGGTGAGGTAGGCGCCGAAGTTCTCCTCGGCGAACAGCGCCACATAGTGCTTGAAGGTTGGCGAGAAGTCGAAGAACGACAGCGCACCGAGCCAGTCGCCGACCCGCGGCAGGGTGAAGGCCTCCAGGAGGTCCTTCATGGACGAGCCGACCATGATGATGAAGGGCGACACGGTCCAGATCAGGTAGACGACCAGGAAGACCTGGGCGAGCACCTTGAAGACGCGCGACAGGCCGCTGTCATACTGGACGATTTCGCGGGATGCCATTTGCTGTCAGCCTTTCCTACTCTTTTGGCCGGTTCTTTTGGCCTACTCTTTGGCCCCGTTCCTTGGGCCTAGTCGTCCGTCGTTTCGCCGGCTTCGCCGCTGGCGACCTGCTTTTTCGGATCGTCGAAGATGCGCACCAGGATGAGGCCGAGCACGATGGTCACGATGAGCAGCGTGAAGGCGATGGCGGCGCCGCGTCCGAGCTTGAAGAACTGGAACGAGACGTCGAACAGGTAGACCGGCAGGATGCGCGTGGCGTTGCCCGGCCCGCCGCCCGTGAGCACCAGGATGTGGTCGATGAACCGGAAATTGTCCATGAACCGCAATAGGATGGCGATCAGCAGGAAGGGGTAGATGTTGGGCAGCGAGACGGTAAAGAAATTGCGCAGGGAGCCGGCGCCATCGACCATGTTGGCCTCGAGCTGATCCTGGGGGACGCGCTTCAGGCCGGCCAGCGTGATCAGCGTGATCAGCGGCGTCCACTGCCAGACATCTACGATGACGAGGCCCCACATGGCGGTGTCGATGTCGGCGAGGATCGAGGTTTCGCCGAGGATGCCGATGCTCTGGAACAGCCAGTGATACCAGCCGAACGTGCCGTTATAGAGGTAGTACCAGACGAGGCCGGCCACGACCGGCGACATCATCATCGGCATCAGGAAGACGGTCACCAGGACCTTTTCGAAGCGCGAGCCGTTGAGGATGACGGCGAGCACGACGCCGATGAGGATTTCCAGCGTCAGGCACAGGGCCGAATACTTCACAAGCAGCAGCCAGCCGTCGGTGTATTTGACGTCGCCGAAGAGCCGCGCGTAGTTGTCGAGACCGACCCAGCGGTCGGAGCGGGCGACCGAGACCTTGTGCAGGCTCATATAGATGAGCCAGAAGAACGGGTAGATGGTGATGGCCGCGAGCGTCAGGATGGCCGGCGCCATCAACAGGATGTGGTAGCGGCGCTTCGGCTCCTCGTTGAGCGCGCCCGGCCCGTAGTCGAGCCGGCGCGCGGCATAGCCGTGATCTTCCTCGATCGCGCTGAAGGACGCACGTTTCGCACGGAGTGTTTTCTGCATGACGCTCTCGCAGACAGGGCCGTTTGGCACTTGAAAACGGGGAAACTGGCCAAAGGACGCCGGGAGCCAAGGCCCCCGGCATCGATCCTCGAACCGGCGGCGCTCAGACGCCGTTCAGATTGTCGATCTGCTGCTTGATCGTGGCGCAGGCCTCTTGCGGCGTGGTGCGGCCGGCAAGGCAGTTCTGCGATTCCGCGGCAACGATGTTGTGATACTCGTTGGCCTCGGGGATCTTCGGGCCGAGCACGAAGTGCGGGTCCTTGATGCCGAAATCATAGACCGCATCGAAGGTCAGCGCGTTCGGCATGTCCGTCGGCCGGGTGCGGGCCTTCTGGACCTCCGGGATGTCCATCACCGACTTGCGGGTCGGCGTGCCGCCGACGCCCTTCAGGACGTCGAACTGGGTGTTCTTGGACGTTGCCCAGATGGCGAAGATGTAGGCCGCGCGCTTGACGTCTTCCGAGGCGTTGCCGTTGATGCCGATGCCGCCGATGCCGCAATTGGTGCCGTTGACGGCGTCGCCGCCATTGACGATCCAGTCCGGCGCGCCCTTCGGGCACGGGGCGTAGGCGGTCTTGCCGCCGGCCGCGACCGAGGTCTCGGCGTTCTCCACCGAGGCGGCGAACTCGTGGTACTGGACCTGCATGGCGATCTGGCCGGACTGGTAGACCGTGTTCAGTTCCAGGGTGCCGTTGGCGAGGTTGTCCGGATGGCTGACGTCGCCGAGCGCCTTGAACTTCTCCATGATCAGGACCGACTGTTCGTCGCCCCAGTTGCACGGGCCGGGCTCACGCGAGCCGAGCTTGTCGTCGATGTCGAAGTCGATCCAGCGGCCGTTGGCGAACTGCATGCGCTGGATGTCGAGCTGGGTCGTCCAGGTGAAGTTGCCGTTGTGCTGGGCGTAGCCGTAGGGCACGTCCTCGCCGCCATCGCGCAGCTTCTTGAAGAAGGTGGCGAAGTCCAGAACGTTCTGCCAGGTGGAGTCCTTGGTGTATTCCAGGCGGTAGCCGTATTCGGCCTCGAACTCTTTGGAATATTTCTCGTAGAGGTCCTGGCGGTAGAAGGTGCAGGCGACCGCGGAGTCGTACGGCAGGGCGATCAGCCGGTCGCGGTCGTAATAGACGCCGCAGACGTCGAGGAAGTTCTCGAACCAGGCGTCGCGGCCGTAGCCTTCCGGATCCTGCGGCAGGGTCTCGTCGCCGAGCAGCGGCGTCAGATCCGAATAGAAGTCGGCGAACGGGGCGCCGATCGGCTTGTCCTGGACATAGGAGAGCGCGAAGTCGGAATTGCCGCCGCGCAGGTCGATGCCGACCTTCTGCTGGACGATCGGCAGGCCGTCGGTGATGATCTCCACCTCGATGCCGGTGAGATCGTAGAACGCCTTGATGTTGTCGCGGATGGCGAAGGACGGCGGCGTGTTCTCCGACATGAAGACCAGCTTGGTGCCTTCGTACTGGCGCCACTTGGCGTCTTCGGACGAGGCGGCGCTGACCGGCGTGCGGGTAATCACGGTGCCGAGGCCGACGGTCATCGAGCCGATGCCGAGGGCGGCCGCGGTACCGCCGCCAAGCTCCAGGAACTTGCGGCGGGAAACGGTCTTGTGGACGGAATTCTTCGGTATATAGAACATCGACTTTCCTCCCTAGCTGAGCCGACGCGCCACCCTCGCGATAATTTTTTTCAAGGTGGATCAGCAATTTCTTTTTATGTTGAAAATTTTCGCCATTTTGTTCTGGCTGTCAACAGATTTGATCGAAACTTGTTATGACAAAATCGGCGCTTGGGCTTAGATGCCTCATTTAAAAGGGGTTTTTGGCGCTAAAAATTCTCTGTTCGTGTATTCACAGGATGCGCTCCCGGCGCGCTTCGGACGCGTTTTGAGGGCGCCGATCCAGGAAAATCGTTTTCATGGGTGAGCGGAGGCAGAGGGCTGAAGCGCCGGCGACACTACCTCGGCGCCATCCCGGCCGGAGCGCAGCGGAGAGCCGAGATCCAATGCCCCTCTCAACACGGTATGCCATCGCAACGCCTTCACGGGCCTTGCCCACGCAGGCGCAGAACCCTGCCCGTTAGCGGCATACCGTGAGGACAAGGGCAATGGGCCCCTGGCCAAGCCCGGGGTGACGGCTGAGGGTGTGGCCGATGGCGGAGGCCCTCTAAGCGGCGCATTGCGTTGTAGCCAGCACCCGGGTGCTGGATTGCTTCGCTTCGCTCGCAATGACAACGGAAATTCCCGAGGTTTTTCAGCGTCATTGCGAGGAGGCCGTCAGGCCGACGCGGCAACCCATAAGGCCGCACGAACCGCAAACAGACTCGCCCCCTACTTCTGCAGATAAAACTTCGCCAGATTGGCGGCCGTCGCCTCCAGGGCGTCGCGGGAGTCGGCGCCGGTCTGGAACAGAACGCCCAGATAAATCAGGTAGATGATATAAAGCTGGCACATCCGGCCCTCAAGGAAGTCGCCATAGAGCGGGATCTGCTCGGCCTCGTGGTGCCAGGTGACGAGGGCAATCTCACCGGCCTTGCCGACGGGCGAGTCGGGGCCCGACGTGATGCAGATCGTCTTTGCCTTGTTGGCGCGGGCGGTCGTCAGCGCGTTCGCCACCGTGTCGGTCATTCCCGTATGCGAGACGCCGAAGACGGTGGTCGATTCGTTCGCGGTCGTTGCCGCGATGATCTGGGTGTAGCCGTCGGCGTGGCTGATGGCGTGAACGCCGGCCTTCAGAAGCAGGTGGGCGGCCTCGTCGCAGACGGCCGCGGCGCCGCCGACGCCCATGAACAGCACTTCCTTGGCGTTGATGACGGCGCTGACGGCGGCCTGGATGCTGGCGTGGTCGAGCAGCTTCTGGGTCTCGCCCATGGCCGAGGAAAGCGCCATCACCAGCTTGCGGCTGGTCTCGATCAGCGAATCGGTCTCGTGCATGGCGACGGGGATGTTGCCGATGCGGTGATCGACCGCGCTTTCCGCGCTTTCGGCCGCCAGAAAGAGCTTCATGTCGGCAAAGCCCTTGTAGCCGAGCGCGCGGGTGAACCGGCTCACCGTCGCCTCGCTGACGCCGAGGGTATCGGCGAACTCGGTGATCGACATCTCAAGGCGCTTGTTGGAGTGTTCGCGCAGATAGTCGGCGACCAGGCGCTCGGAGCGCCTGAGGTCCGGATAGCGCTCCTGAATGCGCTCGATAACGTCCTTGGAGACCGGCTCCATCGCTCCCGTCGCTCCTTCTTCGGGCCTTGCGGCGCCACCGTCGCCGGCAACGTCACGGCCCCCGTCCCCGCGTCGCGCCGCCGCGGCACTCTGAGCGAACGCCCGTCGGGCGCGCGCCACGTCACTTGCTTCAGGGCACGGAATTCTCCCGAACGCGGCGTCCGCGCAAGGGCGAAACCTCGCCCCACATTGTCGCGGGCGCACGCTGTTCGATGATCCGGGAGACCAGGCCCTTGTTTTCCCGGCGCATTCGGACCCGGCCATCGGGGATTGCCGACCGGGCGTTTGGTTAACCGATTATGATGAAAACTTTCGGCGAACCAAATCGAAAATTTTTTTCAACATCCTGCTGTTGATGCGATGGTCCGTGTATACACTTTGCGTGGCGCAAGGAAAAATATCTACATCGCGGCGAACTACCGATTTCTCATTTATATTCAATATTTTATTTTAATACGGAGCATTATATCAGGGCCTTTGGAGCCACCTTTTGTCCTAAGACGAAAGTTCCACACACACCGGCACGTCAGCAGAAATGCACCGGCCTCCAATTTCTGGTGAAAATTTCTTTACAACTTGGGCAGCCGCCGTTATAGATTTTGCAAACAGGGTCCGGAAAACGGGCCGAATGCGCCGAAAATACCGGGAGGTACGGGGATGGCAGCCGACAATACGCGGTCGAACACGCCGCCTAAGGAACTTTTGGAAAAACTTTTCACGACGGCCTTCCGAATCCGGACCTTCGAGAGCGGCGGCATCAAGCTCTATCGCCAGGGCCTGGTGCGCGGCTACTTCCATCCCTCCCTCGGTCAGGAAGGCATCGCGTCCGGCGCCTGCGCGGCGATCGAGGACCGCGACTATATCGGCTCGACCCATCGCGGCCACGGCCATTGCATCGCCCGCGGCGCGGAAATCGACGGCATGGTCGCCGAGCTGCTGCAGAAACGCACCGGCTACTGCAAGGGCTATGGCGGCTCCATGCACATCGCCGACATCACCAAGAACAATCTCGGCGCCAACGGCATCGTCGGCGCCGGCACGCCGCTCGGCGTCGGCGCGGCGCTCGCCAACCAGGTGCGCGGCTCGGACGCCGTCACCATCACCTTCACCACCGACGGCGCCACCAACAACGGCACGTTCCTGGAGTCCCTGAACCTTGCCGCGATCTGGAACCTCAACTTCATCCTGATCATCGAGAACAACCAGTACGCCGTCTCCACCACCCTGGAAGAGGCGACGCGCGACACGGACCTTTACAAGCGCGGCGAGGCGATCGGCGTGGAAAGCCACCAGATCGACGGCAACGATCCGCTGCTGGTCTATGAGACCGTGCTCGATGCGGTCAAGAAGTGCCGCTCCGGCCTCGGCCCGGTGCTGATCGAGGCCAAGACCTACCGTCACTCCGGCCACCACGTGAACGACCCCGGCAAATACATGCCCGAGGAGCGGCTGAAATACTACATGGACCGCGATCCGGTGGACCGCGCCCGCGACAACCTCATCAAGCTCGGCAAGATGTCGGCTGAGGAGGTCGCGAAGCTGGAAGAAGAGATCCAACAGGAATTCGACGCCGCGGTCGAAAAGGCCAAGGCTGCCGGCGAGATCTCGGTGGAAGAGTTCCAGGACTTCGTCTCGGCCTACTGACCGCAAAGAGCACAACTCGAACGCCTTTCAAAAAAGGCGCTGAAGAAGAAAAACGGGGAGGATCACGTGGCTGACCGTGAGCTGATGTACCGCGAAGCCCTCAGGGAAGCGCTCTTTGAGGAAATGGAGCTGAACGACGAGGTCTTCATCATCGGTGAGGGCATCGCCGAGCGCGGCGGGTCCTACAAGGTGACCGAGGGGCTGCTCGCCAAGTTCGGCGCACTGCGGGTCCGCGACACGCCGATTTCCGAGGCCAGCATGATCGGCGTCGGCGTCGGCGCGGCGATTGCCCATGCGCGACCGGTCGTCGAAATCCTCTATATCGACTTCGCCATGCTCGGCATGGACCAGATCGTCAACCAGGCGGCAAAGTTTCGGCTGATGACCGGCGGCGAAGGGCGCGTGCCCTTCGTGCTGAGGACGCAAGGGGGCACCGGCGGCGGCGTCGCGGCCCAGCATTCCCAGAGCCTGGAGGCCCTCTTCTACCATATCCCCGGCCTTCGCGTGGTCATGCCGTCGACGCCCCACGACGCCAAGGGCCTCCTCAAATATGCCCTGCGCCAGCCCGACCCGGTGATGTTCCTGGAGCACAAGCACCTCTACATGACCAAGGGCATGGTGCCGGAGGGCGAACTGATCATCGAGTTCGGCAAGGCCGACATCAAGCGCGAGGGCACGGACGTTACGCTGATCGCCTGGTCGAACATGGTGCCGCGAACGCTGGAGGCGGCCGAGCAACTGGCCGGGGAAGGCATTTCGGCCGAGGTCCTCGATCCGCGCACTCTGGTGCCGCTCGACAAGGACGCCATCCTTGCCTCGGTCGCCAAGACCAACCGCGTCGTCATCGTCCAGGAGGCCGTGCGTCGCGGCGGCGTCGCTTCCGACATCGCCTCGATCATCCAGCAGGAGGCCTTTTATGACCTCGATGCCCCGGTGGAGATCGTTGCCGGCATGAACACGCCGATCCCGTTCAATCTGGAACTGGAAAAGGCCTCGGTGCCGCAGACATCAGACATCGTGGCCGCGGCCAAGTCCGTGCTGCACGCCGACAAGGCGGCCTGACCTTCGTTTGCGCACCCCTGCGGCGCGCCTTCGCGAAAGGTCCCGCCATGTCGCCTCCCCGGAATCACCAAGCCCGGCCCGACGACGGGGACAAGGGACATGGCGGGATCACCCCGCACCAGACCCGCGCTTGAAAAGCGCCCGAAGAAGCGATTGTTGAAGAAAGGCGTTGGACCATGGCAGCCCCAATCCTGATGCCCCAGGTCGGCCAGGACCTCACCGAGGGCGTTCTCGTTTCCTGGAACGTCAAGGTCGGCGATCCGGTGAAGAAGGGCGACATCGTCGCCGTGGTGGAATCGGAAAAGGCGAGCTTCGAGGTCGAGGCCTTCGAGGAAGGCACCGTCCTGAAGCTGCTCTACGGCGAGGGCGACAAGGCGACCGTGCTGGAGCCGATCCTCTTCGTCGGCGCCGAGGGCGAAACCGTCGACGGCGGCAAGGCTGACAGCGCAAAGGCGGACGACACGGCGCCCCCTGCCGCTGAGACCGCTGCTCCGGCCGAAAAAGCCGATGCCGCACCGGCGGCCTCCGGCGGGACCGGCTCTTCACCGCTCGCGCGTCGCCTGGCCAAGAAGAACGGCCTCGACATCACCGCCATTGCGGGCACCGGCCCGCGCGGCTCCGTCGTCAAGCGCGACATCGAGGCGGCGCTTGCGAGCGGCTCAGGCAAGGCGCCCGCAGCGGAAAAGCCGGCCGCCGCCCCTGCCCCCGCTGCCGCGACACCCGCTGCCAAGCCGATGCCGCTGCCGGCGGCCGACACCCGCGACCGGGAGGAGCCGTTCACCCGCATGCGCCAGGTGATCGCCGACCGGCTGCTGTTGTCCAAGCAGACGATCCCGCATTTCTACCTGAAGGCCGAGGTCGACGTCAGCGACCTCCTCATCCGCCGCCGCGCCCATCTCGACATGGGCGGCGACAAGGTCTCGGTCAACGACGTCATCGTCCACGCCACCGCCCTCACCCTCCTGGAGTTTCCGCGCCTCAACGCCCATGTCGCCAGCGACCGGGTGGTGCTGAAGGGCCAGGTTAATGTGGGCGTCGCCGTCTCCGTCGAGAACGGGCTGATGGTGCCGGCGATCGAGAACACGCCGTTCCTGAGCCTTGTCGAGATCGCCGCTGCCGTGCGCGAGCACGCGGCCGCCGCAAGGCGCGGCATGACCAAGTCGCAGGCGCAGAGCACCTTCTCGATCTCAAATCTCGGCATGTACGGCGTCGAGGTGATCCCGATCATCAATCCGCCGGAGGCCGGCATCCTCGGCGTCGGACCGATCCAGCGCCTGGTCCGCGAACATCGCGGCGGCATCCAGGTGCGGGACATCCTGCCGCTGTCGCTCGCCGCCGACCACCGCGCCGTCGACGGCGCCTATGGCGCCCAGTTCCTGCAGGCACTGTCGGAGACCATCTCAACCTACAACATGTTCGACGGCAAACTTTCGGCGGCAGCGGCGGAATGAGCAGGGACTACGACGTCATCGTGGTCGGCGCCGGACCGGGTGGCTATGTGGCTGCCATTCGCGCCGCCCAACTCGGCCTGAAGACGGCCGTGGTCGAGCGCGAGCACCTCGGCGGCATCTGCCTCAACTGGGGCTGCATCCCGACCAAGGCGCTGCTCCGGTCCGCCGACCTCCTCGACCAGATGCGGGAGGCGAAGGCCTTCGGCATTACGGCGGGCGAGGCAAAGCCCGACATCGCCGCCATCGTCAAGCGCTCGCGCGCCGTCTCCGCCCAGCTCAATGGCGGTATCGGCATGCTGCTGAAAAAGAACAAGGTCGACGTGATCTGGGGCGAGGCGCGGTTCAAGGACGCCCATACGCTCGAGGTCGCCGCCCCGACCAAGAAACCGGCCGAGCCGGCCCACCCGGCACCGAAGGGCATCAAGGGACAGGGAACCTACAGCGCAGAACACATCATTGTCGCGACCGGCGCCCGGCCACGTGCGCTGCCGGGCCTGGAGCCCGACGGCAACAAGGTCCTCACCTATTTCGAGGCGATGGTCCCCAAGGACGTGCCGAAATCGCTGCTGGTCATGGGATCCGGCGCCATCGGCGTCGAATTCGGCTCGTTCTACCGCTCGCTCGGCGCCGACGTCACTATCGTCGAACTGCTGCCGCAGATCCTGCCGCACGAGGACGAGGAGGTCGCCGCCTTTGCCCGCAAGCGCTTCGAAAAGCGCGGCATCCGCGTCCTCACCGGCACCAGGGCGACGAAGCTCGACAAATCCGGCGCCGGCGTCACCGTCACACTGGAAGGTGCCGACGGCAAAACCGAGACCGTCACCGTCGACAAGGTCATCTCCGCGATCGGTGTTGCCCCCAATACGGAAAACCTTAGCCTGGAAACCATTGGCGTGACGACGGATCGCGGGGGCATCGTCACAGACGGGCTCTGCCGGACCAACGTTGCCGGCGTCTATGCCATCGGCGACGTCGCCGGCGCGCCGATGCTGGCCCACAAGGCCGAGCACGAGGGCATCCTGTGCGTCGAGGCCATCGCCGGCATGGACGCCCATGCCCTCGACAAGACCCGGATCCCCGGCTGCACCTACTGCCACCCGCAGATCGCCTCGGTAGGCCTCACAGAAAAGGCCGCCAAGGACGCCGGCCACAAAATACGCATCGGCCGCTTTCCCTTCATCGGCAACGGCAAGGCCGTCGCCCTCGGCGACACCGAGGGCTTCGTCAAGACCGTCTTCGACGACGAAACGGGAGAACTCCTCGGCGCCCATATGGTCGGGCCGGAAGTCACCGAGCTGATCCAGGGGTTCGCCACCGCGATCTCCCATGAGACCACCGAAGAGCACCTCATGCACACCGTCTATCCGCATCCGACGCTGTCGGAGGCGATGCACGAGAGCGTGCTCAGCGCCTATGGGCGCGCCATCCACATCTGACCCCGCCCACCTTTCGGAGGAGCCATCATGCCTCTCGTTCACATGAAGCCGATGCTGAAGACCGCCAAGGCCGCCCGCTACGGCATCGCCGCCTTCAACATGATCGACTACAACAGCGCCCGCGCCATCGTCGACGGGGCTGAGGAGATGAACGCGCCGATCATCATCCAGGTCTCGGTCAAGACCATCAAGCTGTGGAGCCACAAGACGCTCGGGTCCTGGGTCGCCGCACTTGCCGCCGATGCCGATGTGCCGATTGCGCTCCATCTCGACCACTGCAAGGACCTCGACGTCATCAAGGGCTGCATCGACAATGGCTGGACCTCCGTCATGTTTGACGGCTCGGCAGACCCGTTCGAGGAAAATGTGAAGAAGTCGAAACAGGCCTACGACATTGCCATGGCCGCCGGCGTCGGCCTTGAGGCCGAACTCGGCGCCATTGGCGGCGTGGAGGACGACAAGTTCGTCGCCGAGGACGAGGCGATCCTCGCCGATGTCAACGAGTGCCTCGCCTTCTGCAAGGAAATGCCGGAGCTCGCCGTCTTTGCGCCGGCCATCGGCACCGCCCATGGCGACTACAAGGGCGAGCCGAAGATCGCCTATGACCGGCTGGAAAAGCTGACCAGCATCATCGATATTCCGATCGCGCTGCATGGCGGCACCGGGCTCACCGACGAGCAGTTCACCCGCTGCATCCAGTCCGGCTGCGCCAAGGTCAACATCTCGACCATGCACAAGAAGCATTTCGTCGACGGCTTCTGCGATGTGAAGACAAAGGAACCGCCGGTGAAGGAGCCGATCCCCTATATCGAGGCCCAGTACGAGACCATGAAGGCGGGTGTCATGGACATGATCCGCACCTTCGGCTCCGAGGGCAAGGCCAGCCAGATGAAGGCGGCGTAAGATGGCGGAGATGCAGGCCCTCATCTTTGACTGCGACGGCGTCCTCGTCGACACCGAGAGGGACGGCCACCGGGTTGCCTTCAACAAGGCGTTTGCCGCCAAGGGGCTCGATGTCGAATGGTCGGTGGAGCGCTACGGCGAGTTGTTGAAGACCGCCGGCGGCAAGGAGCGCATGCGGCGCCATTTCGACGAAACGGACTGGCCGGTGCCGGAGCACGAACGCGATGCTTTTATCCTCGACCTCCACAAGCTGAAGACCGGCCTCTTCATGGAGCTGATCGAAGGCGGCGCCCTGCCGCTTAGGCCCGGCATTGCCGCAATCGTCGACGAGGCGATCGCTTCGGCCAAAAAGCTCGCTGTCTGCTCGACTTCCAACGAGCACGCCGTGCAGGCCGTCGTCGATGTCCTGCTCGGCCCGGACCGCGCCAGGCATATGCCGGTCTTTGCCGGCGACATGGTGCCGAGGAAAAAGCCGAACCCGGACATCTACAACCTCGCCAAGGACAAGCTCGGCCTCGACCCGGCCGCCTGCGTCGTCGTGGAAGACAGCGAGATCGGCATGAAGGCGGCGCTCGCCGCCGGCATGCACTGCGTCGTCACCACGTCGTCCTACACGGCAGACGAGGACTTTTCCGGCGCCGACAAGGTCGTGCCGAGCCTTGCCGAGGTCATCCTTGCCGACTGCAAGGCGCTGACCTGAGTTTTCGAGTCTTCCAGACCCTCTGGAACGTCCTGCCCGCCGATCCGTCGGCGGGCTTTTTTGTTTAAGGTTGAAACTAAATCGGACGCTAATGAAGCCAGTCGCCAACCCGCCCTACCCCATTCTCCCGACCTTAGCCGTTCCCAGCCCGTCTTCGATATCCGCCCAGCGGTCGTGCTCGTTGACGTCCTGGAGAATGGACGGGTCAGTGAGCGCGAAGGCGGCGATTTCGTCCTTGCGCAGCGCGACGACGCCGGGCTGGGCGAGCGCGTATTCCAGGAAGCGGCCGATCGCGCGGACGCGGTGCGGGCGGCCGGCGATGCGGTCGTGGAGGGAGATCGACATCATCCGCCGGCGCCTCGCCGCCTCCTCGTAGAGCTGGTCGAAACCGTCCCTCAGCTCGCGCTCGAAATCGTGGGCGGAAAAGCCATAGCGCTCGAACTGGATGATGTCGTTGTGCTGCAGGGTATAGGGCACGACGGCGAAGGGTTTTTGGCGCACCGGGATAACGAAGGGCTCGTCGCGGCTGACGTCGTCGATGTGGTAGGTGAAGCCGAGGTTGGCGAGGATTTTCAACGTGTTCGCCGTCGGGCGCATGGCGGCGCTGTTGTAGCCGAGCGGCCGGGTGCCGGTGGCTTTCTCGATGCTCGCCACGTTCGCCTCGATGAAGGCGCGCTCGGCGTCCGGCTCCATGTCGTATTGCGGGACCCAGTCGCGTCCGTGGGCGGCGGCCTCGTGGCCGCGGTCGACGATCTCGCGGGCAACTTCCGGCGCGTTGTCGACGGCGGTGCCGACCATGTGGGAGGTGACCTTGATGCCGAGCCTGTCCCACAGATCCATCATCCGCTGCAGGCCTTCCACATAGCCGTAGCGGTACCAGCTCTTGGTCGGGTAATCGAGGACGTCGTCCATCGTGCCGAGGCCGTCGAGCGGGCCCGGCGCGCCGTAGAGGACCTCGCCGCCGGCCTCGAACTGCATGGAAATGGACAGCACCAGACGGGCGCCGTCCGGCCAGAAAGCGGCCTCGGTCATTTTTTTGTCCTTTGCAGAGCGGGGAGCGTCGATGCCGGCGACATCGCAATGCCGCCGGCACTCAAGAGACAAAATCAGCTCAGGTGGTGCACTTCCGACATGCCGTAGACAGGCGTCGGGATGCCTTCCTGGCGGGCCTTCAGCTGCAGGGCGACGTAGCGCGAATAGTGGCGGGACTGGTGCAGGTTGCCGCCGTGGAACCAGAGCGCTTGCTGCTGCGTCGGCTTCCACATGTTGCGCAACTCGCCTTCCCAGGGACCGGGGTCCTTTGTGGTGCCGGAGCCGAGGCCCCAGCACTTGCCGACCTTGTCGGCGACCTCCTGGGAGATCAGTTCCGCCGCCCAGCCGTTCATGGAGGCATAGCCGGTGGCCAGCACGATGAGGTCGGCGGGAAGTTCCTCGCCGTCGACGATGAGGCCGTTTTCGGTATAGGCGGTCGCCTGGCCGGCCCTCAGCTTGATCTTGCCGCTGGCGATCAGTTCCGAGGCGCCGACGTCGATGTAATAGCCGGAGCCGCGGCGCAGATATTTCATGAAGAGGCCGGACCCGTCCTCGCCGAAATCGAGCAGGAAGCCGGCCTTTTCCAGGCGATCGTAAAACGCCTTGTCGCGCTTGCGGACCTCCGCATAGACGGGCTTCTGGACGTCGGCGAGGACCGCATAGGGCACCGAGGCGAAGGTCATGTCGGCCGTGTGGGTGTCGATGCCCTTTGCCAGCGCCTCCTCCGAATAGAGCGGGCCGAGGCCGAGGTCCATCAGGGTCTCCGACTTCACCACATGGGTGGAGCTGCGCTGCACGATGGTGACGTCGGCGCCGTGCTCATAGAGGTCGGCGGCGATGTCGTGGGCGGAGTTGTTGGAGCCGACGACGAGCACCTTCTTGCCCTCATAGCCGTCGCCGCCCGGATGCTGCGAGGAGTGCTGGATCTCGCCCTTGAATTTGTCGCGATCGGCGAACTCCGGGATCATCGGCCGGCCGGACATGCCGGTCGCCAGCACGAGCTGCTTCGGCCTGAGGGTCACAGGCGTTCCGTCGCGCACCACCTTGACGGTCCACTCGCCCTTTTCCTCGTCATAGGAGGCGCTCTCGCAGACGGTGCTCGCCCAGTAGTTCAGCTCCATGATCTTGGTATAGCTTTCCAGCCAGTCGCCGATCTTGTCCTTGGGCGAGAACACCGGCCAGTGCTCCGGGAATGGCAGATACGGCAAATGGTCGTACCAGACCGGATCATGCAGGCAGAGCGACTTGTAGCGCTTGCGCCAGCTATCGCCGGGGCGCTCGTTCTTCTCGATGATGATGGTGGAAACGCCGTTACGGCGCAGCCGCGCGCCAAGGCCGATTCCGCCCTGGCCGCCGCCGATGATGACGCAATAGGGCTGCTCGGTGGTGCCGAGGGAAGCCTCCTCCGCCTGGCGTTCCTCCAGCCAGGTCTTGCGGCCGGGCTGGACCCGGTGCTCCACGCCGCTTTCGCGGGTCGTGCCCTTCTTCTCCTCGAACCCCTTCAGTTCGGTCATTGCCGTCAGCAGAGTCCAGGCGCCCTCGGCGTTGAGGCGCAGATGGCCTTCGCCGCGGGCGACCTCCGTCTCAAAGCGGATCCAGCCTTCCGTGATGCCGTCCGCCTCGCTGGCGTCGCCGACCAGTTCCCACTTCACCGGCTTTGCCGTCGAAAGCGTCGCCTCCAGCATGTCGCGGATCCGGTCGCGGCCTTCCATGGTCTTGATGTTCCAGGTGAAGGTCAGGAGATCGCGCCAGTAGCAGTCGGTGGCAAAGAGGCCGACGGCGGCGTCGATGTCGCCCTTCGCCAGGGCGTCGGAGAATGTCGCCAGCCAGGTGGCGATCTTCCCGTTGGGAGCGTGAATATCCATGGCGTTTCCTCGGTTTTGGTTTTTTGCAAATTATTTTCACAATGATCCTCTACTTGCGGCAAAAGTCAATATTTCTGAAAATTTTGTTCATGGATTTTGGTATCGCCGGCGAGGCTTGGCGCGCGTTCTCAGCGACGCGGAATGGGGCGTTCCGCCGTGCCCGTAGCCTTATGAGTCCTTTTCGGGAATACTCGGACGGGAATGGCACGAATCGGCGGATTGGACGCGAGAATGACCGGACCGGTCGTCACGGTGGCATCGTTGAAGGGCGGCAGCGGCAAGACGACCCTTGCCTGCTGCCTGGCCGTGCACTGGCAATTGAAGGGGCTCCGGCCCCTCCTCGTCGATGCCGACCCGCAGCGCTCGGCAACGCGGCTTGCCGAGCGGGAGGCCGCGCTCGGCGGCGTCGCGCTGCTGGAAGAGGCCGATCCTGGCGTCTGGCAGGCGATCAAGGCGCGGCGCGCGGGCCACGGCATCACCATCGTCGACACGCCGGGCTTCGACAGCGAGATCACCGTCGCCGCCCTTGCCGTCGCCGACCTCGTGCTAATTCCGGTCAAGGCTTCGCCGCTCGACGTCGACCGGATGATGGATACGGTCAAGACGCTGATGAGCGGGGTCAAGGGCTGGGCGCCGACGTTCCGCTGCGTTTTGACCCAGACGACCCCGGGCAGCGTCATCGCCCGCCATGTGCGCGCCGACCTTGCCGAGAGCGGCTTTCCGCTGCTTGCCGCCGACATGACCAACCGGGTCGCCTATGCCGAGGCCGCGCTCTATGGCGCGACGCCGAGCCTGACGGCGGCCGAGGGGCCGGCCGCGCGCGAGATTGCCGCGATCGCCGATGAAGCCGAGGCGCTGCTGTCCACCAAGAAGGCGCTGACGGCATGACCAAGCGGCTGCCGAAGACCTCGACCCGCACCCTCGACGACCTGCGCGATGCGGCAAGTGCGGCGCTGGCCGAGGAGAACCGGCCGAAGACGCGCGCGCCGGAAAATCCCGCCGCCGACGCCACGGCGCCGACGGAGAGGACCGCGCGGGACGAAAAACCCGACCGTCTGCCGGAGCCCGTGGCGCCCCCCAAGCCTGCGCCAACCTCCCTTCCCGCCGTTGCCGCCTCCGTTCCCGCGCCCTCGGGCCTGCCGACGAAGGCCGCGTTCCGCGAGGCATGCGCGCGCCTCATCATCGAGCGGCACGCCAATTTCGGTGCCGTCGCCGGCCTCGTGCCGGTGCCGGTGGTCGACCTTGCGGCGATCGCGGCCATTGTGGAGCGCATGCTGCGCAAGCTGTCGCGGCTCTACGGCCGGCCGCTCGATACGGACCGCAGCCGGCGGCTGGCGACGGCCATGCTGACCGGCATGGCGGCGCCCGGGATCGCCAGCTTCACCACCAACGGCCTGTTGAAGATGACGCCGGGGCCGCACATTCTCGGCGTCGCGCTGACCTCGGTCTCCGCCGTCGTGCTGGTGCGCATCGTCGGCGAGGTCTATCTGGAAGAGTTGCAGGGCGAGGCGGCTTAAACTGCGGCCAATGCTTTGCGGCGGCAGTCGCCGACGGCTGACGCCCAAGAAAAACTGTGGCCGGGCCGCGCCAACTCTTTCCATTATCGACCTAAAAGAGTACCGTTCGCAGCGCGTTCCGTTGGTCGTCTGACCAACACGATTCCCATGGCCCGGCGCGGTGGCGGGCCCGGACACCTTTCGAGGAGGCATGAATGGCGACCAAGGCAAGCGCTGCAAAGGCAGCCGAGGCGGAGGCGGTGGAAGCCGCCGCAGAGGAAGAATTCGACGTCGCGCGCGAGCTGACGGCCGATAATCTCATCAAGGACTATGTGATCGCCTCGGTGGCGGCCAGCATCGTCCCCATCGCCTTCTTCGACATCGCCGCGGTGGTCGCGATCCAGCTCCGCATGATCCAGAAGCTGTCGCAGCTCTACGGCAAGCCGTTTACCGAAAGCCTCGGCCGCAAGGTGATCTATGCGCTTGCCGGCGGCGTCGTCGGCTATGGCGCCGGCTATGTGGTGGCCGCCAGCGCCACCAAGCTGATCCCCGGCATCGGCTGGATGGTCGGCATGGTCTCGCTGCCGGTGGTGGCGGGCGGCGCGACCTTCGCGGTCGGCCGGTCGATCGTCAAGCATTACGAGGAAGGCGGCACGCTGCTCGACTTCAACGCCAGCAAGATGCGCGCGTTCTACAAGGAGCAGTTCGAAAAGGGCAAGGATCTCGCCCGCAAGGTCAAGGACAAGACCGAAGAGACGGCGGAAAGCGCCGCGTCCTGAGCCTTTCGACAGCCGCAGAATTCAGATGCCGCCGGTCCGGAAGGGCCGGCGGCATTTTTCGTTGCGGGCGGTCGGCTCGAAGTGCGTCAGGCGGCCTCTTCCGCCCGCGCCTCCTGCAGGAAGGCATTGACTGCGCTCGTCAGCTGGATGGCGACTTCGCCAAGCTGGTTGCCCGCATCCTCCATGACCTGGGACTGCTGGCGGGTGCTCTCGATCGTCGTTGTGACGTGCCGGACGTTCTCGGACGCCGACGTCGCTCCATCGGACGCATAGGTGATGCTCTGAGTGATTTCCGCCGTCGCCGCTTCCTGCTCCTCGACAGCCGCGGCGATCGCGCTTGAGACCGTGCGCACTTCCTCGATCTTGCTGACGATGTTGCGGATGGAGTCCACGGCCGTCTTGGTCGAGACCTGAACGCCGCCGATCTGGTTGGCGATCTCGTCGGTCGCTTTTGCCGTCTGGTTCGACAGTTCCTTGACTTCCGCAGCGACGACCGCGAAGCCCTTGCCGGCCTCGCCCGCACGCGCCGCTTCGATCGTCGCATTGAGCGCCAAAAGGTTGGTCTGTTCGGCAATCGCCCGGATGATCTCGATCACTTCGCCGATCTTGTCGGCGGCATCGGCAAGGGCACCGACATCCTGATCGGTTTCTTCGGCCTTTTGCGCAGCCTCGGTGGCGACGGCGGTGGCGGTCGTCGCCTGGCTGGAAATCTCCCGGATCGAGGCGGAAAGCTCCGTTGCGGCCGAGGCGACCGTCTGCACATTGTCCGTCGCGCTGGCCGTCGCCGATGAGGCGGCAGTCGCCTGGGTTTCCGCGGTCTGGGCGATGCGGACCATGTCGGTCGCGGTCGCTGTCACGTTGTGGGTCTGGGCGGACAGCCGCTCCTGGACGCTGCCGATACTCGCCTCGAACGTCTTGATGCCGTTTTCCAGTTGCTCGCGGCGCCGGCGCCGGCCGAGCCGGGCTGCCTGCTCCACTTCCTCAAGCCGGCGGCTCTCCAGGATCTTGTCGCGGAAGACCTTCGACGCACGGGCAATGTCGCCGAGCTCGTCGGAACGCTCCGCGTCCGGATTATCGATGTCGACATTGCCGTCCGCGAGCTCGGCGATCGTGTTCCGTTGCCGCTTCAGGGAGCGGATGATAGACCGGACCTGTGCGACGACGAAGATGGCCACGACGACGCCCAATCCGGCGACCATGCCGACGAACAACAGCATCTGATTGAAGAGAGAGGCGGCACCGGCCTCCGCGGACCCCTCCGCGCGATGCACCAGTTCGTCGCTGACCTGCTTGATCATGTCGAGGCGCCTGGTGGCGGCCGCGAACCAGTCGAACGCCTTGATCCCTTGCGCGTCCCGGGTGTTCGGAAGGTCCTGAAGAACCGTTCGCCAGGCCTCGACCTGCTCCACGTCGGGCCCTTTGACCGTGTCCTTGAAGAGCGCCTTTTGCGCGTCCGACGAATTGGCCTCGAACTCATGCAGATAGGCCTTTTCGGCGCCGAGCATCGACATGTAGCGCAGGAACTGCGGATATTCGAAGCTGCCGTTCGCGGCCATCGAGGCAAGCAGAGCCGAGCCGAAGGCGCGCTCCGTGCCGCCGGCTTCCTTCGCTTCGACCAGGGACAGGAACGGGATCAGATTGCCGGAAATATCCCGCGTCGAGCTCAGTTCGATGACCGCCACGATGACCGCGACATATTCCGTGATTTCCTCGGTGAATACCTTGATCGCCTCGGCGCTGGACTTGCTCCTGTCGTCGATGCCGGCCCGGATGACCCTGATCTCCTCCTGGGCATCGAGGACACCGCCGATATCTTCGATCTTCCCGGTCACGCGCTCGTCCATCGCGTTCACCCGGGACCAGAAGACGTCCGCGGATGCATCGGTCAGCTTCCTTTGCTGGTCGACCACCGCACGCGCCTTGTCCGTGAACCCGCCGTTCATATAGGCCGCGGTCGCGCCGCGCTCCTTCTGGATCTCGTGCACCAGATTGGCGGCATCTTCCGCCATGACGGTGAGCGGAACCATCGTCCGGATTTCACTATAGGTCTCGTAGCGTTCGAGCATGGTGTTCCCGGCCAGGCCGACAACCGCGAGCGATGGAATGAGCGCGGCAAGCGCAATTTGCAGCGTAATGTTCTTCAAGGCCGTCTCCTCGGAACTAGGTACTGCCGAGAAAAATGCCTTCCATGAATTGATTTTCATTTAATGCACGCCAATAAATGTACCGTAGTACACAATATTAGTGCGCGTATACTTCATATAAATACAGAGACGCGGATGCCGCGAGCATTTTCCTGCGCAGGCGGACCGGACGGACTGGTCCGGTCAGGCCCTGCGGCGGCGGCGGCGGGTGACGGTCGTGCGGCGGGTGCGGTCGGAGGCCAGGAGCACGATGATGCCGACCAGCGGGCTGAACAGGAACGAGACCAGGAAATTGCCGGCAAAGCCGAAGCGCGTGTCGCGACCGATCATGCCGATGATCCAGCTCGCCACGACCCAGATGAGAAAGATCCACGGGTTCACGAAAATCGTCATTGGTCTCGTCTCTCCTGGTCGGGGCGGACACCCTCGTTCGGCGCGGACCAGCTTTCCGTGCTGGTCTCGCCGGCGTCCTGATCGAGGGTATCCCACTTCGTGGGGATTTCATAATGGGCGGCGGTGCGGAACTCCGTGCCGTCGTGGCGGACGATGAAGACCTCAGTGTCGGTGATCAGGCCGTTGCGATCGAACACCAGCGGCCCGGTGACCCCGACGAAGGGCTTCTTGTAGCGCGCCACTTTGAGGATGTCCGACAGCCGGTCCGGGGCGCGCGATCCGGCGCGCATCGCAGCGTCGCGCACCAGCGTCACCGCATCGTAGCCGAGGGCCGCATCAAGATCGGGCATGGTGCCGAACGCCTTCTGGAAGTCGTCGACGAAGGTCTTGGCGCGCCCGGAAATGTTCTCGCGATTGTAGAGCGATACGCCGATGACGTCCTTCATCGCCTCCTTGCCGACGGTCTTTTCGATCTCTTCGGAAAACAGGTACTCCATGCCGAGGATCGGCACGGTGAGGCCGAGGTCGCGGCTCCTCTTGATGAACTCCGCCGTCTCCGGGATCGACGAGGAGACGACGAAGAAGGCGTCGAAATCGGTTCGCTTGAAGAGCTTGTTATCGAGGATGAACATCAGGAGCTGGTCGACCGACCGCCGGCCGCTCGCAAGGTTGCCGCGGAACACCAGATCGGCGCCGGCATTGGTGATCGCCGCGGTGAAGAAGGCCGCGCTCTCCTTGCCGTAGTCGGTCTTGTCGGAGAGCACGATGAAGCGGCGGATGCCCTGCTTCAGGGCATAGTTCGCCACCACCTCGGCGTTGGTGGCGTTGTCCGGCTGCATGGCGAACACGGTGTTGAAATCGTGGTTGGTCAGCGAGGCGGCCGTTGCGTGGGTGGCCAGGAACAGCACGTCGTTCAGGCTGTAGATGGAACTGGCGGCAACGGCGGTGTCCGACCACTGGTGGCCGACGACGGCGAGGAGGTTCTTGGTGCGGGCGATGCGACCCGACAGGGCGAGCGTCTGGGCGACGGTCGATTCCAGCGGCGTCTCGTCGGAATGGACCCGCTCGCCGTAGGAAACGAGTTCCAGCTTCCTATCGAAGAGACCGTCATGGGCGGCGTTGATCCGGTCAACCGCCATCCGGGCGCCGCGCAGGAAGCTGTGTTCCTCGCCGCCCGACCCGTAGACCGCAACGATCCTCAGATTGTCGTCGGGCGGGCCGAACAGGAGGACCTGGACCCGGGAGACAAGATCGGTCCGGCCCGTCGCCTCGGTCAGCGCCAGGACCGACAGGGCGAGCGCAAAGAGCGCGGCGAGAACGAGCCAGACGCTGACCGCCGGGCGCTCGGCGATCTCCTCCCGGTCGAGGGCGTCCTCGTCAGCCATTGCGCCTAGCGATCGCCGCCGAGGATCAGCGGCAGGCCGTCCTTGCCGGAGCCGATCACCACCGTCTTGGAGTTGGGCGAGGTGGCGAGCTGCTTCGTCGCCTGCACGCCCTGCCAGCGCAACAGATCCTCGTTGAGGCTCTTCTTGATGGTGTTCTGGTAGCGCATGATGCCGTCGGCCTCGATCTCCTTGCGCTCGGCTTCCTTGCGCTCGATGCCGATGCGGTATTCGTAGGCCTTCTGTTCTTCCGAAAGGGTCAGCTTGCGCTCCACCGCCAGCCGCACGGCGGGCGGCAGCTCGACGCTGCGCACCAGTACGTCGTCGACGATGACATAGCGGTCCTCCACATTCGTCAGGCTGCTGACGACGATCGATTCCAGAAAGCCGCGCTTGCTGGTGTAGACCTGTTCCGGCGTGTACTGGCCGACGGCGCGGCGCAGCACCGCTTCCGTTTCCGGAAAGACGATCTTGTTGAGGTATTCCGGGCCGACGGTGACGTGGAGCAGCGGCAGCAGCCGCAGATCGGGCTGGTAGCGGACGGCGATCTGCAGGTCGATCGGCAGGCCGCCCTGGGTCAGCATCGTGTAATTGCGTTCCTTGGTCTGCAGGCGGACGTTGTAGACATACATCCGGTTCCACGGCCAGATAATGTGCAGGCCCTCGCCGTAGATCTGGTTCATCTCCGTGCCGGAGACCCAGCGATAGAGCACGCCCGCCTCGCCGGATTCGATGGTGATGACGATGCGGCTCCAGAGCAGCGCAAGGACGACGCCGACGCCGATCAGGAGGATGAGGCCATAGAGCTGGAACCGGCGACGGCGTTCGCCGCCGAGGGCCTCTTCGTATTCCTCGAATTCGTCTTCGTCGTCGAGCGTCATGTCGCCGACTCACCTTTGCAAAATTTGCGCGCGCACCGACTATACGGTGTGCGGCCGAGATCTGTCAGCCAATCGGCCGGCATCCGTCCACGTCTTTCGCGCGGGCGGGCGGTCCTATTCCTGTTGCCCGGCCCGTTCTCCGATCGCCGCCGACAGGGCCTTTTCGAGTACCTTCGCCAGCTCCGCCACGTGGGGCGGCCGCATCAGGCCGTAGTGGTCGGCATCCACCTGGTGGATGGAGATGCGACCTTTGGCGAGAGCGCCCCAGCCACCCTCCCCCTTGATCGCGGTCCCGCCTGTCGCCCGCACCAGCGTCAGCGGCGCCGGCGACGGCCCGGGCACATAGGCCGCAAAGGCCGCGTGGCTGGCCGCAAAGACCTTGAACAGGCGCTCGACCGCCCGCCGGTCCGCGCCCGGCAGGACGGCGGAGACCTGCGGCAGGGCCATCACCGTCCCGGCAATATCCGCATTGACGGGCAGGTCGGCATCGGCGCCGAAGAGATCGCGGGCGAAGGCGCGCCGGCAGGCAGCGGCCGGGTCAATCCCCTCACCTTCCTCGCCCTCCAGCCCGGCAAGGTCGGCGGGCGTATAGCTGTCGAGGAGGCCGACAAAGGCGACGGTGTCTCCCGATGCCTCGATCTGGCGGGCGATCTCGTAGGCGAGGACGCCGCCGAAGGACCAGCCGGCAAGGCTGTAGGGGCCGCGCGGCTGGATTTTTCGGAGGTCTCGGTAATAGGCGGCGGCCATGTCGGCGAGCCCGCCTTCGGCAACCGCCTCGCCGGGCTCAAGGCCTGCGGCGCGAAGCCCGTAGACCGGCCGCGCTGGCCGCATCGCTGCGAGCAGCGGTCCATAGCAGGAGAGCGTGCCGCCGATCGGGTGGACAAGGAACAGCGGCGGCGCCTTTTCACCAGGCGTTCCGGGCTCCGGTTGGCTGAGGGAGACGAGGAGCCCCGCCGCCGGACGGCCCGCACCCGGCACCGTTATCCCCCGCGCGCGCAGCAGCCGCGCCTGGGCGGCGATGGTCCCGGCCGCTTCCAGATCGCGCACCGAGAGGCCGCGCCCGAACGCCTCCTCGATCAGGGCGAGGAGCCGGACGGCGACGAGGCTGTTGCCGCCGCTGGCGGCAAAGTCGTCGTCGATGCCGGGAGTGTCGCCGGCAAGGCCGAGCGCCTTGGCCCAGACGTCCGCCAGCTTCCGCTCGATCTCGTCGCGCGGCGGCGTCGCGGCTCTGGCCGCCGTCTTGTCTGCCGGTTCGCCCTTGAGGGCGCGGCGGTCGATCTTGCCGCCCGGCGTTTTCGGCAGCCGGTCGCAACGGTGGATGGCGGCTGGGATCATCGGCGCCGGCAGACGTTCGGCAAGGCGCGTGCGCAAGGCCGTTTCGTCGAAACCCTCCGGCGGTGCGGCGACATGGGCCGTCAGCACCAGCTCCCCGTCCTTGCCTTCCTCCACCACGACCGCCGCCTCGCCATGGCCGCAGGCGGCAAGCGCGGCCTCGACCTCACCGGGCTCGATGCGGTGGCCGCGGATCTTCACCTGATCGTCGATGCGGCCGTGGAAGGCGACAACGCCGCCGCTGTTGGGGGCGAACGACGCCCTGTCGCCGGTGGCGTAGAGCCGGAGCGACTTGTGCGGCAGGTCGTGGATGCGGAACCGCTCCTCGGTCAGCTCCGGGCCGCCGTGATAGCCGATGGCGAGCCGCGGACCGCCGATATGGAGTTCGCCGACAACACCGTCCGGCACCGGATGGCCGGCGCGATCGAGGATGTAGATCTCCGTGCCCGGCAGCGGCCGGCCGATGGGGATCGAGGTCCCATTCGGCCGCGCGGTGTGGGTGAGCGCGGTGATCGTCGCCTCGGTCGGGCCGTAGGCGTTGACGAGACGGGTTCCCGCAATGCCGCTTCGCGACCAGGCCTTTGCCACCTCCGGCGCAAGCACGTCGCCGCCGACGATCATCAGGCGTAGCGGCAGCCCCGTGCGGTCCGCGCGGCTGCGCTCCCAGGCCGCCAACAATTCGCCGAGATAGACCGGCGGCAAGTCCGCGACTGTGACCTCGGCGTCGCGCAGGAATTCCAGGAACGCCGACGGCGCCGGCAGCTCCGCCGGGCGCAGCACCAGCCGGCCGCCGCGGGTGAGCACCGGCAGCATCTGCTCGATGGCCGTGTCGACGGAAAGGGACGCGAACTGCAGGACCGCGTCGCGCTCCGACAGGTCGAAGGCATCGGCGATGACGGCGCAATGGTGCGCGAGCGCACCGTGGGAGACGACGACGCCCTTCGGCGTCCCCGTCGAGCCCGAGGTGTAGATGATGTAGGCGGGGTCGTCCGCGCCGATCTCCGGCTCCGGCGGCCGGGCAAAGCGGGCACGCAGGCCCCCGCCGCCGGGATCGATCACCGGAACGCCGGCCGCGATCCTTTGCGCGCGCGCCACGAGCGCGTCCTCCGCCAGCACGGCGGCGGCGCCGGCATCCCTGACGATGAAGTCCAGTCTTCGGTCCGGAAGATCCGGATCGAGCGGCACCCAGACCGCGCCGAGGCCCATGGTGCCGAGACACATTGCGACGGCATCCGGGCTGCGCGGGGCAACGACCGCGACCCGCTCGCCCTTGCCGATGCCGCGGCGCGCGAGCGCCAGAGCAACGCGCTTTGCCCGCGCGGCGAGGTCGCGGTACGTGGCGCTCTCCCGGCCGGCAACGACCGCCGTTGCCGAGGGCGCGCGGCGCGCGGCATCGAGGATGCGCGCTGGAACGGGCTCGGCGAACGGCTCGGCCCGGCCCGTCCGGCTCCAGTGGTGTAGCGCCCGGTCGCGCTCCGGCGCCGTCAGCATTGGAAGGGTCGCGACCGGCATTTGCGGGGCATCGAGAACGGCCTTCAGCAGTTCGCCGAAATGGCCGAGCAGGCGCTCCAGCGCCGCGGCGCCCGGCCCGCCCTCCGCGGCATCGGCATGGACCGTGGCGCCGGCGGTGCCGTCCTCCACTTCCAGGCTCAAGGCCGCGTCGGTCGCCTGGCGGATCGCTGAAAGGTGTTCGATGTCGCCGGCCGCGAAGACCTCCGGCATGCCGGCGACGGTGGCGAAATTCTGATAGGCGAAGGTGACTGTGAACGGCGCCGCGCCGGTCGCCGTACCGCCGACCTCCCGGGCGATCCCGGCAAAGGCGACGTCGCTGTTGGCGAGCCCTTCGGACAGCTCAGCGTGGACGCTTCGGGCAAGGTCCGCGACAGGCGCCGCCGGATCGACGGTCAGCCGCAGGGCGATCATGTTGGCGCAATAACCGACCGTCTCCGCAAAGCGCTTTGCCGGACGGCGCAGGGTCGGCACACCGATGACGAGGTCCGTCTCGCCGGTGTAGCGATAGAGGAGCGCGGCAAAGGCGGC
The DNA here is from genome assembly GCF_003258835.1 of Rhodobium orientis. Classification (GTDB taxonomy): domain Bacteria; phylum Pseudomonadota; class Alphaproteobacteria; order Rhizobiales; family Rhodobiaceae; genus Rhodobium; species Rhodobium orientis. The sequence goes on along the minus strand of NZ_NPEV01000002.1, from coordinate 67,894 downwards.
GAGATGAAGGGCTGCGGCGCTGATCTCCCGGCTTCTTGCCGCATCGCGAAGGTCCGCGCACACGGCAGCCTCGAGGGTGCGCGAGCGGCTGCCCCCTTCGCCCGCCGGCAGGCTCAGGGACGGCAACGGGCCGGCGAGGTTTTCCAGCCAATAGGCCTTTTGTGCCGCCCCTTCCGGAGAGGCAGCAAATGTCATCTCCAAATCTACGAAGTCTGCATAATCCGCGCTGCCGATCCTACGTCTCGAGAATTTTTCCTTTTTCGTGAAATGCGCGTAGGCCTGCCAGACGTCGCGGGCGATGACGGCGGAGGAAACACCGTCGGTGACGATGTGGTGGGCAAGGATCAAGACAATCGATTCCGGCGGATCGAGCCTGCCGCCGGAAAGGTGCTCGACCCTCATGACCTCCCGGCCGAGATCGAAGGGGATCGACACCCGCTGGCGCAGGAAGGCTTCGGTCCCGATTTCCTTCGGCATCGCGACGGTTGCGAGCGAAACGTCCTCGGCCCGCGGGAGGAGGACCGGCGCACCGTCGGCTTCATCGACGCGGCAGCCGAGCAGCGGGTGTTCAGCGACAAGGTGACCAAGTGCCTGTTCCAGCGCCGCCACGTCCAGATCGCGGCAGCGGAACGCGAGCGGGACGTTGTAGGCGCCGCTTTCCTGGTGGAGCTTCTGCCAAACCCAGAGGCCCGCCTGCCCGGCGCCGAGGGGACAGCGATAGGTCTCACGGTCAATTTTTGGGCCGATGTCGACTTGAGCCAGAGGTTCGCTCGACGGTGCACCGTCCAGATGATCGGCCAGCGCCCGCGGATTTGGATGGGCGGCAAGGTCGGCGGGGGAGAGTTCCCGGCCGGTCGCCTCCTCCACCGCATAGAGCAGCCGCATGCGGACCATGGAATCGGCGCCGAGGGCCGCGAAGGTGGCGTCGGCGTCGATCTCATCGACGGGAACGCCGAGTTCGGCCGCAAGGGTTTTGACGATCAAGTCGAGCGCAGTCTGTTCGGGCGTCGCAGGCTTCGGCTGTTCCACCGGAGGCGCATTGCCGACGTCGGGAGCCTCCGCCACCCAATGGCGCTCACGGGCGAAGGGATAGCCCGGCAGCGCCAGCATCGGACCTTCTTCCGACACATCTTCCGTGGCGGCGAGCGCCTCCCCGCTTTCGCGATACGCGTCGTCGTCGAGCTTTTCCGCAAGCTCAAGCCGGTCGGTCGCGGCGATGTCGACGCGGCAATCGAAGGCCTCCCGGCCGTGCTGCAGCGTGCGGGCCAGGGCCTCCATCGGAACGGCGTCCGCCTCGCGCAGGAAGGCGGCAAGGCGTTGCCGCGTCTGCCTCAGTTGCCCGTCGGTGCGCGCAGACAGCGGGAAGCGGCGCGGCCGGCGCAGCGCGTCGCTCACGACCGGCTGCGGCGGCGCCTCTTCCAGGATCAGATGCACATTGGAACCGCCGGCGCCGAAGGAGCTGATCGCCGCCCGGCGCGGCCGCCCGCCTTCCGGCGCGGGCCAGGGCGCAAGCTCCGCCTGCGGGACCAACGGTGTCTCGCGGAAGACCTCCTCCCGGTGCGCCAGCCCCGGCATCGGAAAGAGCGCACCGGTTTCGAACTGCAGCAGCACCTTGGTGAGCTGGGCAAGGCCGGAGGCCGCCTCGGCGTGGCCCATATTGGCCTTCACCGAGCCGAGCGGCACCTTGCGCCCGCCGAAAACCTTCGCCAGCGCCTTCAGCTCGATGGTATCGCCAAGCTGCGCGCCGGTCGCCGCCGCCTCCACATAGTCGATGGTCTCGGGCGCAACGCCCGCTGCCGCGAAGGCGTCTTCCATCAAGCGGATTTCGGCATCGACGTTGGGGACGGCGTAGCCGGCGGAATGGCCGGCGTGGTTGGCAAGGCTGCCCCTGATGACCGCCAGCACCCGGTCGCCGTCGCGCAGCGCCTCGGCGGCGGGTTTTAGCAGCACCGCGCCGACGCCCTCGGCCGGAAGATAGCCGTCGCCGCCGGCAAAGGCCCGGCTTTCGGGCGAGGAGGCGGCAAGACCGGCGCGGGAGAGGCCCTCGAATTTCCCGGGCGCGATCGAAAGATTGACGCCGCCGGCGACCGCGAGCCGGCATTCGCCCGAACGAAGGCTCTGGCAGGCCTGGTGCACGGCCTGCAGCCCCGACGAGCACATGCTGTCGACGGCAACGCTCGGCCCCTTAAGGTCGAAGAAGAAGGAAACGCGGTTGGCGATCGCGGAATAGGAGGACAGCGAGGTCAGCGCCCGCACCTCGGGGTCGGCGGCGAGGCTCGCATAGTGCTGGTACATGGCGCCGACGAAGACGCCGACGCGGCCGTCATAAGCGTTCTTCAGGCGGTCTCGCGTGTGCCCGGCGCGCTCGAAAAGGTGCCAGGCCGTTTCCAGGAACAGCCGCTCCTGGGGGTCGGCGAGATCGGCGGCTTTCGGGCTGTAGCCGAAGAAGCCGGCGTCGAAACGGTCGACGTCCGCGAGGAACCCACCCCATTTGCAATGGCTGGCGCCGGGAGTGCCCTTCTTGTCGGAAAAGCGCGGAACGAGGCCGGCCCGTTCCGGCGGCACTTCGGTGACGAGGTCGCGGCCCTCACGCAGCGCTTCGGCAAAGGCCTCGATGGTGTCGGCGCCCGGATATCGGCCGGCGACGGCGATGATGGCGATGTCGCCGCGATCGGGCGAGGGTTGCGGCGCGATCACAGGCCCGGGCGCAGGGTCCGATGCGGGCGGCGGAGCGCCGGCGCGGTCCGCCAGTTCGTCGGCAAGCCGCGCGATGGTCTGGCATTCGAACAGGATCGTCTGGGAGAGCGGCCCGAAATCCTTTTCCAGGCCCTCGACGATTTCGAGCGCGGAGACGGAATCGACGCCAAAACGGTCGATGGACGCTTCCGGGTCCAGCTTCTCCGCCGGCACGCCGAGGCAGGCGGAAAAGGCGGCACGAATCCTGTCGAGGACCGTCGCCCGATCCACGCCAGCAGGTTCGGTGTGGCGGGCGGGCTGCGCTGCGGCCAGGGGCTTCGGCGCGCCGGTCACGCCGATCATGGCGCGAAGCCGATCCGGCTCGCCCTCCAGTACCAGCACCTGGTCGGGTGCAGGGCCGGCAAGAAGGGCTTCCAGCGCGGCAATCGCCGGCCCGGTTTCCAGCGGCCGGATGCCCCCCTTTTCCATGGCGGCGATGGTGGCGTCGTCCAGTCGCATGCCGCCGTCGCGCCAGTAGGGCCAGTCGACAGAATGCGTGCGGCCATGGCAGAGCCCGGCTGCGACCCGTTCGTTGCGGAGCTCGGCGAAGCGGTCGAGGAAGGCGTTGGCGGCGGCGTAGTCGGTCTGGCCGGGATTGCCGAGGGCGCCCGCGGCGGACGCAAACAGCACGAAAAAGTCGAGCGAGCGTCGGCCGATTGCGGCGTCGAGGACGTCGGCACCGGTGACCTTCGGCGCCAGAACGGCGCGCAGCGTCGCCTCGTCCTTGCCGACCATCAGACCGTCGCGGAGGATGCCGGCGCCATGAAAGACGCCGTCGAGGCGGCCGTCGCAGACCTCGATCTCGACAAGCAGCGCGGCGACGGCATCGCCGTCGGTCACGTCGAGGCTGCGGTAGCGGGCGGTAGCGCCGAGGCCTTTGAGCTTTTGGAGCCAGGCCGTGACCTCCGGCGTCTCGGACGAGCGACCGGTAAGCCAGAGTGCCGGGCGGCGGCCGGAGGCGGCAATGGCTTCTGCAACGTGCCGACCGATGCCGCCGGCGCCGCCGGTCAAAAGATAGACGCCGCCCTCGCGCCACGGCGGCTCGCGGCCCTCAGGTGCCTTCCAATCGCGCCAGGCGCGCACGAGGCGCCGGCCGGCGACATGGCGGATGACAGTGTCGTCCGGCGCGCAGGCGTCACGCGCAAGACGCGCTGCGATGTCGGACGCCTCGTCGTCGACCGCGATCAGTTGCGCGGCCAGCGACCGGTGCTCGAAGGCGGCCGAGCGAAGCATGCCGCCGAGGCCTTCCAGCACGCTTTCACCGCCCGTTGCCGGCACGACGACCTGAACCAGCGTGTCGCGCCGCTCGCGGACGATGTCCTTCAGGAGCGCGAGAAGCCTTGCCGCATGGTCGGCGAATTCGGGCTCGTCGAACACGGTGCAGTCCTTGCCGGACGTGCGCAGGTCTTCGGCGAGGCCCGGCCGCGTTTCGGTGAGGCCGCAGAGGACGACGACGCGGTTTTGCGGCGCGGGGCCTTCGGTCGCGGCCTTTTCCTCAAAGATCGCCGCAAAGAGGAGCGGCAGCGGCGGATCTGGGCTTTCGGGCGTTGCCGGCGCGTCGGTCTCCGGCAACCAATAGCGGTCCTCTGCGAAGGGATAGGTCGGCAGGCTGATCGGGCGCGGACGGGGCCCGGTTCGCCGCGCCGCCCAGTCGACCGTCGCGCCCGAGACCCACGCCGCGGCGACGTCTTCCGGCGGCGCGCCCGGATCGGCCTTTTGTGCGCCAACCGCAGCACGGCCGCCAAAGACGCCCGAGGCATTCATCTCCCCGGCGATCGTGCGATCGAGTTTTTGGGCGAGATCGGCCTTACCGCCGGCGACGATGGCGAGCCGCTCCTCGAAGGCCTCGCGGCCCTCCTGCAGCGTTGTGGCGACGGACGGCATGTCGGCCTCGGCAATGCCGTCCAGCGCCTTGCGGAAGTTCGCCAGCAGCGCCGCCAGACGCTCCGGATCGCGGGCCGAGAACGGATAGATACCTGGGCCCGCGACGGCGGCGGGCTGCGCGGCGCCCCGGTATTCGGCGACGACGAGGTGGGCATTGGCGCCGCCGGCACCGAAAGAGGAGAGCCCGCCGATGCGCGCGGTCTCCCGTCCGTCGCGGACGGTGCGCGGCCAGTCTTCCAGCGTCCTCTGGACCCGGAACGGCGTTGCCGCGAAATCGATGTTCGGGTTGAGCGGCTCGACATGGAGCGAGGGCACAAGCTGGCCGTGCTTCAATTGCAGCAGCAGCTTGGTGAGGCCGGCGATGCCGGCGGCGCTCTCTGCGTGGCCGATGTTCGATTTCACCGAGCCGATGGCAAGCGGCACCGTGCGCCCGGCAAAGGCGCGCGAGAGCGCTGCGATCTCGATGGGGTCGCCGAGGCTCGTCCCGGTGCCGTGCGCCTCGACAGTGCCGATCTCGTCCGGGCCGGCGCCTGCGCGGGCCATTGCGGCCGTCACCACATCGGTCTGGGCCGGCGGGTTCGGCACCGTGTAGCCGTTGGTCTTGCCGCCGTGGTTGAGAGCCGAGCCGAGGATGACGCCATGGATGCGGTCGCCGTCGGCCTCGGCCGCGTCGAGCGGCTTCAAAAGCACCGCGCCGACGCCCTCGGCCGGCACGTAGCCGTCGCCGCCCTCGCCGAAGCTTTCGCAGCGGCCCTTGGAGGACAGGAACCGGCCCTGCGAGAGCGCCAGGTACTTGTTCGGGTGGAGGGTCAGGTTGACGCCGCCGGCGAGCGCCACCGAACAGCTTCCACCACGGAGCGCGTCGCAAGCGAGATGGATGGCAGTCAGCGACGACGAGCACATGCTGTCGACGGCGATGCTCGGGCCCTGGAAATTGCAGAAATAGGAGACGCGGTTGGCGATCGACGCCGCGCTGCCGGCGATCGCGGTCGGCGCGCCCGCCGCGGTCCGCTCCGGGCCGTAGAGCTGGTATTCCTCATACATGACGCCGACGAAGACGCCGACATCGGCGCCGGAGAGCCCTGGGCGCGGCGGCGCAACATTGGCGCGGGTGTAGCCGGCGTCCTCCAGGGTTTCCCAGGCGCATTGCAGGAACAGCCGCTCCTGCGGGTCCATATAGGCGGCCTCGCGCGGCGCGATGTTGAAGAACATCGGGTCGAAGCAATCGAAACCGTCGACGAAGCCGCCCCATTTGCCGGTAGTTTTGCCGGGCTTTCGCTGCGGATCATAGAGGCTTGCATGGTCCCAGCGCCCTGCCGGCACCTCGGTGACGCAGTCGCGGCCGGCCTTCAGGTTTTCCCAGAATTCCGCGACGGTACGCGCGCCCGGATAGCGGCCGGCAACGCCGATGATGGCGATGGGTGTGTCGCCCGGTTTTTTTGCGCGCGCCGGGACGGACGCAGGCATCGGCTCGGGGCTTGCGGGCCCGGCGTCCGCGCCGACGACTTGCGCGAGCCGGTCGGCATGGCTTTCCAGGAAATGGCCGATCACCGCCGCAAGGGTCTGGTACTCGAAGAACAACGTCTTCGACAACGGCCCGAAATCGCGCTCCAGCGCATCGGTCAGCCGGGCGATCATGACGGAGTCGATGCCGTAGTCCTCGAGCGGAGCCGTCACGGAGATGGCGGCCGGGTCGATCTCCGTCTCGCGGGCAACGAGGCCGACGAAATAGGCCTCGGCGGCGCCACGGAGGTCGGTCGCGGGAGCACCCTCCGGCGCCGATGTCTCGACGCGCGGCGCGCCCTTGCGGTCCGGCACGGCGCGCAGGGTGAAGCCCTCGATGCGGACGCAAATCCTGCCGGCCGCGTCGGCAAGGTCGATGTCGAGTTTTGACACGCCTTCGCCGGAGGGCGCGCGACGCAGATGCGCCCACATCTCCGGCCCGGTCGGCCCGAAAATCTCCATGCGGTCGATGGCGACGGGGAGCGCGAGGCCGGAGGTTCCTTTGCCGGCAAAGAGTGGCAGCGAGGCATGAAAGGCGGCGTCCAGGATGCCGGGGTTGAGGTCGTAGGTGGTGGTGTTTGCCGCGCGCGGCAGCTTCAACCGCGCAAGCACCTCGGTGCCGCCCGACCAGAGGCCGGCGACGGCCCGGAACGCGGAGCCGTAGTCGATGCCGGAGGCGGCGTAGGAGGCGTAGAGCCAGTCCGGATCGTGCGGGGCGGTACAGCGGGCCGTCACCGCGTTGATGTCGAGGCGGCCGGGTGCGCCCGCGCCGGCCGCGACGTCGCAGGTGACGGCGTCGGTTTCCCCATCGACGAGGCGGGCCTTGAAAGGTCCGCCTTCGCTTTCGCTAAGAACAATACGGATGTCCCGCTCACCCTGATCGAGCTGCACCGGGCGGCGCCAGGCGATGCGGGAAAGGGTTATCCCCTCGGCTTGCCGCAGCGCTTGTGCCGCCGTCTGCCGGACGAGTTCGAGGCTCAAGGCGCCGGGCAGGATGCGGGCGCCGCGGATGCGGTGGTCGCGGAGATAGAAGGCATCGGCATCGAGTCGGACCGTCTTTTCCACGGCACCGCCTGCGGCGATGGCACGCGCCGTGACGGTGGGGGACGGCGCGGCGGCCACCTGTTCCGACATCGCCCGGAAGACATCGCGGGCGAAGGGATAGGTCGGCAGCCTGAGCCGGCGCCTTGCCTTGCCCCATTCGACGGCGCCGCCCACGACCCAATGGGACGCGATCTCCTCAGGCGCGGCGTTGACACCAAGCGTTCCGTCCGGCGCCCGACGTGGGTCGGCGCGGCCCTGCCAGAACTCTCCGGAGGCCGCGCCGGCGAGCCATGCCGATAATTTTTCGCGCAGCTCGGCAAGGCTTCGGGCCACGATCGCCAACCGCTCGGCCATCGGCGCGCGGCCGACCTGCAACGTCGCCGCCAGATCGCCGAGATCGTTTTCGGCAATCGTTTCGCCGTCGAGGAAGCCGAGAAGGTTTTCCACGCTCTCCTTCAGCCGCGCCGCGTCCCGCGCGGACAAGACGATGACAACGGGGCCGTCCGGCCTGATCCCCGTCGCCGCTTTCGGCCGGTATTGCTCCAGCACCGCATGGGCGTTGACGCCGCCGAAGCCGAAGCTGCTGATGCCGGCCCGAAGCGGCAGCGGCCTGCCTGCGGCATCGCGCACCGGCCGCCAATCCTCCAGTTCCCGGACGATGCGGAACGGGGTTCCGTCCAGGTCGATAAAGGGATTGACCGTCTCGCAACGGAGGCTCGGCGCGATCTTGCCGTAGCGGAATTGCTGGATCAGCTTGATGAGGCCGGCAACGCCGGCGGCAAGCTCCAAATGGCCGATATTGGTCTTCACAGAGCCGATACCGCAGCCGGTGCCTTCCAGCTTCTCCTCGCCCTTCGGCAGGTCTCGGAACGCGGATTTCAGGGCGTTGATCTCGACGGGATCGCCGAGGGCGGTCCCTGTCCCGTGGGCCTCGACATAGCCGACGGTGCGCGGGTCGACGGCCGCGCGCGTCCAGGCGGTGCGGATGAGGTCGGCCTGGGCCTCGGTGTTCGGCGCGGTCAGAGAATTGGCGTGGCCGCCATGGTTGACCGCCGTGCCGCAGACGATTGCGAGGATCGGGTCGCCGTCGCGCTCTGCATCCGCCAGCCGGCGCACGAACAGCATGCCGACACCCTCACCGCGGCCGTAGCCGTCGGCCCTGTCGGAAAAAGTCTTGCAGCGGCCGTCGGGTGCCAGCATGCCGGCCTTGGCGAAGCTGATGTGGGCGTCGGGCGTTACCATCGTGTTGACGCCGCCGACGAGCGCCGCCTCGCAGTCGCCGGCACGGATCGCCTGCACCGCCCTGTGAAGCGCCACCAGCGAGGAGGAACAGGCTGTCTCGATCGGCTCGCTGGGGCCGTGCAGGTCGAGGAAGTAACTGATCCGGTTGGGCCCGACCGACGGCACGGTGCCGGTGGCCACATAGCCCTCGCCGCCCTCGCCCGCCCCGCCGCGATAACCGCTGGAGGAGGTGCCGACGAAGACGCCAACCTTTTTGCCGGCAAAACTTTTCGGCGAATGGCCCGCGTCCTCGATCGCCTTCCAGGCATGGGGCAGCATCAGGCGCTGCTGCGGGTCCATCATCCGCGCCTCGCGCGGCGAGATGGCAAAGAACAGCGGGTCGAAGTCAAAAACGCCGTCGGTGAAACCGCCCCAATGGACGTTGGTTTTGGTCGGGTCGGTCTTCGGGTCGCCGTCGACCTCGCGCCAGGACCAGCGGTCGGGCGGGATGCGGGTGATGCAGTCGCGGCCGCTCGCAAGGTTCTCCCAGAAGGCGTCGGCGTCCACCGCCATCGGGAAGGCGCAGCTCATGCCGACGATGGCGATGGGATCGGCGTCGGAGTGGGCGGGTGCCGGCATAGGTTCAATGACCGCCGGTTCGGCGGTGACGCGCGCCGGGGCCGTCGGCTCGGAGGATACCGGCGCCGTCTCAAGGCCGAGCTGTTCCGGCGTCAGGTCTTCCACGATGTGGCCGGAAAGCCGGAAGAGCGTTGCGAATTCGAAGAAATCGGCCGGCGTCAGGGCGAGCCCGAGTTCGGCATTTATCCGCGAGGCGAAGGCCGTCATGGTGATGGAATCGAAGCCGAAATCGCCGAGTTCGGTGTCGACGTCGAGAACCTCCGGTTCGACTTCGAGGATGTGAGCTGCGATCTCCGTGACGAGGCGTAGGGCGGCCGCTTGGCGATCGTCATCCGAAAGCTCAGCCGCAGGGTCCGGAGCAATGTCCGGGGTCGACGTGCGTTCAGCGTTCCCGGCAACGGGCCGCGCGACGAAATCCTCCAGCCGGACCGCGACCGTCCCAGCTTCGTCGCAGACATCGATGGAGGCACCCTTGTCGCCGGCGCGAATGACGGCCCACATAGTCGGGCTCGTAACCCCGAAGACGACAACGCGGCGCACGGCATAGGGAAGCGCAAGGGCGTCGGCAGCGTCAGTCAGCAGCGCCACGGCCTGCAACGCGCCGTCGAGGATCGCGGGATCGAGATCGAAACCTCCGTCGGCCTCGGGCGGGCACTCCAACCGTGCAACGGCGATGCCGGGACCGCGCCATGCTTCAGCGAGGGCGCGTTGCGCCGCGCCGTAGGCAAGGCCGGTTTCGGCAAAGCGCCGGTAGAGCGCGGCGACGTCGACGGCTTCGGTCGCGTTCGCCTTGGCGTCCGCGAGGTCGATGCGGGGGGCGGGAACGGAAAGCGCGCGCGCGACGCCTTCAGAGTGGCGGCCTCCGTCCGCCGATATCCTGTAGGCCCGGCCTTGCGCCCCGCCCGCTTCCAGCGTCACCTCGATCTTCACCGGCTTGTCGTCGACGTCGACCGGGCCGACCCAGCTATGGCCGACGAGTTCGACGGCGCCTTCGATGCCGGCTCCCTCAAGCGCGCGGCGGACCAGCTCAAAGGAGACAACGCCGGGCAGCAGCTTTTTGCCGCCGACCACGTGGTCGCGCAGGAAGCTCTCCTGCCCGGTCAATGTCCGGGACAGGCCGGGTTTCGGTGCGGCGGGCGCGTGCTTTTTGTCCGCCGAAGCGCCGACCCAATAGGGCGTCGCCGCGAAGGGATAGCCGGGGAGGGAAATCCGCCGCGCCTTCTGGCCGCGCCAGGCCTTTTGCCAGTCGACATTGAAACCGCCGGCCCAGAGCACCAGCAGGTCCTCCGGCCGGCCGCGTTCGGCAAGGCCCGCGGCCGCCTCGGCGAGCGGTCCATCGTTTTCCAGCACGGAGAGGAGCTTGCGGACGCTCCTTACCTCACCGGTCACGACGCCCGCGCCGGCATTTCCGGCGGCAATCGACGCCAGCTTTGCCAGCAGGCCCGCGCGATCCATCGCGACAAAGCCGAGGCGGTGGCGCATGGGTTCGCGGGTGACCTGCAGCGTCCAGGCGATGTCGGCGAGCCGTGGATCGGCCTTTTCCAGAACGGCATAGAGCCGCGCGGCGCTCTCGGTCAGTTGCGCCTCCGTTTTGGCCGAGAGCACGATGAGCTGCGGGCCGGTCGCCTCGGCCTCGATAGGCGGGGTCGAGGGGTACTCTTCGATGACCACATGGGCGTTGGAGCCGCCGAAGCCGAAACTGCTGACGCCCGCGCGGCGCGGCAGTGGCGTCCCGTCCGAGCCGATGACCGGCTGCCAATCCGTCTTTGCCTGCGCAATGCGGAACGGGCTGCCGTCCAGCTTCAGATAAGGGTTCAGCTCTTCGGCATGGAGCGAGCGGGCGATGGTGCGATGGCGGATCTGCAGGAGCACCTTGATGAGGCCGGCGATGCCGGCGGCGATTTCCAGGTGGCCGATATTGGATTTGACCGAGCCGAGGAGGCAGCGGTGCACGAACGCTTCGGGCGCCGGGCCGAACCGCTCCTCCGCCTCGCGGTCGAGGTCGGCGAAGGCTGCCGTCAGCGCCTCGACCTCGATCGGGTCGCCGAGCGGCGTGCCGGTGCCGTGGGCCTCGATATAGCCGACGGTGCGAGGGTCGATGCCGGCCGCGCGATAGGCGGTGCGCAGAAGGTCGGCCTGGGCCTTGGGGTTCGGCGCCGTCAGCGAGGTGGCGTGGCCGCCATGGTTTTCCGCGCTTGCCCGGATTAGCCCATGAATGCGGTCGCCGTCGCGGACGGCATCGCCCAGCGGCTTCAGGAAGACAAGACCGATGCCCTCGCCGCGGGCATAGCCGTTGGCGGCGGCGGAAAACGGCTTGCAGCGGCCGTCGGGCGCCAGCATGCCGGCCTTGGCAAAGCCGACGAAGGCCTCCGGCAGCAGCAGCACACCGACGCCGCCGGCAATCGCCGCCGAACAATGGCCCGAGCGCAGCGCCTCGACGGCGCGGTGGACGGCGACGAGGGCGCTGGAACAGGCGGTCTCCACGGCAACGCTCGGCCCGTGGAAATCGAAATGATAGCTCAGCCGGTTCGGCCCGATGGAGGGGGCGAGCCCGGTCATGGTGTAGCCCTCGACGCCGAGCCCGGCCGCCGCGATCAACCGGCCATAGCCGGCATCGGCCGTGCCGACGAAGACGCCGGTCTTCGAGCCGGCAAGGGCGGACGGGGGATAGCCGGCGTCCTCCATCACCCGCCAGGCCTCGGTGAGGAGGAGGCGCTGCTGCGGGTCCATCATCCGCGCTTCGGGCGGCGAAATGCCGAAGAAGGCGGCATCGAAGCCGGCGATGTCGTCAAGGAAACCGCCGGACTTCACATTGGCGCGGCCGGGCTCCGACAGCGGATCGCCCCACCAGGCGCGCCAGTCCCAGCGCTCCGGCGGCACCTCGGAGATGCAGTCGCGCTCGTTCGCCAGCACGTCCCAGAACGCGTCGATGTCCGGCGCGCCGGGGAAGCGGCAGGCCATGCCGATGATGGCGATGGCGTCGTCATTGGGATGGTTATCCCGGACAAGAGCAGCGGCTGGCCGAGGGCGCGGCGCGGGAGCGGCAGGCGGGATCCTTGCCGGTTCGGCGGGCTCGGCCTTGGGCACCTCCTGGCGCTGCGGCGCCGGCGTTGCGGCGATGCCAAGGGTTTTGGCGATCGCCTCCGGCTCGGCTTCGGCGAGGTGGCCGGCAAGGCCGTCGAGCGTCGGGTACTCGAAAAAGAGCGGCGGCGTCAGTTCCAGGCCGAAGCGGTCGTTGAGGCGGTTGGCGAACTGGGTGAAGCCGATGGAATCGAAGCCGTATTCGGTCAGCTCCACGTCCGATTCCAGGTCGTCCACGGACACCTTGAGCTGGGCGGCGGCTTCGTCGATGAGCGCGGCAAGGACGGGACGGCGGAGCATGTCGGCATCGGGCGCGGCAGGCACGGCAGGCGCGGCGGCCCCGAAGCTTTCAGGCTGGGGCGCTGCCTCCGGCTCCACGCCGGCCAGGAACGCCTCGATGCGTGCGGCATCGCCGACGGCGACGATCGCGCGCGGGTGGCTTCCGGCGACCGCTGCGTCGAAGGCGGCGATGCCGGCGCCGGTTTCCAGCGCCGCAAGGCCCGTCACCCGGCGCATAAGGTCCTCTTGGGCGGCGCCGATCCGCATGCCGCCGTCGGCCCAGAGCGGCCAGGCGATGGAGACCGTGCGGCCCTGGCAGAGGCCGCGCGCGCGGCGCGCCTCGCGCATCTCGGCAAAGCCGTCGAGGAAGGCGTTGGCGGCGGCGTAATCCGCCTGCCCCATATTGCCGGAGACACCGGCGACGGAGGCAAAGAGCACGAAGAAGTCGAGCGGGGCATCGCCGATGGCGGCATCGAGCGCGAGAGCCCCGCGCACCTTCGGCGCCAGCACGGCGCCCAGCTCGGCCGCGGTCTTGCGCAGCACGCGCCCGTCGCGCAGCGTTCCGGCCGTGTGGACGACGCCGTCGAGCCGGCCATGGATGGTTCGGATGCGCTCGACCAACGCGGCGACGGCGGCCTCGTCGGCGATGTCCGCGACCTCGTAGACGAGGTTTTCGGTCGCCTCGATCTGCGCGGCGAGGTCCGCGTCGGGCGCGCGCCTGCCGGCCAGCACGATCTTCGCACCCGGCGCATGGGCAAGCGCGGCATCGGCGAGGAGCCGGGCGAGCGCGCCCGTGCCGCCGGTGATCAGGTAGACGCTCCTATCCTTCCAGGGCGGCGATACCGAAGGAAACACGCCCGCCGCCTCGATTGTCTCGATCTCAAGACCGCTCGGCGCCAACCGCAAATGCGCGCCGGCAGGCGCGGCTTCGGCCGCGGCCAAGGCGCTTGCGAGCTTTGCGGCGTCGCCGGACGCGCGCAGCACCTGGCCGTGGAAGCGGCGGTGCTCGCGGTGGATGCTTTTCAGCATGCCGGCAATTCCACCGAGCGGCGACGCCGTATCGTCCTCGGCAAGCACGACCTGCATCAGGATATTTCGGTCGCCCGGCGCCGCCAGCGCCTCCCGGGCGGCGGCCATCACCTCATTCGCAAGGCGCATGAAGCGGTCGGCGAGGGGCAGGTCGGCACCGCCGATCCCCAAGATGTCGCGGTCCGGCAGGGCGGCGACCAAGGAGCCATGGTCGATGCCCGGGCCGGCAAGGCAAACGATGCGCCGGCTAAAGACCGGCTTTTCCGGTATCGGCACAAACGGCGCCCAAGCCGGGACGAAACGGAGGGCCGCCTTCTTAGGGCCCTTGGGTTCGCCGGCAGGCGGCGCCAGTTCGCGGGCGATGAAGCCGGTCATGGCGACCCGCACCGTGCCGTCGTCGGCGATGAGGTCGATGTCGGCCTTCTGAAGGCCCCTCGCCGCCCCCACCGCCTCTCGGACATGGGCCCACATCGCCGTTTCCAGCGGCCCGAGCACCTCGATCGTTTCCAGCGAGAACGGCAGGGACGCAACGCTGCCGCCCCTGCCGTCCGCGTCAATGGAGAGGCCGATGGCCGACTGAAAGGCCCCGTCCATCAGGCTCGGATGAAGGCCGACTTTTTCCAGCGTCGCCTCAAGGGCTTGCGGCAACTCCAGACGGGCAAGAACGGCCCCGTCGGATATGGCGAGGTCGGCGATGACGCGGTGGGCCGGCCCGTACCGGAGCCCCATGGCGTCGAAGGCACCGTAGACGGCGGCGGCACCGACATGGCGGGCGGGCGCGGCGCTGAGGGCGGCGAGGTCGACCGGCCGCCGGCTCGCGCCGCCGGAGGCCGCGATCCGCATCTGGGCGTGGACCTCGCGGACGCCGTCGGCGGCACGGCTTGAGATGTCCACGCGGATGCTGCCGTCGTCGCGCGGGTCGATTTCGCAGACGACGGTGACGGGCGCCTCGACGCGCAGGGGCGCCATCCAGACGACCTTGCGCAACACGGGATCGGCGATGCCGTCCGCAACGGCCGCAGACCGGGCTAGTTCCAGATAGGCAACGCCGGGAAAGACCGGCGTGCCGGCGACCCGGTGGTCGGCGAGGAACATCTCGGCGCCGGTGAGGCGGAGCGAATAGCGTCCCTTCCCTTCGGACGTCGGGGTGAGCGATGCGGGATGCGTTTCCGCCTGCGGCAACCAGAAGCGCTTTCTCTGGAAGGGATAGGAGGGCAGCGCGATGCGGCGGGGTTTTTCTCCGGCCCAGAGTTTTTGCCAGTCGACCGCGCCGCCCGCCGCCCAGTGCCGGGCGATCCCGGCCGGATCGGCGCGCGCCGGGTCCAGCGCTGGCGCGTCGTCCTCGCGGCCGTTGGCGACCCTTCCCGCGAATGCGGCGCCCCCGTCCCCGGCGAGGAAGGCATCCATGCGGCGGACGAGGTCGTCGCGGTCATTCGCCACGAACGCGGCGCGCCAGCGCATGGCGTCGCGGCCGACCTGCTGCGTGTAGGCAAGGCTGGCGAAATCGGCCTCCGTCGCGGCATCCCGGAGGCGCACGATGGCCTCCTTCAGCGCCGGCTCGCTCGCCGCGGACACTGGCACGACAAGCGGGCCATCAAATTGGCCGGAACAGGCAGGACGCGCGTCCTGAAATTCCTCGACAACCATATGGACGTTGGCGCCGCCGGCGCCGAAGGAGGAAAGCCCGGCGCGGCGCGGCTGTTCCGCGCCGTCGACGACCGGGCGCTCCCAGGGCCTCGCCTCGTTCAGGAGGAAGAACGGCGTTCCCTCCAGGTCCAGGAGCGGGTTCGGCTCGGCGCAATGGAGGGTCCGGAAGCGGGTGCCGCTTCGCATCGCCAAGAGCACCTTGATGAGGCCGGCGACGCCCGCGGCGGTCTCGGTATGGCCGATATTGGACTTGATGGAGCCGAGGCCGATCGTCGGCGCGGCCGGCGGCGCGAGCCCGCGCTCGCCGTAAAGCTCGGCGAAGGCGCGCCTCAGGCCCTCCGCCTCGACCGGATCGCCCAGCGGCGTGCCGGTGCCGTGGCATTCGATGAGGCCGATGGTGCGCGGGTCGGTGCCGGCGTTCCTGTGCGCCTCGACGATGAGGCGGGCCTGCGCCTTCGGGTTCGGCGCGGTCAGCGAGGTGGCGCCGCCGCCATGGTGCTCGGCCGAGCCCTTGATCACGCCGAGAATCGGGTCGCCGTCGGCCTCGGCCGCATCGAGGCGCTTTAAGAGCACCGCGCCGACGCCGTCAGCGCGGGCATAGCCGTTGGCGCCAGCGGAAAACGTCTTGCAGCGGCCATCCGGCGCCAGCATGCCGATGCGCGAGAACAGGATGTGTTGCAGCGGCGAGAGCATGAGATTGGCGCCGCCGGCAAGCGCCATCTCGCAGCCCTCGTGGCGGATCGCCATCACCGCGCGGTGGATGGCGACCAGCGAGGAGGAGCAGGCGGTGTCGATGGCTTCGCTCGGCCCATGGACGTCGAGCAGGAAGGAGAGCCGGTTGGGGCAGAAGGTGTGGCCGAGACCGGTCATCTGCTGGGGGTCGAGCGAGCCGTCGCGGTTCACCATCTCCATGTAGTCGAGGAGGTCGATGCCAAGGAAAATCCCGACCTTGCGGCCGGCCAGCGACCCCGGCGCATAGCCGGCCTTTTCGATGGCGCACCAGGCGCATTCCAGGAACAGCCGGTGCTGCGGGTCCATCAGCTCCGCTTCGCGCGGCGAGATGTGGAAGAAGGCGGCATCGAAGAGGTCGACGCCGTCGACGAAGCCGCCGTGTTTCACGTTGGTGAAGGGGCCCTTCTTCGGGTCGCCATCGACGGCGCGCCAGTCCCAGCGTTCGGGCGGCACTACCTCCATGCAGTCGTCGCCGGCGGCAAGATGGGCTTCGAGCGCCTCGAGGTCCGGGCTCTTCGGGAATTTGCCGTCCATGGAAATGACGGCGATGGGGACGTCGGTCGAAGGTTCGGTTTTGTCGGGCGCCGGACGGGCAACAGGTGCCGGCGCGACTGGCTGCGCCGCGGCGCGGTGGCGAGCGAGCCATACGGTCGTCTCGTCGTCGGCGGGGGCCGCGTCCGGCACGGCAGTGCGGATGGGCGGCGCCACAGGGGCTGGTGGAGGCGTCGGTTGTCCGGGCGCTTTCGGCTTTTCCTTCTCGTAGCGGGCGGCGATGGGCACGCGATAGCGGGCCAACAGAATGTTCGCGAGATCGTTGAGGTCCCTTGCCTCAAAGAAGGTCGTCGGGGCGACGGAAATGCCGAAATGGCGGGAGATCTTGGCCATGATCTCGGTGATGGCGATGGAATCGATGCCGAGATTGGCCAGGTTCTCGGTCGGATCGAGCTCGGCCTCAACCATCCCGAGGGCGCCTGCCGCGAGGTGCCAGACGTCAGCCGCGAGACGGGTCTTAACGTCCGCCTCCGACGACGCAGCATCCTTCCCCGCCGGCGCGTCCACCTCAGGCCGCACGCTGGCGCGCGCCACCAGCTCTTCGTCGAGCAGGCGCCGCATGCGGGGGCCGAGGTCCTTGCTGTCGTCGGTCATTTCGCGGCCGCTCCCTCGACGGCGGGTTCGGCGAGCATGTCGCGGTAGCGGCGCATATGGGCGAGCAGCTTCCAGAGGTCCGCCTCCCAGCGATGGCGGTAGGAATCGATGAAATAGCCCTGGCCGAGGTCGGGCGTGTCGGTCTTCTTGGCCTTCAGGAAGCGCTCCAGGCCCGGGCTGCGGGCAAAGAGCGCGCGGGCATAGTTCAAGACGAACAGCCCTTGCGTCTTCATGCCGTCGCCCAGGCCGCCGGCGGCGTTGATGAAGCCCATGAAGAGGAGGTTGTCGTGGTTGCGCGGGGTGGAATGGAGGAAGAGATCGGGAATGCCGTCCTTCCATTCCAGCAGATTGTCATCAAGAAACGGGAAGTCGCGGCGATAGCCGGTGGCGTACAGCACAAGGTCGATGTCGGCCGCGCTGCCGTCGCGGAACCGCACCGCTTTGCCGGCAAAGCTCTCCACGTCGCCCTTCGGCCGAATGTCGCCATGGCCGATGTGGTAGAGCAGCAGCGAGTTCATCACCGGGTGGGCGGCGTCGATCGGATAGTCCGGCTTCGGCAGGCCGAAGGTAGTGCCGTCATAGCCGGCAAAGCGGAAGACCTCGGCCACATAGGCGAGTGTCTCTTCCTTCGTGGCGAACTTGTTGCCGAGCTCCATCATCCATTGCGGCGTCGGCTTTCCGTCGATGAATTTCGGCTGGTAGTAGTAGCCGCGCCGCGTGCTGTGATGGACGCTTTGCGCCGTCGTCACGGCATCGACGGCGAGGTCGCAGCCGGAATTTCCGCCGCCGACGACGAGGACGCGCCTGTCGCGGACCTGGTCGGCGGACTTGTAGCCTGCGGCGTGGAGCACCTCGCCGGAAAAGCTGCCCGGATAGGGCGGCTCGGGATAGAGCGGCACGCGCTGCAGGCCGTTGCAGACGACGACGAGGGGATAGTGCTCGTCATGGCCGGCGCTGGTCCTCAGGCGCCAGCCGTCGCCCTCGGGGATCAGGCTTTCAACGGCCGCATTGAAGTTGGCGCGCCCGTAAACGCCGAAGGCCCGCGCGTAGGCACGGATATAGTCCAGCATCTGGCGGTGGTTCGGATAGGGCGGATAGTCCTCCGGCATCGGGAAGTCGGCAACCTGGGTGTTGAATTTCGGCGAGATGAGATGCAGCGAGCGATAGGTGCGCCCGCACGGGGCCTCGCCATTCCAGACGCCGCCGAAATCGGCCTCCGCCTCAAAGAGGTCGACTTTGATGCCGCCCTCGATCAGCTCGCGGGCAACGCCGATGCCCGTCGGCCCGCCGCCGACGATCGCCACCCTCGTCATGGTCCTGCCTCCTCGCGAATGCGGATGTCGCGGCTCTCGCCGAGCGGGACGGTCCGGATCCCCTCGATCCGCAAGCTCTCCTTGCCTACCGCATCGAAGAGGGTCGCCGAGAGGCCGTCCGCGGCATCCACGATCCGAACAAGGGCCGATTCGCCCGGCGCGGCAAAGCCCGTCATCGCGGCAACGCTCATCGGAAGCGCGAGCCGCGCGCCGTCCGCACCCGAGGCAAAGAGGACGAGCCGCCAGACGGCGTCGAGATAGAGCGGGTCGAAGAGGGCGCCGGTGGGCTCCGAGCCGCGCGGCAGGTCCAGGCGCGCGGAGATGGCCGCGCCGTCACGCCGGACCTCAATTGCCCGGGCCATTTCCGGCGATGGCGGCCCCGATGCGGCAAGGCGTTCGGCGAGGGCGGCGAATTCCGCCGTGGCATCCGCGCCGCGGAGAAGGTCGGCGGGGGCGACCGTTGCCGGCTTGACGTCCGGGTCCGATCCCAGCGAGCCGAGATGGCAGGGCGTTGCCGCCTCGCCGTCGGCCTCGATGCGATAGAGAAAGCCTTCGTCGTCGGCCATCACGACAACGGTAAGGTCGCGCGGGCGGCCGTTGACGACGACCGGGCGGCCCCAGAGGAGGTGCGAGAGACGGCGGACCGGCGCCCCGGTCATGCGCTCGGCGGCCGCGCGGGCAAGTTCCGGCAGGAAGAGCCCGAGGAGCCGGCGGTCCGCGCCGCTGACATCGCATGAAAGCCAGGGCTCCGTGCCGTCGATGCGCACGGTCATGCGACCGACCTCGCCAGCCGTTGGATGCGATCCGAGGAGCGGCGTAGCGCGCGCCGGCGCATCGGCCCGCTTTTCCGGTTCGTCGATCCAGTAGGTCGTGCGCGCGAAGGGATAGCCCGGCAGGCGCAGGCGCCGCGCGCCGGGGATTTCCGGCCAGTCGATATCGAGGCCCTTGGCCCAGAGGTCGGCGGCCTTTTCCAGCCGGCCGGCATCGCCGGAGGTGAGCCATTTGGCGACGAGGTCGCGGGCGTCGGGATCATCGGCATAGGGCGCGACGGCGTCCCGGTCGCCGGAAGAGAGATGGACGCCCGTCGCGGGCGCGCCAGCAACGACGGAGGCGAGCGCGCGCAGGAGGGTTTCGCGGTCGCTTGCAACGACCGCGAGCCGTTCGGCGAAGGTGCTGCGGCCGGATTGCAGCGTGGCGGCGAGATCGGCAAGGTCGAGATCCGGCCGCGCCGTCACCACGCGCTCCAGCGCGCCGGCCTGCTCAACCAGCGCGTCGCGGGTCTTGGCCGAGAGGACGATGAGATGCGGTCCCTGCCCTACCCGCTCACGCGGCTGCGGCGCTGCGGCCTCTTCCAGAACCACATGGGCGTTGGTGCCGCTGAAGCCGAAGGAGCTGACGGCGGCGCGGCGCGGGGAGCCTTGCCAGTCGCGAAGCTCCCGGCAGACGTCAAACGGCGTCTTTTCGAACGGAATGTGGCGGTTCAGCGTTTCGACATGGATCGAGGGCGGGATCTGCCGGTGTTCCAGCGCCAGCATCGCCTTCAGGGCGCCGGCGATGCCGGCCGAGGCGAGAAGGTGCCCGACATTGCTCTTCACCGAGCCGAGGGCGCATTTGGTCCCTTTGGGCACGCCGGCAAAGGCGCCGGTCAGGCCCTCGACCTCGATGGGATCGCCGAGCGCCGTGCCGGTGCCGTGGCATTCGACAAGGCCAATGGTCGCCGGGTCGATCCCGAAGCGCTGATAGACTTCCTTCAGGAGCGCGGTCTGGGCCTCCGGGTTCGGCGCGGTGATGCCGTTGGTGCGGCCGTCCTGGTTGGTGCCCCAGCCGCGGATGACGGCGCGTACCGGATCGCCGTCGCGTTCGGCGTCGGACAGGCGTTTCAGGAGTACCGCGCCGACGCCCTCGCCCGGCACGAAACCGTTGGCGCGATCATCGAAGGAGAAGCAGCGCCCGTCCGCCGAGAGCATCGCGACCTTTGCGGTGTCGATGAACATTTTCGGGCCGACCAGCACGGAGACGCCGCCGGCAAGCGCCAGGTCCATAGCGCCCGCTGCGAGGCCGTCGCAGGCCTGGCACAGCGCCACCAGCGAGCTGGAACAGGCGGTGTCGATGGAAAGGGCGGGGCCGCGCAAATCGAGCAGATAGGAGATGCGGGCGGCAAGGATCGAGCCGGAGGCGCCGAGGAGACTGTAGGTGTTGCGTTCGGCAATCCGGTCCTCATAGCCGCTCGCGCCGGAGGCGACATAGACGCCGGTGCGGGTTCCTGAAAGGCTTTGCGGATCGATGCCAGCGTCCTCGATGGCGTGCCAGGCGGTCTGGAGGAACAGCCGCTGCTGCGGGTCCATCAGTTCCGCCTCGCGCGGGGTGATGGCAAAGAAGCGGGCGTCGAACGATCCGGGCTCATCGAGCGCGCCCATCCATTTGCAATAGGTCTTGCCCAGCGCCTGGGGGTCGGGGTCGTAGAACTCGGCGATGTCCCAGCGCGAGGGTGGAACCTCGGAGATGCAGTCGCGGCTTGAACGGATGTTGTCCCAGAAGCTGTCGAGGTCGCCGGCCTTCGGGAAGGTGCCTGAGGCGCCGATGATGGCGATGGGCTCGGTGCCGGCGGGCGCGGCTCTTGCTGCCAGGGCGTTGAGGGCGGGGGCAGCAACGGGAGCTTCGGTGGCGGCGGCCGGCGTCTCTTTGGTCGGCGCGGCGGGCGCGGGCTCCCGCGCCGGAAGGAGCGACGCGATGTGTTCCGCCAACGCACCGACGCTCGGATGGGCATAGACGGCCGTTGCCGGCAGCTCGATGCCGTAGCGGGCGTTGAGGCCGCGGATCCAGGTCACCGCGAGGATGGAATCGAGGCCGATATTTAGAAAGCTGTCGTCGTCGCGGATGTCCGACGGTTCGATCATCAGGGTTTCGGCCAGCGAGGCGATGATTTCGGCTTTCACCCTGCCGGTGTCGGCGTTCGCCGCGGCCGGCGTTGTTTCGGGCGCCGGTGCGGCCGGGGCCGCCGGCGTCCCTGCGACAAGCGCCGCGATATGGGCCGCCAGCGCGCCGACGCTCGGATGCGCATAGACGGCGGTCGCCGGCAACTCGATGCCGTAGCGCGCGTTGAGGCCCCGGATCCAGGTGACGGCGAGGATGGAATCGAGGCCGAGGTCGAGGAAGCTGTCGCCGTCGCGGATGTCGGCGGTGTCGACCATCAGGGTTTCGGCGAGCGACGCGACGATCTCCGCCTTCGTGGCGCCGGCCCTTGTCGTGGGGGCGGAGGGACCGGCGTCGGCGGGAAGGCTTCCGAATTTCTCCGCGATCCGGGCGCGCACGGCGTCGTTGCCGATAAAGGTCTTTTCGTGCATGGCGACTTCCCGTTGCAGCACGGCATCGAGATTTTTCCGCAAGGACGCGGCGCGCGCCGCCTTCTCGGCGATGAGGTCCGCGCGCGGGCGCGCTGCCAGCGCATGGGCGGCAGCAAGCACTTTCGGCAGCACATCCCGGCCCGGCAGTGTCGTGACGCGTGGTGAACGTGCGGCCAGCTCCGCGCCGCGATATTCGCGCGCCGAAAACAGAACTTCGCGGCCGAGGTCGTCACCGAGCCTTGCGGGGAAGACGAGGGTCGCGCCGGCGCCGGGCGTGAAGCCGTACCAGAGATAGTTGCTGTGGTAGACGGCTTCTTCAGCGAGTACCGCGGCATCGCAGAAGAGGCCGAGCGACCAACCGGCGCCAATCGCATGGCCCTGCATGGCGGCGACGACGGGAAGTCCGCAGGCGAGCGGCAGCGAATAAATGCGCCGATCGGTGAAGCGGCCGGCGCCGGCCTGCAGCTCGGCAAGGCCGTCCGCCGTACCGCCGCAGGCGAAATAAGCATCGAAACCGGTCAACACGACGACCTTCGCGTCCGCCATTTCGGCGATCGCCGCGAACGCCTCCTCCAGCCCGTCCATGAAGGCCGGGGTGAACATGTTGCGGCCTGCCGTCTCGACCATCCTGACCAGCACGACGCCGTCGGCGAAGCGCTCCAGCTCGATGACGTCGGAACGGAGCGGCAGGCGCCGGGGCGCCAGGGTTGCGGGCGCGGCGGACAGGTCGAGGACAAGGCCGTTCGGCGTCGCATCCCCGACAAGCGCCGGCATCTCCCGACGCATGTGGTTTTTCAGGAGCACAAGCGCCTCGCGCGGCGCCTCGGCGATCCGGCCGGCCAGGTCGAGGGCGGCAGCCTCCACCTCTCCCGACGGATGGACCGGGCTGCCGACTGCGGCGACGTCAGTGGCCGCGATGGATCGGCGGCCGGCGCCGCCAGCGGCGAGGCGGCGATTGCGAAGCCGCACGCCGAGTTCGGTCGTCGGATCCGGGATGGCGTCGAAGCGTGCGTTGTCGGCAAGGACAAGGAAGTCAGCGTGGAGCGCGGCATAGGCCCCGGTGCCTTCGGCCGCTCCGGTGACCGCCGCAACGACCGGCACGGCGCAGTCGACGAAGGCCATGGGGTCGAAGGCCCCCTCCCCGCACCAGGCCTCATTTCCCGCAAGAACCAGACAGCGGACGGCCTCGTCGGTGCGCGCCGCATCCAGTTCGCGCGCTATCGCCGCTTCCAGCGACCGATCCCAGCGGCCGGCAAGGTCGAGGATGCGCACGCCATCGGCATCCGGCCGGCGGGCGACGGAGCCGGGTGCTTCGCCTGACGTCGTAGGAGCGGCGAGAGGTGCGAGCCGGACCTTGATCGCGCCATCGGTTGCCACCGGGCCGATTTTCGCAACGACGACGGTCGGATCGGCGAGGCTCACCCGCGCGTCGGAAACAGGCGTTGTCGCGCCGCCGGGCGACAGCTCCCGCGCCGCATTCGGCACCGTCCGGTCATCGTCCATGGGGGCAGAAATAGACGGCGAAGGCGGCGCCGCTGCTGTCATTGCCGGGGCTGGGGCCGGGGCAGGCCGCGCGTCCGACGGTCCCTTTCCCACCCAATAGCGACGATCCGCAAAAGGATAGGTCGGCAACGGCACGCGGCGTCGCGGCGCGGCAAAGAGGGCTTTCGGATCGAGCGGCGCGCCGGCAAGGAAGGCCCGACCAAGCGCCTTGAGATCGGCATTCCTCTGGTCGCCATCGGTGGGCCTCACTGTCGTCGGTCGGGGCGCTTCGGCATCGCCAGCGGATGACGCCTCGCGCGCCATACCCGTCTCGACGCCGCCCTCGGGATCGCCCCTGAGCCAGGCCCGCAGCCGCGCGGCCGCGTCGGCAAGGCTCTCCGCCACCAGCGCCAGTCGATGCTCGAAGGCACGGCGGCCCGCGATCAGCGTGAAGGCGACATCCTCCGGCGCGGTCTCCGGATGCGCTTCCAGATGGTCCGCCAGACGTTCGGCCTGCGCTTGCAACTGCTCGGGCGTCCGCGCCGACAACACAAAAAGCTGCTCCCGCGCCGGCTCACGCACCGGGGCCTGTTCCGGCGCCTCCTCCACGACCACGTGGGCGTTGGTGCCGCTGAAGCCGAAGGAGCTGATCGCCGCCCGGCGTTTTTTCTGCCCCCCCTTCGGCCAAGCCACCGGCTCCCCGTTTACCCGTAACGGGCTCGTCGAAAAATCGATCGCCGGATTGCCGCCGCCGAAATGCAGGCTCGGCGGGATCGTCCCATGCTGAAGGCTCCACAACACCTTCAGGAGCCCGGCGATACCGGCCGCCGTCGTCGCGTGGCCGATATTCGACTTCACCGAACCGAGGAGGATTTTTCGCTCCACGCCGGCAAAGGCGCGGACGAGCGCGGCGTGCTCGATGGGATCGCCGAGCACCGTTCCCGTGCCGTGCGCCTCGACCATGTCGATCCCGGCCGGATCGATGCCGAACGCCTCATAGGTCTCTCGGATCAGCCGCTCCTGGGAGGCCGCGCTCGGCGCCGTGATGCCGTTGGTGGTGCCGTCCTGGTTGGTGCCGGTGGCGGCGATCAGGCCGAGCACCGTATCGCCGTCTGCGCGCGCGTCGGCGAGCGGGCGCAGCAGCACGGCGCCGACCGCCTCGCCCGGCACGATGCCGTCCGCTCCGGCGCCGAAGGCGGCGCAGCGCCCGGAGGGCGAGAGCATGTTGGCGGCATTGGCGTAGCGGAAGAAGCGCGGCGAGGACTGGACGAAGACGCCGCCGGCGAGCGCCATCTCGCACTCGCCGGCTAAGATGCTGCGGCAGGCAAGGTGCAGCGCGACCAGCGACGACGAACAGGCGGTGTCGACGGCGATTGCCGGACCTTTCAGGTCGAGCCAGTAAGAAATCCGCGCCGGGATCAGCGAGGCGGTATTACCCCAGAAGGCCTGGCCGGGCGGCTGGTCCGCGAACAGTTCCTGGTAGTCGCCGTGGCTGGCGCCGACGAAGACACCGCAGCGCCGTCCGACCATGTCGGCCCCGGCATGGCCCGCGTTTTCCAGCGTCTTCCAGGCCTCTTCCAGGAACAGCCGTTGCTGCGGGTCCATGTAAGTCGCTTCCAGGCCCGATATACCGAAGAACACCGGATCGAAGCGGTCGACATCCTCAAGGAAGCTGCCGTGGCGGCCGTAGGTTCCGGGCGCCGCATCGCGGTAGAATTGATCGAGGTCGAAACGGGTGACGGGCCCGACGAGGTCGTCGCCGCCAAGGAGGTGCTGCCAGAGGGCGTCGACGGTCTCCGATTTGGCAAAGCGGCCGCTGGCGCCGACGATGGCGATGGGCTCGCGGGCAGGACGCCCGGCGGGGGCGGTGCGGATGCCGGGTGTCGCCAAGGCCGGCGCGCTGTCATGCGGAGGCGGCGCTAGGGCGTCAGGCGCGTCGGCGAGGCGTGGCGCGACGTCCGGATGGCTCTCGGCGAGATGGCCTTCGAGGCGGGCAACGGTCGAGACATCGAAGAGGGTTGTCTGGTCGAGCGGGATGCCAAGGGTCTTTCTCAGCCGATGGACGAACTCCGCGCCGAGGATGGAATCGAGCCCGTAGTCGGCAAAGCTCTTGTCCGCCTCGATGCGCTCCGGCGCGACGTTGAGGGTTTCGGCAAGCGCGGCAAGCAGGCTCTGGCGGAGCGTCCCGGCAGGCTTGGCGTGTTCGGGCAGCGAAGGCCGTGCAACGGCGTCCGATACGGTCGGAGTGGACGCCCTGTCGCGCACCTTGCTGCCGGTCGGCGCGCCGGTCGCCCGCGCCACGACGATCTGCTGGCCGAGGGCGCGCTCCGGATCCGACGACCCGGCGACAAAGGCAAAGCCGGTGTCCGCCAGCGCGCCGCGCCAGGTCTCAAGCGTCAGAGACGGCGTTCCGGGGATACGGACCTCGCGGTCGGCGAACCGCCACCAGCCGTCGAGCAGGCCGAAGGTCACGTGGGTGAAGAGCGTCGGCCGGCTGGTCTCGTTGAGAAGCAGCGCTCCCCCCGGCGCCAGCAGCGCCCGCACATGGGAGAGCGTGCGGCGGATATCCGCCGTTGCGTGGAGGACGTTGGCGGCGATGACGAGGTCGTAGCCGCTGCCGACACCTTGCTCGACCGGCGGCCGCTCGACGTCGAACAGCGCCGTCCTGAGGCCGGGGATGCGGCCCGCATAGTCCCGTTCGGCGTGGATCAGGAACGCTTTCGAGACGTCCGTGTAGCAATATTCGGCAATGCGCTCCGCATAGGGGGCGAGCAGGTCGAAGACCGGCTCGGACGTGCCGCCCGTGCCAGCGCCGATCTCCAGAATGCGGAGTTCCCGGCCAGCGCTTTCCGCAACTATCCCCGCTGCCGCCTCGGCCAGCGTCCGGTTGAAGCGGGCGGCGACGGCGTTTTCCTTGTAGACGGCCTCGACGAGGGTCCGGCGCCCCTCCGGGAAGAGGGCATCGGTGGCGCGAATGCGCCCGGTGAGGATCTCCGGCAGGGTTTTGAGTGCGGCATCGGCCAGCGCCCACTGGGCGGGGGACATCTCGCGCAGGGCCTGCCAGGCCGTCCAGGCTTCTGCGGGATCGCCCTCGGCCGCGTCAGAAAGAAGGTTTTCCGCCGCCACCCGCCACGGCCGGTATTTTTCGACGACCGCGTCCAGCGGCACATTCCGAAGCACCGCTTTGAGGACGCCGGCGATCGCCGCATCGAACGCGTCCATCGCACCAAGGAGCAGGGCGTCACCGGACGGCGCCTCGACCGCCTGGCGGACGGCCGCTTCGTCGTTCCGCTCGCGCGGGCGTTCGCCCGTCACTGCGGCACGGCGGACCTCCTCCGGGATCCAGTATTTCGTCCGCTCGAAGGGATAGGTGGGCAGGGAGACGATCCGGGCGCGATCTTCGGCGCGCAGCGCCGGCCATTCGATCTCCACGCCTTCCACCCAGAGCCGCAGGAGGGTTTCGGCGCGGCCGGTCGCCCAGGCCCGGGCGATGACTTCGGCCAGAACCTCGTCGGCCGAAAGCGCCGCAAAGCCGTTGTTCGGTCCGCCCGCATTGCCGGCAAAGACGCCGGTCGGGGCACTCCGGTCCGCCAGCCAACCGCCGAGCTTTTCCTGCAGATCGTCAAGGCTCGCCGCGATGATGCCGAGGCGGGCGTCCATCGGCTCGCGGCCGACCTGCAGCGTGTAAGCGATGTCGGCGAGGGCGGGACCGGCATTCTCCGTCGGTGTGGCCGTTGCCGCGATCAGGTCGGCAAGCCCGGAGAGCGATCCGGCAGCAGCAAGATCGGCGGCGGCGAGATCGGTCCCGTAATCCGCGTTCGCCCGGCGGACGAGCGCATGCGCATCGGATGGTTCAAGGCCGAGACCGTCGAAGCTCTCGCTCGGGTCGATATCCGGCTTCTCGACGCCGAGCAGACCGGCGAGCCTGCCGGAGAGCGCTTCGGCGACCGCGTCCCTGTCGGGGGCGTCGCCGCGATCGCTTTTGTTTTCCAGGAAAGCGAGCAGGCGTTCGGCAGCGGCCGTCAATCGCTCCTCGGTGCTGGCCGAGAGAATGATCGCCTGCGGCCCGGGCGCCCCCATCACCTGCTCCTGCGGCCCTTCTTCGACGATCAGATGGGCGTTGGCGCCGCCCGCGCCGAAGGAGGAAATACCGGCCCGGCGCGGGCCGTCCGACGGCCAGGGCGCCGCCGCGCGCTGCAGGGCGAAGGGCGAGGCGTCGAGATCGAGGTTCGGGTTGAGCGTTTCGGCGTGAAGGCTCGGCGCGAAGGTCCGGTGCCGCATCTGCAGGACGACTTTGGTCAGTCCGGCGATGCCGGCCGCCGCTTCCAGATGGCCGATCTGGGATTTGACCGAGCCGAGGGCGCAGGCGCCCGGTGCGGCCGTGTCGGCGGCAAAGGCTTCGCTCAAGCCGTCGATCTCGATCGGGTCGCCGAGGTCGGTGCCCGTGCCGTGGGCCTCGATATAGGAGATGTCGCGGGCCGAGAGCCCGGCCTTTGCCAGCGCCGCCCGCACCACGTCGCGCTGGGCGAGCGGGTTCGGCACGGTGAAGCCGTTGGTGCGGCCGCCATGGTTGACCGCCGTGCCGCGGATCACGGCATGGATGCGGTCGCCATCCTTGAGGGCTGCCGACAGCGGCTTCAGCACCACGCAGCCGACGCCCTCGCCCGGCACGAAGCCGTCGGCGCCCGCCCCGAAGCTGCGGCAGCGCCCGGTCGGGCTCAGCATGTGCGAGGCGCTGAGGTCGGTATAGGTGGCGGGGTGGAGATAGAGGTTGACGCCGCCGGCGATCGCCATGGCACAGGCGCCGGCTTCAAGGTGTTGAACCGCCTCGTGGATCGCCGTCAGCGACGAGGAACACATGGTGTCGACCGGCATGCTCGGGCCGCAAAGGTCGAGCACGAAGGAGACCCGGTTGGCCATCGCCGCAAATGAGGTCGAGGGGCGGACCAATGCGCCGCCCTCGGCCCGAAACGGGCCGTGCAGCGCGTAGCCGGTCTTGGTGGCGCCGGCAAAGACGCCGACCCGCCCGCCGGTGACGGCCTTCAGACGCGCCGGGCTGTAGCCGGCGTCCTCCACGGCCTGCCAGGCAGCCGTCAGGAACAGCCGCTCCTGCGGGTCGATGGCGGCGGCATCGCGCGGCGACATGCGGAAGAAGAGCGGGTCGAAATCGGCGAATCCCTCCAGGAAGGCGCCCCATTTCGAGGTGCTCCTGCCGCTCGCCGCCGCCTCGTCCGGGTCCGGCTCGAAGAAGCCGTCCAGCGGCCAGCGCTCTTCCGGGATTTCGGTGACGGCGTCCCGGCCGGCGACGAGGTTTTCCCAGAAGGCGTCCGGATCGGCGGCACCCGGATAGGCGCCGCTGAGGCCGATGATGGCGATGGGATCGTTCCGGACGGGCGAGGAGATAGTCGTAGATGCGGTCCGCGCAGGGGCCGTCCCGGGCAATGGCGCCACCGCGTCCTCGACGCCGGTCCAGGCGCGGCAGGCGGCGGGCTGGGCCGCGACCAGATGGTCGGCGACGGCGGCGAGTGTGCGGTGGCGGAAGAAGAGGGTTTTCGGCAGTGCCTCGAAGCGGCCGGCCAGCTCGTTGTTGAGCCGGGTAATCATCAGCGAGTCGATGCCGTAGTCTTCCAGCGGCGCGGCCGGATCGATCACCGCCCCGGCAAGCCCGCTGATGTCGGCGAAGAGGGCGCGCAGCCTTTCCCGTGTGCGGTTCGCGAGGTCGGGGGGCGACAGGTCGGAGTCGACCGGCGGCACCGCTCGCAAAGCCTCGGGCGGCGCAAAGAAGCGGCGGATGCGGGCCGCATCGCCAGCAACGACCGCGACCTGGGCGGCCGATGCGGCGCGGGCGCGGGCGAGCGCCTTCAGGCCGGCTTCGGTTGCCAGCGGCCGCTGGCCCATGCGGCGGAAGAGGGCATCCTTCGTTGCCGCATCGACACGCATGCCGCCGTCGTGCCAGAGCGGCCAGTCGATGGCGGTGACTCCTGTCTTGCCCGCCCCACGCGCGGCGAGCGCATCGAGGAACCCGTTGGCCGCCGCATAGTCCGCCTGGCCGGCATTGCCGAAGGGGCCCGCGAGGGAGGAAAAGAAGACGACCTCTTCGACGCCGCGGCCGGAGCACGCCTCCATCAGGGCGAGGCTCCCGGCAACCTTCGGGGCCAGCACGGCACGCAGGTCGTCCTCGGTCTTGGTCGCAAGGAACCCATCGCGCAAGGCCCCGGCACAATGGATCACGCAGGTGAGCCTGCCGTGGACCTCGACGATATGGTCGGCGAGCGCCTTCACAGCCCGTGGATCGGCGACGTCCACCCGGCGATAGGCGGCGACCGCGCCCAGCCCCCGCAGCTCCTCCAGGAAGGCCGCGCGGTCGTCGAGCGGGCC
The DNA here is from genome assembly GCF_003258835.1 of Rhodobium orientis. GTDB lineage: Bacteria > Pseudomonadota > Alphaproteobacteria > Rhizobiales > Rhodobiaceae > Rhodobium > Rhodobium orientis. The sequence continues at coordinate 38,436 of NZ_NPEV01000002.1, read as the reverse complement.
CGACCCGGCAAGCACCAGCACGGCGCCCTTGGCGCTTTCCGCGATATCCCGCGCCACCAGCCGGCCGAGCCCGCCCATGCCGCCGGTGACGAGATAGACGCCGCCGTCCTGCCAGCGCTGCGCGGGGTGCGGCTCGAAAAGCTCGCGCCAGCGCCGAACCTCACGGCGGCCGCCCCGATAGCGGCTGTGGGTGCCGGCGGGGGCGCGGGCCTCGTCCTGCAACCACCGTGCGAGTGTTGTCGGATCGGCCTCTTTCGGCACCTCGATCACCTGGGACGTGAAGCGCGGCTCCTCCTCGCTGACGGTCCGCAGCATGCCGGCGATGCCGGCATAGAGAATTTCGTCGGTCGGGACGGCGAGCTGGATGAGGACGTCGCCACCGCCCGCATCCGCCATCTCTTTCTTGAGCAAGCGGAGCAGCCGGGAGGCCGCGTCGGCGTAGCGTTCCGCCATGCTTCGGCCCGCCGGGGTGAGATCGACGATCTCCACACTCGTATCAGCAACCGCAATCCCGCAGGCAACGACAATGCGCCTGCCAGAACGGGCGTCGCCGATTGCCTGTTCCGGCACCCAGTCGGCGGAAAAGAGCAGCGTTTCGCTTGTCGCGTCCGCCTCCTTTTCAAACGGGATCCAGAAACGGGTGTCGGCGAAATCGTGCGACGGCAGCGGTCGGCGGCTCGCCTGCGCGCTCCCCCCATAGCTTTCCAGCACCACATGGGCGTTGGTGCCGCCGAAGCCGAAGCTGCTGATGCCGGCGCGGCGCGGTTCGCCTACCCAAGGCTCTCGCGCGGTCACCAGCCGGAACGGGCTGCCGGCAAGGTCGATATGCGGGTTCGGCACCTCGCAGCCGATGGTCGGCGGCAGTTCGCCCCTCGCCATCGCCATCACCACCTTGACGACGCCGGCAAGGCTGGCGGCGGCTTCCAGATGGCCGATATTCGGCTTGACCGCGCCAAGGCCAATGTCCGCGGCGCGATCCCCGAGCAGCTCTTCGTAGGCCCGCTTCAGGCCGTTTGTCTCGACCGGATCGCCGAGCTCCGTGCCCGTGCCGTGAACCTCGATGTAGGAGATGGATGCCGGGTCGATGCCGGCCATCGCCTCGACGATCAGCCGGGCCTGTGCCTTTGCGTTCGGTGCCGTCAGCGCGCCGGCCCGGCCGCCATGGTTCTCCGCGCCGCCGGCGACGACGGCAAGAATGCGGTCGCCGTCGCGCTCGGCGTCCGCGAGCCGCTTCAGGACGAGGACGGCGACGCCCTCGCCGCGCGCATAGCCGTCGGCATCGGCGGCAAAGGTGTGGCAGCGGCCGCTCGGCGAGAGCATGCCGGCCCGGTGCGGACCCTCGAAGCCGTCGAGCGACAGGCAGAGATTGGCGCCGCCGACGAGCGCGGCCTCGCACCTGCCGGCAAGGAGCGCGTCGCGGGCGCGAAGGAGGGCGACCAGCGACGAGGAACAGGCCGTGTCGATGGCCTCGCTCGGGCCGGACAGGTCGAACCGGTGCGAGATGCGGTTGGCGGCCATCGCCAGCGAATTGCCGGTGGCGAGATAGCCGTCGGAACCGCCCCCTTCGGCGCGCCAGAGCTCGGCATAGTCGAGCGAGGTGATGCCGACGAAGACGCCCGTCGCGCGCGGTAGCTCGTCGGGGGTGTAGCCGGCGTCTTCCAGCGCCCGCCAGGCGGTCTCGAGCAGCAGGCGCTGCTGCGGGTCCATGCGTTCCGCCTCGGCCGGCGAGACCCGGAAGAAGGCAGCATCGAACCGGTCGATGTCCGACAGGAAGCCGCCGCGCTTGGTGAAACCGGCCGCACCGAGGCGCGCCCGGTAGGCCGGCGAATAGCGCTCGAGCGGCAGATCGGAGATGAGGTCGCAGCCGGCAAGGAGATTGTCGAAGAAGGTCCCGACGTCGGGGCTCTCGGGGAAGCGCCCGGCCATGCCGACGATGGCGATTCTTCTGTCGCTTTCCGGGACCGGCGGGGTGGTGCGCCGGTCGATGCCGGCGGGTTCGGCGGGGATGACCGGCGCCGAGACGGTGTCGGACGCCGTCTTGGCCGGGACTGCCTTTGCGGGCTTCTGCTGCGCCGTCACGCCGTGCCGCGAGGCGAGGTGGTCGGCAAGCGCTTCGATGTGCTCGCATTCGAAAAAGATCGCCGGCGAAAGCTGGATGCCCCAGGCAGCCGAGATATCGCCGGCATAGCGGGTCAGCGAGATGGAATCGAAGCCGAGGTCGTGGAACGGCTCGCGCAGAGAGATGTCGAGGACCGCGAATTTCAGGATGTCTGCCGCCATCCGGCGAAGGTCGTCGCGGAACGCGCTTGCGGGAGCTGCGGCCTCGGTCGCGGGCGGTGCGGGCTCCGGTGCGGCGGCGCTTTCCTTGGTGGAGGATGCATCCGCCGAGGCGCCGCTCAATGCCGCGACGACCGCTCCGTCCTGGGCGAGGAACAGGATGTCGTGGCTGCCACTGCCGTCCGCACGGCAGAGAACGTCGGTGACCTCGCCATCGGCCAGCGTCACGCCGTCGATCGCGAGCGCCGCGGCCCCGCTCTCCCCCGGCAGCGCCAGCAGCAGGGCCTGCCAGGCCGCGCCGAGGGCGAGCGCCGGCAGGCGGACATTTTTCTTGAAAGGATCCTGCTGCGGCGGGTCGGGACGCAGGCGGCAGAGCACGCTCCCGTCGGCAAGGCGCCACGCCGTCTCGATGCTTTCCAGATAGGGGCCGAAGGCAAGGCCCTGGGCCTTCAACCCACCATAGAGGGTTCTGGCGTCCAGCTCCTGCAATGCGGCGGCGCGCACGGCCGCAAGGTCCACGGAACCGGCCGGCACCGGGCTGTCGGCGGACAGCAGGGCGCGCGCCCATGTCGTCCGGTCGCCGGCGTTGCCGACTGCATCGATTGTGAGCGCCGGTCCTTCATACGCTTTACGGTCAATCCGGATATCGCATGATGCGATTTCCGTCCAGTTCTCCACCGAGCGTATCTGTATCTCGCGGAGCGCCGGCCGCTCCGAGAGGCCGGCAATCGACGCCGCCGCCGCGAGTGCATCGACGGCGGCGAGCGGCAGGACCGTGTCCCGCCCGGCCTCAGCGACGACGTAGTCGCGGAGTTCTGCGAGGTGGATGGGCGTCTCGTAGCGCAGACCCGCCGCATCGGAGCGATTGACGCCGACGAAGGGGTGCAGCTTCGAACGCGCGCCCAACGGGCGGACCACGGAGGGAGCATCCGGCTCCTCCCGGTACCAGCAGCGCACCTTCTCGAACGGATAGGCCGGCAGGGAGACGCGGCGCACCGCCCGGCCCCGATTGACGAGATCCCAGTCGATCACCGCGCCCCGGCACCAGGCGGCGGCGATGCGGTCCAGCCGGCGCGCCGCGCAATCGGCATCCACAGCCCCGCGGTCGGCCGGCGGATCGCAATCTAGGATCGACGGCTGATAGACCGTCTTCTCGCCCGCTTCACCCGCCGAAAGGAACCGCTCGATGGCGGCACGGGCTTCGTCCCGGCTTCCGGCGACAATCGCCAGCCGCGCGGAAAGCTCGTTCTTTCCCACCTGCAGCGTGAAGGCGATGTCGGCGAGGCGCTCGTCCGGATGGGCGCGAAGGTAGCCGCGCAAACGCTCCAGAACCGCCGCCAGCCGCTCCGGAGTGAGCGCGGAAAAGACCAGCAGCTCCGGCCCTTCCGGCTCCGGCAAAGCCGAAAGCGCGGGCGCCTCTTCGATGACGATGTGGGAGTTCATGCCGCCGGCGCCGATGGAGGTGACGCCCGCGCGGCGCGGCAGCTCGGCGCCGGCCGCATCCCGCAGCCGCTCCCACGCGGCCAGCTCCCGCTGGACGTAGAACGGCGAGGTTGCGAACGGGATGTCCGGGTTCAGCGTCTCGGCGTGGAGCGAGGGGGCGAGTTGGCCATGCTTCAACTGCGCCAGCACCTTGGCGATGCCGGCAAGGCCCGAGGCGCCGAGGAGGTGCGCAACGTTGCTCTTCACCGTGCCGATGGGGACCGTCTGGATGGTGTCCGTCGCCTTGCGGAACACGGTCGTCAGGGCCTTGACCTCGATCGGATCGCCGAGGGCGGTGCCGGAGCCGTGGCCCTCCACATAGCCGATGGTTTCCGCCCCGATGCCGGCGTCGTCGAGGGCGGCCTCGATGGCGACGGCCTGCTGGTTCGGGTTCGGCACGGTGAAGCCGTTGCGCACGCCGGCATTGGAGATCCCCGAGCCTATGATGACGCCGTGGATGCGGTCGCCGTCGCGTTTCGCCTCGACCAGCGGCTTCAGGACGAGCGCGCCGACGCCCTCGCCGAGGATGGTGCCGTCGGCGCCAAGGCCATAGCCGCGGATGACGTCGGCGGACTTGCTGGTGAAATGCTCCTGGGAGGTGGCGATCAGCTTTTGCGGGTGGAGCAGCAGGCTGACGCCGCCGGCGAGCGCCATTTTGCAGCGCCCTGCGCGCAGCATGTGGACGGCCTCGTGGACGCAGGTCGAGGCGGCCGAGCACATGGTATCGAGGAAATAGGACGGGCCTGTCAGCCCATAGAAATAGGAGACCATGTTCGGCACGGTGCCGGTGTAGCTGCCGCTGGCAAGCGACCCGCGCACCAGCATGTTCTGGAAGCCGTAGAGGTCGTATTCGTTGGTCATGGAGCCGACGATGACGGCGACGTTGCCGCCATAGCGCCGTGCCATGGTCTCGCGGGAATAGCCGGCATCCTCGAAGGCCTCGACGCTCGCCTCCAGGAACAGCCGGACCTCCGGCGACATCAGCTCGGCCTCAGCCTGCGAAATCCGGAAATACCGCGGATCGAACTTATCGATATCGGCAAGAAAGGCGCCGGTCTTGACTACCGTCTTGCCGGGGACGTCGCGCTCCGGGTGGTAGATCGCGGCGTGATCCCAGCGGTCGGCGGGGACAGGCGTGAAGCCATGGATGCCTTCCGACAGCATTGTCCAGAAGGCATCCTGGTCGGCGGCATTGGCAACGCGGAGCGACAGGCCGACGATGGCGATGTCGTGACGGTCGTCGGCGGTGTCGGGCGTTCGGTGCGAGCGGCCCGGCTGCCGTATGGGTGGCGGCGATGAGATACGGTCGTCGTTGGCGGCGAGCGGGAGTGTGGCAGTCGGCCGGGGTGGTTCGGGCGGAGACGGCGTATCCGCCGCGGGTCCCTTTTCGTCTGCCAAGAGGGATTTGAGGACCTCCGCCTTCTCAGCCACCAGGTGGCCGGCAACGCCGGCAAGGTCGACGAACTCGAAGAAGAGCGTCTTCGACAGCGGCCCGAGCGCTTCTTCCAGCCGCGTGGTGGTCTCCACGATGGCGATGGAGTCGAGGCCGTATTCCTCCAGCTTGCGGTCGGGGCGGATGCGCGCGGCATCGAATTCCAGAACCTCGGCGAGGATGTCGCGGACCCAAGAGACGGCGAAATCGGTCAGGGCGGCATTGCCGACGGCGGGCGCGGCCGTTTCGGCAACGGTTTTTCCAACCGGCGCCGGTGGCGCTGGGTCCGGCTCGCGGCCATAGGCGAAAAGCATCTCGCCGATGCGGGCCATGTCGCCGTGGAGCACGGTGGTGCGGGGCGCGGCCTCGCTCGCAAGAAGGGTTTGAAGCGCGGAAAGGCCGGCTCCTGTCGGCAGCGGTGTGAGGCCGAGGCGCTTTTCCATGGCGGCGAGGGTCGCGGCATCGACCGACATGCCGCCCTCGGTCCAGAGCGGCCAGGCGACCGAGACCGTTTTGCCGGGAGCCGCCGGGTCGCCAGCGCGGGCCTCGGCAAAGGCGTCCATGAAGGCGTTCGCCGCCGCGTAGCCGGCCTGGCCCGGATTGCCGAAGACGGCGGCAACAGAAGAGCAGAGGACGAGAAAGTCGAGGGGGGCATCGCGGGTCGCCCGGTCGAGGTTGAGTGTCCCCGCAACCTTGGGGCCAAAGGCGGCGACGGCCCGGTTGGCCTCCTGGGTGAGGACATAACCGTCGTCGAGGACGCCGGCGGCGTGGATGACCCCTTTCAGGGGACCGAGATCGGCGATGCGGCGGACGAGACCGTCGACCTCGTCGCGGGAGGCAATATCGCAGGGCGCATGGAGGATTTCGGCACCCCTGGCACGAAGGGCATCGAGCGTCTCCTCGCCCTCCTTGCCCGGCGTTTGCCGCCGGCCGCTGAGAACCAGCTTTTTTGCGCCCCTGTCGACCAGCCAGCCAGCGAAGATCGTTCCAAGGCCGCCGAAGCCGCCGGTTATCCAGTAGACGCCGTTCGGATCGGCGCAAAATGGATTATCCGATATTGCGATAGTTCGCGCATCGGGTTTCCAGGCACTCCGCGTCCCGTCGACATCGTGGGATATCTCGGTAAGGGCATCCGCAGCGCGGGCCTCGACCATGGCCGTAACGGATAGCCGGTCGGGCGAGACGGGGCCGGCGAGCGACACGACGCGGCCGCTGACCTTGGGGTTTTCGGTCGCCGCCGTCCGCAGCAGCGCGGCGAGCGGCGCGGTGGCCGTGGCTGGAACCCCGTCCGTCGCGAGGACGAGGAAAGACACCGGCTCGGCAGGCCGGGCGCGCAAGGTCTCCGCGAGGATGCCGTGGACGGCACGGAAGAGGATTTCGGCCGCGTCCGCCGGATCGCGTCCCTCGACCGATGGAAGGGATTCGACCGGCCAGCGCGTTCGCTTCGCCAGGGCCTCCGCCGTCGTTGCCTCGGAGCCGGCCAGCAGGATCCGGGTTTCCCCGTCCGCGTCGTCGCGGAAGGTGAGCGGCGCCTCGCGCCAGGCGCCGTCGGCGAGGATGACGGGCACGGTGTGGAGCTCCGTCTCGGCCGTTTCGGCCGGCGCCAGCACGCGCAGGGCCAGGTTGCGGATCGCGACGCGCTTTCCTCCGTCCTTGTCGAGGAGGTCGATGTCGAGATGGCGGATGGACGCCGGGCCGGGGCGCAGCCGCAGATGTGCCCACATGACCGGGGCACAGGCCCCGAAGACCTCGACTTTTTCGCAGGAAAACGGCACGCCGGCACCGGGCGGCGGCGCATCGCCGAGGGCGACCCAGGCCTGGATCGCGGCATCCAGCAGCACCGGGTGGAGCGGCATCGTTTCCAGCGAGGGCAGGAGACGGCGCGGCAGCTTCAGTTGCGCCAGAACCTCGTCGCCAGCGCGATACACCTGCGACAGCGCCCGGAACGCCGGTCCGTGGTCTACGCCGCTCGCATTAAGCCGCTCGTAGCAAGTGGCGGGATCGACGCGCTGGATGAGGCGCGAGCGCAGCGCGCCGAGGTCTTCTCCCTCCGGAGCAGCGGTGTCGACGGGCCCCAAAGTGCCTTGCACGTTGGCAGCCCCATTCCCGCTGTGAAGCGCAAAGCCGATGGCGCCATCCTTCTTCGCCAAGCGGGTTTCGACGCGGACCGTCCTTTGCCCTTCCTCTAGGGCGATCGGCCGGCTCCAGACCACATTCTCGATCACATAGGCGGCCCGCTCGAGCCCACCGGCAAGGCTCGCGGCGGCGCGGGCCATTTCCAGCCCGGCAACGCCCGGCAGCAGCTTTGTGCCGTTCACATGGTGGTCGGCGAGGACGAACTCGTCGCCGGAAAGAACGGTCTCGAAGACGGGGCCGCCGAAGCCCGAGACGTTCCGGTGGAGGAGCGGATGGGGCGTCTCGCCCTGCGGTTTTTGACCTAGCGACAGGTCCATCCAATGGCGTTGCCTGTCGAACGGGGTGAGCGGGGCGTGGATGCGGCGCCCGCCGATTTCCGGCCAGTCGACGTCCTCTCCGCGAGCCCACCTTCGTGCGAGGTCGTGCAGGGGGCCGTTGCCGTCCGGCAGCATGGCATTTCCGTCCGCCAGATACGCCCGCAGCCTCCCCGCAAGGCCGTCGAGGGTCGAGGCGACGACGGCGATCCGTGCGTCCAGCGCTTCGCGGTGCTGGAAGGTGACCGCGAGGTCGGCAAGCGTGATGCGTTCGCCGTTCGCTTCGATGAATCGCAGAAGGCGTTCGGCGTAAACCTTCAGCCGCTCCTCGCTCACCGCCGACAGGGGCACGACGACGTCGGCCTCGGCTGCGCCCCCCTCCTCCGCCCCGCCCTGCGCCTGCGCCAGAAGCTCTTCCAGCAGCACATGGCCGTTGCTGCCGCCGAAGCCGAAGGAGCTGACACCCGCGCGGCGGGGCCGGTCGTCCCTTTGCTGCCAGTCGGTCGGCTCCTTCTGGATGCGAAACGGGGTGCCGGCGAGGTCGATCAGCCGGTTCATCTCCGAAAAACCGACATTGGCCGGGAGGTGGCCGTGCCTCAGCGCCGCCAGCACCTTGACGATGCCGGCAACGCCGGCGGCGCCTTCCAGGTGGCCGATATTGGTCTTCACCGAGCCGATGCCGCAGGTCTCCGGCTGGAAGGAAACGCCGGTCTCGGCCGCGCGCCGCGCAAACGCTTCCTTGAGACCCGAGACCTCGATCGGGTCGCCGAGCGGCGTTCCCGGCCCGTGCGCCTCGATGTAGTCGATGGCGTCCGGAAGAACGTCCGCCTCGCGGTGGACCCTTGCGATCAGTTCGGCCTGGGCCTCGGGGTTGGTGACGGTCAGGGAGTTGGTGCGGCCGCCATGGTTGACGCCGATGCCGGCAATGACGGCGTGGATGGGGTCGCCGTCCTGGAGCGCCCGGGACAGCGGCTTCAGCAAGAGCACGGCCCCGCCCTCGCCGCGGACATAGCCGTCGGCCGCATCATCAAAAGCCTTGGAGTGGCCGTCGCGGGCGAGCATGCCGGCCTTGGAAAAGGCGACGAAATGGTTCGGCGACCAAATCAGGTTGACGCCACCGGCGAGCGCCAGGTCGCATTCGCCGGCCTGGAGCGCGCGCACGGCCTCATAGAGCGAGGTCAGCGAGGCGGCGCAGGCGGTGTCGTTGGTGATGCTGGGCCCGCGGAAATCGAAGAAGTGGGAGACCCGGTTGGCGATGATGGAAAAGGCGATGCCGGTCGGAAGGTAGGCATCGATCTGGGCGAGGTGCTTTTCCAGAAGTTCCGCATAGTCCCAGTGGCAGCAGCCCATGAAGACGCCGGTAGGGGTTCCCGCAAGGGCGGAGGCGGCGTAGCCGGCGTCCTCGATGGCGTGCCAGGCCATTTCGAGCGCAAAGCGCTGCTGCGGGTCCATCCAGGCCGCCTCGCGCGGCGAAATGCCGAAGAAAGCGGCATCGAACGTGTCGGCGCCGTCGACGAAGCCGCCCCAGATGCTTGCGGTCTTGTTACCCTTTGATGGATCGCCCTTCAGCGCCGCCGCATCCCACCGCTCCGGCGGAACTTCGGTGATGAGTGAGCGGCCCGCGGCGAGATGCGCCCAGAATCCGTCGAGGTCGTCGGCGCCGGGAAGGCGCATGCCGAGACCGATGATGGCGACGGGGCGCTCGGCCATCGGCTAGCCCACCAATGCCGAAAAGCGGCGCGACAGGAGGTCCGCCGTGCCGTCGAGAAGTTTTAGGGCGATGTCGTCGACATGGCGGCTCGGCCAGGATTCAAGCTCGGTGCCGGCGACCCACTGGTTGAAGGCACCTTGCGCAGGGCCGCAATGGACCTGGAAGTCGACCTTGTGGGCCATCTCGCCGGCTAGCGCCCAGTCGGTGGTGTCGCGGAAATAGCGCTTGAAGACGAGCGCCATCCGGTGCTTCGGCATCGCCTCGGCGCGCGCGATTTCGACGGGCGCGTAGGTTTTTGCGAGGTCGGCATAAACTTCCTCGAAGTTTTTGTGGAAATAGCGCTCCTCGATCTGGCGACGCAGGGCCGGGTCGATCGCTTCGAGGCTTTCGTGCTGGCGATAAATGGTGACGAGCTTTTCGGCGCGTGCCGGGAAGAAGACGCCCTTTTTCAACACCTGCACCTTGGAGCCGAGTTCGAACATTTCGCCGGACGGCGCATAGGCCGTGTCGTAGACGTTGATCGCTTCCAAGAGATCCTTGACGGCGTCGCTCGTGCCGGCCTCGACCGTGCACTGGTTGATCGAGCCGGTGACGAGGAAATCGGCGCCGAGGACGAGCACCGCGGCGGCGGCCTCCGGCGTGCCGATGCCGCCGGCGGCGCCGACGAAGATCGGGCCGGCATCGGGAAAGCGCATTTGCGCATCGTCGCGCAGCTTCAGGATCGGCGGGATGAGGGCGAACGGCATGCCCTGGTCGGTGTGGCCGCCGGAATCGGACTCAACGCAGATGGCGTCGGCCATGGGCAGATGGGCGAGCAGTTCCGCCTCGTCGCCAGTGATCGCTTCCGACGCGCGGAGTTTTTTCACGACGTCGTCGGGTGCGGGAGCGAGGAACTGGGCGGCGACGTCGGGGCGGGAGACCTTGGCGACGACGCGGTTTCTTGCGCGTGTGCGGCCGGCTTCGCGGGTCAGCCCTTTCGCCCGGTAGCGGACGAGCGCGGGCGTGACCTCCATGAAGGCGGAGGCCTCGACGATGGTGACGCCCTCTTCCAGGAGGAGGTCGGTCAGCTCGTCCTCCAGGTGGGGCCGGTTGACCCGGGCGATGAAGTTGACGCCGAAGGGCGCGGCATCGGGGATGCCCGATCGGATGCGGCGTATGGCGTTGCGGACCTCCGCCGTCGACAGGCCCGCGGCGCCGAAGAAGCCGAGGAGACCGGCGTTTGCCATGCGGATGACGATATCGGTCGAGGCGATACCGCGATACATGGCACCGCTGGCATAGGGGTGGCGAATGCCGAAGGCGTCGCAGAAGGCGCGCGAGCCCAGACGCTCGACGGAAAAGCGGGGTGTGTGGCAGGGGCGGCTGTCGGTCGAGACCTGCGGCGATGCCACTTCGGACAGCACGGCATCTGCGCTGCGTTCGGGACAGGGCGCTGCTCCGGCGTCTGCGACTGGTCCCGACGGCGTCGGCTGGATCGGTTGCGCGGCAGGTGCGGCGGCCTCAAAGGCAGGCTCCGGGGTGGCCGCCGCGGCAACGGGAACCGCCACTGCCATCTCCTCCGGCGGAAGCGGCCCGGCCTCCATTTCCGTGCGCCGGAACATCGGCCGCACCACCGGCGGGCCGTCGGGGCCGAGTTCGACCGTCTCAGTGAAGGCGACGCCGCGGGCCATCAGGTAGCGCAGGCTCTCGGCCCAGCGCACCGGCGCGGTGATCTGCTCCACCATGCGGGCGCGGATGTCGGCATCGACGTGCGGGCGGGCCGTAACGTTGGAGATCACCGGCACCTGTTGCGGCGAAAAGTCGGCCGCAGCGACGACGCCGGCGAACTCCGCCCGAGCAGCTTCCATGAACGGCGTGTGGAAGGCACCGCTCACCGGCAGCACCTTGTAGTGGCTGGCCCCAGTAGCAAGGAACAGGGGCTCGGCGGCGACGATCGCGTCTTTGCGGCCCGAGACGACGATCTGGCGCGGGGTATTAAAATTTGCCGGGTAAATATCTGCGAGCCCTTCCCGCGCGATCAGCTCGGCCACCGCATCCGGATCGAGGCCGAGGACGGCTGCCATGCCGCCGCCCCGGGCCTCGGCCATGAGCGCGCCGCGCCGTGCAACGAGGGACAGGCCGGTGGCGAAGTCGAGGACGCCGGCAGCGAACAGCGCGACATATTCGGAGACGCTGTGGCCGAGCAGGAAGTCGGGCGTCTCGCCGGTCTCGTCCCGGTGCTTCAGGTATCTGAGAGCGTTGACCACATAGAGCGCCGGCTGGGTGAACTGCGTCTGGCTCAGCTTTTCGATTGGGCCGTCGCGGCAAAGGGCGGCGATGTCGTAGTCGAGGATTTCTCCGGCGCGCCAGGTGAGATCGGGATAGGCATCGAAGAGGTCCGCGCCCATGCCGATGCGCTGTGCGCCCTGTCCTGGAAACAGATAGGCCTTCATCGCGCGTCCGCCCCCGTCCTGATCCATTCGATGCGGCCGAGGTCCAGCTTGACCACGCGGTCGGCAACACCCCAGTATTTTTCATCGTGGGAGGTGGCGATCACCAGCTTTCCCTGGTCCCTCAGGGCCGGCAGGAAGGTGGTGTAGAAATGCTCGCGATAGTCCACGTCCTGCTCGGCCGACCATTCGTCGAAGACATAGATCGGCCGGTCCTCGACGACGGCGGCGATCAGCGCCAGGCGCTTGCGCTGGCCCGTCGACAGGTGGAGCTGGTTGAAGCGGCCGTCCTCGAAGGTGACCTTGCCTGCGAGCCCCCATTCCGCGATCAGCCGGTTGACCCTGCCGGGGTCGGCGTCCTCCATGCCGTAGAGCCGGTCGAAGAGGTGGAGGTCGACGAAGACGGAGGCGAAAAGCTCGCGGTAGCCGGCACGGGCACTGCCTGCAACAGCCGCGGCGTCGACGCCGATCCAGCCGGCATCGAGCGGATAGAGCCCGGTCATCATCTTCAACGCCGTCGACTTGCCGCTGCCATTGCCACCGACCAGGAAGACGATCTCGCCGCGGGTCAGGCCGAGGTCGAGGGGCCCGACCGTATAGGCCTCCGGGTCGTTGCGGTCGTAGCTGAAGCGGATGCCGTTGAAGGAGATGGTGGAGAAATCGAGGAAGGCGCGGGCCTGGCGGCGCGCCTCGTCGGGGCCGATGGAGGAGGCCTCGGAGAGTTCGGTATCGATGGCCAGGATCGCGTTCAGCCCGACCTCGGCGCGCATGAACATGGGCGACTGGGCGACGGTCTTGGTCAGCGTGCCCATGCAGAACAGCAGCACCGGCACGAGCTGGAAGATGATGGTGTTGTGGCCGGTGACGTAGCCGGGAAAGGCGAAGGCGACGACGCCGAGCATGACAAAGGTGGTGAGGCCGCCGAGGAGGATCAGCGACACCCAGTGCTCGACCGAGCGCACCATCAGCCGCTCCAGGATGTTGGAGCGCTTGCGGTAGGCCGCGGCGACGGCGTCGCTGCGCCTGGTGTTGAGGCGCAGTTCCTTGGCGCCGCGGATGATGTCGGTGATGGCGTCGAGCAGTTCGGCCTGCATGCGTTCGACGAGCCGCAATATCTCCCGGTAGCGGCTGTCGATGGCCTTGTAGCCGAGGATGCCGGCAAGCACGGTCGCCAGGAACACGGCGAACGCCGCCGGCGAGAGATAGAGCAGGTAGACGAGCGCGACGGCGAGCAGCACCGTCTGCTGGACGGCATCGACGATCAGCGGGAAGGTCACCGACAGGTGGTTGGTCTCCTTGGCGACGAGATTGTAGAGCCGGCCGCGGCCGAGCCGGTCGGCGACCAGAAGCTCGGAGCGGCGCAGCCGGTCGGCGATCTCCAGGCGCTTCTTGTTGAGGAGGTCCTCGATGATCGCCATGGAACGCACCAGCGCGATCTGGTTGGCGCCGTAATAGAGGAGAAAGGCGCCGGCAAAGGCGAGCCAGGCCCAAACGCCTGGGGTGCCGGCATTGGAGACCGTTTCCGCGACCTTGGTGATGACGACGATGAGGGTCGCGTTGGCGAGGCCGGCAACGAGCGTCAGCAGGAACATGATGCGGAGCTGGCGCGGATCGGCGCCGCGGATGAAGTCGACGATCGCCATGGTTCAGACGCCCTCCCCACTGGTGATCATGCCGAGGTCGAGGGCAACGCGGCGGTCGCAGCGGTCCCAGTAGTGGTCGTCATGGGTGACGGCGACGACCGTCTTGCCGCGGGCTTTGAAGTCGGCGAGCATCTCGCCATAAAAAACCTCGCGGAAATGGGCGTCCTGGTCGGCCGCCCATTCGTCGAACAGATAGACCTCCCGGTCCTCCAGCAGGGCGACGATCATGGCGAGGCGCTTGCGCTGGCCGGTGGAGAGGTCGCTTGTCGAAAAGCGACCCTTTGCGAAATCGACCTTGTCGGAGAGCTCCATGCGGGCGATGAGGCGGGCGACGTCCTCCGGATCGGCGTCGATGCCGTAGAGCCGGTCGAAGAGGTGGAAGTCAGTGAAGACGCCGGAAAAGATCTCGCGGTACTGCTGGCGGTTGCTTGAATCGATTTCGGTGCCGTCGCAGAGGATGCGGCCGCCGTCGGGCCGGTAGAGGCCGCAGATGAGCTTCAGCGCCGTCGACTTGCCGCTACCGTTGCCGCCAGTCATGAAGACGGTCTCGCCGCGCCTCAGCGTGAAATCGAGAGGGCCGGCGGTGAAGGTCGTCAGCCCGGCGCCGTCGACATACCGGAACGTCGTTCCCGCAAGCTCGATGGTCTGGAAATCCCGGAACGGCGAGCGCTCGCGGGGCTTTTTTTCCGCAGCACCGGGCGCGTTCTCGTCGAGCTTTTCTTCCAGCGCGTAGACATGGCCGAGGCCGGCCTCGGCGCGGCCGATGAGCCTGACGACGGAGGTGATCGCAGCGACGGGGCCTATGGCAAACACTGAGGCGGCGGTAATCTTGTAGATGGTGTCCGTATAGCCGGCAAAGAACGCCGGCAGCACGAAGACAACGACACCGACGAGGAGGAAAATAAAGGCGTTGGAGAATTGCAGGAGCGCCACCCAGCGCCCGCCGATGGCGATGACCTCGTCCTTCAGCCGGTCGGCGACCTCGGAAAAATGGGCAAAGAGGCCGTCATTGCGGTCGGCGTTGAGGCGGATTTCCTGGAAGCCGAGGGTGAAGTGGGAGAGGCTGTCCAGCATCTCCGCCTCGCGATAGTGGACCGCGGCGAGCGATGCCGTGAGCGCCCTTTGGCGGATGACGAAGATGCTGAGGCCGAGGGCCGTGACGCCGGCGACGACGGCAAAGGAGATCAGCGACAGGGTCGCGATATAGAGCAGCAAAAAGACCAGCACGAAGGCGCTCTGGGCGGCGCCGATGAGGAGCGGCAGGGTCTGGGAGAGGTGGTCGGTCTCCTGGGCGACCGTGATGTAGATGTCGCCCTGGCCGAGGCGCTCCAGCGTCCGCAAATCGGCGCGGCGGATCTTGGTGACGATGCGCCGCCGCGTCGCCTCCAGCCTCTGCTGCACGTAGCGGTTCGCCTGGTGCAGGGAGGTGCGGTTGGAGACGAGGAAGAAGGCGAGCGTCAGCGCATAGACGATCAGAAGCTGCGCGCCGACCTTGGCGCCGAGCAGCGACTGCTCGGCGGCCTGGTTGATGAGGCCGATGAGGCCGGCATTGCCGAGGCCCGTGAACGAGGTGATGGCGAAGAGGAAGCGACGGCTTGCCGGCGGCCCGCCCTGGAGCAGGCGGAGGATATTCATTCAACACCTGCCATGTTCGGCGTGTTCTCCCCCGCGGACCGCGCTGTTGTCCCGCCCGTGCCGCGCCGACGGATTGTCCGGCCGGCGATACGTCCGCCCGCCAACGGGCGGACGGTCTGCGGTGCCGGACGCGCCGCAATCTCGTTCTCGGAAAACGCATCTGCCGGGTTCGGATAATGCTAGGCAGCTACCTTGACCCGCGCAAGCCGAACCGGCATCGCATCCACATCAATTCGGCGCCATAACTGCCTTGTGGATAACGTCACTCGATGCATACGCCGGATACTTTTGAGGACCTCAGCCTGCGGCCGCCAATCCCTCCCGCAATAGGGGTGGAATCATGGCGTTTTCTGTTGGCGGGAGCACTTTCGGCCGGATATCCCCTCGCCCTCACCCCGGCGATTGGCTAGCCTTATCGGGCGGCCGCACCTCAAGAGAATCACCCCAAGACAGTTCTCAAGGCGACGCGCCGTCACAGTCAGACGACTTCGGGTATCAGGCGATATCGAGGCCCATGAGCAGGATTCGCGACTTCATCGAAGAACAGTTCCTGATCGAGTTCGACGAGACCTTTCCGGAGAGCTCCGACCTCTTCAAGGAAGGCGTGATGGACTCCTTCGGCTACATCCAGCTCATCCGCTTCCTGGAGAAGGAATACGGCATCAAATTCTCCGAAAAGGAGATGACCGGCGGCGTCATGGTCAGCCTGACGCAGATCGAGGCGGCGGTGGCCGAAAAGGTGTCGCAACGCGGCACCGCAAGCGCCTGAGGCCGGGCTCATGTGCGGCATCGCCGGCATCCTCAAACCCAACCGGCCGGCCGAAGCGCTCGGCGCCGACATCCGCGGCATGCTCTCGCGCATCGCCCATCGCGGGCCGGACGGCTACGGCACCCTGGTCGACAACGGCCTCGCCATGGGGACCGTGCGGCTGGCGATCCTCGATCCGGCCGGCGGCGCCCAGCCCTTCGGCGATGCGAGCGGGCGCTATTGGCTCTGCTATAATGGCGAGATCTACAATTACCGGGAACTGAGGGCGACGCTGGAAGCGCGCGGCTTTTCGTTCCGGACCACCTGCGACACGGAAGTGGTGCTTGCCGCCTGGATCGCCTGGGGGCCGGACTGCCTGACGCGCTTCAATGGCGGCTTTGCCTTTGCGCTCTACGATGCCGAGACGGGCGACCTCTTCCTTGCCCGCGACCGCTTCGGCAAGCGCCCGCTCTATTACGCCATCCGCGGCGATACGGTGCTGTTCGCCTCGGAGATGAAGGCGTTCCTGGCCGTTCCCGGCTTTTCCTTCGAGCAGGACCCGGACCAGCTCTCCTCCATCCTTGCCCAATGGACGCCGCTGCCGGAGCAGTCCGGCTTTTTCGGCATCAAGAGCCTTGCCATGGGCGAGTATCTTTCCGTCAAGGACGGGACGTTGGCCACCCGCACCTACGACGCGCTCCGCTTCGACATCGGGCCCAAGGTGGAGAGCGAAGAGGAAGCGTTGGAGGCGATCCGCGCGCGGCTGTCGCGCAGCGTCGAACTGCGTTTGCGCAGCGACGTGGAGGTCGGCGTCTATCTCAGCGGCGGCGTCGATTCGGCGATCGTCGCGGCCCTTGCCCGGGATTTCGCATCGAAGCCTCTCTCCACCTTCTCTGTCGAATTCGAGGACGCCGAATTCGACGAATCCGCCGAGCAGCGGCTCGTCGCAGAGCATCTCGGCACCTCGCACCACGCCGAGCGCATCCGCCATGTGGACATCGCCAACGCCACGCCCGAGGCGGTCTTTCATGCCGAGGTGCCGGCCTTCCGCAGCGCCTTCGTGCCGATGTATCTGCTGTCACAGCGCACGAAGGCGGAAGGCATCAAGGTCATCCTCAGCGGCGAAGGCGCCGACGAAGCGTTCCTCGGCTACGACCTCTTCAAGGAAACGCTGCTGCGCGCCGCCTGGCGCGAGCTGCCCGACGAGATCCGCGGCCCGCGGCTCGCCCGGCTCTACCCGCATCTCTCGCATTACGGGCCGGAGGACAGCGCCGCCGTCACCGGGCTCTATGCGCAGTTTTCAGAGGAAAAGATGCCCGGCCTCTTTTCCCACGAGCTCAGGTTCCAGAACGGCCAGTTCTCCGCCCGCCTGATGAAAGACAAGGGAGATCCGTTCCGGGCGATTTCCGAACTCGTCGCCAATGCGCCCGGATACGAGCGCCTGTCGCCGGTCGAAAAGGCGCAGTGGCTGGAATACAAGACCCTCCTCCCGGGCTACCTGCTGTCCACCCAGGGCGAGCGCATGAGCCTTGCCCACGGAGTGGAGAACCGCTGCCCGTTCCTCGATCCGGAAGTCTTTGCGCTCGCCACCTCGGTGAACCTCAAATTCGACGACGGTTTTGTCGAAAAGCGGCTGCTGCGCGAGGCGTTCAGGGGCCGGGTGCCCGACGCCATCACCGACAAGCGCAAATTCCCGTACCGGGCGCCGGACGCGGCCGCCTTTGCGGCCGAGAAGCCGGACTATCTGGACCTGGTGCTGAGCGCGGACGAGCTGTCCAAGCTGCCGTTCCTGGAGCCGAAATTTGCCTCACGTCTGGCCAACAAGGTGCTGACGAAGCCGGCGGCAGAGATCAGCACCAAGGAAAACCAGACCTTCCTCTATCTCATCTCCATCGCGCTTCTCGACCGGGCCTTCGTCCGGCGCGAGGGGCTGTCGGCCTCCGTCCTGCCGCCGCTCGACAAGGCCGTCGACCTCACCGCGCGCCGGGCCGAGGTCAATCTTCCCAGGGAAGCTTCAGCTCGGTGACGTAGCGGCGGATGCTTGCACGCACCTCCGGATCGCGGAACATTTCCCGGTTGGCGGCAAGGGCCGCCTCCCGGTCGGCGACGGGCTCGCCCCGGCAGGCCGAAAGGTAGGCCTTGTAGCGGGCAATGGCCGGTTTTTTCAGGAGCGTCAGGCGGGCGAGATGCTGGCGGAAGGCGCGTTCGGCATTCTCCGCGACGACGTCGACGAGGCCGGCGTCCCGCGCCTCCGCGGCACTGAGCGGCCGCGTCATCAGCGTCATGTAGTTGGCGCGCTGGCGGCCGATGCGGCGGATGAGGAAGGGGAGAACGCAGGCCGGATAAAGCCCGAACAGCAGTTCGGAAAGGCCGATCCGGGCGCTTTCCTCGGCAATGACGATGTCGGACGCGGCCAGGAAACCGACGCCGCCGGCATTGACCCGCCCGCGCACCAGGCTGACGGTGACGACCGGCCCGTCGGCAAGCGCCTGCCAGAGATCGTAGAGCGGGGCAGGATCGCCGGCCGAGCCGCTGTCGGAGACCGCCTCGAAATCGCCGCCGGCGCAGAAGACCTCAGGGCCGCCCTCAATCGCGACCACCGTGACGGGGCTGTCCTCGGCGGTACACCGCGCGACGATTTCGGCGCATTCCGCGATGAGCTTTGCGTTTAGCGCATTGCCGGCGTTGGGCCGGTCGAAGACGATCCGGCATACATTTCCGTCCGTCGTCACCTTCAGGGTCTCGAACGTCATCGACTCGCCTCCGGCGCACCGATGACCAGCGCGGCGTTCACCCCGCCGAAGCCGAAGGAAAATTTCAGCGCGTGGCCGATTTTTTGCTCGACGGGCGCGACGCCGACCCATTTGAAACCCGGGTCGATCGGCGTTTCGAGATTGCGGGTCGGGTGCAAACGACCCTCCGCCATCTGGACCAGCACGGCGGCGGTCTCGATGGCGCCGGCGGCTGCGAGGCCGTGGCCGAGGATCGATTTCGTGGCGTTGATGCGGGTGTGGTGCAGGCCAAGCGCGCGGTAGGTCTCAAGCTCGGTATCGTCGCCCGACGGCGTGCCGGTGGCGTGGCCGTTCACGTGATCGATATCGGCGGCGGCGAGCCCGGCCTCGGCCAGCGCCATCCTCGCCGCGCGGATCTGGCCTTCGTGATTGGGCTCCGGCCCGCGGGTGCCGTCAGCAATCGATGCCGCGCCGAGGAGCGTGCCGTAGGTCTTCGACAGGCCAACACTTTCCCGGCAAAGGACCAAAGCGGCGGCCGCCTCGCCGTAAAGAAAACCGTCATGGTCGGCGTCCATCGGCCGGCAGGCTTTTTCGGGAACATCGGAAAAGCGATCCGAGCCCATGGCGCCAAGCGCCCTCAGAGCCTGCAGGTCGTGGCCGCCGAGATCCTGCATCGCGCCGAGGGCGATACAGGCATCGACCCGGCCGGAACGGATGGCGTTCCGCGCCTCTACGATGGCGACCGCGCCGCTCGCCGACGCCCCGCCGACCGTCATGGCAAAGCCGCGGATCGGAAAGGCCGCCGTGCAGAGCCCGCAGAGATCGGTGTCGAGGAACATGTGCCCGTGGCGCGGGCGCACGAAGGCGCGTTTTTCCCAATATTCGACGAGTGCCAGCGCCCGTTCCCGCGTCGCCAGATTGCTGCCGCCGACGACAAGGCCGATGCGTTCGGGGGCGATCGCGTCGAGCCCAGCATCCTCCCAGGCCTCGGCCAGCACCGATGCGGCGACCCGACCCGTCAGGGTCGCAGTGCGATCGACCCTAGGGGGCAGCACCGCCGGCGGCTCGGGCATTTCCACGCCGAGGAAGGGTTGTTCGCCTTCCGGCGCCTCCCTCCCCTCGCGCTTCAACTCCGAAAAGACGTTGCGACCGGCGAACAGGCCCTCCCGGAACGCCGCCCTGCCATGGCCGAGGCCGGAGGCGACGCCTATCCCCGCAAAGCGGATCGGGTCAGCCGCTTTTCTTGGCATCGATGAGGTCGGCGAGCTCGCCGATATTGCGCGGGCCGTGAAGCTGGACCATGGGCACCTTCAGGCCGACGGCTTCCAGGGTCGCCAGGATGATCTCGCTGCGCTCGATGGAAT
Organism: Rhodobium orientis; assembly: GCF_003258835.1. Taxonomy (GTDB): domain Bacteria; phylum Pseudomonadota; class Alphaproteobacteria; order Rhizobiales; family Rhodobiaceae; genus Rhodobium; species Rhodobium orientis. The sequence goes on along the minus strand of NZ_NPEV01000002.1, from coordinate 18,533 downwards.
CGACGCCAAGGTCGGCCATGGAATCGCCGCGGCCGATGGGACGGTCGGCAAGTTCCGGGACGGTCTCGCGGATTTCGCCAATGATGATGTCGACGATCTGGTCGCTGTCCAAGGGGTGTGCCGTCCTCTTTATGCCCGCTGGGCTCGGGGTCGGTCAGACCCAGATATAGTGCCTGTGGTAGCCGACGACCTTGTCGAGGACAAGCCGCGTTCCCGCCCCGTCCGCCGGCCAGGCTCCAGGGATGATCTGGTGGTCGAGCTCGGCGTCCTTGGTGCCGAAGCGCACGACAGCATCGCCGGCAAGCAGCCGCTCGTACTCGGCAATCGACAGCCGGTAGCGCTTATCGAATTCTGCCGAAATCCCCATGCCCCCCAGCCGCGCCGCGCTCTCCGGTCCTGCAACGCCGGAAAAGAACTCCGAGCAGCAGCCGGACCCGTAGGAAAAGAGGCCGATGCGCACGGGCGCGTCTATCCCCGCCGTGTCGATGGTGCCGGCAAGGGCGACGAAGACCGAGCCGCCGGCGGTGTTGCCGACGCGCTTGCCGTAGGAAAGGCTGGGGCCGAGGCGGACCTCGAAATCCCCGGCGATTTCGTCGGGTTTTGCCTTGTAGAGCTTGCGCATCAGATGCCGGTGCGCGCCCTTCACCATGCCGCCAAAGGGGGTGTGGAAGCAAAGCTGGGAAAAGCTCTCCCTGAAATCCGCCCCCTCGACCCGGCGCAGGTAATCCCCGACCGCGCCCGCCGCGCAATCGAGATAGGCCATCAGGGAGAGGTCGGCATCCCCCGCCTCGGTGTCCGGCCCCGGCCGGCAGGTGTCCATCACCTCAAAGGCATGGTTGCCGTAGGCGCCGGCGTCCAGCGCAAGGATGTGCGGGGTGTCGGAGATCACCATGGCAACGGCACCCGCGCCGGAACTCGGCTCCGAATAGGCCCATTCCTCGACGGCCCCCGCATCGGCGAGGGCAAAGCGGGAGATGTCCGTGGTGACGACCAGAACTTTACCCCCGGGCGACGTGCCGGACAGCACGAAGTTCGCCGCCATCTGCAGGCCGGCGGCGCCGGAATAGCAGGCCTGTTTTATTTCAAAGAGCCGGCAGTTGGACGGCAGGTCGAGATAGCGATGGAGGTAGGTGCTGAGGGACTTGCCGAAATCTATCCCCGACTCCGTGCAGGTGACGACCATCTCGATGCGCGTGCGCTCCGCCGGCGTCATGGCGTCGAGGAGCGGCTTGGCGGCGTTGACGGCGAAGGTGACCGGGTCCTCGTAGGGCAGCGCGACAGACTTTTCCTGCATCAGCAGGTTTTCAAAGCGCGGCATGTCGAGGCCGCGATGGTCGCAGAGTTCGCGGACGTCGAGAAAGGCCACGCCGCCGAAGACGTTCATGGCCTCGATGCCGACGGGGCGGGTCATTTGGCGGCTCCGAGGTGGACGGGCAGTTTTGCGAGGCCGCGGGCGTTCAGCCGGTCGAGCCGCCATTCCGGTGCGCCCGCAAGCTCGATGGTGTCGTACTTTTCGAAGAACGCCGAAAAGGCGATCTGGGCTTCCAGGCGGGCGAGCGGCGCGCCGATGCAGGAATGGGCGCCGCCGCCGAAGGTGAGCTGGGCGTTGGCGGGCCGGGCGATGTCGAGGTCGTCTGGCACATCGAAGCGGGCCGGATCGCGGTTGACGGCGCCGATGAGGCCGAGGACGGGCGCGCCCTTCGGGATCACCGTCCCCTCGACTTCCACGTCTTCCAAAGCGACGCGCAGGATCATGTTGCCGCCCGGCTCCATGCGCAGGAACTCCTCGATGGCCGTGCGCATCAGGGCCGGCTCGGCACGAAGCCTTGCCATTTCCTCCGGGTTGCGCAACAGGATCAGCATGCCGTTTCCGATCAGGGTGACGGTCGTCTCGTGGCCGGCGATCAGCATGGAAATCAGATTGGTGAGGCTTTCCTCCTCATCGAGCGTACCGTCGTCACGGGCTTTTAAGGCCAGCGCCATGAAGTTCCGGGCGCTCGCGGGGTCGGCCGCCGCCAGGCACTCCTTCAGGAAGGCCTTGAACTCGGAAAGGGCGTCCAGCGCCTCCTGCTTCTGCTCCGGGGTCATCAGGATGTCGCCAATCCTGATCAGCGAGGCGCTCCAGCGGGCGACGCGGGCATCAGTACCGGCGGAGAGGTCGAAGAGTTCGCACAAGACCCGGAGCGGCAGCGGGGCGGCGAAGGCGGTGATGAAGTCGGCCTCGCCTTCGTCCGGCATGGCATCGAGCAGCGCGGCCGCCTCGGCCTCGATGATCGGCACCACGTCGGCCATTGCCTGGGACCGGAAGGCCGGCTCGTAGACGGCGCGCATGCGCCTGTGCTCCGGGCCGTCGCAATTGATCATCTGCGGCTGGAAGGTGCTGAAGAGTTCATAGCCGACCGGATCGGCCTTTTTGTAGTCCTCCGTGGTCCAACCGCCCGCCCAATTGCGGGTGTCGCGGCCGAAAGATTGCGATTTCAGCACCTTCGAAAACGCCTTGTGGCCGAGGATGAACCAGATGCCGCTGGCGGGATCGAACTGCACCGGCCCGCGCGCACTGAGGCGATGCAGCTCCGGATAGGGATTTTCCAGAAAGGCCGGGTCGGAGAGCGTCCCCCACCAGTCGATGTCGTCGCTTTGCCCCGCCGCGCTCATGGCTTGTCTCCGCGGCGGACCGCATAAATCTGCGAGACCGCGGCGCCGCCGTCGGCAAGCGGATGGCGGTCGATGGAGATGGCGTAGCCGCGGGCCTCGAAATCTGCCGCAAGGTCGTTGAGCACCTCGTCGCCGAGATGCACCTCGACCATGAGCTGCGAAATCTTCGGCCAGTCCGCCTCGGCGATGCCGGCAAGGACGTCCAGTTCGGCGCCCTCGGTGTCGACCTTGAGGAGATCGACCCGCTCGATGCCGTGCCGTGTCAGTTGCCTTGAGACCGTGTCGACGTCGACGGTGACCCGCTGGCGCCGGAACAGGTCCTCCATATAGGCCCCGTCCGTTGCCCGTTCGTCGGCACCGGTGCTCTCCACCAGATCGCGCACCTCCGCCGACCCGCTGGCGCCCGCCATGATGGCGCGAATGCCGTCCGCCATCTTTTCCGCCACGTCGGGATGGGACGAGGACATGGCCGTCAGGCCGGGGAAATAGTCGAAGGTCGCCGTACCGGGCTCTGCGCCGAGCGCAAGGGCATAGGCCTCGCCGGCGGGCGCAAGCCGCCCCATATTCTCGGCGAGCGCTCTTAAGACGTCCGGCATCGGCTCGTAGGCGAGAATGCGCGCGGCCGGGCATTTCTCCCGCAGCCGGAGCGAAAAGAGCCCGATATTGGCGCCGACGTCGAGGAACAGCCCATCGTGCGGCAGGGCGATGCCATGGGCGGCAAGGTCGGCGGAAAAGATCTCGTGGACGGAGAAATCCACCTCATAGGGGTTGATGCAAGAGATCTCCCGCCCGCCGGGCAAGGCCTTCGTTACGAGCGCCAAGATCGTTATCCAACTGAGTTTCGAGCCGCACCGGGGTGGACATTGCCGCCCGATTCCGGGAAGTGTTCGAAATTCGCCCGCCAGCGTCAAGGAAAGAGGCGCAGATATCCCCGACCATGAACATCCGTGCCATCAGCGATCTACACCTGGCGAGCCCGGCCAATCGCGACGCCCTTCAGGAACTGCCGTTCTATCCCGATGACTGGCTGATCCTTGCCGGCGATGTCGCCGAGCGCTTCGACCATGTGCGGCTCGCCTTCGCCACCCTCACGGAAAAATTCGCCAAGGTGTTCTGGGTGCCGGGCAACCACGACCTGTGGGCGATCCCCGAGGAGGGCGGCAAGGGGCCGGCCCTCGTCGGCGAGGAGCGCTACCGGGCGCTCGTCGACCTTGCCCGCGCCTATGGCGTGGTGACGCCGGAAGATCCGTTCGAGGTCTGGACCGGCCCCGGCGGCCCTTGCGCGATCGCGCCGCTGTTCCTGCTCTACGACTACAGCTTCCGGCCCGACCATATCGGACGGCATGAGGTCGTCGCCTGGGCGCGGGAGCAGAACTCCGTCTGCGCCGACGAGATGTTCCTCAACCCTGCCCCGTTCGAGAGCCGCGAAGCCTGGTGCCAGCGGCGCTGCGACGAGGCCGAGGCGCGGCTCTCGGCCCTGCCGGAGGGCATGGAAACGATCCTCGTCAATCACTTTCCGATGCGCGAGGACCTCATCCGCATTCCCCGGGCGCCGCGCTTTTCGCCCTGGTGCGGCACCAGGCGGACCGAGGACTGGCACCGGCGGTTCAATGCCCGCGTCGTCATCTCCGGCCACATCCACATCCGCCGCACCGACTGGCGCCACGGCACCCGCTTCGAGGAGGTCTCCCTCGGCTATCCGCGCCAGTGGGACCAGGAACGCGGCATGGCGCCATACTTGCGGACGATCCTCGGCGAGGAAGCCGACATTCAGGAGCCGGCGAGCGCCCTCAGGTAATCGAGCGGCGCCGGGCCGGCCTCGATTGCCAGCCGCGCCGGGTCCGGATGGCGGATGGCGAGGGCCATCAGATGGTCCGGGCCGGGGCGCCAGCGGGCGAACTGCCAGTTTGCCGGATCGTCGACGTCCGGGTCGTCGAAGGCGATGGCCAAGGTCTCAAGGTCGAAATGGAAGGCGTCGAGCGGCTGGGAGAGCCCCTTGCCGATCGCCTTCACATAGGCCTCCTTCAGGGTCCAGAAGGTCAGGAACGTCTCGGTTTTCATCGTCTCGGCCGCGTCCGCCAGAACTTGTCGCTCCTTCGGAGCAAAGACCCGTTCGGCGAGCTGCTCGGTGGCGGCCTCGCGCTGCAGCCATTCCACATCGACGCCGATGTCGTTCTCGGCGGTAAGCGCGACGGCGGCAAGGCCTCTGGTGTGGGAGATGTTGACGCGAAGCCGCGGCGCGCCGGCCGGCGAGACCACTTCGGGCTTGCCGTGATCCTCGACCGTGAAGCGCCAGTCGCGCGGCGCCGATCTCGCGCAGCAGGTCAGGAGCCCGCGGCAGAGGGCGTGAGCGGCGATATAGACGTCGCGGTCGCGGTCGAAGTGGAAGCGCTGGGCGCGGGTCAGTTCCTCGTCGGAGAGGAGCGACTCAAGCAAAGGCCAGTCGGCAGCGCCGATGTCGTCAAGGCGGAGCCACCAGGCGCTAACGCGGTCGCGGTCGATCTCCGGCTTGCCGTTCGGGCTTGCCGCATGTGAGAAGGGCGCGTCTTGGGGCGCCTTGCGCTCGCTTTCCGGGGTCTCGTTCATGTCGTCCGTTTCGCCTTGCCTGCCGACGGTGTTCTGCTTCGCCGGCCAGGGCTCCCAGTACTACCACATGGCGGGCGATGTCATGGGGGAGCACGCCGTGTTCAGGCAATGGATGGAGATCGGCGACGAGATCGTGCGGAACGCCGAAGGGTTTTCGCCGCTGGAGGCGATCTATGGCGCGGGCAGGAAGGCGAGCGAGCCCTTCGACCGGCTGGAGCACTCGCACCCGTCGCTCTTCCTGGTGCAGTTCGCGCTCGCCAAGCTGTTGCAGGCAAAGGGTATCAAGCCGGACATGCTCCTCGGCGTCAGCCTCGGCGAGTTCGTTGCCATGAGCGTTGCCGGCATGGTCCCGTTCGAGACGGCGCTCCGTGCCGTCGCCGAACAGCCGCAGGTCTTTGCCAAAACGGCGCCGGCCGGGGCGCTCATCGCGGTGCTGGCGCCGGAGAGCATCCGGGATGACTCAGCGGTCCTTGCCGAGGCGACGGAGATTGCCGGGACCAACGCCGCGGCCCATTGCGTGCTCGCCTGCCCGGCCGTTGAGACCAATCGCGTTCTCGCGGAGTTGCGCCGGCTCGACGTTCCCTTCCAGCAATTGCCGGTGCCGTTCGCCTTCCATTCGCGCTGGGTGGAGAGCGCGAAGGACGCCTATCTTGCCGCCGTCGCCGATCTTGCCTTCGAGACGCCGTTCTGGCCAGTGTGGTCGGCATGCCTTGCCGCCCCGGTCGAGCACGTCGACGGCCCCCTCACCTGGCGCATCGTGCGCGCAGAAATGCGGCTGCGCGACACCTTCTCGGCGATCGAAGCGCGGGGCGGCGCGCGCTATCTCGACCTCAGCCCCAGCGGCAGCCTCGCCGCGGTCCTGCGCCAGGACCTCCGGAGCGGCGGCTCGGAGATCGTCCCGCTCGTCTCGCCCTTCGGCGGCAATTTGAAACGGCTCTCGGCGGTGTTCGATGCGGGCCGATAGCCAGACGCGCGTCCTCAAGAGAACCGGCACCCGCGTTCCGCGGCTGGCTTGACGCTCAACGACGCGGTTCAATGTCCCGTTGTCGGTCCGGGTTGCGCCTCTCCCCGTCTGGTCCGCAGGTCGAGCCCCTTATCCGGGCCACCGAGCCGCGGCAGGCGGCGTTGTGCGTGGTCAGCAGATCGACCGTGTGCCGCGCGATCATGAATTCCTCATCGGTGGCGATAACGTGGACCGGGAGAGACGTGTCGGAGGAGATCAGCGCCTCGGCGTCGGCGTTGCGCGCCGCATCGAGGTCGATGCCGAGCCAGTTCAGATGGGCGCAGACCCCGGCGCGGACCTCGGCGGAGTGTTCGCCGATGCCGGCCGTGAAGACCAGCGCATCGATGCCGCCCATGGAACAGGCCAGGGTGCAGACTTCCTTGGCGACCCGCAGGCAGAAAAGGTCGACGGCCTCGGCACAATGGGGATCGCTGCTGCCCAGGAGCACGCGCATGTCGTTGGAGACGCCGGAAACGCCGAGCAGGCCGGACTGGTGGTAAAGCAGGCGCTCCAGATCGTTCACGTCCATGTCGAACTTGCGCATCAGATAGATCAGGATGCCGGGATCGATGCCGCCGGAGCGGGTGCCCATGGGGACGCCCTCCAGAACGGAAAAGCCCATGGTGGTGTCGATGCTGGTGCCGTCTTTGATGGCGCACAGGCTCGAGCCGTTGCCGAGATGGGCGACGACGACCCGGCCCCTGACGAGATCCGGATGGGTCGCGAGCAACTGACGCGCGACATATTCATAGGAAAGCCCATGGAACCCGTAGCGGCGGATGCCCGCCTCCGTCAGGTGCCTCGGGATGGCATAGGTGGTCGAATTCAACGGCTGGGCGTGATGGAAAGCCGTGTCGAAGCAGGCCACCTGGGGCAGGTCGCCCCGGCTCTCGGCCAGCACCTTGATCGCCGCCACGTTCTGCGGCTGGTGCAGGGGGGCGAGCGGGATGAGCGTTTCCAGCTCGGCCAGAACATCGTCCGTGATCCTCGCCGGGCGATGGAGGTTGGCGCCGCCGTGGACCACCCGGTGGCCGGCCGCCATGAGCGGCAGATCCTGTGGCAGATGGCGTTCGATCCACGATATCAGATGCGGCAACAGCACCGGCACGCTGCCCGTGTCGCGCTCGGCCCAGGATTCGTCGGCGATCGGTTCCCTGGCCGCGGTCTTTGCCGACAGCCGCGCGTCGGTGCCGATGCCGGTCAACTGGCCGGCAAACAGGGGCGTGATTTCCCGGCCTTCCGGATCGACGCGAAAGACGGAGAATTTGACGGAGGACGAGCCGCTGTTGAGGACCAGGAGGGCGCCGCCGGAGAGATTGGCGTGAACGTTCACTGGGCCGCCTCCGGACGGGTCGCGCCGTTCCTTGCGGCCTTGTCGGCCAGCAGCACGGCGAGCGCGCAGGAAGCAAGCCGTGAGGGCAGGCTGTCGGCCCGGCTGGTGAGCATGACGGGGACGGCGGCTCCGAGCACGATGCCGGCGGCATCGGCATGGGCCAGGAACGACAGCTGCTTGACGAGCATGTTGCCGGAGGCAAGCTCCGGCACCAGCAGGATGTCGGGCTGGCCGGCGACCTCGGAGCGGATGCCCTTGGTGCGCGCAGCCTCTGCTGAGATGGCATTGTCGAAGGCCAGCGGGCCGTCGACGATGGCACCCGTTATCTGGCCGCGATCGGCCATCTTGCAGAGCGCTGCGGCATCGACAGTCGACTGGATCTTCGGATTGACCGTCTCCACTGCCGAAAGGATGGCAACGCGTGGCGTCTCGACGCCGAGTACGCTGGCAAGCTCGACGGCATTCTGGATGATGCCCGCCTTGTCGTCGGCTTCCGGGGCGATGTTGACGACGGCGTCGGTGATCAGCAGGGGCTTGGGATAGGTCGGCACCGACATGACGAAGACGTGGCTGATGCGCTTTGACGTGCGCAGGCCCGTGTCGCGCCGCACGATGGCGCCCATCAGCTCGTCGGTGTGCAGCGCGCCCTTCATCACCGCGCCGACCTCGCCGTTCTTGGCAAGCGCCACGCCCTTGAGGGCGGCATCGATCGGGCCCGCCGCGTCGACGATGCGATGGGCGGAGATGTCGAGGCCGAGTTGCTCGGCCAGCGCCTGCATCTGCGCCTGCGGACCGACGAGAACCGGCTCGACCAGGCCCATGGCGGCGCCGGAACAGGCCCCGCGCAGCGAGGTCTCGTCGCAGGGGTAGACGATGGCCGTCGGCAATGGCGGCAGGTCGGCGCATTTGGCGGTCAGCCGGGCGAGCTGGTCGTGGGCGATCCATTGCAGGTCGGGCAATGCCGCGCCGGCCTGGTCGACATGCTCGGACGGGGGAATCACCACCGCCGTGCCGGTGATCACCGGATCGCCGTTCTGGTTGTCGCAGGAGCAGTCGAAGGTCACGCGCTCGTGGCCCTTTTCGGTGCGGCTCTTGTCGGCGACCCGGATCGTGGCCGTCACCGTGTCGCCGACATGCAGGGGGGCGACGAAGGTCAGGTTCTGGCTGAGATAGATGGTCCCCGGACCGGGCAGTCGCGTGCCGAGCAGGCCGGAAAACAGCGAGCTCGTCCACATCCCGTGGCCGATCGGCTGGCGGAAGCGGGAGGTCGCGCCGCCGGAAAAATGCAGCGGATCGACATTGCCCGACATGGCTGCGAACAGGTTGACGTCCGTGGGGGTCAGCTTGCGCTCGATGCTCGCGGTCTGACCGACTTCGAGCTCGTCGAATGTCAGGCTGGTCAGCAACTGATCTGCACGGAAAGAGGGGGGTGTGGCGTTCATAGGATCATGTGCTCTTCTTGCTTTCGGACAGACGTTTCCCGTTGCCGCGAAGATCGACTTCGCAAGCTGGAAGGGGTTTCGGTTTTCGAGCATTGCCGGGCGCAGGAATGCCGTAACACCGAAGCGAGTTCGCAAGTTGCGTGCCAACGCTTTCGCGGCCGATCTGCTGGGCCTGGCCGCGCGCCATCTCAAATCTGAAATGGGGAAATTCTCAAAAAATCTTCAAAAACAACTGCTTGTGCCATTCCATTGTTGAAACGCGGCGGCGCGTCCTTTGCAACGGGCCGCCGCTACCCGCAGCCCTGAAACGCGCACGCGGACAGGCCCGGCAACGGCCCTTGCCGCACGCCGGGCGGTCTCATCTCACGGATGGAAGGCCCTAATGGGTCGTCTCGCTGCGCACCTTGCGCCAGACCGAGGTGCGGCCGATCTTCAACTGGGCGGCCACCGCGGCTAGGTCGTTGTTGTTTCTGACCAGCATTTCGCCGACGACCTTGCGCTCCACCTCGCGGACCAGATCCTTCAGGCCGCAATTCATGTCGACGGACAGCGTCATTACCTGCGGGTCGTCATTGCCCGAGACCTGCAGCATCTGTTCCAGCAACCCGGCCCATTCGGACGGCGCGCTCGCATTGTCGATCAGAAGCGACATCCGCTCCAGGATGTTGGTGAGCTCGCGGATGTTGCCGGGCCAGTCATAGGCGGTCAGAGCCGGCGCGATGGCGACCATGATCTCGGGCGTGACCTGCATGCCGAACAGCGTCAGCAGCTTCTCGGCAATCAACGAGATGTCCTCCTTGCGTTCGCGCAAGGGCGGTATTTTCAGGTTCAAGACGTTGAGGCGGTAGTAGAGGTCGTCCCGGAAGGTGCCTTCCTGGACCTTTTGCAGAAGGTTCTTGTTGGTCGCGCTGATGATCCGAATGTCGACGGCAACGACGCGGTTGCTGCCGACGCGGCGGACCTCGCGCTCCTGCAGGACGCGCAACAGGCGCGCCTGCAGCGCGGCCGGCACTTCGCCGATCTCGTCCAGGAAAATGGTGCCCTGGTGCGCCTCCTCGAACAGGCCGGGCTTGCCTTCCTTCCTGGCGCCGGTGAATGCGCCGCCCTCATAGCCGAACAGCTCGCTCTCCAGAAGCGTTTCGGGGATGGCCGCGCAGTTGACGGCAACGAAGGGGCCCGTCGCGCGGTTGCTGGCCAGGTGCATGCTCTGGGCGAACATTTCCTTGCCGGTACCCGATTCCCCCTCGATGACGACGGAGGCGGCGGCGCGGGCGTAGCGTTTCGCCAGGTCCTTGCACCGGTTCATCTGCGGGTTTTGCGACAGGATGTCGTCGAAGCGGTAGCGCGGGACCAGGCCTTTGCTGCGCAACTGGTTGCGGATCAACGCTTCCAGATGCTGGATGGTGGTGATGTCCTCGAACGAATAGACGGTTCCGATCCGGTTCTGGTCCAGCACCACGGGCTTTTGCCGGATGGCATAGGTGTTGTCCTGGATCTTCTTCAGGTAGCTCGGCTCCTTCTCCTCGGCCTTGAAGGTCATGGCGATGCCGGGATCGCGGACGATGTCGCAGACATTCCGGCCGATGACGTCCGCGTCCCCTGTTTTGCAGATCTTGGCGGCCGTGCCGTTGTAGATGACGACGTTCTTCTCGGTGTCGGTGACGACGATGCCCTCGGAGATGGAATCGAAGACCATTTCCAGGCGCGCGGCCTGGCTGCGCTCGCGCCGCCGGACCTTGATGGCGTGCAGGGCCTCGTGCACCGACCGGAAGATCGAATCCTCGTTCGGCGTGATCTTGACGGTGCGCAGTCCGACCTTCTGGGCGTGGGCGGAAGTGACGCCGCCGCCGAAACAGAAATCGACGCCGATCCTGGCCGCATCGTCGACGAGCCCCGGGATTTCCTCGATATCCCAGAAGAAATACTGAATGACCTCGCACTGGAACAGTTTCTCGATGACGTCGACGCCGGAGAACTTCTTGCGGTAGCAAAAGACCGCCGCGCGGCGAAACGGAGCGTTGAGATGATAGAGCGCGCAGACCAGGTCGAACGACGTGACCGGGATGGCAATGACCGGGATGCCGACGGCGCTGGCGGCGTGCTCCGCGGTGCCCGGCCGGCACAGCACGGCGTCCACCTGCGGCTCGATCTTGCGGGCCAGATCGGGAATAGCGGCAAAGTCGGCGACGAAACTGTGCGGGTGAACGCCGCAATCCCTGGCGATCGATTCAAACGTCTTGCCGATATCGTCCCTGGTCTGAATGAGCGCGATGTTTATGGCATCGCCAAGCGTTTCATGGCGGATCTTTTCCATTGTCGCCCTCAATACTGCGGATCCCGGCACGATACGCCGGCGCGTCTTGCACGCACGATCATACACGGCGCTGGGTCGGGGGCACCCTAAGCCCCATCGCAGTAAGGGACAAGTCGGGCTCTGCCGGCAGCGGCAATTTACTACAGGCCATCACGAACGAATTCGAAAAAGAAACGGACACGGAAGGAAGAATTGCGTATACCAATTCGATAGGCCCTGCCTTTTATTACAACCTAATCTTTCTGCTGACTGCGGATTCCGGCCTGCGTGACGGCGGCGGCATCGCTGGAAGCCGTCTGTTTCGATGCCCCGGCACGATCGGCGGCGGGGCATCGACAAGCTTTTGCGGCCCGTGTCGATGGCGCAAGAGGCCCGCCGCGACGGGGAGCCGACGTTCCGCCGCGGCAGGCCCCTTGCCTTCGGCCGGATCAGATCGAAATGGCGTACCGGTCCACCTTTTCCCAGTCCAGATCGACGCCCATGCCCGGTCCCTTCGGAAGGTGCATGTGTCCGTCCTCGATGACGAGGGGGACCCTCAGCAGGCTGTCGCCCATGTTGTCGACATAGTAGGTGAGTTCACAGGGCAGGCTGACCTGCCGGAACGCACAGGCGAACTGCAGGCCGGCGGCGGTGCCGAAATCGCATTCCGCCTGCAGGCTGACCTGCACCGGGATGTTGGCGCATTCGGCCAGGTGCACGATCTTTCGCGACAGGGTGAAGCCGGTGCGCGGGATCTTGATGCCGACCTGTCCGATCGCACCGAGCCGGATCTGGCGATAGACGTCGGCGACGGTGAAGCTGCTTTCGTCGCTGAGGATCGGCACGTCGACCCGCGCCGCCAGGTCCTTGCGGCCGGCATCGTCTGAGGCGGCCATCGGCTCTTCCAGGCAATCGATGACGCCTTCCAGCGCCCGCATCACGCGGAGTGCATCCTGGCGGCCATAGGCCATGTTGGCGTCGATGTAGAGGCGGGTACCGGCCGGGCTGTTCGCCCGCATTTCCCTCAAGACAGCGATGTCCTCGTCCGGATGCGGGCCGCCCTTGACCTTGAACGCGCGATAGCCTTCGTCGACCTTGGCCTTCATCTCCGCGATCATTTCGTCGACGGGACCGAACCCGATCTGCCAGCAAAGCGGCACCTTGGTGCGGTAGGGGCCGCCGAGGAATTCGGCCACCGAGACGTTGAGCAGCCTGGCGTTCAGATCGTGGAGCGCGACGTCGATGGCGCCCTTTGCCGCCAGGTTCCAGGGCATGTATTCGAACTTCTCCCAGATCGCCTGGAAATTGAAGGAGTCCTGCCCGACGACCATCGGCTTCAGGTGTTCGGTGAGGGCGTGATACATGCCCGCCTGGGTCTCGCCGTAGATCATCGGCCGGGGAATTGCCTCCGAAAGCCCGAAGGTTCCGTCCTCGGCGACGATCTTGACGATCAGGTGTTCGGCCGCCGGCAGCGACCCCGCCGCCCAGACCACCACCCGCTTGTTGGGGATCTTGAACGGGATAACTTCGATATTCGTAATAATCATCTTTTCGACCTTCTTTTTTTCTTCGGAAGTCACCGGGTTTCGGTTTCCCGGGGTCCGGCAGCCGCCGATGCGACATCGATTTCGTGGAGACCCTTGCCGGCTGTTTCCGGACCAAAGAAAATGACCGGGATCATCAGCATGCCGAGCCCGGTCGCAACCAGGAGAGATGCCGACACGGAGGTGAACTCGGCGATGATGCCGAGCAGCGTCGGCGTGATGACGGCCGCGACCTTGCCGAGGGCCACGGAAAAACCGAGGCCGATCGTCCGGACTTCATCGACATAGATTTCGCTGGAATAGGTGATGTAGAGAACGGTAACGCCGACACTTATTCCAATAAAGCAGCCAACGACATACATCAGGATGGCGCTGTGGTTCTCGCTGTACAGCATGTAGTTCAACATGAGGACTGCGAACAGGCCGATGAGCATGTAGGCGGTGAGGACGATCTTGCGCCCGTAGAGGTCGGCCATACGTCCGGCGAGGAGATAGCCGACCGTACCGACGGCCCAGGAGACGAGCGTGAAATAGGACACCTGCTCATTGTCGAAGGCGAAATCGATCGCCAGCGCCCCGGGAAGCCAGACGACGATGCCATAAGCATACATCGCTCCGAACATGTGCAGCACGGTCGCGATGAACGTGCTCTTGAGGTATTTCGGCGTGAACAGTTCGCCATACCCCGTGCGGTGCGGTTTCGCCGCCGCGGTCACCTTGGCGTTTCGGCGTTCTTCGTTGGTTTTGAGCCAGGTCGGGCTTTCCTTCAGCATGGTCAGGATGGGAATGCAGATCGCCAGCCCGGGAATGACCAGGACGAAGTAGCAGGCGCGCCAGCCGAGATCGAACCAGCTTTCGAAGATCAGGAACACAAGCCCGGCCAGAAAGAAGCCGACCGGGTAGCCTGACTGCATGATGCCCATCGCCCAGCCGCGTTTCTTCGGCGAGACGATTTCCGAGACATAGGCCGCGCCGATCGGCCATTCGGCACCCGTGCCGCAGCCCGTGAAAAAACGCCCGATCGCCATCGTGACGACGCTGCCCGACATGCCGACGGCGCAGGTCGCAAGTGAAAACAGGCCGACGCACGTGGTCATGCCGATGCGGCGGCCCTTGCGGTCCGCGAGGAGGGGCAGCACAAGCGACCCGAGCACGGTTCCGGCAAGAAAGACCGACGCCACCAGGCCCATGGTCTTGAGATCGAGACCAAATTCCTCTTTGATCATCGGAAGTGTCAGGGAATAGATCGTACTGTCGGCCGCATCTATGACCCATGCGACAAATACAAAAAACAGTACTTTTTTTGCCATAGAGCTCATTTAACTTACTCCCTTTGCGGAATTATTCTTCCATTTGTTTCTCTTGGGAGACATCCCCGCCGGTGGAGCCAGGTGGAGATGGTGATCGCTCTTGGGCGCCGGCGCATCTTGTCGGCGTCAGGTTGTGGGCAGGATGGGAATTCGGGTCGGATGTGCGCCCATCACGCGCTGCGGCATGCCGGGGCTCAGTCAAGCGCCGGCGACGTGGCCCATCTCGGTGTCCCGACGCACCTTCTTGTCCGGAAAATGCTGCCGGGCCCGATGAGCGTGCTCCGTTGGCTGGCGCGGGCCACCGCCGCGCCGGCCCACGATCGGGGCAAGGCCGCAATCGTCGATTGGCTTGGCCAGAGCACGCCTCGTTCGCTGGAGGTCGCTCGACGTGCCCCGGCCACGTGTCTCGGCAGGTGTGCTTGCCCGGGTACCGGCGTCCACTTCCGGAAGGCGCGCGGAGGAGGGGCGCGCGCCGTCCGGAGCGCCGGCTCAGATCGACGTCAGGAACTCATCGAGATGCTCGGCGACGACCTGCGGGTTTTCGACGGCCAGGAAGTGGCCGTAGTCGGCGACGGGCTTGTAGACGACCCGTTCCGCATTGACCAACCGCGACATGGTCTCCTCGACCATCTTCTCGGTGACGATGGCATCGTCGACACCGTGCACGACGAGGACGGGACAGGTGATCTTGTCCATGGTGCCGCGGACGTCGAAGCCGTTGTACTGGGAAAGGTCGCCCTGCTTGGTGACGCTGATCTCCTGGGCGACGCCCCACATGATGAAGTCGCGCGCTTCCTGGGGACAGGCCCGGCCGATCAGGCACTCGGAGAACTCCACGTGGGAGTGCTGGGCGCTGACATAGGGGTGGTTGAGCAGTTCCAGGATCGAGGCATCGATCGTCGGCGTGTAGTCCGCACCCTGCATCGACAGGATCGCGCCGACCGGATAGTTCTGGGCGATGTAGTAGACGATGTTGCCGCCCATCGAGCAGCCGATGATGATCGGCTTTTCGATCTCCAGCGCTTCGGCGACCGCCCAGACGAAATCGCCGTAGTCGCGGTAGTTGTCGACGACCTTGTTGCCGGGAAGCGGCCAGCTCTTGCCGTGTGCCGGCATGTCGAAGGAATACATCTTGTACTTGTCTTCCAGCAGCTCGAACATGCCGTGGTACTGGCGGTTTTCCCGCCCCGCCGTGTGCAGGCAGATGATGGTGTGCTTGCCGTCGGCGGGACCGTCGTTCATCTCGAAGTAGGTCTTGATGCCTTTGACGGTTTTATAGAAACCCGTGATAGCCATTTCTATGCCTCCACTTTCTTACCGGCAGTGCCTTGTTCTTCGAGAACTTCAGAAAAGACCCGGCAAAGGTAGGCAAGGGCATTGAAGTTCTGGCGGGTGCGCAGCGGCGCGCCCAACAGGCTCAGATTGTTGGGATTGATCTTGGTGATCGAGACGGTCAGGCTCTTGCGCTCGGCGAACTGGCGCCAGTCCTTGGTCGCGCCGGCCACGCCGAGATCAATGCCGGTATTCGGCACGCCGGCCTGGATGGCGATGACCTTGCCCTGGTGCAGCGACAGGGTGAACGCGTCGTCGTCGTATTTGAGCGTCATGTCTCCTGTGAAGAACCGCCCGAAATACCGGTTGGCGAATGTATCAGCGCAGGAGGTATTAATTCTGCGACCGAGCTCTTCTATTGCCTTGATCATGGTCTTGCTCTCGCTTCTTATTCGGCATCAACGAAGATGTTGAGGCCCATGTTTGTTTTGGTGAAGGGTGGGTATCTCCTTGCGCTCTAGCTGACGATGTCGGTCAGTTCCCTACGCGCCGTTTCCGTTCCGAAAATGTAGATGGTCGGGACCATGAGCAGGGCGCCGATCGCGGCGGTCAGTTCTGCGGTCGTGGGGCTGAACTGCTGGGCGACAATGCCGAGCCCCATCATCGAGAAAACGGCGGTCAACCGACCGATGCCGATCGCGATGCTCGTTCCGGTCGCCCGCACGTGGGTGGGGAAGATTTCGCTGGAATAGGCGATCAGGATCGAGTGGAGGCCGACACCGACGCCGATCAGAGCCGTGGCAACGTAGAGGAGCTGCACATTGGGGACTTCCATCGCGGTGGAGAAGTACATCGTCGAAGCACCGCACATGATCAACAGCGAGAACACCAACATGGCGGCACGACGGCCGATGAGATCGCCAACCCGCCCGGCAAGGGCATAGCTGAACACCGCGATGCCCCACATCAGCATGCTCATCCGACCGCGCGTGACGGCGTCCATGCCGAAGTCCTGGGACAGGGCGACGAGGAACCACGTCACGTTGCCCCACGCCCAGAAGGCGCCGAGGGAATGGAGGGTCATCGCAATGAACGTGTTCTTGCGGTACGCCGGCTTGAACAGCTCGCGAATGTTGACCTTCTTCTGGCTCGGGTCCTCGACCGTCTGCTTGCCGAGCGCCTTCATGCGTTCAACTTCTGCGCGGGCGGCCTTCCACTGTTGGCTTTCCTGAAGGACGAAGAGGATGGGGATGATGATCAGCACCGCCACGATCGCCGTCATGGAGAATACGCGCCAGGAGTAGCCCATCGACATCATGAAGGTGAACAGCGCCGCGCACATGAAGAAGCCCAGCGGCGTGCCGGCCTGCATGAGGCCGAGAAGCGTTCCGCGCATCCTTGCCGGAGCGATTTCCGACAGATGCGACGCGCCGATGCCCCACTGGCAGGTCTGTCCGTGGGATGACAGGAAGCGAAGCGGCAGCAGGGCGACGATGCTGTGCGTCAGACCGACCATGCTGTTGAAGACGACCGCCATGGCGACGCTCAGCGCCATGCCGATCTTTCGCCCGTGCCGGTCCGCCACCAGCGGCAGCCAGAGGGCACTGAAGAACCCGCCGAACGAAAAGACACTGGCAACCAGGCCGATCTGGGTGGACGTATAGTGCATTTCCTCCATCATTCCGGGGACGGCGAGCTGGAAGGTGTTGCTGAAGTTCACGAGACACCAGCCGAGCGTGACGATGATGAAGGACGTCACGACATACCTGGTCGAATAGGTGAATTTTGCAGGTGGCACAGCGACTTCCGCGCTGGCGGCATCGTTGGTAGTCAGTGTCGTAGACATGCGCTTTCTCCTGGACGCGCAGCGTCCCTTAGATGATTTGCCGGTCTTTCCATGCGAGGATCTCTTCGGGTGTGAACCCGAAAACCGACCCGTACACTTCCTGATTGTGCTGGCCGAGGGTCGGCGCCGGCGACCTGACGACGGCGTCGGTTTCGGAAAGGCGGAGCGCGGAATTGGTGATCCGCACCGGGCCCGCCTTCGGATGATCGGTTTCGACGAACATGCCGCGGGCCTCCGCGATGTGCGGGTCCGTGCAGACTTGGCCGACGTCGAGAATGGGGGCGGCCGGGACCTTGACGGCGAGCAACGCCGCGACGATGTCGGCGACCTTGCGCGTGGCCGACCATTTCTCGATGTGCTTCTTCAGCTCCTTGCCGTTCTGGACGCGCTTGAAGTTCGTCTCGAACTCCGGCATCTGCAGAAGCTCGGGCATCTCCATGAGGTCGACCAGGACGCGCCACAGCTTGTCGTTGCCGACGGTGATGACAAACCAGCCGTCGCAGGCGCGGAAGGAATCCGCCGGCGCCGCCGACTCGTAGGAATTGCCGCGGCGCTGCGGCACGCGGTTGTCGACCAGATAGTGCTGGTTGAGCGTCATCATGCTCGTCACCAGCGTGTCTTGCAGGGAGATGTCGATCATCTGGCCGCGGCCGCTGGCCTGGCGATGGTTGAGGGCGGCGAGGACGCCCATCACGCCGGTCATGCCGCCCATGACGTCGCAGACCGGTCCGCCGGCGCGCAGCGGCTCGCCGTCCGCCTCGCCCGTCACGCTCATCAGGCCGCTCATCGCCTGGCCGATGAGGTCGTAGCCGGGAAGCTGGCTGTAGGGGCCGTGCTGTCCGAAACCGGAGATGGCCACATAGATGATGCGCGGATTGAGCTCTTTGAGAACCTCGTAGTCGAGGCCGAGCTTCTTCATCGTGCCGGGCTTGAAGTTCTCGATCACGACGTCCGACGTTTCGACCATCTTGAGGAAGATGTCCTTGCCGGTCTTGAGGTTGAGCGTTACCCCCTTCTTCGACCGGTTGAGGTTCATGAAGTAGGAACTCTCGCCGTTGACGAAGGGGTTGAACTGGCGCGCGTCGTCGCCTGAGCCCGGCTGCTCGACCTTGATGACCTCGGCGCCGAGGTCGGCGAGGAGCGCTCCGCAAAGCGGGCCCGCCAGGACGCGCGTGAGGTCAAGGACCCGCACGTTGGCGAGTGCACGGTTCTCTGTCATTTTCTTGAAACTCCTGGGATTTCGACTTCG
>NZ_NPEV01000029.1 GCF_003258835.1 Rhodobium orientis | reverse complement strand
GCCGGGGTCCCTAGCCCTGGCGCGCGGCACTCCTCCCGCCTCGCCGTCGGTCCTCCGTCGGCGGCGGGGCGGGTTTCCTTCGAAAAGGTCGAAAGGCCACGCCCATGTCGCACACTCCCGAGCCCGAGACGGTCGATGGCGTTCCCTCCGAGCCCGACGGCCACGCCGGAACGGAGGGCCATATCCGCACCCGGCTCGATGCGGCCATCGAATGGTGCGGCCGGGGTCTTGCCTGGCTGGTCTTCGTTGCGATGGGCATCAGCGTCGTCGAGGTGATCAGCCGCTACGTCTTCGACAGCCCGACCTCCTGGGTGCACGAGACGACGGTGTTCCTCATCGCCATCATCTTCGCCATCGGCGGGCCGATCGCGCTCGCCCGCGACAAGCACATCCGCGTCCGGCTGATCTACGACGCGGTGTCGGCCAGGACCCGGCGCTGGCTCGACATCTTCAATTCCGTCATCACGCTGCTGTTCGCCGGCGGCATGACCTATGCGGCCTATGTGCTGTTCTGG
Organism: Rhodobium orientis; assembly: GCF_003258835.1. Lineage (GTDB taxonomy): Bacteria > Pseudomonadota > Alphaproteobacteria > Rhizobiales > Rhodobiaceae > Rhodobium > Rhodobium orientis. The sequence continues at coordinate 63,839 of NZ_NPEV01000029.1, read as the reverse complement.
CGGGCCTCGCACAATCCGTTCGGCGAATGGTCGCTGGAGCGCTCCGGCACGAGCTGGAACCCGCCGTTCCCGGCGCTCACCAAGGGCGTCATCCTGATCGCCCTCATCCTGATGACGCTGCAGACCATCCTGCACCTCATCCATGCCATCCGCGGTGCGCCGGACGCCGATCCGCGCGGCACCGATCCCGCGAAGGAGCAGTGAGATGGGCGGTCTCGGTCTTCAGGCGATGGGCATCGAATGGGGCACCTATGTGCTCGTCGGCAGCATCTTCCTCCTGCTTCTCTCCGGCCTGCCGCTCGCCTTCGTCACGGGCCTCGTGGCGCTCGTCTTCACCGTCGGCTGGTTCGGCCCCAACGCCATCCCGCTGGTGATTTCCCGGGTCTACGGCTTCATCACCGAGTACTCCCTCGTTGCCGTGCCGATGTTCGTGCTCATGGCGTCGCTGCTCGACAGATCGGGGATCGCGCGCGACCTGTTTTCCGGCATGCGGGTGCTGGCCGGACGCCTTCCGGGCGGCGTCGCCATCCAGACGCTTGTGGTGGCCGTGTTCCTGGCCGCGATGTCGGGCATCATCGGCGGCGAGATCGTGCTCCTCGGCATCCTCGCCCTGCCGCAGATGCTGCGGCTCGGCTACGACCGCAAGATCGCCATCGGCGTCGTCTGCGGCGGCGGCTCGCTCGGCACGATGATCCCGCCCTCCATCGTCTTGATCATCTACGGCCTGATCGCCAGCGTCTCCATCGCGGACCTGTTCGTTGCCGCCGTCACGCCGGGCGTGCTTCTCGCCGGCCTTTACATGACCTATGTGCTGATCCGCTGCATGGTGAACCCCGAGCTGGCGCCGGCGATGCCGCCGCTGCCGGCTGACGAGCGGGGGCCGGCGCGGATCCGGGCGATCAAGGCGGTCATCCTGCCGGCGGCCATCGCCTTCATGGTGCTCGGCACCATCTATGCCGGCATCGCCAGCGTCACGGAGGCCGCGGCCATGGGCGTCTTCGGCGTCCTGGCGGCGACGATGATCCGGCGCGAGCTCACCTTCAAGCTGGTCCATGACAGCGTCATGCAGACGCTGACCACCTGCGGCATGATCGTGTGGATCGGCGTCGGCGCGGCGACCCTCGTCGGCGTTTACAACCTGATGGGCGGCAACCGCTTCGTCTCCGCCACCATCCTCGGCATCGATGCGGCGCCGGTGGTGATCATTATCGTCATGATGATCATCCTTCTGATCCTCGGCCTGTTCCTCGACTGGATCGGCATCGCCATGCTGACCCTGCCGATCTTCGTGCCGATCATCACCAAGCTCGGCTACGATCCGATCTGGTTCGGCATCCTGTTTGCCGTCAACATGCAGGTCTCGTTCCTGAGCCCGCCCTTCGGGCCGGCCGCCTTCTACCTCAAGGGCGTCGCGCCACCAGAGATCAGTCTCGGCGACATCTTCAAGTCGCTGTGGCCGTTCATCCTGATGCAGTTGGCGGTGCTCGCCCTGATGCTTGCCTTCCCGAACCTGGCCATGTGGCTGGTCTAGCGGCCTTGTCGGACGCTGCACGAAAGACAACGATGAAGATTACGCAACTAAAGACCTGGCAGGTGCCGCCGCGCTGGCTGTTCCTGAAGATCGAGACCGACGAGGGGATTTCGGGCTGGGGCGAGCCGGTGATCGAGGGCCGGGCGGCGACCGTCGAGGCCGCCGTCCACGAGCTCGCCGATCTCATCGTCGGGCGCGATCCGCGCCACGTGCAGGACATCTGGCAGCAGCTCTATCGCGGCGGCTTCTATCGCGGCGGGCCGATCCTGATGTCGGCGATTGCCGGCATCGATCAGGCGCTCTGGGACATCAAGGGCAAGGCGCTCGGCGTCCCGGTCCACGAGCTGCTCGGCGGGCCGGTGCGCGACAGGATGCGGATGTATTGCTGGATCGGCGGCGACCGGCCCGCCGATGTGGGCCGCCAGGCGAAGGAGGTGGTGGAAAAGGGCTTTACCGCGTTCAAGATGAACGGCACGCCGGAACTCGCCATCGTCGACAGCCACGCCAAGGTCGATGACGCCGTTGCGCGGGTTGCCGAGGCGCGGGCGGCCGTCGGTCCCGATGTGGGCATCGCCATCGATTTTCATGGCCGGGTGCACCGGCCGATGGCCAAGGCCTTGCTCCGCGAACTCGAACCTTTCCATCCGATGTTCGTGGAGGAACCTGTCCTTCCCGAGCACCTGCACTGCCTGCCGCAGATCGCCTCCGGCCTCGGCTATCCGATCGCCACCGGCGAGCGGCTGCACACGCGCTTTGCCTTCCGGGAAATCCTGGAGGCGCGGATGGTCGACATCCTGCAGCCCGACATCAGCCATTGCGGCGGCATCACCGAGGCCGTGAAGATCGCGTCCCTGGCCGAGACCTACGATGTCGCCATCGCGCCCCATTGCCCGCTCGGGCCGCTGACGCTCGCCGCCTCCCTGCAGCTCGACTTCGTCGCCCACAACGCCTTCATCCAGGAGCAGTCGATGGGCATCCACTACAATGTGGACAACGACGTTCTGGACTACCTGACCGACCCGGCGCCGCTGAAGATCAAGAACGGTTATCTGCCCGTGCTGACAAAGCCTGGCCTCGGCGTCGACATCGACGAGGCCTTCGTCGAGGAACAGGCGAAAAAGGGCCACCGCTGGCGCAACGCGGCCTGGCGCCACGAGGACGGGAGCGTTGCCGAATGGTAGGGGCCAATCCCCGCAAGGCGTTTGATGCCGCCTTTGCCCGATTGCCGCTGGTCGCGATTCTCCGCGGCATCACACCGGCGGAGGCGCCGGGGATCCTGCACGTTCTTGTCGATGCCGGTTTCACCCTCATCGAAGTGCCGCTCAATTCGCCCGATCCCTTCCAGAGCATCGAGGCGATGGCCAATGTCGCGCCCGAGGGCGTGCGGATCGGCGCCGGCACGGTGCTCGATCCGGGCGACGTCTCCCGGCTGGTGTCGGCCGGCGGCAGCTACGTCGTCACGCCGAACACCGACCTTGAGGTTATCGCCGCCGCCACCGATGCCGGCCTTCCCGCCCTCATCGGCTGCTTCACGCCGAGCGAATGCTTCGCCGCCGCCAAGGCCGGCGCCAGCGCGCTGAAGATCTTTCCGGCCTCCCGGCTCGGCTCCGGCTATATCAAGGATCTCAAGGCCGTGCTGCCGGCCGACCTTCCCGTGCTTGCCGTCGGCGGCGTCGGTGCCGTCAATTTCGCCGACTTCGTGGCCGCCGGCTGTTCCGGCTTCGGCGTCGGCTCGGAGCTGTGGAAGCCCGGCCGCTCGGCCGAGGACGTCCACAGTGCCGCGGAAACGCTGGTCGCCGCCTGGAGGGCGATTGCCCCATGAGCGGCCGGCTGATCATCGTCGACTGGGGAACCTCTTCCTTCCGCGCCTGGCTGGTCGATGCCGGCTCGGGCGCGGTGCTGGCCGAGATCGGCGAGGGCCTTGGCATGCGGGCGCTGTCGCGCGATGGGTTCGCGGCCTATTGCCACGAGCGGCTCGGCCCCTGGCGGGACGGCGTGACGCCGGTCTATATGGCCGGCATGGTCGGCGCGCCCCAGGGCTGGCAACAGGCGCCGCAGCCGCCGCTTCCGGCAACGCCGGAGAGCCTTTCGCGCGATGTCGTCGCCGTTGCGGGCATGGCCGGCGTCTTCATCATTCCGGGCGTCCGGGTCGCGAGCGCCGATCCGGCAAAAGCCGACGTCATGCGCGGCGAGGAGGTGCAGATTTTCGGCGCCCTGTCGCTCGTCGATTGGGACTATGCCGTCCTCTGCCTTCCCGGCACCCACAGCAAATGGGCGGATGTGGAAGGCGGCGTGCTGACGCGGTTTTCCACCAGCATGACCGGCGAGGTGCACGAGGTGATGCTGGCCCATTCCGTGCTCGGCCTGGCTGCGGACAGGGATGCACCGTTCGCGGAGGTTGCCTTCGAGGCGGGCCTTGCCCAGTCGGTCCGTCGCGGCGGTCTTCTCAATCACCTCTTTTCTGCCCGCGCCCGAGGCATACATGGAGACTTACGGGCCGAAGATGTGGCGAGCTATCTCTCCGGCCTTCTCATCGGCTCGGAGATCGCCGCCATGGCGCCGCTTTATGCCAGTGGCGCCGGCGAGATCCTCCTGGTCAGCAACGACAGACTTGCGGTGCCCTACGGGGCGGCGTTTTCCCGGGCGGGCCTTGCCTTTCGGCATGTCACGGCCCGCGAGGCGACGCTTGCCGGGGTGACGGCAATCGCGCGGCTTCACGCGCCGGAACTTTTCTCGGAGGCGGTCTCATGACCGAAGATACCCTTTACGACATCGCCGTCATCGGCCTCGGCGTCATGGGGCGCAACCTCGCCCTCAACCTCAACGACCGCGGCTACAAGGTGGTCGCCGGCGATGCCTTTCCCGACGTCGTCGTTAGCGCGCGGGCCGAGCTGGAGCCGACCGTGACCGTGGTCGACACGCCGATCGACGTATTGGCCCACCTCAAGGCGCCGCGCACCATGCTGGTCATGATCAAGGCCGGCGATCCGGTCGATGCGCTGATCGAGACGTTCCGGCCGCATCTTCAGGCCGGCGACATCCTCATCGACGGCGGCAACAGCCACTACCACGACACCGAACGGCGCCAGGCATTGCTGGAAGCCGACGGCATCCGCTTCGTCGGGCTCGGCGTTTCCGGCGGCGAAGAGGGTGCGCGCCACGGTCCGGCGCTGATGGCGGGCGGCGATGCCGATGCCGTTGCCGCGGTCTCCGCGCCGCTTGCCGCGATCGCCGCCAAGGCCGGCGACGGGGCGCCCTGCTTCGGCACATTCGGGCCGGGCGGCGCCGGACATTTCGTCAAGATGGCCCATAACGGCATCGAATACCTGATGATGCAGGCGCTCGCCGAATGCTACCTGCTGCTCTCCGGCCCCGCCGGCCTTGAGCGCGAGGCGATGGCCGAGACGTTGCGGCGCTGGGACGAGACCGGCGCGTCCTCGTACCTCTTGGAAATCACCGCCGTCGTCGTTGACGAGATCGACCCGGACACCGGCCGGCCGCTGGTCGAGATGATCAAGGATTCCGCCCACCACAAGGGCACCGGCCGCTGGACCGTTGAGGCCGGGCTCCAATATGGCGTTGCCGTTCCCGGCATCGCCACCGCATTCCTGGCGCGCGCTCTTTCCTCCCGGCGCGCACCGCATGCCGCGTCGCTCCGCCGTCTTCCTCCGGCGGGCGATGCGGCTCTTCTCTCCGAGGACCTCGGCAAGGCGCTGCCGGCGGTCATGCTGGCGGCCTATGCGCAAGGGTTGTCGCTGATCGCCGAGGCCTCCACGGTCAATGGCTGGGGGACGGAGCTTGCGACCGTCGCCCGCACCTGGCGCGCCGGCTGCATCATCCGCGCGGCCATGCTCGACCCGATCGCCGATGCCTTCACGGCCGACCCGGAGCTGACCGACCTGACCCTGTCGCCGCTTGCCGAGGAGATCCTGGAGACGGCGGAACGGCCGCTGCGGCGGGTCGTTGCGGCGGCGGTCGCCGACGGTGTGCCGGTGCCGGCGCTTGCCAACGCGATCGCCTATCTGGATGGCCTCAGGGCCAAGCGCGTCGGCGCCAACCTGATCCAGGGCCAGCGCGACCTGTTCGGTGCCCACACCTTCGAGCGCACCGACAAGCCCGGCGTCTTCCACCACGAATGGCCGGTCGTGTCCTGAGCGGAAATTGAGGGCGGGTGACGATGATCATCGTGATGATGGGGATCTGCGGCACCGGAAAGTCGACGCTCGGCAAGCTGCTCGCCGGGCGCCTCGACGTCCCCTTCGTCGAGGGCGACGACTACCACCTGCCGGAAGCCGTGGCCAAGATGGCCAAGGGCGAGCCGCTGACCGATGCCGACCGCTGGCCGTGGCTCGACCGCCTCAGCGCGGCGATGGGCGAATGGTCCGCCAAGGGCGAGGCGGCGGTGGTGAGCTGCTCGGCGCTCCGCCGCGCCTACCGAGACCGCCTCAGGGCCGCGGCGCCCGACGTCGTCTTCGTCTATCTGGAAGGCGGCGTCGACCTCGTCCGCACCCGCATGGCCGGCCGCGAAGGTCATTTCATGCCGGTAGCCCTTGTCGACAGCCAGATCGCCGACCTGGAAGACCCGCGCGGCGAGCCAGGCGTCGTCTCCGTCAGCATCGAGGGAAGCCCCGACGAGATCGTTACGCGGATCGAGGGGGCGCTGAAGAAGCAGGATTGAGTGGGTTTTCGCTCACGGTAGTTTTTTTGCGCTCACGCCAGGCTCGCTTTGCTCGCGGCTCCGCGGGGGCGGCGCAACGGCGCCGGCGGCCGTTCGGCCTTGCGAAGCCTGTGGCTTCGGTTTTTGCTCACGCCAGGCTCGCTTCGCTCGCGGCTCCGCGGGGCGGCGCAACAGCGCCGGCGGCCGGTCGGCCTTGCGAAGCCTGATGGCTTCGATTGGGCGCTCTCGAATGGCATCCCTCTCAAGCGTCATTGCCGGGCTTGACCCGGCAATCCATAAGGCCTTTGATTTCAATCTCTTAGGTTAGAGCGTGTGGACCAGCCTCATGGACCACCGGATCAAGTCCGGTGGTGACGCGGAGTGGGTAGAGAGGGTGGAGCGAAAATCGCTCGCCAGGAGAATCGTCCGTCCCGAAAGTCTACTCCTGCGCCGCGACGACGATGATCTCGACCTTGAAGTCGGGCGTTGCCAGCTTGCTCTCGCCGCAGGCGCGGGTCGGGGCGTGGCCTTCGGGGACCCAGGCGTCCCAGACCGCGTTCATTTCCGCAAAGTCGTCCATGTCGGCGAGCCAGATGGTGGCCTGCAGGATGCGGGTCGGGTCGGAGCCGGCCTCGGCCAGGAGCTTCTCGATGCCTTTGAGGATCGCCTCGGTCTGGGCGGTGACGCTTTCGCCGGGGGCGCCGACCTGGCCGGCGAGGAAGACGGTGCCGTTGTGGATGACGGCCTGGCTCATGCGTTGGCCGGTCTCAAGGCGTTCGATGGTACTCATTGCAGGGATCCTGTTCTGGTGCCGATGCCGTCGCGGGCGGGCGACAGGGCGGCGACGACGTCGGGGGTGAGTTCGGGGGTGCGGCCGAGGACGAGGTCTCCGGCAAGACGGGCAAGGGCCGGCGAGGTCTGGACGCCATAGCCGCCCTGGCCGGCGACCCAGAAGAAGCCGTCGGCATCCTGGGCAAAGCCGCAGACCGGCGTGCGGTCGGCGACGAAGGAGCGCAGCCCCGCCCAGGACCGCTCGACCCTCGTCACGCTGATGGTCATTGCCTGCTCGAAGCGGTGCAGGCCCTCGGCCAGCACCATGTCGTCGGGCCAGGCATCGTGGGCCTCGACCGGGTCCTCGTCGGCTGGCGAGACCAGCAGCCGGCCGCGCTCCGGCTTGGCGTACCAGGTCTCGGAGCCCGAGACGACCAGCGGCCAGCGCTCCACGCCCATGTCGTCCGGCATCGGCAGGACGGCGATGGAGCGGCGCATGGGCGTCAGCCCGACGGGCGCCACATGGGCCATGGCGGCAAGGCCGTCGGCCCAGGCACCGGCGGCGTTGACGACGATCGGCGCCTCGTAGGAGGCATCCTTCGTGCGGACCTGCCAGGTGGTGCGGGCACGGACGATCTCGGTGACCTCGGCCCGGCGCTCGATGCGCCCCGCTCCGGAGCGGGCAAGCCGGGCAAAGCCCTGCAGCAGCCGGTCGACGTCGATGTCCTGGGCGTTCGGCTCGAAGACGGCGCGTTCGATCTTCTCGCGCCTCAGGATCGGGATGCGGCCGACGGCGTCGTCCGGCGTGATCTCCTGGAGGCCATCGCTGCCGGCAAGGTAGCGCTCCAGGGCCTCGATCTCGTTCGCGGCCGCGACCATCATCTCGCCGCGCGGGCTCAGCAGCGAAAAGTCCGCAATGCCTTCGGGATTTTCCAGCACCGGCGCGCTTGCCGCGTTCAACGCCCGCACCGTGGCGTTGCCGTAATTTCGGATGAAGACGGCGGCGGAGCGGCCCGTTGCGTGGTAGCCGATGGCGTCCTCGCGCTCCAGCACGAGGACCTTGGCCTCCGGGGCGAGGCGGGCGGCGGCGCCGATGCCGCCGATGCCGCCGCCGATGACGAGAATGTCCGCGGTTTCCGTCACGACGCCCGCTCCGCGCCGAAGCCGGTCAGGAAGCTCGTCAGGTTCGGCCCCAGCTCCGGGCAGAGATAGCCGCCCTCCTGGACGATGACGGTCGGCAGCTTCAGGCCGGCCAACGCGTCGGCGATGCGGGCAAAGCCGGCCGTCGTCACGGCAAGGCCGCCGAACGGATCGCCCTCGAAGGCATCGAGCCCGAGGGCGACGACGAGGACGTCGGCCCCGAAAGCTCTGACGCGCGAAAGGCCGGTGTCGAGGGCGGCAAGGAAGGACTCGTCCTTCGAGCCGCGCGGGATCGGCAGGTTGAGATTGGTGCCGAGGCCGGCGCCCGTCCCACGCTCGTCGGCATGGCCCCAGAAGAACGGGTAGTAGCGCGCCGGATCGGCGTGGATGGAGACGGTGAGGACGTCACTGCGCGTGTAGAAGATGCCTTGGGTGCCGTTGCCGTGGTGGAGGTCGACGTCGACGATGGCCGGGCGGTGGCCGGCGGTCAGCAGGCGCTCGGCGGCAATCGAGGTGTTGTTGAGGAAGCAGAAGCCGCCTGCAAGGTCGGCAAAGGCGTGGTGCCCTGGCGGGCGGCAGAGCGCGTAGGCATCGCCGGCGCCGGAGGCCACGTGGTCGGCGGCGGCGACCGCCGTCTGGGCGCTCCAATAGGCCGATTCCCAGGTGTTTTCCGAAATCGGGCAGGCGGTGTCGGCCATGTGGAAGCCGGCCTGGCCGACGGCGGATTTCGGGTAGCCGACGTCGCGCCGGTCCGGGTGGATGTTGGGCACGACCTCGGCGGAGGCGCCGGGAATGCGCTGCCAGCGGGCGTAGATGTTCTGCAGAAAGACGAGATATTCCGGCGAGTGGATGGCCGCGATCGGGCCGAAGCCTCGGTCGGCCGGAGCGTCCGTAGCGACCTTCGCCTCGGCGAGGCCGGCAAGGAGTGCGTCGATGCGGCCCGGCACCTCCGGGTTCGGCTGCGGCGCGCCGCTCGACAGGAAATGCTTGGGGTCGTGGCGGCGCTGCTGGTCGTGGAAGAAGGCTTTCATTGTGGGTCACTCATTCTGCCGAAGTCCGGTCCCTCAAGGACGAGGGTCTGGTCGTGGCCGCCATTGGCAAAGCCGTGGCGGCGATAGAAGCGCTCGGCGCGCGGATTGTCGAGGTGGACGGTCAGCTTCATATAGCCGGCCTGCCAGCGTGCTTCGCCGTGGCGTGCGGCCTCAGCCAGCAGCCGTTTGCCGAGGCCGGAATTGCGCAAGGCGCCGTCGATCCAAAGGTCCTGCAGATAGATGCCGGGCATGCCCCTGAGGGTCGAAAACTCCGGAAAGAAGAGGGCAAGGCCGACGGCAATGCCGTCCCGCTCGGCGATCAGGCAGTGGAACAGCGGCGTCTCGCCGAAGCCGTGGCGACGGAGGATGTCAGTGCTCGAGGCGAACGTCGTCGTCTCGCCGAGGTCGACGGCAAGGCGGGCGAGCATGGACTGGATCTTGTCGGCGTCGCCGTCGGTTGCGAGGCGGATGGCGATGTCGGTCATGGGTCTATCTGGTGTCAGAACGCCGTGCGGTCGGCGCCCTTGAGGTCGAGCATTTCTCGGGCGTCGTCCGGTGTGGCGACGACCCGGCCGAGTTTTTCGACGATCTGACGGATCAGCGCAACCTGGTCGGCGTTGGAGCGGGCGAGTTCGCCGCGGGCGATGTAGATGCTGTCCTCAAGGCCGACGCGGACGTGACCGCCCATGGCCGCGGCCATGGTGGTGATCGGGATCTGGTGGCGGCCGGCGGCAAGCGCCGACCACTGGTAGCCGTCGCCGAACAGCTTGTCGGCGATCCGCTTCATGTGGGTGAGGTTTTCCGGGTCGGCGCCGATGCCGCCGAGCACCCCGAAGACGAACTGGATGAAGAGCGGGGCTTCGACGAGACCGCGGTCGAGGAAATGGCGCAGCATGTAGAGGTGGCCGACGTCGTAGCACTCGAACTCGAAACGGGCGCCGCGCTTGTCGCCCATCTCCGCGATGACATGGGCGATGTCGCGCGGCGTGTTCTTGAAGATGAGGTCGTCGGAGTTTTCCAGGAACGGCTTTTCCCAGTCGTGGCGCCAATCGGTGATGCGGCTTGCTGCCGGATAGAGCGCAAAGTTCATGGAGCCCATGTTGACGGAGCACATCTCCGGTGCGGCCGTCATCGGCGCGCGCAGGCGCTCGTCCAGCGTCATCGTCGCGCTGCCGCCAGTGGTCAGGTTGAGGACCGCATCGCTTGCCTGCTTGATGCGCGGCAGGAAGGCCATGAAATGGTCCGGATCGGCGGAGGGGCGCCCGTCCGCCGGGTCGCGGGCGTGAAGGTGCAGGATCGCGGCGCCGGCCGCTGCCGCGTCGACGGATTGCGATGCGATGTCGTCGGCCGTGATCGGCAGGTGGGGGGTCATGGACGGGGTGTGGATGGAGCCGGTGACGGCGCAGGAAATGATGATCTTGGTCATGCGGCCCGTGCCACCGGCAGGCCGGCCTCGTCGGCGAAGCGGTCGAGGGAGGTGATCAGAAGGCCGACGATCTCGTCGATGTCGCTCTCGGTCACGATCATCGGCGGGCAGACGAGGAAATGGTCGCCCGAAATGCCGCCGCGGGTGCGCCTTGAATAGAGGATGAGGCCGTTCTCATAGGCGATGTCGACGAGGCGCAGATAGGCGTTGAGGGCGGTCGGCAGCGGCGTCATGGTCGCGCGGTCGGCAACGAGCTCGAAGGCGAGCAGGAGGCCGGCGCCGCGCACGTCGCCGATGAAGGGGTAGCGCTCGGCAAGGCCGAAGAGCCGCGCCTTCAGCAGCGCGCCCATCTTCTCGGCATTCGTCATCAGGTCGAGGCGGTGGATCTCGTCGATGACGGCAACGCCGGCGGCGCAGGCGAGGGGATTGCCGGCATAGGTGAAGCCGTGGGCGAAGCCGCCGGCATCGAGCACCGTATCGACGATGCGGCCATGGGCGGTGACGGCACCGAGCGGCGCGTAGCCGGCTCCGAACCCCTTGGAAATGGCGATAATGTCGGGCTCCACGCCCCACAGATCGCCGGCAAAGAAGCGACCGGTGCGCCCGCCGCCGCACATCACCTCGTCGTTGATCATCAGGACGCCGTAGCGGTCGCAGATCTCGCGTACGCGCTCCATGTAGCCGGCCGGCGGCACCAGCGCTCCGGTGGAGGCGCCACCGACGGGCTCGACGATGAAGCCGAGCACGGTTTCGGGGCCCTGCTTCAGGATCTCCGCCTCCAGCATGTCGGCATAGTGGTGGCCGGTCGCCGTCAGCGCCGGATCGAGGCCGTCGAGATAGGCGCGCGGGGCCGGGATCTTCGGCATCTCGCGCATCATCGGCGCGAACGGGTCGGTCAAAGGGCCGTAGCCGGTGAGCGCCAGGGCGCCGAGGGTGGCGCCGTGGTAGCTCGGGATCCGCGAGATCACCTTCCAGCGGCTGGCCGCGCCGCGGGCAAGCGCATACTGGCGAGCGAGCTTGATGGCGCTTTCGGTCGCCTCGGAACCACCGGAGACGAAGAACACCCGGTCGAAGCCGGGCGGGCTCAGGTCCGCCGTACGGGCCGCCAATTGCTCGGAGGCTTCGGTCTCGAAATGCAGCCGGTAGCCGAAGGTGGATTTCTCCATCTGCCGGCTCATGGCGGCAAGGACGTTCGGGTTGGAATGGCCGATATTGCAGACCATGGCACCCGACGAGCCGTCGATATAGCGCTTGCCGCTCTTGTCCCACAGATAGATGCCCTCGGCGCGGTCGAGGACGGGGCGGCGCAGGCGGGTCTGGTAGAAGAGGCGGCTCTTTTCGCTCATTCTGAGGGTTCCTCGGCCGGCAGCACGACGCACTCGTCAGGCCGGATGCCGACGGCGATCTCGGTTCCTTCCTGGAACGGGCTGCCGTCGATCATGCCGACGCTCTGCAACTGGATATCGCCGACGCGCACGAAATAACGCACGATCTGGCCCTGGTAGTCGGTCGCTTCGACGGTGCCAGGGGCGCTGACGCCACCTTCGGGTGCCGAGGCTGCCGGATAGAGCTTCAGCTTTTCCGCCCTTGCGACGACCTTGCCGCGGGCGCCGGGGCCGAGCCCGTTGGCGGCCTTTTTGGGGACCGCGAACCGGCCGAAATGGCGCGTGTCGACGACCACGTCGGCGCCGTCGGCGCTGGCGACCGTCGCCTCGATGAGGTTGGCGGCGCCGAGGAAGCTGGCGACGAATTCCGTTGCCGGGGCGTTGTAGACCTCTTCCGGCTCGCCCTGCTGCTGGACCCTTCCCGCGCTCATCACGACGATGCGGTCGGACATGGCCAGCGCCTCGGACTGGTCGTGGGTGACGAAGACGGAGGTGACGCCGATGCGGTGCTGGATGGTCTTCAGCTCCACGCGCAGCTCCTCGCGCAGATTGGCGTCGAGCGCCGACAGCGGCTCGTCGAGAAGCAGCACGTCCGGCTCGATGACGATGGCGCGGGCAAGCGCGATGCGCTGCTGCTGGCCGCCGGAGAGCTGGGTCGGATAGCGGTCCTCCACGCCCGGCAGGCGGACGATGTCGAGAGCATCGGAGACCTTCTTTGCCGCATCGGCCCTGGAGACGCCGCGGTATTTCAGGCCGAAGGCGATGTTCTCGCCGATCGTCTTGTGCGGGAAGAGGGCGTAGTTCTGGAACACGATGCCGAGATTGCGCTTGTGGACCGGCACGTCGTTGACGCGCCGCCCGCCGATCAGGATGTCGCCGCCGGTCGGCTTTTCCAGCCCCGCGATCATGCGCAGGATCGTCGTCTTGCCGCAGCCGGACGGCCCCAGGAGGGTGGTGAAGGAGCCCTCCTGGAAGTCGATATCGACCGTCTTGACGGCCAGAAAGGCGCCGAACGACTTGGTGACGCCGCGAAGTTCAACCTGTGCCAAAGCCTTCTCGCCCCTGCCAGGTGCGCATGGCCGCAGCCCTCACGCACGGAAGGAAGGTCCGGGGCTAATCGAAAAGCCCCGGACAGGGAGTGTCGGGTGAAAAAGGGGGTCAGGCGCCCTTCTTGACCCGGTTCCACATCTTCTTCTGGTCCTTCTCGACCTCGTTCCACTTGACCGGATCGCGGAACACGAGGCCGTCGAGCTTGCCGGTCGGATCGAAGGCTGGCAGGCCCTTGACCATGTCGGTCATCTCGACCTTGGAAGGATCGAGGGCGGGCGGATATTTCTGGCCCTCGGCGACGGCGATCGAGGTCTCCGGGGCGAGCATGAAGTTGAGGAGTTCCTCGGCCTCGGCCATCGGCGAGCCCTTGAGGACGAACATCGTCTCCATCCAGGCAAGGCCGTTCTTGGGATCGAAATAGCCGATCGGATGGCCTTGCGCCTGCAGGGCGGCGACGCGGCCGGACCAGGCCTCGGTGACGTAGATCTCTTCCTTGGCGAGAAGGTCCATCAGCTCGGCGCCGGAGCTCCAGTATTTCAGGATCAGGCCGCGGTGCTCGCGGACCTTGTCCCAGACGGCGTCCCAGTCGGTGATGTCGTTGGGGTCCTGGCCGGACTGCAGCGCGCCGTACCAGGCGCGGTTGGCCCAGTCGCCGCCCCAGCCGCCGATCTTGCCCTTCAACTCCTTGTTGAGGAGCAGGTTGGCGCCCATGGCCTTGGCGTCGGCCTCCGAGACGTATTTGGTGTTATAGGCGATGCCCGTGGTGCCGTAGTCGTAGGGCGCGGCAGACAGGTGATCCGGGGTGACGGCGCGGAACGGCTTCAGCACCGCCTCCATCACATTGGCCATGTTCGGGATGTTCTTTTCGTTGATCTCGCTGGCGTAGCCATTGTCGACCCAGCGCTTGTACCAGGCGATGCCGGATGAGTGGATGATGTTGTGGCCGTCGATGCTGCCGGCGGCCTTCAGCTTGGTCAGCACTTCCTCCTCGCCGCCGAAGGTGGCGTCGATGACGGAATTGCCGGTCTTTGCCTCATAGGGGTCGAAGGCGTTCTTGCGCAGGGCTTCCGAGACGATGCCGCCCCAGCCCTCGAAATGGAGTTCGGTGCCGGCGGCGAGCGCCTGGCGCGAGAGCGTCGTCATGATGCCGCCGCCGACGCCGGCGACGAGGCCGGCGGCGCCGAGGAGGCCCATGAAGGAACGACGGTCGATGTCGCCGTTGCCCATGACCTCGCGGAGCTTTTCGTATCGCTTGGTGCTGTCCTGTTTCATCGGTTTGGTTCGTCCTCTGGTTCTGGTGGTTTTTTCAGGTTTTTTGGATGTCGTGCCGTTCATCTTTTGCGCGCGAAGTAGCGCGCGAGGCCGCCGGCCATGAGCGGGACACCGACGGTAATGACGATCATGACGAAGCCGAGGGCATTGATCTCCGGGCTGACGGAGTTGCGCAGCATGCCGAAGATCTGAGTCGGCACGGTTTCGGAACCGGCCGGACGCCAGAAGATGGTCGCCGTGATGTTGTCGAAGGAAATGGTGAAGGCAAAGAGCGCGCCGGCGAACACGGCCGGCATCAGGAGCGGCAGGGTCACCTGGAAGAAGGTCTGCAGCGGGTTGGCGCCAAGGCTGCGCGCGGCTTCCTCGTATTCCTTGCGGATGCCGACGAGGCGGGCCTGGACGACCAGCACCACGAAGGGCAGGGCGATCATGGTGTGGCCGAGCAAGAGGACGGCGAAGGAGCGCGGCATCGACAGCCAGCGCAGGAAGATGAGGAGGCCGACGGCGAGCACGGTTTCGGGCACCAGCACCGGCGAGATCAGCAGCGTGGTGATCCACTCCTTGCCGGGCACCTTGTAGCGGACCAGCGCCAGCGAGGCGAGGATGCCGAGCGTGGTGGCGAAGAACGCTGTCAGCACGCCGAGGATCAGCGACGTCTCGAAGGCGCGCATGATCGCCTCGTTCTCGAACAGCTTGGCGAACCAGCGCAGGCTGAAGCCCTCTATCGGGAAGCCGCCGAACTGTGAGCTGTTGAAGGCGAGCAAGAGCACGACCGCGACCGGCGCGAACATGAAGATGTAGACGAGGACCGTGTAGATCTTGATGAGGTTCCAGGCGCGCATGGGCTGGTTCGTCTCCTAGCTCAGTGCCTTGTAGAGCTGGTTGAGGCCCATGAAGCGGCTGTAGATGACGACGACGATGCCGAGCAGGAACAGCAGCGTGAAGGAGAGCGTCGCGCCCATCGGCCAGTTCAGCTCCGAGACGACGGCGTCGTAGATCAGGTTGCCGAACAGGAAGTCGTTGGGTCCGCCGAGGATGATCGGGGTGACGTAGCTGCCGGCGGTCAGCACGAAGACCAGGAGGCTGCCGGCGGCAAGGCCGGGCAGGGACAGCGGCAGCGTCACCTCGCGAAAGGCCTGCCAGGGCGTGCAGCCGAGGGTGCGGGCGGCCGGCTCCAGGTTGCGGTCGATGCCCTCCAGGCTGACATAGACGTTGAGGATCATGTAGGGCAGGAAGACGTGGATGAAGCCGACGATGACGGCGAACTCGTTGTACATCATGGAGATCGGCTCGTCGGTCAGCCCGAGCCAGATGAGGACGCCGTTGATGGCGCCCTGGTTCCCCATGATGTGGATCCACGACATCGTGCGGATGATGAACGAGACCCAGAACGGCAGGATCAAGAGCAGGAGCAGCAGCCACTTCCGCCGGAAATTGGTGTGGGCGATGAAATAGGCCGGGATGTAGCCGAGAAAGGCGGCCAGCACCGTGACGATGACCGCCATGCGGAACGTCTTCCAGATGGCGTTGTGGTAGTAGCTGTCGGTGAGGAGGTCCTGCCAGTTGCCGAACTGGAAGGCGACCTCGTCGACGCCGAGATCGACGTTGATGTAGAACGAATAGACGAGGATGAAGCAAATCGGCGCGATCACCAGGAAGGCGATCGCCAGGAGGGCCGGCGACAGCAGGTACCAGGGTCTGGGATCGAATGCGGTCGCCTTGGCCATCTAGAGCCCTTGGTGATGGGTCGGGATGCGCGGGAACGTGGCAAAGTGTTGCAGCGCTGCGCCCGATAGCGCAAATTAATATTCACTATATCCAACATTGCGTGAGTTAATGCGCCCGATGAGCAGCGAGCGGCCGGAACGGTTCGTCACCAATCTCGACTGGAATTTGTTGCGGACTTTCGTCGTCATCACCGAGGAGGGCGGCATCACCGCTGCGGCCAACCGGCTGCTGCTGAGCCAGCCGACGGTGAGCCTTGCCCTGAAGCGGCTGGAGACGCAGATGGGCACGCGGCTGATCGAGCGCGGCGGCGGCACGTTTCGCCTAACGGCGGCGGGCCGCGACCTGCAGCGCGAATGCCTGGAGATCTTCCATAGCATCGCCCGGCTCAGCGAGGTGACGACCTCGGCGGCGCGCGAGATCACCGGCAACATTCACATCTCGCTCGCCAGCCACGTCAGCACGCCGCTGCTCGACAGGGTGCTGGCGGAGTTCCACGCGGAATTTCCGGCGGTCACCTACAAGCTGTCGATCCAGTCGAGCGATGCGGTCGCGCGCAGCGTCCTCGACAAGTCGGTGAGCCTCGGCATCTGCCTCGTCAACAAGCGGCTGCCGCAGCTCCACTACGATCTCTTCTACCGGGAGTTCTTCGGCTATTTCTGCGGGCCGCCGCACAAGCTGTTCGGCCGAAAAGACCTCAGGATCGAGGATTTGCGCGGCCATGCGGCGGTGTCGTTCGACACCGACGACGTCGCCGATGCGCTGCGGCCCGTTGCCGAGCTGCGCCGTCAATACGAGCTGGAGCAGCGCATCGTCGGCCAGTCGCCGCACCTGGAGGAGGTGCGCCGGATGATCCTGTGCGGCCTTGGCATCGGGCCGCTGCCGATCCATGTGGTGGAGCGCGACGTCAGCGATGGCGACCTCTGGCGCCTGCCGCCCTACGAAAACCCGCCGGCGATCGACATCTTCCTCGTCACCAACCCGAAACGCCGGCACAACCGGGCCGAGGCGCGGTTCATCGATGCCTTGAAGGCGGAGATCGCCCGCCGGCCGATGGCCGAGCGGACCTATGCGGACGAGAGCGCTTCCGCATGAGCGTGAGACGCCTCAATCGCGGACCCCGGACGAGGGGTCAGAAGGCGATGGTCTTGGCGGAGGGACCGGCGTCCTGGCCGGTCTCTGCGTCGACGCCGAGGGCGCGGGTGATGTCCTCGGAGATGATGCTCTGCAGGGCGACGATGAGGTCGTAGGCCTCCTTGGGCCCGGACGCGTGCTTCAGGATCGCCTTCTGGAACAGGTTCATCAGGAAAAAATAGGACGCGATGTAGTGGCTGTGCGTCAGGCCGATCTTGATGTGATAGGCGTGCATGTTGCGCAGCCGGACGTCATAGGTCTCATCGACCCGGTACAGCAGAATGCGGCGCCAGTGGGTCTTCTGCTTCTGGGTCAGCTTGTCGATGTCGAGGCCATCGAGGATCCGGTGCAGGTTGGAATTGCCGATGCGCTGGTAGAATTTCTGCAGGATCGCGTCGATGTCCCGGGAGATAAAGAACCAGAGCTTGTCGCGCGTTTCCGACGGTATTGACGCCGGATCGGTCCAGATCTGCATTCGTTCGTTGATCACCGTTTTTTATCCTCGCCGCGCGGGCCCGGGCGTTTCCGCAAGCCGTGCTATCCCTATCGGGTGCAACCCTAACAGGGAAATCTTGATCATTGGTTGTCGGGCGGGGGGCAGGCCGATTAGAGCGCGGCATCTTCCGGGTCGGTGGAGCGGATTTCGGCCGATTCCAGCGCTTCCGGCCGCTTGGGCGGTTGCGGAGTTTCCGGTGGTTCGCGCTCGTCGAGGCCGAGACTTGCAACCAGCGGGGGCAACTCTTCCACCAGCACCTTGCGAAAGGCGGCGGCGACCGGGCTGAGCGTGATGCCGTTGCGCTCCACGATGCCGACGACGCGCTCCACGGAGGTGTCGGCGAGATCGCGGGCAACGACGCCCATCGGCAGGTCGGTGGTGGACAGCGCCGGCAGAAGCGTGACGCCGAAGCCGGAGCGGGCGAGCGCCACCAGGGTGGTGACGTTGCGCACGGTCATCGTCGCGCGGTCGGACAGCGCCTTGTAGCTCGGCGCCTTGATCCGCTCCGAGGCGCCGTTGAGGATCAGGTTCTCGCGCCTCAGGTCCGACCAGCGCAGCGGCCGGTTGATCCGGGCGAGCCGGCTGTCGGTGCTGCAGATGACCCGGAACCGGTCGCGGAACAGCGGCATGAAGGAGACCGGGGCGTCCGGTGCCGGGCGGCCGGCGATGCCAAGGTCGACCTGGCCGCTTTCCACCATGGCGCGCACGGAACGGCTGTCGATGTCGAACATCTCGATCTCCACCTCGTTGCGGTCGGCAACGAAGCGGGGCAAGATCTGCGGGATCAGGTTGGCGGCGACGGACGGCACGGAGGCAAGGGTCAGCCGGCCGATCCGGTTTTCCGCAAAGGCATGCACGCGCTCGATGGCGCGGTCGTAGCTGTCGACCTGCATGGCGCCGGTTTCCAGCATGAAGGCGCCGAGCGCGGTCAGCGAATTCTTGCGGTCGGTCTCGAACAGCGGTCCGCCGACCTCTTCCTCAAGCTGCTTCAGCGTCATGGAGACGGCGGATGGCGTCCGGCACAGCTTCTTGGCGGCGTCGCGGATGTTGCCGGCTTCGGCAACGGTCACGAAAGCGCGCAGGGCCTCCAGCTTGATCACAGAGTATCCATTTCAGTTTCTCTGAAATTAATAACAGATGTTTCGATTTGATTGAAGTCCGAATTTGCCCGAAGCTGCTCCCCTGACTTGGAGAGGCGGATGAACAAGACCTACTGCAATCTGATCGCGGGAAGCTGGCGTGAGGGCGCGACGACGATCGAGAACCGCAACCCGTCCGATCTCGCCGACGTCATCGGATACTACGCACAGGCCGGCGCCGATCAACTGGAACAGGCTGTCGCAGCCGCAAGGCAGGCGTTGCCGGCCTGCCGGGCGCTCGGGCTGGAGGCACGCCAGACGGCGCTGGAGGCGATCGGTCGCGAGCTGATGGACCGGTCCGGCGAACTCGGCACGCTCTTGTCGCGCGAGGAGGGAAAGCCCTTTGCCGAGGGCAAGGGCGAGGTCTACCGCGCCGGCCAGTTCTTCACCTATTTCGCCGCCGAGGCGCTGCGCCAGCTCGGCGAGAATGCGGACTCGGTCAGGCCGGGCGTGGAGATCGACGTGCGCCGCGAGCCGATGGGGGTCGTTGCGGTCATTTCGCCGTGGAACTTCCCGACCGCGACGGCAAGCTGGAAGATCGCGCCGGCGCTCGCCTATGGCAACGCGGTGATCTGGAAGCCGGCCAATCTGACGCCGGCCTCGGCCTGGGCGCTCGCCGAGATCATCTCCCGGTCCGGGCTCCCGGCGGGCGCATTCCAGCTCCTGATGGGGTCCGGGTCGACCATCGGCAACGGCCTTGCCGGCCATCCCGGCGTCGATGCCGTCACCTTCACCGGCTCGCACGCCGTCGGCAAGAAGGTCGCCGCCGCGGCCGCTTCCAACCTCACCAAGTTCCAGCTCGAACTCGGCTCCAAGAACCCGCTCCTCGTCATGGACGATGCGGATCTTGAGCTTGCGGTCGCTGCGGCCGCCGCAGGCGGCTATTCGGGCACCGGCCAGAAATGCACCGCCTCGTCGCGGCTGCTGGTGCACGAGAAGGTGCACGATGCCTTCGTGGAGCGGCTCGGCCACCGGCTTGGCGCCATGAAGGTCGATCATGCCCTCGCCGAGGGCACGGATATCGGCCCGGTGGTCAGCGAAGAGCAGCTTTCCGCCAATCTTTCCTGGATCGAGACCGCGAAGAAATCCGGCGTCGACATCGTCGCCGGCGGCGCACGGGTCAGCCGCGCCACCGAGGGCTATTACATGACGCCGGCGCTGCTGGTCGGCACCAGCAACGACATGGCGCTGAACCGCGAGGAGCTGTTCGCGCCGATCGCCGCCGTCCAGAAGATCGGCTCCTACGAGGAGGGGCTGGCGATCGCCAACGACACCGAGTTCGGGCTCGTCGCCGGCATCTTCACGACCTCGCTGGCGCGGGCCGGCCACTTCCGGCGCAACGTGGAAACCGGCTGCGTTTCCGTCAACCTGTCGACGGCCGGCACCGACTATCACGTGCCGTTTGGCGGGCGGAAGGCGTCGAGCTTCGGGCCGCGCGAGCAGGGCCGCAGCGCGGCGGAATTCTATACCCAGGTGAAGACGGCCTATATCCGCGCCGGCGATCCGGAATGAGGACCGGAGTGGGGACATGAGCGAAGATCTGCCGGTCATCGACTGCCTGCAATACGCCAACTGGTCGGAGAAGGTCTTCCGCCAGATGAGGGAGGGCAGGCTGGCGGCCGTCCATGTCACCATCTGCTACCACGAGGATTTTAAGGAGACGGTCGCCAATATCGGTGCCTGGAACCGACGCTTTCAGGCGTTTTCAGACATCATCGTGCCGGGGCGCACGGCTGCCGATGTGGACGCCGCGATGGCCTCGGACAGGACTGCGATCGTCTTCGGCTGCCAGAACTGCTCGCCGATCGAGGACGATATCGATCTCGTCGAGATCTGCCACCAGCTCGGCATCCGCTTCCTGCAGCTCACCTACAACAACCAGAGTCTTTTGGCGACCGGCTGCTACGAGGCCGAGGACAGCGGCGTCACCCGCATGGGCCGGCAGGTGATCCGCGAGATGAACCGGGTCGGCATGGTCGTCGACATGAGCCATTCGGCGGAACGTTCCACGCTCGAGGCGATCGAGATTTCCGAACGCCCGATCGCCATCACCCACGCCAATCCGGCAAGCTGGCACAAGGCCCTGCGCAACAAGTCCGACACGGTGCTGGCCGCGCTTGCGGAAAGCGGCGGCATGCTGGGCCTGTCGCTCTACCCCCATCACCTGAAGGACAAGAGCGCGTGCACGCTCACCTCCTTCTGCGAGATGGTGGCGCGCACGGTGGAGCTGATGGGCATCGACCATGTCGGTTTCGGCAGCGACCTTTGCCAGGACCAGCCGGACAGCGTCGTTGAGTGGATGCGCAACGGCACCTGGTCGCGCGAGATGGACTATGGCGAGGGCTCGGCCGGGGCTGCAGGCTTTCCCGAGCAGCCGCTGTGGTTCCGCGACAATCGGGATTTCGGCAACATCCTGGAGGGCCTGAAAGGCGTCGGGTTTTCAACCGGGGAAATCGAGCGCATCGCCTATCGCAACTGGCTCGACTTCTACCGAACATCCTTCGAGCGAGGTGCCTGATGCCCTCCCTGGAAGCGCTCGCCGCCGTCCCGCTCCGCCCGGCCGACCAGGTCATGCGGCTGGCGCGGATGGGCGCGGCCTTCCAGACGCGGCTTTCCTTCATGCGCCAGCTCCTGCGCCGCATGAGTTCGGACCGCTGGCGCTTCGAGCGGGTCCGCTTCGACGTGGACGACAACGGCTTCGGCGCCTCGGTCTATGCCGCCCACGGGCCGGAGCGCAGCTACAGCCTCGTCTCCTTCACCAGGGACATCCCGCCCGAGGAGCGCACCGACCGGGTGATCGCGAAGGTCTGGGACGGCACCTTCTCGCTGTTCGACGGCATCCCGACAGATGAGGATATCGCCCGGCTTGCCGAGAACACGCCGCGCCAGGAGGCGGGGCGGTTCCGGGCGAGCGAACTGGTGCTTGCCCGCGGCAACAAGAGCCTGCGCCTGTTCGAGCATGTCGTCGAACGCCTTTCGCGCGGCGAACAACCCGACGCCGAGGTTCTTTGCGACGTCGGCTACCTGATGCGCACGACCGCGGTCTATGGCAGCGGCAAGTTCGGCTGCGCCGACCGGTTGAAGATCGCCGAGAGGCCGGAACTTGCCGCGCCGTTCCAGGCGGAAATGCTCGCGGTCTACCTGATCCGCTGGCTGACCATCGACCTCGTCAATCACGTCGCCCGTTGTCGCGGCGGCGATGCTGCCGTTTCCCTCGATCCGGACCATGCGCGCTATCTCGGCATCGGCAATTCCACCGGGCTCGGCATGGTGCCGTTTCTCGTCAAATACCCGGAGCTGATCCACAACTGGGTGGCCGCGCGCGAGACCGCGCTTGCCCGGGTCCGCGCCATCGCGACGGCCAGCGACGCCGACATTGCCGATTTTGTTGGCCTGATCGGCCGCGCCCGGCGCCATGTGGGCGAGTGGCGGGTGGAGGATGCGGCCCAGGGTCAGCGTATCGACCGGCTGAAGGCCGATCTTTCCGCCCTTGCCGACTGGTGCGGGGAGGGGCTCAAGACCTCCCATCCGTGGGACGCGGCCTATCGCTTTGCCGAGGAGGCCTTTTCGCCCGAGGGTCAGGAGCTGACCGTGTCGCTGCTGCTGGAGGAGCGCGGCGACCTCGTCGACGATCTCGGCGCCACGATGAGCGCCAATGGCGCCTTTGCCCTCGACCCGGCGATGGCGCTCGGCAACCTGAAGGATCTGATCGACACCCATTACGGGTGGGCGCTCGGCATCGACTACGACGACCCGACCGCCCAGGAGCGGTTCTGGTACTACTCGGAGGACAAGCTGGAGCCGCGGCTCGGCGAGCGCTTCAAGGAGCCCGGCGCGGAGCGGGAAATGCCGCTTTCCGTCGGACGCGACGCGGCCCGGCTCTTTGCCGCCGTCCAGGCGCGCGATCCGGCCGAGCCGGTCGCCGACTTCCTCATCGCCCATCCGGAATTCCGGCACATGGTGCGCCGGGTGCAGGGGGCGGCCGTCGCGCCCTATGGCGAGATCCGCGACAACCTGCTTGCCGCCGGCGTGCGCCCGCTCGACGTGCTGCGCTTCAAGCTCGCCTTTTTCGGCGTTTCCAAGTTCGATCCGAAATCGGACCTGTGGACCCGGGTGAACATGTTCCAGGGCGCGCCTCTGCCCCTGGAACTCGCTAGCGGGTGGGACGGCGAATGGGTGTTCCCGGTGCGCCCGGGCGCGCCGCCGACGACCGCTGGGGAGGGGGCGTTATGAGCGCGCCAGCAACCCCGCTCTCGCTCAACGAGATCAAGTTCTTTTTCACACGGGCCGCCGTCGGGGCCGGTGCGCCGTTCGGCTTCGGCGAGTCGTTTTCCAAGAGCCTTATTTTCCTGGCCGCAATCGGGCTCGATCCGGCGGCGGTGGCAGCGCCCGCGCTCGACGCCCTGGCAGAGGGCACGAGCGTTCCCGTTGCCGCCTTCGACGACGGACCGAAGGGCCTGACAGCCCGGCCCGCCACCGAGGGCGCACCGGTCTCGGCCATCTATGCCGGGCCGGCGGTCGCCGACCGGCTGCTTCTCCTGGCCGCCCGCGGCGACGCGCTGCCGGTGCTCCTGCCGGCGGTCGATCAGCCGGCGCTGGTGCTCGCTGCGATCGGAACCTCGAGCCTTGCTGCGCCGCGGATCGTCATCTCCTGGCACAACGGCACTGATGCCATCCGCATGGTGCGTTCCGGCGATGGCGTGGACATCTCCGGGACGACGCTTGCCGGCCTTGTCTGCCCGGCACCGGCCTCCGCCACCGTGATGCTCGCCGAGGCCGACGGCCTGCCGCCGTTTTCGGCCGAGGCCTTCCTCAAGGCCCGTTCCGGACGGCTTGTGGAGGGCGTTGCCGTCGACGGGGAGAGCTTTGCCGCCGTCCAGCGCCATTTCCGCAAATGCCTCGTTCCCTCCACCGATCGCTCGCGCATTGCCGGCGCCGGGGCGGGCCTCACCGACAATGACTGATCGAGATCTTCCAAGGAGCCCCCGATGGCCGACGAACACCTGACCCTTGATGATGTGGAAAAGCTCGCGACGGACGCCCTGACCGGTGCCGGGGCGCGCCCTGAGGCCGCCGCGTCGGTGGCGCGCTCGACCGTCAAGGCGGAGCGCGACGGCATCCGCAGCCATGGCCTCCTATATGTGCCGATCTATGCCGAGCACGTCGTCTGCGGCAAGGTCGACGGCCGGGCCGAACCGGTCGTTTCGCGGCAACGGGCGGGAGCGGTCACGGTCGATGCGCGCTCCGGCTTCGCCCATCCGGCGATCGATGCCGGCTGGCAGGCGCTCCTGGACGCGGCGCGGGAGAACGGGATTGCCGCCATGACCGTCTTCAACTCCTACAATTGCGGTGTCCTCGGCCACCACGCCGAGCGCATCGCGGAGGACGGCCTCATCGGCCTTTGCTTCACCCATGCGCCGGCGTCCATCGCACCGGCCGGCGGCAAGACGCCGGTGATCGGCACCAACCCCTTCGCCGTCGGCGTGCCCGATACCGAGGGTGGCGCGGCGATCGTCATCGACCAGTCGGCAAGTGTCGTCGCCAAATCGGAAATCATGCTGAGGGCGCGCACCGGCGAAGCGATCGAGGCGGGCTGGGCGCTCGATGCCGGCGGCAACGTCACCACCGATCCGGCCGAGGCCCTGAAGGGCTCCATGGCACCGGCCGGCGGCTACAAGGGATTTGGGGTCGGCCTGATGGTGGAGCTTCTGGCCGCGTGCCTCTCCGGTGCCGTGCTTTCCAAGGACGCCAGCCCGTTTTCCGGCACCAAGGGTGGACCGCCCAACACCGGCCAGTGCTTTATCGCCATC
Organism: Rhodobium orientis; assembly: GCF_003258835.1. Taxonomy (GTDB): domain Bacteria; phylum Pseudomonadota; class Alphaproteobacteria; order Rhizobiales; family Rhodobiaceae; genus Rhodobium; species Rhodobium orientis. The sequence continues at coordinate 39,272 of NZ_NPEV01000029.1, read as the reverse complement.
GAACCGGCGGGCTTTTCCCCCGCGTTTTCGGAGCGTGTGGGCGCGCTGAGCGCCGCCATCACTGCGCAGGAGGGGACCCGCCTGCCGGGCGGGCGGCGGCAGGCCAACCGCGCCCGCATCGTTGAGGAGGGCGTTACCGCAGATACGGAATTGCTCAACCGGATTCGCGGCTTCTGTCGCCCGAATTACAATTAAATTGAACCAGGGATCAATAATCTCGATTTGCGCCCGGCTATTCGATAGCACATGCTGTCGCCAATCGCGTGGCTGAACGGCCGCGCTATTATGTTGTGACAAATTTAAACCTGAGGGGAATATCAATATGAGAAGCCTCAAGACTTCTATTTTCGGCGCTGTAGCTGCAGCCGCGCTGATCTCTGCTTCCGCCGCGCCGGCGTCGGCAACGGAATGCGGAACCGACGACAAGATCACCATTGCCGAAATGACCTGGCTATCGGCGAGCACGCTCGCCCACGTTACCCAGAAAATCCTCGCCGATGGTTATGGCTGCAACGCCGAAGTGGTGCCGGGCGACACGGTTCCGACCGCGACCTCGATGCTGACCAAGGGCGAGCCGACCATTGCCCCGGAGATGTGGGTGTCCACCGCCCAGGCGATCTGGGACAAGATGATGGACAAGGGCAACGTCTATAAGGCCGGCGACATCTTCGGCAGCGGCGGCGAGGAAGGCTGGTGGATTCCGGACTACACCGCCAAGGAGCATCCGGAAATCAAGTCGATCAGCGACCTGAAGGATAACTGGGAGCTGTTCGCCGACGTCGCCAACCCCGACAAGGGCCGGCTCTATGGCTGTCCTCCGGGCTGGGGCTGCGAGATCATCACCAACAATCTCTTCAAGGCCCTCGACCTCGGCGAGACCTACGAGCTGTTCTCGCCCGGTTCCGGCGCCAACCTGAAGGCCTCGATCGCCCGCCAGGTGACCCGCAAGAAGCCGATGGTCGCCTACTACTGGGGTCCGACCGCCGTCATCGGCAAGTACAACCTCGTGCGTCTCGACATGCCCGAGCATGATGCCGACAAGTTCAAGTGCCTGACCGACAAGAACTGCGCCGATCCGCAGGTCACCGGCTGGGCCGTCGGCGAGGTTGCCGTGGCGGCGACCACCGAGCTCAAGGAAAAGGCGCCTGCCGTCGCGGAATTCCTGTCCAAGATGCAGGTTCCGAACGACGACATCTCCAAGGTCCTGGCCTGGGGCGACGAGAACAAGGCCTCGCCGGCCGACACCGCCGCCTATTTCCTCAAGAACAACGAGGACATCTGGACCGCGTGGGTTCCGGAAGACGTGGCCGCCAAGGTCAAGGAATCGCTTTGAGCGGTTCCGGCGTTGTCGAACGCTAAAATCTGATAAGGGGGCGGGCGCCCTTTTTCGCGCCCGTCCCTTTTTGCTTTCCCGGCCGCCCGCGCAGCGTCCTGCAGCGCCTTCCCATCGCGGCCCGATACCGATCCATCCAGACCACCCCACGGGAGCCGCGACATGGCGGAGAACTTTCCAGAACTCATCGACACGCGGGCGTTGCGTATCGGCATTGACGACGGTTTCAACTGGGTCGTCGCCAACTATGGCGAGGCCCTGGAAATAGCGTTCCTGCCGGTCCTGCGCATGCTGACGGAGACCGAGCGGTTCCTGCAATGGCTGCCCTGGTACGTCGTGCTGCTGGCGCTGTGCGCCCTGACCTTCGTGACGACGAGAAGCTGGAAGGCAGCCGTCGGCGTTGCCGCGATGCTGTTCCTGATCGGCCTTACCGGCATGTGGGACGCGGCGATGGCGACCATCGCCCTGATGCTGATCTCCACCCTTCTTGCCGTCATCCTCGGCATACCGATCGGCATAGCCATGTCGCGGTCGGACACCTTGCAGGCGATCTCGCTGCCGGTGCTCGACATCATGCAGACGATGCCGATCTTCGTTTACCTGATCCCGTTCGTGATGCTGTTCGGCCCGGGCAAGATCCCGGCGCTGCTCGCCACCATCGTGTTCGCGATCCCGCCCGTCATCCGGCTGACCAATCTCGGCATTCGCCAGGTCGATGCGGAGGTCATCGAGGCGGTGACCGCGTTCGGTGCGACGCCGCGCCAACGCCTGTTCACCGCGCAGATCCCGCTCGCCCTGCCGACGATCATGGCCGGCGTCAACCAGACCACGATGATGGCGCTGTCGATGGTGGTGATCGCCTCCATGATCGGCGCCGGCGGCCTCGGCTACCAGGTGCTTCAGGGCATCCAGCGGCTGGAGGTGAGCCGCGGCCTGCTCGCCGGCCTTGGCATCGTGTTCCTGGCCATCATCTTCGACCGCATCGCCCAGGCCTATGGGCGACGGTCGCAACAGCATCTGAATCTCGGGGACTGAGCCGATGACCGACGAACAGAACATCAAGATAAAGGTCGACAGCATCTGCAAGGTGTTCGGGGAAGACCCGGAATCGGTGATGGACCTCGTGCACCAGGGAATCAGCAAGAGCGATCTCCTGGAGCAGACCGGACACGTCATCGGCATCCGCGATGTCAGCCTCGACATCGCCGGCGGCCAGACCTTCGTCATCATGGGCCTGTCCGGTTCCGGCAAGTCGACGCTGATCCGTCACTTCAACCGGCTGATCGAGCCGACGGCCGGGCACATTCTGGTCGACGGCGTCGACGTGGTCGGCATGAACCAGCGCGAGTTGAAGGAATTCCGGCGCTCCAAGGTGTCGATGGTGTTCCAGCGCTTCGCCCTGTTGCCGCATAAGACCGTGCTCGACAATGTCAGCTACGGCCTCTTCATTTCCGGCATGAACCGGAAGAAGGCTTACGACCACGCCATGGAGCAGATCAGCCTGGTCGGCCTCGACGGCTTCGAGAACCACTATCCGACCCAACTTTCCGGCGGCATGCAGCAGCGCGTGGGCCTTGCCCGGGCGCTCGCCACCGATGCCGAGGTGCTGCTGATGGACGAGGCGTTCAGCGCACTAGACCCGTTGATCCGCAACGATATGCAGTCCCAGCTAAAGGAACTGCAGGCGCGGCTGCACAAGACCATCGTCTTCATCACCCACGACCTCGACGAGGCGCTGAGGATCGGCGACAAGATCGCCATCCTCAAGGACGGCGAACTGCGCCAGGTCGGCACCGGCACGCAGATCATGCTGCATCCGGCCGACGACTACGTCGAACGGTTCGTGCGCGACGTCAACCGCTCGCGGGTGCTGACCATCGGCTCCATCGCCGAGCCGGTCGACGGGGCCCTGGAAGGGCTTCCGGCCGACACGCCCCGGATCCGCGAAGACACCATGCTCGACGAGGGGTTCCGGGCACTTGCCACCGGATCGGGCACCGCCATCGTCGTCGACGAGGCGGCGCGCCCGGTCGGCGTGGTAACGCCGAAAACCCTGCTTGAGGCGCTGGCGGGGTAATGGGAACGCCCGGCCGCGGTGCCGGGCGACCGCTCAGTCGAAGTCGTGCAGATCCTCGTGCAGGCCCTCGATGCGCTGCAGGCGCGCCCGGGCCTTGGCGCCGAGCCGGTTGAAGACGGCAACGGCGAGGAAGTGCAGCAGCGACATCGCCGAGGCATAGCGGTCGAAGACATCGCGGCCGCGCACCGCGCAGGGGATCGTCCAGGTCGCGTGCGGCGAGGGCTTTGCCGTCCTGTCGGTGATGTAGAGCAGTTTCGCGCCCGCCTTGCCGGCAGCCGCCATCGCCTGGCGCATCTCGTCGACCCGACGACGGAAGCCGAGGACGATGAGGATGTCGTCCGGGGTCAGGCCGGCGATCTCCTCGGCCAGCGTTTCGCCCGGCGAGGGCAGGAGATAGACCTCGTCGCGGCCGATCAGGAACTGCTGGCGGGCATAGCCGGCGAGATAGTGGCCGTTGCGGTAGCCGAGGAAGAACACCCGGCGGGCCCGGCAGATGGCGCCGACGATTTCCCCGAAAACGTCCGATTGCAGGGTTTCCAGCGTCAGCGTGATATTGCGCGTGTCCTGGTCGATCTGGGTCTGGACGCGGCTGCCGAAACTGTCGGCCGGCGCCTCGCGCGACAACAGGTAGAGCGGTGAGCCCCAGGTCTGGCCGTCGCGGGCGGCGCGCCGCGCCTCCTCGAAATTGGCAAAGCCGAGACGGCGGACCAGCCGCGTCACCGCAGCCTTGGAGCCGCCGGACAGGCCGGCCAGTTCCGTCGCACTGTAGGCGGCGACCTCGCCGGGCGATTCCAGGATCAGATCGGCAATCCGGCGCTCGCTTTCCGGCAGGTCTTCGTAGTGGGCGCGGATGCGGCCTTCCAGCGACGAGGTCACCGGCGCCATGGGATCCGCGCCCGATCCATCGCCGTCGCCAAAACCTGTGCGTGTATCGGACATGGTCGATTCCCGCTGACGTTCCGACTCGTTAGACTATACTAAAATTCCAGTTTCAAAAGCCCTTGACGATCTGAAATTTCGGTTTCAGAGTAGTGGCAACGATAAAACACACCGCCACATCCAATTGTCGAAGAGGGGCATCCTTTGCAGGATCTGGCACGGCATGCGATCGGCCTCAGCCGGCGGCTCAACTGGTTTGTCGAGCGGCTCTGCGTCGGCCTTCTCATCCTCCTGGTGCTCGATGTCTGGCTCGGCGTGCTGGTGCGCTACGTGCTGCCGTCGAACTGGACCTTTACCGAGGAACTAGCCCGCTACCTGATGATCTGGATGGCGTTGCTCGCCGTCTCCAGCGGCATCTCGCACCGCGAGCATATCGGCATGCTGGTCATCTTCGAGCGCTTTCCGCCGCTGGTGCGCAAGCTGCTCGCCATCGCCTTCGACGTCATCGCCTTCGCCTTCTTCGCCGTCATCTTCATCTACGGCATCGGCTTCGTGGAGCGCGGCTTCTCAAGGCTCACCATGATCTACGAGATGCCGAAGGCCTATCCGTTCATCGGCGTGCCGCTGGCTGCCGGACTGGCCTGCATCCAGCTCTGCCTCGTTGCGATCCACGACTTCTTTGCGTCCGACGTCCATGCGGCCGCCGACCGGGCGGAGATCTGATCATGCTCGTCGTTGCCGCAACCTTTTTCATCCTCCTCTTCCTCGGCATGCCGGTCGGCTTTGTGCTCGGCGTCGCCGGTCTCGTCGGCATCTTCGAGATGGGCGGCGGGCGCTTCCTGATGATGGCGCCGGACCGCATGTTCGCCGGGCTGGACCTGTTCCCGTTCCTCGCCATGCCGTTCTTCATCCTGGCCGGCGAGATCATGAATCGCTCCGGCATCACCATGCATCTGGTGCGCTTCGCCGATGCGCTGGTCGGCTGGCTGCGCGGCGGGGCGGCCCATTCCAACATGGTTGCCTCGGTGATGTTCGCCGGCATCACGGGCGCGGCGACCGCCGATGCCGCCGCCTTCGGCAACACGCTGGTGCCGGCGATGGTCAAGCAGGGCTATACCAAGCCGTTCGCCTGCGCGGTCACGGCCGCCGGCTCGATCATCGGCCCGACCATTCCGCCGTCCACCCTGATGGTCATCTACGGCTCGATCATGGGCGTGTCGATCGCGGGCCTCTTCGCCGCCGGCATCGTCCCCGGGCTCCTCATCTGCGCCATCTGCATGGCGATCATCGCGGCGCTGGGCAAACGCCTCAACCTGCCGAAGCGCGAGGGCGGGCCGCAGCTCATGCCGATCCTTCGCGCCTTCAGGGAGAGCTTCCTGGCGCTGGTGCTGCCGATCTTCATCCTTGGCTCGATCCTCGGCGGCATCGCGACGCCGACCGAGGCCGCGTCGATTGCCGTCTTCTACGCCCTCATCGTCGGCGGCCTCGTCTATCGCGGGCTCACCTGGCACGACCTTTACGACATGTGCGTCAGGACCACCCGGATCACCGGCGTCATTTTCCTGATCATCGCCTCGGCCTCGATCCTCGGCTGGTGGATGACCTTCAACCAGATCCCCCAGGCCGTCGCCGAGGGCTTCCTGGTGCTCTCCAACGACCCGAACATGATCATCGGCATGATCATCGCGCTTCTCTTGTTCATCGGCCTCTTCATGGACATCAACGCGACGCTGATCATCCTTGCCCCGGTGCTGGCGCCGCTGACGGCCGAGATCGGCATGGACCCTGTGCATGCCGGCATCATGATCATCCTCGCCCTCAACATCTCGCTGATGACGCCGCCGGTCGGCGCCTGCCTGTTCGTTCTCGCCTCCGTCACCAAGGAGAAGATCGAGAACATCGCCAAGTCGCTGTGGCCGTTCCTCATCGGCGAGGTGCTTGTGCTTTTCGTCATCGCCTACTGGGAGGGGCTGACGCTGGCCGTTCCCAGATGGTTGGGGCTCTAGCCCCGTCCTCCAGCCGCCGTATCATTGGCGGCAAATGCCTCCAACTGCCAACCCGAAAGAGGTAATAAAATGAGTATCTTCCAGAAAATCGCGAGCACCGCTGCGGCGACCGTCGCGGCCGCATCGATCGCCGGCAGCGCGCTTGCGGCCGACATCACCATCCGCGTCGGACATCTCAACCCGGCCGATCCGTTCGAGAGCCATTCCGGTGCCATGGCGGCGATCTTCAAGTCGCTGGTGGAGTCGGCCTCCGGCGGCGACATCGAGGTCAAGATCTATCCGAATGGCCAGCTCGGCAAGGACAACGAGGTCATCCAGCAGGTCCGCGATGGCATCGTGGAGTCGACCATCTCGTCGGCCGGCGGCATCGCCCAGCATTATCCGCTGGTCGGCATCTTCGACATTCCGTTTGCCTTCCCGAACATTGCGGTCGCCAGCCGGGTGATGGATCAGCGCAGCGAGTTCGGCAAGAAGTTCTGCGGCGACCTGGAGGCCAAGACCGGGCTGAAGGTGCTCGGCATGATCGATTCCGGCGGCTTCTTTGCCTTTACCAACTCCAAGCGGCCGATCAAGACCGTCGAGGACATGGACGGCCTTAAGATCCGAACCATGACCCTGCCGACCCACAAGGCGATGGTGGATTCGCTCGGCGCGCAGGCCACCCCGCTGCCCTGGGCCGAGGTCTATACCTCGCTGCAGACCGGCGTTGCCGACGGCGAGATGAACCCGATCCCGATCATCGCCTTTGCCAAGTTCGACGAGGTCCAGAAATACCTGTCGATCACCAACCACGTGATCACCCCCTACATCTGGACCATGAACAAGGACTTCTACGACAGCCTCAGCCCGGAGCACCAGAAGATCGTCGACTGGGCCTCGGAAGTGGCGACGGAATCCGGCCGCGGCGTCTCGCGCGTCATCGAGGCTTCCGATCGCGGTCTGCCGAAGCTGGCCAAGAACATGGAAGTCAACGTCGTCACGCCGGAAGAGCAGAAGAAGTTCGCCGCCGCCGCGCAGCCGGCCGTGCGCGAGCTGATCGCCGAAAAGCTCGGCGCCGAGGGCACCGAGATGCTGGACGCCATGATGGAGGCCATCGAAAAGGCGGAGTAACGCTTTTCAGCTCCAGGGCGGGACCGGGGGGCGGCGTCCCCGGTCCCGTCTGTTCCCGAACGCCCCGAAAACTCCAAACGTCAAACGCCCAAGAACCAGAAAAACCGGCTCCCATGACACTTGCCTTTCCAAAGCTCCCGTTCGAGCTGATCGACAATCCCGGCGCGGACCCGAGTGCCGCCTATGGCGACCGGCAGGCCGCCGTCCTCAATGCCGAAGGCCTCGCGGAAGCCCGGCGCTGCATCACCGCCTGGCCCGGCTATGCGCCGACGCCGCTGGTCGAGCTTGCCGGCCTTGCCCGCGAGCTCGGCATCGCCAGGCTTTCCTACAAGCAGGAGGGCGCACGCTTCGGCCTGAAAAGCTTCAAGCCGCTCGGCGGCGCCTTTGCCGTTGAGCGCTGCCTGATCCGCGCGGTTGCCGAGGCGACCGGAGAGGCCGACGTCGATCCGGCCCGCATTCTCGATGGCACCCATGCGGATATTGTCTCCAGGGTCACCGTGACGGCCGCGACCGACGGCAACCACGGGCGCTCCGTTGCCTGGGGCTCCCGCATGTTCGGCTGCCGCTGCGTCATCTTCATCAACGAGGCGGTCTCGGCTGCCCGCGAAAACGCCATCGCCGATCTCGGCGCCGAGGTGCGGCGCCTCAAGGGCAGCTACGACGACGCCGTCCGCCATGCCTTCAAGACCGCGCGCGAGGAAGGCTGGACCGTCATTCCCGACACCAGCGACAGCGACATCGTTACGGCACCGCGCGACGTCATGCAGGGCTATGCGCTGCTCGCCGACGAACTCTTCGAGCAGCTCGACGCAGCCCCGACCCATCTCTTCCTGCAAGCGGGCGTTGGCGGCATGGCCGCGGCCGTTGCCGCGGAATTCTGGCGGCGTTCCGACGCCGCGCGGCCGATGACGATCCTCGTCGAACCGAAGCAGGCGGCGTGCTGGTTCAAGAGCCTTGAAGCCGGGGAACCGACGTCGGTCACCGGCGACATCGACTCCTTCATGGGCGGGTTGTCCTGCGGCGAATGCTCGGCGCTCGCCTGGGAGATCCTACGGCCGGGCGCCCATGCGGCGATGATTGTCGACGACGAAGCGGCGAAAGAAACCATGCGGCTGCTGGCCAACGGCGTTGCCGGCGATCCGCCGGTGGTCGGCGGGGAATCCGGCGTTGCCGGCCTTGCCGCTCTGATCACGGCGGCCACCGATCCCGGCGCCAGAGAAAAACTCAAGCTCGACGAAGAATCCCGCGTCGTCGTCATCGGCAGCGAGGGGGCCGTCGACGAGGCGGTTTTCCGCGATGTGGTCGGCAGGGCATCCGATGAGGTGGCGGCATGATTACCAACCATAGGATCGATCTCGACCGGCTGATGGGCCGGATCAGGGCGCTCGGCGAGGTCGGTTCGCTGCCGGGCGGCGGCGTCTGCCGGCTCGCCCTCAGCGATGCCGACAAGGCGGGGCGCGACCTCGTCAGCGGCTGGATGCGCGATGCCGGCCTTGCCGTCACCGTCGATGCCATCGGCAACGTCGTCGGGTCACGCAAGGGCGAGACGGACGGGCCGATGGTGCTCGTCGGCTCGCATATCGACACCGTGGCGACCGGCGGGCTCTATGACGGCAATCTCGGTGTGCTCGCCGGGCTGGAAGTCATCGACGTCCTCAACGACCTCGGCCTCACGACCCACCATCCGGTCGGCGTCGCCTTCTTCACCAATGAGGAGGGCGCGCGCTTTGCGCCCGACATGATGGGCAGCGGCGTCCACCAGGGAGCGCTATCTCTGGAGACTTGCCTTGCCACCGCCGGCATCGATGGGGCCACCGTCGGCGAAGAGCTGCAGCGCATCGGCTATGCCGGCGAGACGCCGGCGGGCTCTGTTACCCCGCGCGCGTATTTCGAGCTCCATGTGGAGCAGGGGCCGGTGCTGGAGGAGGCGGGCATCGCCATTGGTGCCGTCACCGGGGTGCAGGGCATCTCCTGGACCGAGTACACCGTCGCCGGCGTTTCCAACCATGCCGGCACGACGCCGATGCGGCTGCGCCACGACGCCGGCTACGTGGCGGCGGAGATCGCCGTCGAAGCGCGCCGGATCGCCCGCGACATCGGCGGCGATCAGGTGGCAACGGCCGGGGCCATCGAGCTCGATCCGGGCCTCGTCAATGTCATCGCACGCTCCGCGCGGATCACGGTCGATCTGCGCAACACCGACGACCTCCTCCTGCGCGAAGCCGAGGCGCAGATGGCGGCGCGGGTCGTGGAGCTGGAAAAGAGCGAGGGCGTGACGATCGCGGCGCGCAGCCTCGCCCGCTTTGCACCCGTCGGCTTCGACGAGGCGTTCGTGTCGTTGGTCGCGGAAACGGCGCAAAAGCTCGGCCATACGGCCATGCGCATGCCGTCCGGTGCCGGGCACGACGCGCAGATGTTCGCGCCGAACTGTCCGACGGCGATGGTCTTCGTGCCCTCGGCCGGCGGCATCAGCCACAATGTGGAAGAATACACCGCACCGGACGAGATCGCGGCGGGCGCCAATGTGCTCCTGCAGATGGTCCTTTCGGCGGCGGGGAGGTGAGGGCATGTCCCGTATCGTAAACGTCGCCGCCGCCCAGATGGGGCCGATCGCCCTCGACGAGCCGCGCTCCTCCGCCGTCTCCCGGATGATGGCGCTGCTTCGCGAGGCCAAGGACGAGCACGCGGATCTTGTCGTCTTTCCGGAGCTGGCGCTCACCACCTTCTTTCCGCGCTGGTACATGGTGACCGATGCCGAGATCGAGCGCTTCTTCGAACGCGGCATGCCGAACCCGGACGTCCAGCCGCTGTTCGACCTCGCCCGCGAGCTCTCCATCGGCTTCAATCTCGGCTATGCCGAACTGACGCCGGACGGCCAGCGCTTCAACACCGCGATCCTCGTCGACAAGGCAGGTCAGATCGTCGGCAAATACCGCAAGGTGCATCTGCCCGGCCATTTCGACAACGAACCCTGGCGGCCGTTCCAGCACCTGGAAAAGCGCTATTTCGAGACCGGCAATCTCGGTTTTCCCGTGGTCGAGGCGTTCGGCGGCAAGGTCGGCATGTGCATCTGCAACGACCGCCGCTGGCCGGAGACCTACCGGGTCATGGGCCTGAAGGGCGCGGAGATGATCGTGCTCGGCTACAACACGCCGCTGCACTATCCGCCGGCGCCGGAGCACGACTATCTGCAGGACTTCCACAACCGCCTCGTCATGCAGGCCGGGGCCTACCAGAACGGCACCTGGGTCGTCGGCGTTGCCAAGGCCGGCCGCGAGGAGGGATGCGACCTCATCGGCGGAACCTGCATCATCGCGCCGACCGGCGAGGTGGTTGCCGAATGCGCCGGCCTTGAGGACGAGGTCGTCGTTGCCCCGTGCGACCTCGACAGGTGCCAGGAAATCAGGTCCAACGTCTTCAACTTCGCGCTCCACCGGGAGCCGGAAAACTATCAGCTGATCACCGCGACCAAGGGCGCGGTCTCCGGAGACACCAAATGAGCCTCGGGCTGGAACGCGACATCATCGATCAGGCCGCCTACGACAAGAACCTGCAACACCTGCGCGGCGCCGGCGTCACCCTGCCGAAGATCGCCGACCTTGCCGACCCGCCGGCGCGGCTGGCAGGCAAGATGGCCGAGATCGCCGGCATCGATCCGGACACGCCCGCAGCGGAGAACCTTTTCCGTGTCCACTGGCACAACGATGCCGGCCGACGCGGACTTGCGCCTGTCCCCGATCACGTTGTGCTCGGCCCGGAACTGACGGGGGTTGAGGCGAAGATCGTCGTTGCCCTCGGCAACCGCTTTCCGATGATCCATGCCCACAAGGTGCTCGCCGCCTATGGCTGCCTGGTGCCGCGGCTCCTTTCGGGAAAATTCGATGCCGGCAAGCACCGCGCCGTCTGGCCCTCGACAGGCAACTACTGCCGCGGCGGCGTCGCCATCTCGCGCATCCTCGGCTGCCGCTCCGTCGCCGTCTTACCGGAGGGGATGAGCAAGGAGCGGTTCCGCTGGCTGGAGGAGTGGACGGCGGACCCGGCCGACATCATCCGCACGCCGGGAACGGAGAGCAACGTCAAGGAGATCTACGACGCCTGCCACGAGCTGGCGAAGGACGACGAGAACATCATCTTCAACCAGTTCTCCGAGTTCGGGAATTATATTGTCCATCGGGCGGTGACCGGGCCGGCGCTGGCGCGGACCTTCGCGGCGGTGGGTGAGGGGCTGAGGCCCCGTGCGTTCGTCTCGGCGTCAGGCTCGGCGGGGACACTCGCCGCCGGCGATTTTCTGAAAGCCGAACTCGGCACCGACATCTGCGTGGTGGAGGCGACCGAATGCCCGACGCTGCTCTACAACGGTTATGGCGAGCACAACATCCAGGGCATCGGCGACAAGCACGTGCCGCTGATCCACAACATCATGAACACCGATTTTGTCATCGGCGTTTCCGACCGGGCAACGGACAATCTGAATCTCGTCTTCAACACCACGGCGGGACGCGACTACCTGCGCCAGCGCACCGGGCTTTCCCAGGAGGCGCTTTCCGGTCTCGGCGATCTCGGCCTCTCCTCCATCGCCAACATCCTCGGCGCCGTCAAATACGCCAAATATATGGGGCTCGGGCCGGACGACGCGGTGCTGACGGTGGCCACCGACGGGGCGGCGATGTACGAGACCGAACTCGCCATGGCCGAGGAAAAGGTGCCGGGCGGGCGCTTCGAAGCGCTCGATGCGGCGGAAGCCTATGGTCGCTACATGCTGGGCGCGGCCACCGATCACACGATGGAACTCGGCCGCTTCGACCGCGAGCGGATCTTCAATCTCGGCTACTACACCTGGGTCGAGCAGCAGGGCGTCTCGCTCGCCGATTTTGATGTCCGCCGCGACCAGGGGTTCTGGAACGGGCTGATGGACCTCGTCGGCATCTGGGACGGCATGATCGAGGCCTTCAACAAGGCCTGACCGGAAGCAATTCGATAAGTGCGTAGAACGAATCATCCGTTCTACGCATTATTTTCTTTACGGTATTTCTAAGCAGCGGTTTTCTCGAGCGTGCCTTCCGGCACCAATTCCCTGGCCAGCAGGCGGAATTCGCCCGCGCGCAGGGATGCGGCGCGCCAGATCAGGCCGATGCCGCGCGACGGCGCGCCGTCCAACGGCCGCAGCACGATGTCGGTGCCCTCGGCGATGTGGCTGTCGATGGCAAGCTGCGGCAGCAGGGTGACGCCGATGCCGGCCGCGATCATCTGCACCAGCGTGTAAAGGCTCGTCGATTCGAACTGGGAGCGGCGCCGGCGCTCGCCGATCTGGCAGGCGGACAGTGCGTGGCCGCGCAGGCAGTGGCCGTCTTCAAGCAATAGCAGCGGTTCGGCCTCAAGGTCGTCCTGGGTGATGTGCGCCTTGTCGGCCAGCCGGTGGCCCGCCGGTACGGCGAGCCTGAAAATGTCGTCGAAGAGCGGCTCGGCGATCAGCCCCTCAATATCATAGGGCAGGGCAATGACGGCGGCGTCGAGGTCGCCGCGCTTCAGCCGGGCGATCAGGTCGTCGGTCTGCTCCTCGCGCAGGAACAGCCGCAAATCCGGATATTTGCGCCTGAGGTCCGGCAGCACCCGCGGCAAGAGGTACGGCCCGACGGTCGGAATGACGCCGAGACGCAGGTCGCCGGAAAGCGGCTTCTTCTCCGCCGCGGCGACCGCCATGATCTCCCCGGCATCCCTCAACAGCGACCTGCTGCGGGCGGCGATCTCGCGGCCGAGCGGCGTCATCCGCACGCTGCGCTTCGTGCGTTCGGCGAGCGGGATGCCGAGCACCGTTTCCAGGTCCTTGATGCCGGCGCTCAGCGTCGAGGGCGTGACGCTGCACTCCTCCGCGGCATGGCCGAAATGCTCCGTATCGGCCAGGGCGACGAGATATTCGAGCTGCTTCAGGGTCGGCAGGATACGCATGTGGGCAGCCTCTCATAATTCGGAAAATCCGAATACTAACTCCATCATATATCGTTTCACTTTAGCAAATGCGAATACTATTTTTCGATCAACGGCCAACGGGGCCGCAGACACCAAAAAGGAGCGCAACATGGAACAGACCATCGACATCGGCATCAAATCGGAAGATCGCAGCGCCATCGCGGACGGCTTGGCGCGGCTGTTGGCCGACACTTACACCCTCTATCTGAAGACGCACAATTTCCACTGGAACGTCACCGGCCCGATGTTCAACACGCTGCACACCATGTTCGAGGAGCAGTACATGGAACTGGCGACGGCCGTCGACGAGATCGCGGAGCGCATTCGCGCCCTCGGCGTCCACGCTCCGGGCTCCTACAAGCAGTTCGCGGATCTGACCTCGCTCAGCGAGGAGACCAGCGTGCCGGACGCCAAGGAGATGATCGCGCAACTCGTCAAGGACCAGGAAGCGGTGGTGCGCACCGCGCGCAGCGTCTTCCCGACGGCCGAGGCCGCCAATGACGAGCCGACCGCCGACCTCCTCACCCAGCGCATGCAGATCCACGAAAAGACCGCGTGGATGCTGCGCTCCATGATCGCCTGATCCCCCGCAAAACCCCACGGCCCCGAGCGCAGTTCCTGACGGGGCCGACGGATCGGAGGGGATGAAGCGGACGTTTCGGGACAGCGCTCTCCCGGTGCTTCCGCCGCCGCCTCGGCGGCCCATCCCTTCCAAGCTGCCCGGAGCCCCCTCGCTCCGGGCAGCATTCTTGAGCGGCTTGTCGAGCTACCTGCCCGATGAGCGGGAAACGCCTGGCCGGACCTCCCCCTCCCCGTTCCGGTCGGGCGTTTTTTGCGGTCGAAAGCGGGTCTTCAGAGCCGCGCGACCTTGGCGCGGCGGGTGCGGCGCCATATGTTGGCCCCGTGGCGGCGTCCTCCTTCCTTCCCTGCCGCCCGCCGACGGAGATTTCCATGCAGCTCGTCATTTTCGATTGCGACGGCGTCCTGATCGATTCCGAAGCGGTATCGATCGCCTGCGAGGCCGAGGCCTACAACAAGGTCGGCCTCGACATCAGCGAACCGGAGTTCGCGGTGCGCTTCGCCGGCCTGCCGCACGAGCGCATCAAGGAACTGGTGGAGGAAGAACTCGGCCGGCCGCTGCCGGAGGATTTCGAGGACGAGAAATACCGCGTCTTCCACGAGCGCATGGCCCTGGAACTGAACGTCATCGAGGGCGCGCACGAGGTGCTCGATGCCATCGATTATGCGCGCTGCGTCTGCTCCAACTCCAGCATGTGGCACCTGAAGACCTATCTCGGAAAGTTCGACCTCTACGACCGCTTCCGGCCCTATATCTTCTCCGCGCCGGAGGTTCGCGAGGGCCGCACCAAGCCGGAGCCGGACGTCTTCCTGCACGCGGCCGAGGAGCTCGACGTCGACCCGGCCGAATGCTTCGTCATCGAGGACTCCGCCTTCGGCGTCATGGGCGCGAAAACGGCCGGCATGCGCGTCATCGGCTTCGTCGGCGCCAGCCACACCTGGCTCGGCCATTCCGACGCGCTGATGGAGGCGGGCGCCGAGACGGTTGTGCGGCGCCTCGCCGAGATCCCGGCGACGCTGGAGGCGCTGGAGCATTGGCGCGAGCCGGTGGCGTAGGGCCGTCGCCAATGGCGGGCGATCCGCCCTGGATTGCTTCGCTGCGCTCGCAATGACGATTCTCTCAACTATTTCAACGTCATTGCGAGGAGGCCGCAAGGCCGACGCGGCAATCCAGTGGCGCTGGCGACGGACTATGGCCGCCCGTCGCCCATCCCCTCAATTCCCGGCAGATTCGATTTTAACGCCCGCTTCCTCGCGCTCCTTCAAAAGATTGTCGAGCCAGTCCGGGTCCATCTCCGGCACGGACGACAGCAGCAGGTCCGTGTAGGCGTGGTGCGGGGGGCGGAACATTTCGCTCTTGGGGCCGGCCTCGACCACCTTGCCTTCCTTCATGACCACCACCTCGTCGGCGATCGCCTTTACGGTCGCCAGGTCGTGGGTGATGAACATGTAGGCGAGGTTGAAGTCGTCCTGGAGCTTGGCGAGCAGCTTCAGGATGCCCTCGGCGACCAACTGGTCGAGGGCGCTCGTCACCTCGTCGCAGATGATGAATTCCGGCTCGGCGGCGAGCGCGCGGGCGATGCCGATGCGCTGCTTCTGGCCGCCGGAGAGTTCGGCCGGCAGGCGGTCGATGAAGTCGTCCGGCTCCAGCTCGATCTGGTCGAGGAGGGCTCGGATGCGCTCCTCCTTCTTCTTGCCCTTGAGGCCGAGATAGAACTCGATCGGCCGGCCGACGATATCGCGGATGCGCTGCTTCGGGTTCAGCGCGGTATCGGCCATCTGGTAGATCATCTGGATCTGGCGCAGATGGTCCCAACTGCGCTTGCGGTAGTCGGCGGCCAGTTCCTCGCCGTTGAACAGGATAGTTCCCTCGGTTGGCGGCAACAGCCCGGTGATGCAGCGCGCCGCGGTCGATTTGCCGGAGCCGGATTCGCCGACGACGGCGACCGTGCGGCCGCGATGGATGTCGAAGCTGACGTCGTGGAGGACGGTGAGGGTGCCGTAGGCGGCGGTGACGTGGTCGACGGAAACGACCGGCGTCTCCTCCGGCGGGGCGAGGGGCTTTTCCGGTCGCTTGAAGGACCGCACGGCCCACAGCGACTTGGTGTACTCCTCCTGCGGCTCGGCCAGCATGGTGCGGGTGTCGGCCTCCTCGACCGGATCGCCCTTCAGGAGCACCAGGATGCGGTCGGCCATCTGGGCGACGACCGCAAGGTCGTGGGTGATGTAGATGGCGGCCGTGCCGAACTGCTCCACCGCATCGCGGATCGCCGCCAGCACCTCGATCTGGGTAGTGACGTCGAGGGCGGTGGTCGGCTCGTCGAAGATGATGAGGTCGGGCCGGCAGGACATGGCCATCGCCGTCATCGCGCGCTGCAACTGGCCGCCGGAGACCTGGTGCGGATAGCGGAACCCGATATCCTCCGGGTCGGGGAGCTGGATGCGCCGGAAAAGGTCGATGGCGTCGTGCTCGGCCTCGGACCGGGACATGACGTGGTGGTGGACGGCGGACTCCGTGCACTGGTCGATGAGCCGGTGGGCCGGGTTGAAGCTGGCCGCCGCCGACTGTGCCACATAGGCGATGCGCTTGCCGCGCAGGGCCCGGCGGGTACGCACGCTCGACCTGGTTAGCTCGATGCCGTCGAAGGTGACGGTGCCGCCGGAAATGCGGCAGCCGTCGCGGGTGAAGCCCATGGCGGCAAGGCCGATGGTCGACTTGCCGGCGCCGGATTCGCCGATCAGGCCGAGGACCTCGCCGCGGTGCAGGTCGAGGTCGACGCCATGGACGATCTCGCTCCAGACCTCTTCGGAACGGCCCTCGATCTTCAGGCCGCGGATCGACAACAGGATTTCGTCGGTATCAGCCATGGTCTCAGTCCTTCAGTCCGGAGGAACGGTGCAGCATCCAGTCGACGACGAAATTGACGGCGACGGTCAGCAGCGCGATGGCGGCCGCCGGCATCAGCGGCGTCGGGTCGCCGAAGGTGATCAGGGTGGCGTTGTCGCGGACCATGGAGCCCCAGTCGGCGGTCGGCGGCTGGATGCCGAGGCCGAGGAAGGAGAGCGCCGAGATGGTCAGGAACACGAAGCAGAACCTGAGCCCGAATTCGGCGATCAGCGGCGCCGTGATGTTGGGCAGGATCTCGCGCCGGATCAGCCAGCCAAGGCCTTCGCCGCGCAGCTTGGCCGCCTCCACATAGTCCATCACCACCACATTCATGGCGACAGCGCGGGACAGGCGATACACCCGCGTGGAATCGAGAACGGCAATGACCAGGATCAGGTTGACGACGTTCGTTCCGACGATGGTCAGAAGCAGCAGCGCGAAGATGAGCTGGGGAATCGCCATCAGCACGTCGACGGCGCGGGAAAAGATCTGGTCGATCCAGCCGCCGAGGGTGGAGGCGAGCAGCCCCATCGCACCGCCGAGGAAGAAGGCGAGCAACGTGGTCAGGAAGGCGATGCCGACGGTGTTGCGGGCCGCGAAGATGAGCCGGGAGAGCATGTCGCGGCCGAGGCTGTCGGTGCCGAGATAGTAGGGCGCTCCCCAGGGCTCGTATTCGCTGGCGACGATGGCGGTCTCGGAGAACGGCGCAAAGACCGGGGCAAGCACCGCCAGCATCACGTAGATGAAGATGACGACCATGCCGAACCAGGCGGTGAGCGGTGCCGTCTTCAGGATATAGGCGTAGTCGGACGGGGCGACGACGACCGCGACGCGCTTGACGATCCACGCGGCGATGGTGAGGACGACGATGAGGCCGAGGCCGTAAAGGGCGAAGGAGCCGATGGTCATGTCACCCTCACTTCTTGTGCAACAGCCGCGGATTGGTGGCTATGGAGAGCACGTCCGCGATCAGGTTGAAGAGGATGTAGACGACGGCAAAGATCAGGCAGCAGGCCTGCACGACGGTGATGTCGCGCTTGGAAACGGAATCGACCAGGAGCTGGCCGAGGCCGGGATAGACGAAGACCACCTCGACGACGACGACGCCGGTGATGAGGTACGCCATGTTGAGCGCGATGACGTTGATGATCGGCGCCAGGGCGTTGGGCAGGGCGTGTTTCAGGATGACGACCCGGGGCGGCAGGCCCTTGAGGCGCGCCATCTCGATATAGGGCGCAGCCAGCAGGTTGATGATCGCCGCCCGCGTCATGCGCATCATGTGGGCGGTGACGACCAACGTCAGGGTCAGCGCCGGCAGGAACATGCGGATCAGTCGGTCCCAGAGCGGCGTCGACTCGTTGATGTTGGCGATCGAGGGAAAGACCCCGGCATGGACGGAAAGCCATAGGATGAGAATGTAGGCGACGAAGAATTCGGGAAACGAGATCGACGACAGGGTGAAGATGTTGATGCTGCGGTCGAACCAGGTGTTTCGGTAGAGCGCCGCGAGCAGGCCGAGACCGACCGCCAGCGGGATCGCGATCACCGCGGCGTAGGCGGCCAGTAGCAGCGTGTTGGCAAGGCGGGTGCCGATCAGCTCGGCGATTTCCCGACCATTGGCGAGGGATTTGCCGAAGTCGCCGGTGGCCGCGCCGCCGAGCCATTCCATGTAGCGGACGATTGCGGGCTTATCGAGGCCGAGTTCGTGGCGGAAGGCGGCAACCGTCTCCGGCGTTGCACTCTGGCCGAGGATCTCCTGGGCGAGGTCGCCGGGCAGGAGCTCGACGGCCGAGAAGATGATGACCGAGACGACGAAGAGGGTGAAAAGCCCCAGTCCCAGCCTTTGAAGGATCATTTTCAGGATCAGTTGCATGGGCGATCGTTTCCCGATGGAAGGGCGGCGAGGGGCCGCGACAAGGCCTTCGGATGCGTTGTATCCGGCGCGGCGTCCGCGGCAAGGAACGGTTTCGGCGTGACGAACCGGGAAGCCAGGTCAACAAAACGATGATGTCGCAGAACGCAAATGGTACTCGGCCTCAAGTTTTTTCTGACGCATGCACAAGTCGTTCTTTTGTCGACCTAAATTGTGCCGCTCCCCGTTCCGGGATCACGCATCGGCGATGACATGGTCGCGCGGCCGCTCAACTTGGAGCGCCTGCTGCGGCAGTCATCCCAGCCATAAAAAGACGTGACCCCGTTGCCGGAAGGTTTCCGGTGCGGCCAAGCATAGACAGTGCAATGCGCTCCGTCCACCCGCAGCAGCGGTCCTGTCGATGGCGCGGCAGGGCATCACCCCGCGGGCCTTGCGGCGCCGGCTACCGCTTTTTGCGGTTTTCTGATGAAGTTTTTGTCATTTATGCGGAGTACGGGTTTTCTATTAGGGGGGCAATCTGCCAAAGTGTGACGTGCGTCAACACGGCTCCGTAAACGCAATCCTATGTTTCAATGGTCGGGACGACAGACCGATATAACCGAAAGGAGCGAATGGAAATGCACAAGTATCTCAAGACCATCGCTGCCGCGGCCCTGGCGCTCGGTGCCGTTGCTCTGGCACAGCCTGCCACCGCCGCCATGTCCGGTGCCGCCGGTAGCGCGGTCGGGACCGCCACCGACGGTGTCGGCCAGAAGAACACCACCAAGGTGCGCCACTACCGCCGCCGCAGCCGCCGGCATTACCGTCGGTGGAGCCGTCGCCGCCACTATCGTCGGCGCAGCTATCGGCACTATCGCCGGTGGAGCCGTCCGCGGCACTACCGTCGCTACAGCCGCGGTCGCCGGTACCACATCCGTCCGCGCAGCCGCTACTACTGGCGGTAAGCCGGACGGTACGGGCCGGGGCGCCCTTGGCGGGTAGTCCCACAGCGCCACGGCCCGCAACACCGGCCAAAAAGAAGGCGGCCTCCCGGGGGATCGGGAGGCCGCTTTTGGTTGCGTCCATGGGGCGGAACGCCGGTGGGGCGCTCCGCCTTTCCGTCAGGGGGCGGACTTAACGCCGTCGCTCCCTTGTCCATGGTGGCCGGCTTACGCCCGGCCCCAGGCCTCGTTGCCGTTGCCGTTATCGGGCGCGGGCTTGTCGTTGCTTGCGGCCGGATGCTCCGACGATCCACCGGCATTGCGGCGGCGCTCGTCCATGAACTGGTCGAATTCGGCCTTGTCCTTGGCCTTGCGCAGGCGCTCCAGGAAGGCGATGAACTCGTCCTGCTCTTCCTCCAGGCGGCGTAGGGTCTCCTCGCGGTACTCGTCAAAGGCGGCGTTGCCGCTCGAGGCGCGGCGCATGTCGCTCTTCCACCAGTTGCGGCGACCCGCCCCGTCCATGTTGTGCCAGCGTCCGCGGTTCTTCGAACATCCCATTCGTCCACTCCATATGACATAGGCCAACAAGGCGAGGCCGAGCGGCCAGAAGATGATGAACGCCAGGACCGTCAGGGCGATCCAGGCCGGCTTTCCGTATTCGTCCACTCTTGCTGCCAGTTCCATTTCGTCCTCATGCTCATGTAAATGTTATTTACATTAACTTATGTGGACGAAATCGGCCGCGGTTTCAAGTGGGGGATCGTGAAAAATCGGTAAGGTGGTGCGGGCGAGGGGTGGCGGCGGACAATGCGGGGCCGTTAGCGGTGCACCCGGTACGGTGCCGACGGCGGCAACGGCGCGCCTCATATCGTCAGGTGGGGAGGTTCGCCGGTGTGCGCAAGGCGGCGTCCGGATGCAGGGCGCCTTTGGCGGGGCGATGCCGGGCCTGGTGCTCCGGCGCGTGGCGGCAATCCTGCGAGAACGATGGCGCCACGATCGGCGGGCGGGTCAGATGCGGATGCCGAGGCCGCGCAGATAGATCAGGATCGCCGCCTCCAGCAGCTCTTCGGGGGCCATCGGCAGCTTGCGCCGGGCCGCGTCGCCGCGCGAGAACAGCGCTGCGATGCCGTGCGACACCGACCAGATGTGGAGGCTGACCATCAACGCTGGCGGACGCTGTTCGGCGGGGGCCTCCTGGCACAGCACCTCGCTGGCCCGGCGCAGCACCGAGAACGCCTTTTCGTTGGCGCGCGAGAGCTCCGGGCTGGTGTCGCTGGGAAGTCCGGCCTCGAACATCACCGCATAATCCGCCGGGTTCTCGCGGGCGAATTTCAGATAGGCCCGGCCGACCCGTTCGAAGGCGGAGACCGGGTTCGGCGCGCCGTCGTCCCAGGCCGTCTCGAGCGCCTCGGCGAGGCGGTCGAAGCCGCGGCGCGCGACCTCGGCCATCAGGTCCTCGCGGTCGCGGAAGTGGCGGTAGGGCGCGGCGGGCGAGACGCCGGCGGCGCGGGCGGCTTCGGCCATGGTGAAGCCGGACGGACCCTTTTCGGCAATGAGCTCCAGCGCCGCGCGGACCAGCTCGTCCGGCAGGTTGCCGTGGTGATAGGCGCGGCGGCCCTTGTCGCTGCGGGATTTCGACCAGCTCATGTGAAGGCTTTTCACATAATTCCGCCCGCTTGCACAGGGCGATTGGGAAGCGCGCGGTGCCCCGGTACCGTTTGCTGCGCTCCATTAAACGGCCCTTAAGGGTCGCCGGCTATTGTTTCATGGCGTGTATAGAATAGGATTTGCACCTTGGAGATGAGCGAGCCCGACCTCTTCGTGTTTCACGAGCCGGCCGAAGGCGACGTCCGGCTGCCGACGTCGGCGCGGGTTATCGACCGCGAACGGCTGGTCTCGGTGGAGGCCAAGGTGCACAGCTTTCGCCGCACCGGCTGCGTCCTGGAAACCCGGGACAATTCGGACGTTCCCGACTATCTGTCGCTGCGCTTCGACAATCTCGACCAGTTGATCGGCGCCTGCGTGACGTGGCGGCGCGGAAAGATGACCGGCGTCGACTTCGAGACCGGTTCGCTACCGGAAAACGACCTGCGCAAGGAAGCGCGGATGCCGGTGAACATGCCGGCCGTGGTCAAGGATGCCGGCGGCGACTGGAAGGCGAGCTGCGTCATCACCGATGCGAGCCGGTCCGGCTGCCGCCTGCGTTCCGACAAGGCGATGAGCTTTCCCATCGACGTCCTGGTCAATATCGAGGCCGTCGACCGGCCGATCGGTGGCAAGGTGGTGTGGCGGCGCAAGAACCAGATCGGCATCGCGCTGTCGTGGAACGAGCGCCGACCGACGGTGCGGGACGACAAGCCGTTCCGGCTTTCCGAACGCGCAACGCGCGAAACGACCGGCGGTTAGTCTCGCTTCCGACGCCCCCTCGGGGCCTCAGCGAGCGATCTTCAGGATTTTTTCCAGGTCGAGATGGGCCTCGATATGGTCGGCGAGCGCATCGAGCGTCGCCTCGATCGCGGCATCGTGGTTCCGCCCGGAAGGCTTTCCGCCGAGCGTCTCGATGAACGCGGCGCGCTGGGCGTCATGGCCGAAGAGGCCGTGCAGATAGGTGCCGGAGACCAGGCCGTCGTCGGCGGTCGCGCCGTCCTGGCGGCCGTCGGCAAAGGTCAGCACCGGCCGTTCCGTGTCCGGGCCCACGGTTTCTCCGATATGCATTTCGTAGCCGGCGAAGGGCGCGCCGTTCGCTGCGCTCGTGCCGGAGGTCTCGGTCAGTCGCTTGTCGCCGGTCAGCACCGTTTCGATGTCGAGAAGGCCGAGGCCGGGAACGCTTGCCGGTGGGCCCTCGATGCCGTCCGGGTCGGAGATCGTTTTCCCCAGCATCTGGTAGCCGCCGCAGACGCCGAGCACGCGTCCACCGCGACGGTGGTGGCCGGCAAGGTCGATGTCCCAGCCATTGGCGCGAAAATCGGCAAGGTCGGCAATCGTCGCCTTGGAGCCCGGCAGGATGACGAGGTCGAGCGGTGCCGGCAACGGCTCGCCCGGTGCAACGAAAACGAGGTCGACGTCCGGCTCGGCGGCGAGTGGATCGAAATCGTCGAAATTGGCGATCCGCGGCAACAGCGGCACGGCGATCTTCAGCTTTGCGCCGTCCTTGCGCACGGGCGTCCGCTCGGCGAGTTCGAAGGCGTCCTCGGCGGGCAGGAGGCGGGCGGCGTCGAAATAGGGCAGGAGCCCGATCGCCGCCCAGCTGGTCTTTTCGGCAATCGTCGTCATGCCATCGGCGAAGAGGGACGGGTCGCCGCGCATCTTGTTGACGATGAAGCCTTCGATCATCGCAACGTCTTGCCGCTCCAGCACCGTCTTCGTGCCGACGAGGCTCGCAATCACGCCGCCGCGGTCGATGTCGCCGACAAGGACGACCGGCACGTCCGCAGCGCGGGCAAAGCCCATATTGGCGATGTCGTTGGCCCTCAGATTCGTCTCCGCCGCACTGCCGGCGCCTTCCACGACGACGATGTCGGCCGCGGCCTTCAGGCGCTCAAAACTTTCCAGTACGGCCGGCATCAGGCCACGTTTGATCTCCTGAAACTCCCGCGCCTTGGCGCTTCCCGTCACCTTGCCCTGGACGACGATCTGCGCGCCGACCTCGCTCTGGGGCTTCAGCAGGACAGGGTTCATGTCGACGGTCGGGGGAACGCCGCAGGCCCTTGCCTGAAGCGCCTGCGCCCGCCCGATCTCGCCGCCGTCCGCCGTCACCATGGCGTTGTTCGACATGTTCTGCGGCTTGAACGGGCGTACGGTCAGGCCGCGCCGCGTCAGCGCCCGGGCGATGCCCGCCGTCAGCAGCGACTTGCCGACATTCGAGCCCGTTCCCTGGAACATGACGGCGCGCCCGGCCGCGCCTTTGCGCCCGCTCGTTGTCCCGTTCCCGTCGATGATGCGATTGACACCCATTTCGGCCCGTAATAATCAGAATCCGACGGTTCTTCCATCGGGAAGATAATAGGGAATGCGGTAAGGGCTCTGCCCGATGCCGCAGCTGCCCCCGCAACTGTAGGCGGAATGCCGCTTGTCGGTGCGCCACTGGGTCACGCAAACGAACCCGGGAAGGCGACAAGCGGCGGAACGATCCGCGAGCCAGGAGACCTGCCGTCAAAGGACTATTGCGCGGTCGAACGGGGTGCGTCGGCCAGGGCAAACGTCGCGAAGGATTTTTTCCCCCGCGGCGCGTTTCGCTCACCACCAGGCGATTCGGCAAGGACCAGCACCCCGCGACAAGCGCGCTTCCTTTGCGCGCGGGACAAGGACTGCGCGGTGCCGGACGACGATCAACCTCTTCTCCACGTCTGTGTGACCTGCAAGAACGCCAAGCTTCCCGCCCCTGGCGAGGACGACCCGGCGCATGGCCGCGTCCTCTATGAGCGCATCGCAGTAAAGCTTCAGGGCGATGCGGAGGCGCCGATCGCGGTGGAGCCCATCGTCTGCATGGCCAATTGCGAGCAGGGCTGTTCCGTCGCCATCTCCGCGCCGGGCAAGTGGTCGTATCTGCTCGGTCACCTGACGCCCGACCACGCCGACGACCTCATCACCTACGGCGCCGCCTTTCGCGCATCGAAGAAGGGCACCGTATTCCGGTCGAAACGGCCGGCATCGCTCTATGACGCCATCGTTGCCCGCTTTCCGGGCATGCTTGCCAAGGACGAGGAACCCCAGACATGAAGACCATCGCCGAGCGCATCCCCGTCACCGTGATCACCGGCTTCCTCGGCGCCGGCAAGACGACGCTGCTGCGCCATGTCCTTGAAAACGCTGGTGGGCGGCGCTTTGCCGTCCTCGTCAACGAATTCGGCTCGGTCGGTGTCGACGGCGGGTTGCTGCAAGGCTGCGGTCTTGCGTCCTGCCGGGACGAGGACATCGTGGAACTGGCAAACGGCTGCATCTGCTGCACGGTTGCCGATGATTTCCTGCCGACCATGCAGGCACTGCTGGACCGGGACGAAAAACCGGATCACGTGCTGATCGAGACCTCCGGCGTTGCCCTGCCGAAGCCGCTGATCAAGGCGTTCGACTGGCCGGACATCCGCGCCCGCATGACCGTCGACGGAGTGATCGCCGTCGTCGATGCGCCGGCCGTCGCCGACGGGCGCTTTGCCGACGATCCGGATGCGGTCGAGGCGCAGCGCCAGGCCGACGCAATGCTCGACCACGACAACCCGCTGAACGAGGTCTATGAGGACCAGCTCATGGCCGCCGACATCATCCTCCTCAACAAGGCGGACCTTTTGGAGCCTGGCGTTATCGAGCGGCTGACGGCGGAAATCGCCGCCGAAGTCCCGCGCGCGGTCAAAATCGTGCCGACGGTGAGCGGCCAGCTCGACGTCGACGCCGTGCTCGGCCTTGCCGCCGCCGCCGAAGACGACCTCGACGCCCGACCGTCGCACCACGACGCCGTCGACGGCGAGCACGAGCATGACGACTTCGAGAGTTTTATTGTCGAGCTGCCGGAGCTTTCCGCGCCGGAACCGCTCTTGGAACGGCTGAAGACCGTCACCGGCGATCATCCGATTCTCAGGGTGAAGGGGCATGCGGCGGTTGCCGGCAAGCCCATGCGGCTGACGGTGCAGGGCGTCGGCGAGCGACTGCAGCACCATTACGACCGGCCCTGGCCGGCGAACGATCCGCGGCGCGGACAGCTCGTCGTCATCGGCCTTTCCGGCCTCGACCGGGCGGCCATCGAGACGGCGATACGCGGCTGAACCCATGCACCTTCTCGTCCGCGAAAGCCACTCTTTGGAGGAAGCCGAGGTCGCCATCGATCTCGGCCAGAATGCTGCGGACATCGTCGTGCTGTCGTTCTCCGACAGCGACCTCAATGCGCTCGCCGCCGCCTTCCAGCCATTGGAAGGTGCGTTGCCGAGCGTCAGGATCGCCAACCTGTCCCGGCTCAAACACCCGATGTCGGTCGACCTTTATGTGGAGGAGGTGATCGGCCGGGCGAAGTGCGTCATCCTCCGGCTTCTCGGCGGCATCGACTACTGGCGCTACGGCGTCGACGAGGTGACCGCCGCCTGTCGGACATCCGGTGCGAAACTGGTGCTGCTGCCCGGTGACGGGAGGAAGGACGAGCGGCTGGCCGCTCTCTCCACGGTCGATGGGGAGATGCACGCGCGGCTCGACGATCTCTTTGCTGCGGGCGGCCCGGCGAATATGGGGCTCGCCCTGAAGCTCGCCGCGCACCTGTCCGGGGCGGCGCCCGATCCGGGCGGGGTGGCTGAAACCGTGCCGCTCTTCGGCGTCCATGATCTTGCGACGCCTGAGCAGGAAGGACGCCCGCTCGCGGTCCTCGTCTTCTATCGATCCTATCTGCTCGCCGGCGACTTCGCGCCGATCGAGGCGCTGGCAGACGCGCTCGACGCGGAGGGGCTCAACGCCCGTGCGGTCTTTGTCCACAGCCTGAAGGATTCGGGCGCCGCCGCCTTCGTCGCCGACACGGTGCGCATCTGGGAGCCGGCGGTCGTGATCAACGCCACCGGCTTTTCCGCCCGGCTCGGCGACGGGCCGTCGCCGCTCGATGCCGCCGGGGTGCCGGTGCTGCAGGCGGTCTTTGCCGGCTCCTCGCGCGAGGCATGGGAGGGCGCGGCGCGGGGGCTTTCCCAGGCCGATCTCGCCATGCAGGTGGTGCTGCCGGAACTCGACGGTCGGGTGCTCGCCACCGCCGTTTCCTTCAAGGCGGAAGAAGTGGCGATCCCGGCGCTGCAATACTGCCGCGCCATGCACCAGCCATTCGCTGAGGGCATTTCCCTGACGGTGCGGCGGGCGGCGAACTGGGCCCGGCTTGCCGCGAAAGGGCGGAGCGAGCGGCGGCTGGCGCTCATTCTGTCGGACTATCCGGCCGGTGGCGGCCATGTTGCCCATGCGGTCGGGCTCGACACGGTCGCGAGCCTGGAAACCCTCACCGCGCGGCTGGCTGCCGAAGGCTATGATCTCGGCGAAACTCTGCCCGACCAGAAGAAACTCATTGCCGGGCTGTGCGAGGTCGCCGCAGTCCCGACGCTCTCGCTCGACGACTACCGGGCGCTGTTCTCCGCCCTGCCGGACAGCGTGCGCCGGGACGTTCTGGAAGCCTGGGGGGCGCCGGAGGAGGATCCGGCGGTCGAGGACGGAACATTCCGCTTCAAGGTGCTGACGCTCGGCACTTCGGTGGCGGCGATCCAGCCGGACCGGGGCGCACGGGACGACCGCAAGGCGACCTATCACGACCCCGACCTGCCGCCGCGCCACGGCTATGTCGCCTTCTATCTCTGGCTATCGCGCGCGCTCGGCATCGACGCCATCGTCCATCTCGGCACCCACGGCACGCTGGAATGGCTGCCGGGCAAGGCGGTCGCGCTGTCCGGTGCCTGCTTCCCGACGCTGCTCTCCGCCGACCTGCCGGTCGTCTACCCCTTCATCGTCAACAATCCGGGCGAGGCCGCGGTCGCCAAGCGGCGCGTCGGCGCCGTCACCGTCGGCCATCTGACGCCGCCGCTGAAGCAGGCCGGAATCCATGGCTCGGCCCGCGAGCTGGAGCGGCTGGTCGACGAATTCGCCGCCGCCGACGGGCTTGATGTGCGGCGCATGGCGCTGCTCAGGCGGGAAATCCTTGAGCGCGCCGAAAGCGAGGGGCTCCTGGCGGAAAGCGGCGTCACCCGCGACATGTCCGACGACGACGCGCTCGCCCGGCTCGATGCCTATCTCTGCGACGTCAAGGACCTGCAGATCCGCGACGGGCTTCACATTTTCGGGGCCAGCCCGGGTACCGAGCGCCGGGACCTGCTGCTCGACGCTTTGAAAGCGGCCGCCCCGACCATTGCGCCGGACGATCTGGAACGCCGACTCGACGCGTCGCCGACCGCCGAAATGGACGCCCTCCTTGCCGCCCTCGACGGCCGCTTCGTCGAACCCGGTCCGGCCGGCGCGCCGACGCGCGGGCGGGCCGATGTGCTGCCGACGGGCCGTAACCTCTTCACCATCGATCCGCGCGCGATCCCGACCCGTTCCGCGCTGGTGCTCGCCGAGAAGGCGGCGGACAACCTCCTCCTGCGCCACCTGCAGGAGCATGGCGACTGGCCGCGCTCGCTGGTCATCGACCTGTGGGGCTCGACCACCATGCGCACCGGCGGCGAGGATCTTGCCCTCGCCCTCACCCTGATGGGCGTCAAGCCGGTCTGGGACGACGGCTCGGCCCGGGTCTCCGGCTTTGAAATCCTGCCCCAGGCGCTGCTCGACCGGCCGCGCATCGACGTCACGGTGCGCATCTCCGGCGTCTTCCGCGATGCCTTCGAGAGCCAGATCGCGCTGCTCGATGCCGCGATCCGGGCCGTAGCCGCGCTCGACGAGCCCTCGGGCAATCCGCTGGCAGATGCCGCGCGGGGGCTTTCGGGCCAAGAATTCCGCCGGGCGACGACGCGCATCTTCGGCGCCGCTATCGGCGACTACGGCACCGGCATCGAAACGGCGATGTTGCGCGGCGACTGGCAGGCCAGCGCAGACCTCGGCACGCGCTATATCGACGCCTCGTCCTTCGCCTACGGCAAGGATCTCGACGGCATCGCCGACCGCGAGGGCTTTTCCGACCGGCTGAGGGCGGCCGATGCCTTCGTCCATTCCCAGGACCATGGCGAGGTCGACCTCCTGGAAAGCATCGACTACGCCGCCCATGAGGGCGGGTTCGCA
The DNA here is from genome assembly GCF_003258835.1 of Rhodobium orientis. Taxonomy (GTDB): domain Bacteria; phylum Pseudomonadota; class Alphaproteobacteria; order Rhizobiales; family Rhodobiaceae; genus Rhodobium; species Rhodobium orientis. The sequence continues at coordinate 10,926 of NZ_NPEV01000029.1, read as the reverse complement.
GCTGCTGCCGAAGCGCTCGGCGGCAAGCCGGCGCTCTACCATGCCGATACCTCCAAACCGGACGCGCCGACCGTCCGCACGGTCGCCGAAGAGGTCGCGCGGATCGTGCGCGGTCGGGCCGCCAATCCGGACTGGATCGCCGGCATGATGCGCCACGGCTATCGCGGCGCCTCGGAGATCGCCCGCACCATCGACGGGCTCTCCGGCTTTGCCGCCACCGTCCCGGTGCGTTTCGACCGGCAGTTCGAGCTCCTGTTCGACGCCACCCTCGGCGACGATGCGGTCGATGCGTTCCTGATGGACGCCAACCCGGCCGCGCGCGAGACCATGGCCGACCGGTTCCGCGACGCGATCTCGCGCGACCTCTGGCGTCCGCGGCGCAACTCGGTTGCCTTTGCGCTGGAAAGGGACGCGTCGTGACGGCGCCGATGCGCAAGGGCTGGTGCCCGAGCCTGTTGAAGCCGATGGAGTCCGGCGACGGGTTCCTGGCGCGCGTGAAGCCGACGGCGGCGACGCTTTCGGCCAATGCGGCGCGGGCGCTGGCGGAGGCAGCGATGCGCTTCGGCAACGGGCTCGTCGACGTCACCAACCGCTCGAACCTGCAGTTTCGCGGCTTTTCTCTCGATTCCATCGCGCCCTTCGCCGATGTCGTCTTTCGCCACGGCCTTGCCCATGACAGCGCACCGGTGGAGCAGGTGCGGAACGTCGCGGCAAGCCCGCTCGGGGCCGATGATCCGTCGGCGGCGTTCGATGCGCACCTTGCGGCGCGAGCCATTGAGGCGATGCTGGCCGCGACCCCGGAGGTCCGGGCGCTGCCGCCGAAATTCGGTTTTTCGGTCGATGGTGGCGGGGCGTCGCCGCTCGGCGATGTGGGGGCCGACGTCCTGATCGTGCCGGGGCCGACCGGCGTTGCCGTGCGGCTTGCCGGGTCAACGCTCGCGGCCGAATGCGCCGAGGGGGATATTCCATCGGCCGCCCGCGCGGTAGCGCTGGCGTTCCTCGATCTCGCCGGGACGCAACCCGAGCCACCGCGGCGGATGCGCCATCTCATCGAGGTCCTGGGCCCCGAGGCGGTGTTCGCCAAGGCGGGGCTCATGCCGGCGGGGCAGGAGCAGCCGGTCGCTCGATCTGCGCCCAGGATCGGCTATGGCGATTTGGGGAAGGGCACAGGCTTTTTCGCAGTCGGCGTGCCGTTCGGAACACTAGAGGTGTCCGCCCTCGCACAACTTGCCGATTTCTCAGAAGAATTCGGCAACGGCACGATCCGGCTGACGCCGTGGCGGTCCCTCGTCCTTGTCGGCATCGCGCCCGAGGCGGCGGACGCCCTCGCTGAGGCCGTCGCTTGCTCCGGCCTCCTCACGGACCCCGCCGATCCGCGCCTTGCCATAGTCGCGTGCCCCGGCAAACCGGCCTGCGAAAGCGCAACCGTCGCGACCCGCGCGGATGCCGCCCGCCTTGCCGCTTCGGGCGTGCTGGACGACGTCTCGGATGCGACCGTCCATGTCTCCGGCTGCGCCAAGGGCTGCGCCCATCCGCGCCCGGCGACCCTCACCCTTTCCGGCAGGAACGGTGCCTATGACGTGATCCTGAACGGCAGGGCGGACGCAGCAGAGAAAGCAGGGGCGGACGCCGCGCCGCATTTCTCCGGGCTTGACCTTGAGGGTGTCATCGCCGTACTTGCGACGGCCCCCTGGAGTAAACCCCGTTGACACCCGGCTACGACTACATCCGCGACGGCGCGGAGATTTACAGAAAATCCTTCGCGACGATCCGGTCCGAGGCGGACCTTGCCCGCTTCAGCGCGGACGAGGCGCGCGTTGCCGTGCGCATCATCCATGCCTCAGGCATGGTCGACGTCGCCAAGGACCTGACCTTTTCGCCGGGTTTCACCGACGCCGCTCAGGCGGCGCTGAAGGCCGGGAAACCGATCCTGTGTGACGCCAAGATGGTCGCCAACGGCGTCACCCGCACGCGGCTTCCCGCCGACAACCGGGTGATCTGCACGCTCGATTTTCCCGCCGTGCCGGACCTGGCGAAAAAGATCGGTAACACGCGTTCGGCCGCCGCCCTCGATCTTTGGGGCGCGGAAATGGAAGGGGCGCTCGTCGCCATCGGCAATGCGCCGACCGCGCTCTTTCACCTGCTCGAGCTCTTCGACGCCGGGGCGCCGCTGCCGGCGGCCGTCATCGGCATGCCGGTCGGCTTCGTCGGCGCGGCGGAATCGAAAGAGGCGCTTGCCGCCGACGGCCGCGTGCCGTGCCTCACCGTTTCCGGCCGGCGCGGCGGCAGCGCCATGACGGCCGCAGCCGTCAACGCCCTCGCCACCGAGGTGGAGTGATGGCGACCGGCACCCTCTATGGCGTCGGCGTCGGGCCCGGCGATCCGGAACTGATGACGCTGAAGGCGGCGCGGTTGATCGGCTCCTGCCCGATCGTCGCCTATTTCGCCAAGCGCGGGCGCCAGGGCCATGCGCGGCGCATCGTCGACGGCCATATCGGCCCGGCCTCGCGCGAGCTGCGCCTGGAATATCCGTTCACGACGGAAGTGCCGGTCGACGACCCGCACTACCCGAAGGAGCTTTCCGCCTTTTATTCCCGCTCGGCGGAGGAAGTGGCGGCCGAGCTCGATGCCGGCCGGGACGTTGCCGTCATCTGCGAGGGCGATCCGTTCTTCTACGGCTCGTTCATGTATCTCTTCGACCGGCTATCCCAGGTCTATCCGACCGAGATCGTCCCCGGCATTTCCGGCATGCACGGCTGCTGGGCGCAGGCGAAGACGCCGATCTGCCATGGCGACGACGTCTTTTCGGTGCTGCCCGGCACGATGGACGGCGCGCTTCTGGCTGAGCGGCTGAAGGGGAGCGACGCCGCCGTCATCATGAAGATCGGCCGCAACCTTGAAAAGGTGCGCACCGCGCTCGCCGAGGCCGGACTTCTCGACCGCGCGATCTATGTGGAGCAGGGCACCATGGAGGGCGAGCGGGTCGAAATGCTCGCCGATCTTGCCCATGCGCCGGCGCCCTATTTCTCGCTGATCCTCGTTCCGGGGCGGCAGGGGCTCAGATGACCGGCTCGCTGACCATCGTCGGGCTCGGGCCCGGCGCAGCAGACCAGGTGACGGGCGCGGCCAGTCAAGCGCTTGCTGTCGCGACCGACATCGTCGGCTACGGGCCCTATGTGGACCGGGTGCCTGAGCGGGCCGGCCAACAGCGCCACCGTACGGACAACCGGGAAGAAATCGACCGCGCGCGCCATGCGCTGGAAATGGCCGCCGAGGGTCGCCATGTCGCTGTCGTCTCATCTGGCGATCCGGGCGTCTTTGCCATGGCCGCCGCCGTCTTCGAGGCCGTGGAGACCGGAGAGGCGGCCTGGCGCGCGCTCGACATTTCGGTGGTGCCGGGGATTTCGGCGATGTTCGCCGCTGCGTCCCGGCTCGGCGCGCCGCTCGGCCATGATTTCTGTGCCATTTCCCTCTCCGACAATCTGAAGCCCTGGGATCTGGTGCTGAAGCGGCTGCGCGCCGCGGCGGAGGGCGACTTCGTCATCGCGCTCTACAATGCGGCGTCGAAGGCGCGCCCGCGCCATCTCGGCGAGGCGCTCGAATTGCTGCGCGGGATCAAGGGGCCGGACGTGCCGGTGATCTTTGCAACGGCCATTTCCCGCGCCGACGAGGCGATCGAGATCACGACGCTGGGCGAGGCCGACGCCGCCCGCGCCGACATGCGCACGCTCGTCATGATCGGCTCCAGCGCGACGCGGCTCGTGGCGCGGCCCGGCGCACGGCCGTTTGTCTATACGCCGCGCCGGGTAGACGGTCAGGTGCCTTGAGCCCCTTCCATCAGCCAGGAAAGGGCCGTTGCCGCATCCGGCACGGTGTCGATTGCGGGAAGCGGCGGGCGTTCGACCATCACCACCGGAATGCCGGCCTCGCGGGCGGCCGTCAGCTTTGCCGCGGTGGCCGTGCCGCCGGCGTTCTTGGTCACCAGGATATCGATGCCGTGGTCGGCGATAAGGGCGCGCTCGTCGTCGAGCTTGAACGGGCCGACGGCTTCGATGGCGGTGCAAATCGGCGGGCGGGTTTCCGCGTCGGGCGGATCTACGCTGCGGGTAAGGTAATGGTGCTGGGGCGCTGCCCTGAACGCGGCGAGTTCGTTGCGGCCGATGGTGAGGAAGACGCGTTTCGGCTCAGGTCCGAGGGCGCTTGCGGCCTCGGTCATTGTGGCGACGAAGATCCAGGTGGCGCCCGCCTGCGGTTGCCAGGCCGGCCGGTCGACGCGGATCAGGGGCACGCCGGTCGCTTTTGCCGCCGCCGCGGCATGGTCCGTCATCTGGGCGGCAAAGGGGTGGGTCGCGTCGACCATCGCCTCGACATGATTGACGTTCAGATAGGCAACGAGGCCTTCGATGCCGCCGAAGCCGCCGATGCGGTACGGGATCGGCGGCAACTTCGGGGATTTCGTGCGCCCGGCGAGCGACAGGACGGGCGCGATTTTCGGCTCGCCGACCAAGGCCTTGGCAAGTTCGGAGGCCTCGGTGGTGCCGCCGAGGATCAGAACGCGGTAGGGTGTCTCTAGGTTTTGCACGGGGGGACTGCAATGACGGAGCGCTGGCTTTCCATTGTGGGGATCGGCGAGGACGGTGTCGAGGGGCTTTCGCCGGCGGCGAAAAAGCTCATCGAGGACGCCGAACTGGTCGCCGGCGGCGCGCGGCACTTAGGCCTCGCCGGCACGCTGATTTCCTGCGAGAGGCTTTCCTGGCCGAGCCCCTATACCGACGCGATCCCGCATCTCGTCGGGCGGCGGGGCCGCCCGGTCTGCGTGCTCGCTTCCGGCGATCCGTTCTTTTATGGCGTCGGTGCCAAGCTCACCGCGTTCGTCGCGCCGGAGGAGATGCGGATCGTGCCGGCGCCGTCGTCGCTGTCGCTGGCCGCGGCCAAGCTCGGCTGGTCGCTCGCCGACGTGCGCACCATCTCCTTTTGCGGCCGGCCGCTCGCCCCGCTCGCGCCGCTGCTGCAGCCGGGCGCGAGAATTCTGGCGCTTTCCGCCGATGCGGCGACGCCGGCCGAGGTCGCCGACTTTCTCTCCCGGCGCGGCTTCGGCGAGAGCCGCATCCATGTCCTGGAATCCCTCGGCGGGCCCGAGGAGCGCATCCGCAGCACGACCGCGTGGGACTTTGCGTTCGACGATGTGGGCGCCTTGAATCTAACGGCGCTGGAAATCGTTGCGGGGCCCGACGCCGTCATCCTGCCGCGCACGGCGGGCCTGCCGGACGGGCTCTTTGAAAACGACGGCCAGATGACTAAGCGCGAGGTGCGCGCCGTCACCCTGTCGACGCTGGCGCCCCATTCCGGCGAACTTCTCTGGGACATTGGCGCCGGCTCCGGGTCGATTGCCATAGAGTGGCTGCTCGCCGATCCGGCCAACCGGGCGATCGGGATCGAGCGCGACGAGGTGCGCGCGGCGCGGGCGGCGCGCAATGCGGTCGACCTCGGCGTGCCGGACCTCGACATCCGCGAGGGGTCGGCGCCGGAGGCCTTCGCCGGGCTGGAAGCGCCCGATGCGGTCTTCATCGGCGGCGGGATCACGAGCGAGGGCGTCCTGGATGGTGCCTATTCGGCCCTGAAGCGCGGCGGACGGATCGTCGCCAATTCGATCACCGTTGAAAGCGAAGCCGTCTTGATCGACGCGGTGCAGCGCTATGGCGGGACGCTGGCGCGGCTGTCGGTGGAGCGGCTCGATGCCATCGGCGGTATGCACGGGTTCCGGCCGGCCATGACCGTCACCCAGTGGAGCGCGGTCAAGCCATGAGCGAGGCCGCACTCGCGACAGGGGCGCCGCGCGTCGTTGCCGGCATCGGCTTTTCCAGCGAGGCGACGGCGGAGGAGATTGCCGGGCTCTTGCAGCGCTGTCTGCGTGATGCAGGCATTGCCGCGGCGGACGTCGTTGCCGTGCCTGCTTTCAAGAGTGGCGCGCCGATCGTCGGCGTCTTGCCGGGGCTGCTCGGCCTCGACGTTCATCTCATCGAGGACGCCGACATGGCGGCCGTGCAGGATCGCTGCTTGTCCCGATCGTCGGTGGTAAAAGCTGCGACCGGGCATGGCTCGGTGGCAGAAGCCTGTGCGCTCGCCGTCGCCGGCCCCGGCGGCCGGCTCACCGGGCCGCGCCTTGCCTCTGCCCACGCCACCTGCGCGCTCGTCCTCTGCCAGGAGACTTCATGACCGTCCATTTCATCGGCGCCGGACCGGGCGCGCCCGACCTCATCACGCTGCGCGGCCGGGACCTCCTCGCCGCCTCGCCCGTCTGCCTCTATGCCGGATCGCTGGTACACGAGGCGGTGCTCGCCCATTGCGGGCCGAACGCGCGGATCGTCAACACCGCGCCGATGAGCCTTGAAGAGATCGAGGCGGAGTATGTTCGGGCGTTTGAGGCGGGTCAGGACGTCGCGCGGCTGCATTCCGGCGATCTCTCCGTCTGGAGCGCCATGGGCGAGCAGATCCGCGTCTTGGAAGCCCGCGGCATCCCCTATACGGTGACGCCCGGCGTTCCGGCCTTTGCCGCCTCCGCCGCCGTCCTCGGCAGGGAACTGACGCTGCCGGAGGTCGGCCAGTCGCTGATCCTCACCCGCACCACCGGCCGTGCCTCGAAAATGCCGGAGGGCGAGACGCTGGAGGCCTTCGCCGCTACGGGGGCGACGCTGGCGCTGCACCTGTCCATCCATGTGGTCGAGGACGTCGCGGCGCGGCTCGTCCCCTTCTACGGCGCCGACTGTCCGGCCGCCGTCGTCTTCCGCGCCTCCTGGCCGGACGAGACGGTGCTGACGGGCACGCTTGCCACCATCGCCGACCAGGTGAAGGCCGCCGAGATCGACCGCACGGCGCTGATTCTCGTCGGTCCGGTGCTGGGGGCGGCCGACTTCCGGGCGAGCGCGCTTTACGATGCCGACTACCAGCGGCGGTTCCGCGGCCGCGGGAACTGAGCCAGTCCCCTGGCGTTGTTCCTTGCGAACGTCTCTCAATCGTTGCCGAATGCTGCTACAACGGTGGGGGACCTGAGCGGGAGAGGACAGATGGGCCGGACGATCATCCTGGCATTGGGGCTGATTCTCGGCGGCGTCTTTTCCCAGGCGCCAGAATACGCGCAGCAATACCGCCAGCGGCTCGGCGGTGCCATCGACGAGCTGAAGCAGGTGGTTGCCGACTTCAACTCCGATGCCGAGCGCGAGGGCCTTCGGACCGACGATGCCCTGAAGCGCCTTTCCGACAATCCCGACACGCTTGCCAGCCGGCGCGGCCAGCGCATGACCGAGATCATCGCCCGCTATCACCGGCTGGAGCGCCAGCAGAACGCCATGCAGTCGGCCGGTCCGGTCAACCGCATCGTGGCGCTTGCCCGCGATTTCGACGGCGAGGTCGCCGAGGGCGCCTATGAGGATTTCGAGCCGGGCGTGCCGGTGACCATCGAGGGATTGCTCGCCGCCCTCGTCGGCTTTGTCGTTGCCTATTTCGGCGGCGGCGTCGTCTGGTCGGCCAATCGCTGGCGGCGCAGGCGCCGCGCCCGGCGCAAGGCCGAGGCAGCCAACGAAACCGTTTGACGGCCAATGGCTTTGCCGGAAAACCCGTTTCCAGCCTTCCCCCCAATGCTATAGATGCGGCCATGGACACGCTGACGCGCATGCGCATTTTCGTTCAGGTCGTCGAATCGGGTGGCTTTTCGGCCGCGGCCCGCGCGCTCGGCCGTTCCAAGGCGCTGGTCTCCAAATATGTCCGCGAGCTTGAGGACGAACTCGGTGTCCGCCTCCTCAACCGCACCACGCGCCAGCTCTCGCTGACGGAAATGGGCGAGACCTATGTGCGCGAGGCGTCCGAAATCATCCAGAAGATCGAGGACCTCAACGGCTCGCTCGGCGAGCGGCACGGCGAGCCGCGCGGTCTCCTGCGCGTCTCCGCGCCGCGCTCCTTCGGCGAGCTGGTGCTGGCCGAGCCGATCATGGAGTTTCTCGCCACCGAGCCGCAAATCCGCATCTCGCTGCGGTTCGAGGACCGCTATGTGGACCTCGTGGAGGAGGGGATCGACGTCGCCATCCGGATTTCCGAACTGGCCGACTCCAGCCTCGTTGCCAGGCGGCTCGCGCCGATGCGCAACAAGATCGTGGCCGCGCCGCTGCTCCTGGACGCGTCGGGCCGGCCGCAGCATCCCAAGGACCTTGCCGACCTGCCCTGCATCATCGACCGCAACATGCGGGTGCCGGCAAGCTGGACGTTTCGCGAGGACGGCAAGCGGTTTTCCGTCTCCGTCAGCGGGCCGGCCGAGGTCGACAGCCTGATCGCCGTCAGGGCCGCCGCGCTCCGCGGCCTCGGCTTTGCCAGCGTGCCGGAGTTCGTCGCCCGCGACGATATCGCCTCCGGCGCCCTCGTCGAGGTGCTGGGCGGCTTCCAGTCCGACGATATCGGCGTCTATGCGCTCTATCCGCACCGCCGGCACCTGCCGGGCAAGGTGCGCGCATTCATCGACTTCCTTGCCGCCTGGTTCGGCCGCGACTGGCCGCGCAGCGCGGATTGACCGCCGTCAGTGCGATGCGGCGCTTTTGAAGATATATGGACAGGGCGCATTTCAAAGGGGGTGGGTCGGCCGGACGGGCTCCACGTTTTCGCCAATCTTCGGGGCGATGAGGTGGAGGCTGCATTCCCGATTCGCGTTCCGCCGCAAACCGCAGGCCGTGTTCACGCCATGATCCGATCGCGACATCCCGCCCTCGTGGCCGCCGCGCTGATCGCTGCCCTTGTCGCCTCCCTGCTGGCGCGGCCGGCGCTGGCGCATCCCCATGTCTTCATCGAGGCCAAGGCCGAGATCGTCTATGACGGCGAGGGCAATGTCGTTGCCATCCGCCACCACTGGCGCTTCGACGACGCCTTTTCGGCCTTCGCGATCCAGGGCCTCGATACCAACGGCGACGGGAAGTACACGCGCGAGGAGCTTGCCGACCTCGCCGACGTCAACGTCAACTCGCTGAAGGACTGGGGCTATTTCACCTTCGGCGACGACACCAAGGTGGAGATCGACTTCAAGCCGCCGGAGCCGGGCTACTGGCTCGACCTCGTCTCGGTGCCGCTTACCGACTACTGGGCAATGTCGGACGAAGACATCAAGGCGATCGCGGAAGATGCCGAGCGCGACGGCACCCAGCCGATGCAGGAGGTGAAGCTCCTGGAGCTCCACTTCACCCTGCCGCTGAAGGAGCCGGTCGGCTCCGACACCAAGGTCACCTTCGACGTCTACGACCCGACCTATTACATCGACTTCCGCTTCGCCAAGGACGCGGACGCGGTGAAGCTCGTCAACGCGCCGGACGACTGCAGCACGGAAATCCGCCTGCCGCAGCCGCTCGACGACGAGACCGCGGCGCGGCTTGCCTCGATCGGCGCGGATGTGCGCGAGCCGCCGCCGGAGCTGCGGGCGATCACCCAGACGCTGGTCAACCAGGTCGTCATCACCTGCGGCGATGCGGTCGCGGCGGCGCCTGCTGCTGCGCCGCCCTCGGCCGAGGACGCCGTGACGCGGATGGCGGCCGGCGATCCCGGCGCGACGGCGCCGGGCGGCCAGGCGAGGTCGGAGGCGGCGACCGAGAGTGCGCCGCAATTGCACTCCGTTGCCGATCCGGAAGCGATGTCGGCGCCGTCAGCCGGGTTCTTTTCCGGCATCGTCGGCACCGTGGCGCGGATGCAGTCGGAGTTCTACCAGCGCCTCATCGGCGCGCTCCGGCGCTTCAAGGGCGACCCGGCCGCCGTCTGGTTCCTGTTCCTCCTAAGCTTTGCCTATGGCGTCTTCCACGCCGCCGGGCCCGGCCACGGCAAGGCGATCATCACCTCCTACATGTTCGCCAACGAGGCGACGCTGAAGCGGGGCGTCGCGCTCTCCTTCGCCGCCGCCTTCGTGCAGGCGACCGTGGCGGTGGCCATCGTCACCGTCGTCGCCCTGGTGCTCAGCGGTACCAGCATCGCCATGAAGTCGACGCTCGGGGTGTTCGAGGCCGGCAGCTTCGCGCTCGTGGCGCTGCTCGGCGCCTGGCTGGTCTATCGCAAGACCCGGGCCTTCCTGCGCCTGTCGCCGTCACCTGCGGCCGTCGGGGCCGCCCATGTGGCCGACACGCACGTCCATGGGCATGCCCACGATCACTCCCACGATCACTCCCACGATCACTCCCACGATCACGGGCACCACCACCATTCCCATGATCATGACCACGACGATGCCTGTTGCGGCCACAGCCATGCGCCGGACCCGGAGGCGATTTCGGGAAAACTGTCGCTGCGCGAGGCCGTCGCGGCGGTGTTCTCCATCGGCATGCGGCCCTGTTCCGGCGCGCTGGTGGTGCTGGTCTTTGCGCTTTCACAAGGGCTCTATCTCGCCGGCGTTGCCTCGGCCTACATCATGGCGATCGGCACGGCGCTGACGATCTCGACGCTTGCGATCATCGCCGTCACCAGCCGCGGCATCGCCCAGCGCATCATCGGCGCGGAGACGTTGCGCGCGCGGCGCATCTTCGCCGGCGTGGAGATCGCCGCCGCCGTCGTCGTCGTCCTCGTCGGCGTCGTCTTCTTCATCGCCGCGCTTCAGGCCCCCGCGACGCTTTGATGGGTCGGCTTTCGGCGCACCGGTTCGCGCGTCTAGATTTGACCTATACTCTGCGTCACCACCGGGTCGGGTCCAATGCTGTCCGGTTCATGGTCGCGCACGTCGGCACCCACCGGCTCCGCGTCATCACCGGGCTTGACCCGGTGATCCATGATGCCTTGCAGCTTGCTGATGCCTAAGCGATTGAAATCAGAGGCCCTATGGATTGCCGGGTCAAGCCCACTACTGTCCGGTTTAGATTGGGGCGAGGTCGAGGGACATCTGGTTGGGGTTGGTTGGCGGCGGTTTTGGCTGTG
>NZ_NPEV01000028.1 GCF_003258835.1 Rhodobium orientis | reverse complement strand
CCGCGCCGGCCGGGGCCGGCTGTCCTCGATCGACCTGTTGCCGCCCGAAGCGGACCCGATTGTTGCCTGGGCGATGCAGGAGCTTCGGGCGCGAGACCGGACCCAGGAAGACATCCGCGTCGAATTCAACGAGCGTTTGGAAAAGCTGGCGCTGGACCACGGGCTCGCGATTGAACCGATTTCGCGCTCGGCCTTCCATCGCCATGGCTTCCGGCTCGCGAAAATCGCCCGCCGGCTGGAAGAAACGCGGGCGATTGCCGGTGCGCTCACCGAACGGCTCGGTGCGGACCAATCCGACGATCTCACCGTCATGGTTTCAGAGACCATCAAGACGCTGGTCCTTGAGATGCTGGAAGGGGCCGAGGCCGGCGGCATCGACCCGAAAGGCGCCGCGGAACTCGCCCGCGCCCATAAAACGGCCGTTCAAGCGCAGGCCATCTCGACCGACCGGCGCCGCAAGATCGAGAAGGAATTCGCAGAAAAGACCGAACAGGCGATCGAGAAGGTTGCCAAGGCCAAAGGTCTCACCGCCGACACGGTCAAGACCATCAAGGCCAGCATCCTCGGTATTGACCTGGGCGGCGGCGAATGAGCGCGCCCGTCAGCGAAGCCGAGATCAAGTCGGCTCGGCACATCACCGAGGAAGAATGGCGGGAGCTGCGCCTTCAATCCCTTCACGGGCTTCCCGAGGAACTGGCCGGCGGCGGCATCCCCGACGTGCTCCTCGGCTACCAGAAGGCTCTTCTTGCCTCTACGGCGCAGCACCACGTCACCGTCGTTGAAAAGAGCCGGCGGACCGGCGCCACCTGGGCGCTCGGCGCCGACGCGGTTCTCACCTCCGCCGCCAGCCGCCCGGACGGCGGCATGGACACCTTCTACATCGGCTACAATCTCGACATGGCGCGCGAGTTCATCGACGTCTGCGCCATGTGGGCGCGGGCCTTCGATGAGGCCGCAAGCGACATCGGCGAGTTCGTTTTCAAGGACCGGGACGAGAACGGCAAGGAACGCGACATCCAGGCGTTCCGCATCTATTTCGCCTCCGGGTTCGAGATCGTCGCGCTCGCCTCCCGGCCGCGCTCGCTGCGCGGTCGCCAGGGCTATGTCATCGTCGACGAGGCGGCCTTTCACGACGACCTTGAAGCGCTTTTGAAGGCCGCCTTCGCGCTCCTGATCTGGGGCGGCAAGGTGGCCGTACTGTCGACCCATGACGGCGAGGACAATCCCTTCAACAACCTGGTCCAGGACGTGCGCGCCGGCCGGCGTCCCTACAATCTCGTGCGGTTCGATTTCGACGAGGCACTCAAGGACGGGCTCTATCAGCGCATTTGCCTTGTGACGGCCAAGCAATGGTCGGTCGAGGCCGAGGCGAAGTTTCGTTCCGAAATCATCGGCTTTTACGGCGAAGGCGCCGACGAGGAGCTGTTCTGCATTCCCTCGAAAGGATCGGGCACGTTCCTGCCCGGTCACCTGATCCGGGCCGCCATGTCGCCGGATATCCCGGTCATTCGTTGGGAGCCGCCGGCCGACCTCGTGCACAGGCCGGAAAGCGAACGGGCATCGATCGTCGAGGCGTGGTGCGAGGACGCCTTGAGGCCGCACCTCGACACGCTCAACAAGGCACTCCGCCACTGCTTCGGCGAGGACTTCGCCCGCGTCGCCGACCTCACCGTCATCTGGCCGTTCGTCATCCAGAGGACGATGGACCTTGCAACGCCCTTTGTGGTCGAGCTGCGCAACGTCCCCTTCGAATGCCAGAAGCAGATTCTCTTTTTCATCCTCGACCGGATGCCGCGGCTTTCCGGCGGCGCGATGGATGCCACAGGCAACGGCGCCTATCTCGCCGAAGTCGCGCAACAGAAATACGGCGCCTCGTTGGTCGAGGCGGTCCACTTCACCACCGAGTGGTACCGGGAAAACACGCCGAAATTCAAAGCCGCGTTCGAGGACGGGTCGCTGCTCATCCCGAAGGATGACGACGTCTACACGGACCTACGCGTCTTCAAGAAGATCGCGGGCGTTGCGCGCATCCCGACCGACAAGCGCACGCTGGAGCTTGCCTCCCAGACCCGCAAGCGCCACGGCGACGCGGCGATCGCCGCCTTGCTCGGCCACTATGCCAGCGAGATCGACGCCGGCGAGTTCGCCTATCGCCCGATCCATGAAGGCGGCGACGACATCGCGGCTGAGGATGGTGCATGGCCGGGGCGCGGCATCGATCCCGGACACCGCGGAGGGATTTGGTGATGGCGAAAAAACCCGTTCTCGTCGATCCCCACGGCCGGCCGCTTTCGGCCCGGCTGCTGGAGGAGGAAATCGCCGCGCCGACCGTCACCGGCGTTCGCTCGACCTGGTCGGAGCCGGTCGCCTCAGGGCTCGATCCTCACCGCCTTTCCACGATCCTGAGGGCGGCGACGGAAGGCGATCACGTCGCCTATCTGACGCTTGCCGAGGAGATCGAGGAGCGCGACCTTCATTACCGGTCCGTGCTCGGCACCCGCAAGCGCGCCGTTACCGGCATCGAGCCGATCGTCACGGCCGCCAGCGAGGACAAGAAAGACGTCGAGATCGCCGAGAAGGTGCGCGAGCAGCTGGTCGAGACGCCCGAGTTCACCGGCATGCTCGACGATCTTCTCGACGGCGTCGGCAAGGGCTATTCGGTGGTCGAGCCGGTGTGGGAGCACGGCGATCTCTGGAAGCCGGCCGAATATCACTGGCGCGATCCGCGGTTCTTCCAGTTCGACAGAATGGGGCGCGGGCTGCGGTTGCGCGAGGACGGCAACACGGACGGTCTGCCGCTGAAGCCTTACACCTTCGTCGTCCATATCCCGAAGCTCAAATCGGGCTCACCGCTGCGCGGCGGGCTCGCCTTCGCCGCGGCCTGGGCGTTTCTCATAAAGTCGTTCGCGGTCAAGGACTGGGCGGCGTTCCTGGAAGTCTTCGGCATGCCGCTCAGGCTCGGCCGCTACCCCTCCGGGGCCAGCCCGGAGGAGCGGGCCGTGCTTCTGCGCGCGGTCCGCATGCTGGCGATCGATGCGGCGGCGATCGTGCCGCAGGGCATGGACATCGAGTTCATCGAGGCAAAGGGCGGCCAGGGCAACGCGGTCTTCGGCGCCATGTGCGAATACGAGGACGGGCAGATCTCCAAGCTCGTCCTCGGCCAGACCATGACGACCGACGACGGGTCGAGCCTTGCCCAGGCCGCCGTCCACGAAAACGTCCGCTTCGACATCCTGCGCGCCGACACGCGCCAACTCTCCGCCACCGTCAATCGGGACCTGGTGCAGCCGTTCGTGTCGTTCAATTACGGGCCGCAGGAGCGCTACCCGCATGTGGACATCCCGGTCGCCGAGGCCGAGGACATCAACACAATGGTCAACGCCCTGACCAAGCTGGTGCCGCTCGGCCTGGAAGTGGAGATGGGCGAAGCGCGCGACCGGCTCGGCTTCAGCGAACCGGAGAAGGGCGCAAAAATTCTGGCGTCTCCCAAACGTCCAAAAGCCAAGCCGGATGATGGCAGCCCGCCTGAAGATGCGGCCGGGGCGCGGCAACGGGTCTGTCCGGACTGCGGCCAGGAGCACGCGGTGGCGGCGCTTCAGGGGGATGCGCTGGACGAGCTTCTGGAAGAAGCCCTCGGCGCCTGGCAGCCGGACCTTGAGCCGCTGCTTGCGCCGGTTCGCGCGGCCTTCGACGAGGCCACCGGCTATGACGATCTCATCGCACGGCTCGACACCCTTTCCGGCGACATGGACGCCGCACCGCTTGCCAGCTCGCTTGCGGTCCTGATGATGAAGGCGCGCGGCCTCGGCGATACCGGGGACGGCTGATGCCCGAACTCTTTGCCGAAGCGCCCGAGGAAGTGCGGCGCTATTTCGACCAGAAGCGCAGCCGGCCGAGCTTCGACTGGCGCGACGTGGCGCCGGAGGAGCACGCCTATTCCTTCACCGTTGCCAAGACCGCTGGCTATGACGTCCTCGACGACATCCGCCAGGAGGTCGACGCGGCCATCCGCGAGCGGGTGCCGTTCGAAGCGTTCCGCCGCAACCTCGAACCGGTCCTGAGGAAAAAGGGTTGGTGGGGAAAGGCCGTCGCCGGGGACCCCAAGGACGGGCTCTACAAGGTCGTCCAGCTCGGCAGCCCGCGCCGCCTCAGGACCATCTATTGGGCGAACACCCGAACCGCACATGCGGCAGGCGAATGGGAGCGGACGCAAAGGACCAAGGGCGCGCTGCCGTATCTGCTCTACATGATCTCGGTTGCCAGCCACAAGCGGCCGGAACACCTCGCCTGGGTCGGCATCATCCTGCCGGTCGACGATCCGTTCTGGGCAACCCACTATCCGCCGAACGGCTGGATGTGCCAGTGCCGGGTCCGGCAGATCACCGCTCGCGAGGCACGACAGCTGCTCGGCCGGGAACCGGACGACGGCGGGGTCATCTACCGGGACACGGCGCCGGAGATCGCAACGCGCCCCTGGCGCAACAAGCGCACGGGCGAGACCGTTCGGGTGCCGGTCGGCATCGATCCGGGCTGGCAGACCAATCCCGGCAAGAACCGGGCGCGCAACGCCGCAACGTTCCTTTCCGGCGAGCTTGACGCCATGACGGAGAACCGGCGCCGCATCGCCGTCGCCGACCTGGTCGGCTCGCGTCCCTTCCGGGCGATCCAGTCCGGCGAGATTCCTTACAGGCCCAACGATCCCGATCCGGCCAACCGGTTACGCGGCGCGTTGTCGGCACCCGTCGCCATGCTTCCAGACGCCCTGGCCAAGCGGCTTGGGTCCAGGACGAAGACGGTTCGGTTCTCGGTGGCCGATGCCGAGAAGCAGGCGCGGAAGCGTCGGCGCAAGGACGGTGCTCCGCTGCTTGCGGCCGAGGACTACGGAAAGGTGCAGCAGCTCATCGACAAGGGGCGACCGATCCACGAGCAGGACCGAGACGTCCTATTCGTGGGCGAGGTAGAGGGTCGGCCCTGGCTGGCGGTCATTCGCCGGACGGTTGCGGGGTCGGAGCTTTTTCTGAAGTCGTTCCATCCGCTGGAGATGCGGCATTTGGGGCGAATTCTTCGTTGAGGCGATCCAAGAACTGCCTTCGGGAAGCTTTTTTCTTATCGGCCACGGCTTCTTTAATGTCCTGGATAATTTGCTCTATCGTTGAGGCGTTTGACGATTGGTGCCCCTTCATTTCTTCCAACGTCAAACCCCAGGGCCGTTCGATCATTACCGGTGCGCTTTGCAGTTCCGCTCGGGCCTTCGGCGTAAGCGTGACGCCCGAATACTGGTCTAAAATATCCATCGCCCAGGTCCGCGCTCCGGAAGCTGGGCTTTTCTCCGGATCGCTTCGCAGGATGCTAAGAGCAACTTCAACCATCTTGATATCGAGCTCGCGGTCCTTGCTGGCGAAGGTCCACCAGCCGCCGGCGAAGCTCAGACCGCTGGTGATGACGGCAATGGCGATCGCCTGAGGCCAGGACACTCCGTTCGCCTCGCTCATCTCCGAACTCCACGCGCCATGTGAGGGAAAGAGGGCCAGGGGTGCGGAACGTCCCCACGGGCAGGTGCCCGGTTCTCCGACTGGCTCGGCCCGAACCGAATATGACGCGCGGAACGCGGGTTTTCAACATGTTCCCGAATGCATAAGTTGTCATTCGGAGGTTCGCCATACCCAGACATCCGCTCGCCCGCTTTCTTTCCGCCGCTGCCGGCATTGGTCTGCTGGTCCTTCTCGCCGTTGGCATCGGGCAGATGAGCGCTCTCCCCGATGCCCACAATGCAGCCGAAGCGGCCGCACAGAAACACGGGCTGGAGCTTCGCGGATTCGGCGACTTGGAAAACGCCCGGCGCCCCTGACGACACCCTAAAAAGAACGGCGAGGCAACCCGCGCCGCGCCAGGGCGGCGGGAAGCGTTTCCGCGCGCCATCGGCCGTGAAAACCCGTTTTGCGGCTCCAGCCCCCTTTGAAACCCCTTTAACGGGCCTGTTTCGATCGATCCGGAAGGGAGAGGTGCGGCGCCTGGCCTGGCGGCGCGGATTTCGCGCGGTCCCCTGACATCTGTCAGTAGGGAAACGGGATGGGGCACCGGTCAATTTGTGTCCCATGACGCTGGAAACCGCAAGAGCCGCATTCGCGACCGCCTTCGAAGCCGCCTCGGCACCGAGCGAGGCGCAGCTGTTTCCGGCCGGCCCGGCGATTGAGGGCCGCGACGGGCGCTCCTGGCGCCTCAGCGACCCGGCCGCCGTCGTTGCCGCCTTCAAGGCCAACAAGGCGCCGCTCGTCATCGACTACGAGCACGCGTCGTTTCTGAAGGCCGACAGCGGCGAAGAGGCCCCGGCGGCCGGCTGGATCACCGACGTCTTCGTGAAACCGGACAATTCGATCTGGGGAAGCGTCGAATGGACCGAGCGCGCCAGCGGCATGATCGCCCGGCGCGAGTACCGCTTCCTTTCCCCGGAGTTCGTGTTCGACCGGGACACCCGTGAAATCTCCCGACTGCGCGCCGCCGGCCTCGTCAATCGGCCGGCGCTGGAACTGGCTGCCCTTGCCAAAGAGAAAGAGGACCCCGCCATGAACCTCACCGCCATCTGCTCGGCCCTCGGCCTCGTCGCCGCGGCAAGCCCGGAGCAAGTCCTGGAAGCGATCGAGAAGCTGAAGGGCGAGCGCGATACCGCCCGGTCCGAGGCCGAGACCGCGATTGCCGCCGCCAAGACGCCGCCGATCGACAAGTTCGTGCCGCGCGCCGACTACGACAAGGTCAAGGAAGACCTGGCGACGGCGCGTGCCGAGACGGAAGCGACCCGCAAGGCCGAGCACGACAAGAAGGTGGCCGCGGCGATCGACGCGGCGGTCAAGGCCGGCAAGATCGCGCCGGCCTCCAAGGACCACTACGTCGCGCTCTGCAAGACCGACGACGGCTTCAAGTCCTTCGAGCAGCTCGTTGCAACGATGCCGGTCATCGGCGACGGCTCCGGGCTCGACGGCCAGGACCCGCAAAAGCCAGCCGGTGCGCTCACCGGCGAGGAAAAGGCGATCTGCGCCCAGCTCGGCATTTCCGAGGCGGACTACGCAAAGGACAAGGCGGCCGTCGCCGCCTGATCGAGGCTCACCAGTCAGAAGGAGAACGCGGCGATGCTTTCCGGCCCGCGCATGACGAAGGAAATTCTCGGCGACGTGCACGTCTATGAGGTCGCCGCCGATGCGGTCGTCCACCAGGGCGGCATGGTCGTTCTCGACGCCGGCTATGCCGACGCCGGCAAGGCTGGCGCCGGCCTCGTCTCAGTCGGCCGCGCCGAGGAAACCGTCGACAACACCGGCGGCGCCGACGGCGCCAAGACCGTGAAGGTGAAGCGGGGCGTCTTTTCCTACGCCAACTCCGCCACCGACCCGATCGACGAAACCCACATCCGCAAGACCGCCTACGTCGAGGACGACGAGACGCTCGCCGCCACGGACGGCACCGGGACCCTCTCGGCCGCCGGCAAGATCATCGGTCTCGACGGCACCGACGCGGTGCTGGTCGAGCTGCGCTAGGAGACCGACCCCATGCTCATCAATGCCGCCAACCTGCAGAGCCTCTATGTCGGCTTCCGGCGCAACTTCCAGGGCGCGTTCGACGCTGCTCAGACCGCATATGGCCGGATCGCCACCGAGATCCCGTCGACCACCCGCCAGAACGAATATGGCTGGCTCGGCAACTTCCCGAACATGCGCGAATGGATCGGCCCCCGCCACGTCCAGTCGATCAAGGACCACGGCTACGCGATCAAGAACAAGCCGTTCGAGATCACCGTCGGCGTCGACCGCGACGACATCGAGGACGACAATATCGGCATCTACAAGCCGATGATGGAGGAGCTCGGCCGCTCCACCGCCGCCCATCCGGATCAGCTCGTCTTCAGCCTGGTCAAGTCGGCCTTTGAGACCAAGTGCTATGACGGCCAGAACTTCTTCGACACCGACCACAAGGTGCTCGACGAGGACGGCAAGGAGACGTCGGTCTCCAACATGACGGCCGGCGCCGGCCCTGCCTGGTATCTGCTCGACACCTCCCGGCCGCTGAAGCCGTTCATCTTCCAGAAGCGGCGCGCGCCTGAGTTCGTCGCCAAGACCGACCCGAAGACCTCCGACCGCGTGTTCGAGCAGAAGGAGTTCATCTACGGCGTCGACTATCGCGGCAATGTCGGCCTCGGCTTCTGGCAGATGGCGCACGGCTCGAAGGCGGACCTTTCGACCGCGAATTTCGACGCGGCCTATGACGCGATGACGACGCTGAAGACCGACCACGGCCGGCCGCTCGGCATCAAGCCGACCCTCCTCGTCATTCCGCCGTCGCTGCGCACGGCCGCCGACGAGGTGATCAAGAACGCCAAGCGGACGGATTTCACCGACAACACCAACAAGGACATCGTCGAGGTGTTCATCTGCCCGTGGCTCGCCTGAGCCAGGGGTAACAGGGAGCGTGGATGATGGCCGGCAATGAGACCGCAAAGCCGACCGGCAAACGGACGCGCCGCAGCAAGACCACGGCGCAATCCAAGCCGACCGCGGCCGAGCCGAAACCGGCCGCGCCGGCTGCCGATCCCCCAGCGGGGGCGCCAGGCGACCAGGACGACGCCGCTTCTCGCACATCGGCGGGCGCCGTCCTGGTCGTCACCGGCCCTCAGCAAGGCCGGCGACGGGCCGGCCGCCGCTTCGGCCCCGTGCCGGTGCGGATTGCCGCCGTCGACCTCAGCGAAGTCGAGCGCGAGGCGATCGAGAACGACCCGGAGCTGAGCGTCTCCATCGCCGAGGACTGACACAATATCCGAGAGGGCGGTCTGGTACGGCTCGCAAGGCCCCCAGCACTCTCCCCGCGTCCGGCTTTGGGAGAGTTGAGGCAATCCGGCCAACACGGCGTTTAGCGCGCCGCCCGCACGCATTTCGGCCGTCACGACGACGGCGGTCAACGGGAGCATTCGCGAAGATATGAGCCGAGAATTCGGAAGCTTTCAGCCCGGATATCTGTATCAGCAGATCGACTTCGCCGTAAGCGACCTGGCGGACGCCTACCACGAGTCGTCGCGTGTTTGGTCCGGGTTATTGAGTGAGTTCCAGCCCGTGGCGGTTGCGATATGCGGCGCCGAGGCGTGTGACACGGGCCCAGAGCAAACCATTATCGAAGCGATCGAGGCGCTGCCGAGATTGCGCAAGGAGCTGGAGACGATCGAGAACTTCCTGGCCCCCTACAAGGCCGTCGCAGAACAGGCCATCAAGACCCGGTTGAAGGCGTGAGCGAAACGATGATCTACGCCAGCAAGGCCGACATTGAGGCGCTCTACGGTCCGGATTTTCTGACCGACATCCTGCCGGGCGAGATGACCGAGCCGGCCGACATCGATGCCGCCGTTGCCAATGCGCTCAGCGCCGCCTCGGAGGAGATCGACGAATATCTCTCCGCCCGCTACCGGCTGCCGCTGAAGTCGGCTCCGTCCAATTTGCGCCGCCCGGCGATCGACATCGCCGTCTATGTGCTCGCAAACCGCCATTCATCGCTGACCGAGGATATCCGCCAGCGCTACGAGGACGCCACCGCGCGCCTGAAACGCATCGCCGACGGCAAGTCCGGCCTCGGGACCAGCGAGCCGCGCATCGATGGCGGCGGATCGACCACCGCAACCGGCTCCGGCGCCGACTTCACGGCTGAGCCGCGCCGCTTCACACGGGACACCATGCGATGACCGGGGCCGCCGTCACAATCACCGAAACGGGGCTGTCCGAAGCGGTCGCCGCGATCGACGGCATCGCCCACCTGCCGGAACACAAGGTGCTCGACACCATCGGCCGGCTGGTCCAGGAGCAGACCCGCCGGCGTATCACGTCGGAAAAAACCTCGCCGGATGGCGCAGCCTGGAAGGAAAACTACGCAAGGACGCCGATCCTAGAACAAAGCGGAGCGCTCGCGGATTCCATCGACTATGCGGTCGATGGTTCGTCAGTGATGATCGGCTCCGGGCTAGTCTATGCCGCCATTCACCAGTTCGGCGGCGTTATCAAACCGCGCTACGGCGACGCGTTGAAGTTCTGGTTCCAGGTCGGCGCAAACGTGGACTTCGTCATTGCGAAGCAGGTGACGATGCCGGCGCGCCCCTATCTCGGCGTCTCGGAAGACAACAAGGCGGAAATCCTCGAAGCGGTCACCGACTGGATTGGGGGGCTCGTCCAATGACGGATCCGGAATCCCGCCTCGTTGCCTATCGCAAGGCCGTCACCGCCGGCATCAGGGCCGCGCTGCCGGAGTTGAAGACCTGCGACGGCATCGGTGGCCGATTCGACCTGGAAGAAATCGAAAGCCGGTCGATCACGTCGCCAGCGGTCCTGGTCGGCATCCTGGCCGCACCGCTGAAGTCCGAGGCGCAGGGGACCGGCCGGGCCACCCTCAAGGTTGCGGCCTTCGTCCTGACCGAGGGGCGCTCCCGTGACGACACGTCTTGGGCAATCGCGGAGGCGATCGGGGCGCTGGCCGTCTCAAAGAGCACGGCGCGCTGGGGCCTCGACCATCTCGCCCTGCCGAGCGAGGTCAGGATCGAGCCGGTGATATCGCGGCGCAAACGCGGGGTCGCCCTTGTCGTCGTGCAATGGTCGCAATCGCTGTCGGAGATCGGCGCCTCGGTGTTCGACGAAAAAGACGTTGCCTACACCGAACTCTACATCGACGGCGCGCTTGCCGTTGATCTGGCGGAGGACGCGACATGAGCTTCGAAGGCGCTTTCCGCGACATGTACAAGCGGTTTGAAGATCTCGACCGGCGCCTTGCCTCCGTCATCGTCAATGGCAGGGTCGCCGAGGTGCGCTGGCAGGGCGACCGCCAGGAAATCCGCATGGAGATCGCGCCGCTCGACCCGCGAACGGGCAAGAAGACGCTTTCGCCCTGGGTGCAGGTGCAGGATCTCGCCGGCGCCGGCGGCGGGGAGTTCTCCTCTTCGGTTCCGGTCGCCGTGAACGAGCCGATGCGGCTGCTTTCGCCCTCCGGTGAGGTCGGGCCCGGCTCGATCGCGATCCGCGACAGTCACGATGACGACAATCCCAACCCGGCAACGGATCACAGCGAGGCCGTCCTTCGCAAAGGCGACACGACCGTTGGCATCAAGGGCGACCGGCACCGCATCGAGACGCCGGCCCATCTCGTCAAATCGGACCGGGTCGACCTCGGCGACGAAGGCGGCCCAAAGGTCGCCCGCGTCGGCGACTTGGTCCACGTCCAGTCCGGCTCTTCGGCCGGCTACTGGCCGATTGTTTCAGGCTCGGAGAAAGTGAGGGCAACATGACGACCCGCGAAAAGAACGACTACCGCGTCACCAGGAAGGCCGGTCCTTTCGTTGCCGGCGTCCGCAATCCCGGAACCGGCAAGACGCTTCAACTCACCGAGGAAGGCGCACGCTACGGCGTGATCGCCGGCGAGCTGGTGCCGTCAGACAAGTGGGACGAAAAGCTGCACGGATCGGCCGAAGACACTGAGGGCGACGCGCCCGCTGCGGAATCCGGGACCGAGACGCCGAAGCCCGCCAAGGGCGGCCGCTCCAAGGGATAGGACCGACCACAATGGCGCGCACCGGGATCAACGCGGAGACGGGGAAGCTGCTGGTCGGCTGGCCGCATTGCGAGCAGTCGATCCGCAAGATCCTCAGCACCCGTTTCAACACGCGCACCCGGTACCGCCACCTTGGCAGCGACGTTCCCGACCTTCAGGACCAGAACGCCACCGACCACACCCTCCTGAAGCTCTACACCGCAGTTCATGCGGCCATCGACGACGAGACGGACGGCGAACCCGGCTTCGACCTGACCTCGATCGAGATGATCGAATATGGGCGGGCTGGCCGTTTTGCCTTCATGCTCGACGGCATCTACTACCCGAACGGCCATCTCGGTGATTTCAGCATCGCGGAGGACCGGCGCGCGGTCATTCCGGTCTCGACCACGGCCCGGCTCGACCTTGTCGAGGTGGGCTCATGACCGATTACATCGCCAACGATCTCGACCGCAGCCGGCTCTCGCTTCCGAAGCTGGTCGACGACGACTACGACACGATCGAGGCCGAACGCCTTGCCGCGCTGAAGGCCGGCTACGAGGCCCGCGGGCTCGGTTGGGACACCGGGCAGACCAAATGGGAACCGGGCGTCATCCTGGAGCAGCACGACGCCGACCGCGAACAGCGCGACCGGCGCAGCATCAACGACGCGGTCAAGGCGTGGTCGATTGACGATACCTGGGGCGAGTTCCTGGATGTCCTCGGCGCCGGCGTCTTCTGCATCCGGCGGGTGATCGGAACGGACGCCAACGGCAATCCGGTCATGGAGGAGGACGAGGAATACCGGCGCCGCATCAAGCTGGCGCCAGCGACCCTTTCTCAGGCCGCGCCGGGCAATTACGAGTACTTCGCCTCGAGCGTCCATCCGGAAATCAAACACGCCCGGATCGTCGGCATCGATGGGCCGCGGATCAATCTCGCCCTGCTCGGCCGCTACGGCGACGGCACGCCCTCGGCCGGGGCGGTCGCAGCCGTCCACAACTACGTCTACGACGCCGCCAACCATGCTAAGCTCGGCACCGACGTGCCGCAATTTACCGGCGCGGGGGTTCTCACCTATCAAATTGCTGTCCATCTCCTGCTGCCGCGGGGCCCGTCGAAGGCGGCGGCGATCGCCGAGGCAACGACACGCCTGCAGGCGATGGCCGATCGGCGCCACCTGCTCGGCGCATCGGTCGGCCGCGACCGCATCCAGGCAAATGCCCTCGTTGCCGGCGCCGAGGCCGCCGTGATCCTTTCGCCGGCCGCCGACATCAAGCCGACCCTCGGTGAAGTCGCCTATTGCACCGACATCGCCGTGACGGCGGAGGTGGTCGATGTCTGACGATCTCCACCGGACCGTCGTTCCATCCAACGCCGGCGCCTTCGAGCGTGCCGTTGAGGAAGTCAATGCCGCCCGCCGGCCGCTGCCGGCGACGATCCTGTGGGGCCTCGACGATCCCTATCGCTGCCCCGACGCGCTGCTGCCGTTCCTTGCCCGCAAGAAGGGCTGCCGGGTCTGGGATGACGACTGGACGCTCGACAAGCAGCGCCGGGTGATCGCGACCGAAGCCGCGCGCAAGCGCCTGGTCGGCCTGCCGGAGGCGATCCGCGCCTATGTGGAGCTTTACGATTGGGCGCGGGTCCATCGGATCGAGGACGCGCCCCAGGACTTCTTCCTGATCGACGAGGACGAGGATGCCAATCGCGCCTGGCTGGACGGCCTGCCGGAGCTGCGCATCTACCCCTTTTTCAAGCCGGGCGACGACGCCGGCCTTTTTCTCGATGCCGATTTTCTGGGGGGCGACTTCCTCGTCGACGACGGCGCGGAGTCCGGCTTCCGGGCCACCTTTTTCAAGGACGGCGCCGAGGCCGACATAGGCTTGCTCGACCGCACCGCGCCCGTCGATGTGGACGGCGGCGAGATCCGGCTCGCCCTGCCGGGCTTTGCCGATGTCGGCGAGATGTTCCTCGATGATGGCTTTTTCGGCATTGACTTCCTGGAGCCTGACCCGGCCGGCCGCACCGTCGTCATTTCACGCGGCACGATCGGGAGAAACGCCGTCGCGCCGGGGCTTCGGCCGGTGACGGCGACGCCGGAACTCGTTTCGAAACCCCGCGTCGACGCGGCAAACTTCTACCTGGACGTCGACACTCTCGACGACGGGTTCCTTGGCGCGGCCGGTGACGGCTCCGCCACCTATTGGCGCTATCGGCTGTACGATCCGGACGCCGGCGCGGTCCGGGTCGCCGCTGCGCCGGGCGGCTATCTCGACGCCGATCGACTTGGCCTGCCCGATTTTACTTTGATCGTCCACGTGGAGATCATCGGCGCCGCTGGCGTCGACGAGACATTTTGCGACGCCGATTTCCTCGACGACGGCTTTTTCACCCCGGACGGCCCGGACCGGCTCGACCGGCTCATCGAGGCTATCGATGCCGGCTCCGCCGCCCGTGACACCGTGCTCCTCAACACCAACGTCCACCGCCTCATAGCGCTCGGCGACGCCCCGCCGCTCGACGGCACCTATCGCCTCGGCCAATACATCAAGGACTAGATCATGGAACGCCAGGTCAACGTTGTTCAGAACCAGAAGCTCCCGAGTTCGGAACTTCTTCGGGTCCAGGATTTCGCCCGCGAGGCGGTCGATCATGTGGTGCGCGACGCCATCGTTTCCGGAAGGGCCTTTACCGGCATGGGTGTCAGCGAAGACGGGCCGACCGGGGTGACCGTCGATGCCGGCCGGCTGTGGCTCGGCGGGCCGGTCCACACCTATGCCGGCGACGCCCTCGACCTTTTCAGCCTGAAGGCCGCCCAGCACATGACCAAAGTGGCGATCGTCGCCTGGGGCGCGGATGTCAGCACGGACATCGCGACGCGGACGATCATGACGAACACCGAAACCCGGCAGACAACGGAGCAACAGGTCGCAACGACCAGGCTGCGCAACGTCTCGGTCCAGGCGCTCGGCGGCGCCGACGATCCCAACCCCCAACTGCCGGCGATCTCATCGAGCGTTCTCCTCATTGCCGTCGTCACCATGGACACGGCCGGGATCGTCTCGATTGAGATGCAGGAGCAGCATCGACTGCCCAACCTTGCCGACATCGAAAACCGCACCGAGGCGTTGGAGGCCTTCCGGAACGACTATGAGCCCATTATTTCCGGGATTGCCTCCGACGTCGCCTCCATTGCCGGTTCCGAGCCGGTTGTCTCCGCCGACCAGTTCTCTGGCGCGTTGCGCGAAATCGCCCGTCTGCGCGAGCAGGTCAACCTGCCGGACAGCTACACGGGCTCCGGATCGGACAGCTTCCTGACCGCTGACGAAAGCAACCTTTCGGATCTCGACTCCCTTGTCCGTGTTGAGGAAGGCGTGCGCTTCCCCTACGCCAACGACAGCGGCCACCTGCCGGTCGATCTTGCCAATGCGAACGATCCCAAGGCGACGATCGTCGGCAACATCCTGTTGCCGAAATGGAGCGGAGTCACCAGGCTGGCCGTCCCCGGCAAAGATGGCTCAGTCGCGGTTTCGGCCTATGAAACCCAGGAGACCACCTTCAAACGGAAGGTTATCTCGCGGACCGTGACCAGCCTCGGCGCGCCGCATCTGGCATGTACCAACAGCCGCGCATGGTGGTCCGACGTTACCTGGTACAATCAGACGACATTCGCCCGGCACGGCGAAGTGTTCGTGGTCCTGGGAGAAAACGTCCGGGCCGGAAAGCATAACCAGCCGAAGTTCACACGCTACGCCAAGCTCAAGAAGGACACCATCACAGACACCTATTGGTATCCGGTAGAAAACACGATCACCATCACCGGCACGATCACGGCGCAGGATTTCGTTGCGCCGGCAACTGGATGGTTGGTGGATATCCCGCTCTACTTCTCCAGCCTGGGGCGGATCGGACCGGTCAATGTCCTCCTCACCAAGACTCTCAGCAACGGCGATCCGGACGTCAACGCGGTGATCGGCGAGGCCGTCCTCGATGTGGAAGACCTGAAGCTTTATCCGCACAAGACCAGCGTGCCGATCACACCGGTGTTCACCGAGATCGGCGAACGCTACGCCATCGTCATCGTGACGACGGGAGATCACCGCCTGGTCACTGCCCCCGGCGCGAAGTACACCGCCGGTGCGCTTCGGCAAGGCGTTGCCGGCAGCTTCCTGCAAGGCGACCTGACCAAAGACCTGAAGTTCAATCTCGTTTATGCGCAGTTTGAGCGCGGCAACGTGGTCCTCAATCTCAAGGCCTGCAATCTCGACGGCGGTATCGGCGGCATCGAGATTATCGCCGGCCAGGTCGTCCCCGACGGAACCAGCCTCGTCTATGAGATCAATCCCGGCGACGGCTGGGTCTCGATCGACCAGGCTGCCGCCGATGCAGCCGTGTTCGCCAACCTTCCGGCGATTGTCGATGTGCGCGTCACCATGCTCGGTTCCACCGATCTCATGCCCGGCGTCAATCTGGACGATGCAACCATCCGGCTGATGCGCTCGGCCAACGTCTTCAAGCACTTTTCCACCGAACGCCTACTCGCAGCCCCGACATCCACGGTGGAGGTGCGGTGGCTGCTGGAAGGCTGGAACGAGGCCCGCCACACCTTCGATTGCGCGCTCCGGATCGGCGGCGCGATCGAGGCCTGGGACTCCATGGAGGAGATCACGCTGAAGGATGAGCCTGACATCGAGGGGCGCATCGAGCGCGTTTTCACCTTCAATCTGGACGCCCCCACCGACCGCTACGAGATCGTCGTCGACGGCACCACGACGACGCCGCTCGACCTGTTCCACGGCGCCCGCCGCGACGACGTGGCGCTTTAGAGAAAGGCCTGACACATGGGACTGCCGAAAACCATCGATCCGGATGCGCGCTACCGGATCACCCTTTCCGGTGTCGCCGAGCACGGCGGCAAGCGCTACTCGCCGGGACGCAAGAACATCGTCAGGGGCAAAATCCTTGAGGCAATCAAGGACAAGGTGACCACAGCGGCGATCGAGAAGGGCTGACGATGGTTGCCTACCGGCCCCCGCAACTCGGCGCCAACGACACCCTGTCGGCGGAGACGCTTGAGCATAAGTTGATCAAGCCGTTCCATGCGCGGCTGTCGCGCCTGGAAGACTCCCAGGCCGGCGCCGACGCTGCCGTCAAACGACTGACCGAGGACGGCCTCCGCCGGATCGACCAATTGATCCTGCCGACGCTGGCCAACGTCCAGGCGCTTGCCTCGAATATCGGTGCGATGCTGACAGCGCCGAGCCGGTCGGAGCTGACGGTCGGGATCGGCGCAAAAACCGTTATCGTCACCGAGCCGGAGCGCTACGCCTTCGCGCCGACCGGTTGGGTGGTGATCCGCGCAATTGCCGATCCGAGCGCGGTCATGGTCGCCTCGGTCGACCTCTATCTCCGCGACAGCGGCCAGATGCAGATCACGGCGGTTAGCGCCGCCGGCGCGGGCACGTTCGACGCCTGGACCATTTCCCCGTCGCCGCCGCCAATCCTCAACCACGAGGCCCGTGCCGACAATCCGCACCGGGTGACGGCGGATCAGGTCGGTGCCTATGCCAAGGCCGCCGTCGACGCGGCTTTGGAGGCCCGGCTCAATGTCGCGGCCGCAGATGCGCTTTATCCGCGCCTTGACGGCGTCAATGCCGGGCCGCTGAGCGGGTTCGCTAATCTGATCGTCAATGGCGGCTTCGGCATAAACCAGCGGGATTTTGCCGGTGGGATGCTGGCCGCAGGCGAATACGGCAACGACCGCTTTCGGGCCGGTGCCGACGGCGCCGAGTTTGACGTCGCCGACGGCATCGTGACGCTGGCGGGCGGCTCTCTGATCCAGACGATCGAGGATCCCGGTCTTGCCGGCAAGACCGTCACCGTAGACGTGGACGACCCCAGTGCCGACCTTGGCATCGACATCGGCGGCGCAACGGGTGTCATTGCCGCCGGCGCGGGCCGGCGCGGGGTGCAGATCGCCGTTCCATCTGGGCTGACCGACCTCGATGTCGAAATTGCCGGGACGGGCGCCTCTTTTTCTCGACTACAGCTTCGTGAGGGCGGCGCCATCACGGCCTTCGAGACGCGGCCGCCGGCCGTCGAGGAGATGCTTTGCCATCGCTATTTCGCTGCCGGCGTGTCCTTCTCCCATTCGGCAATGGCCGATGGCGCCGGCCAGACCGCACCATTTTACGCCATTCCGCGCGCTCCGGTCCCTATGCGTGTGAAGCCCGCCGTCGTTGCCCACAATGTTTACAACTCCTCGAACGTTTCTCCCGGCTCGTTCGTGGTGCTCGCCAGCTTCAGGGACGGCGCGATGATTACGGTGGCTTCATCCGGTGCCGGCCGAACCTTTTGGTTTGGCACCGTCGACTACGATGCGGAGTTCTGATCGATGCCAATCACGGTCGAATACGCCAATACGGCCAAGACAATGTTCCGCCTCGTGATCGGGGAAAGGGAGATATTCGTCCCCGATGACATGCGCAATCGCCACCGCCAGCTCATCGCCACGCTCGAGCCCGACGGCGACGACTTTCCGGTCTGGGATATGGCCACGACAACGGGGCCGTGAGGCCGGCTGCAGCGGGCAGAACCGTTACGTCAGTAAAGGACGTCAACCGCGGCTCGTTCTCCGCTGTCTTTGTCGGAATACCGGACCTTCAAAACTAGTGAACCGTCAATGGATTGGTCGACCGACACGTCGACATCCTCAATTCGGGGCTCATATTCCGCGAGCGCGTGAAGCGCCTGTTGCCGTATCTGATCAACATTGAAAGGTGGCTTGGGAGCGCCGGAATCGGCAAGAAAACCAACACCAAATTCGCGGCGCATTAGCCTTGATCCTTTGGCGGTCGTCAAAACAGTCTTGATGCCTTGCTTGATGCTATCGGCTCGTCCAATGACTTTACCGGTATTGCGATCAATCCCGACCATGGCTTTCCCCGCGGAATACAGTTAAGTGTCGATCTTCGGCTAACCGGCAACTCCTGACACCTGTCAGGCGTGAGGCTTTTAGCCCGCGCCTCCACAGTCGCGCTTGACGTTCATGAGGTCAAGCGCATGCCGACAAGCGATTTCAACCATGGCACCCGCGTCCTGCGGCTCGGCGACGACGCCCGGCCGATCGAGGTTGCCGACCAGTCAAATATCGGGGCCGTCGTCACAGCACCGGATGCCGATCTGAGCATCCCGCGCGACGAGCCGTTCCATTTTTTCACCCACGATACCGAGACCGTCGCCAAGCTCGGCGCCACCGGCACCGTCCGTGACGTGATCAACCTGGTGAAGGCCCAGGGCATTGAGGCGTCGATCGTTCTTTCGGTCGTAGAGGAAGGGGCCGACATCGACGCCACCCGGACAAAGCTGATGGGCTCGGCCGCCTCGATGACCGGCGTTCACGCGCTCTCCTATGCGCTCGGCCATGTCGGCAAGGAGCCGGACATCCTGATCTGCCCCGGCTTTGTGGCCGGCCGGGTCGACAACGCCAAGAACCCGGTGGCCGATGCGCTCGAGCAGGTCGGCGACAAGTTGATGGCGATTTCCGTCTTCGACACCGGCGGCCCAACCAAGGAGGACTCCCTGGAATACCGGGCCGACTTCGCCTCCCGCTTCACCTATCTGGTCGATCCCTACGTCCGCGTCCTTCCCGAAGGTGGCACGGAGATTGTCGCCAAGCCGGCCTCGCCGGTGGTTGCCGGCCTGATGGTGAAGAAGGACAAGGAAAAGGGCGGCGTCTACTGGTCGCCCTCCAACCAGGAGGCGCACGGCGTCCTCGGCATCGCCCGACCGGTCTCTTTCTTCGACGGAGAGATCGACCACGAGGCGAACTATCTCAACGAGAACGGCATCGCCACCTTCATCCCGGCAAAGGTCGTGCAGCAGGCCGGCGGCGCCTATTCAGCCAACGGCCGCATCCTGTGGGGCAACCGCACTGCGTCCCTCGATCCGCTCTGGGTGTTCATCAACGTGGTGCGCACCCGCGCCTCGATCGAGAAGTCGATGGTGCGGTCGTTCCGTCCTTGGGCCAACGACCAGAACATCTCGCCCCAGCACGTCATTTCGGTGATGCGCTCCACCCAAAATTTCCTGGACGAGCTGAAGGCGCCTTCGGTCGGCGCCATCCTCGGCGGCGAAGTGTTCTGGGACCGCGAGGTCAACACCAATTCCTCGCTGCGCCTCGGCAAGTTGCGCGTCGACTTCGACGCCGAGGAGGCGCCGCCGCTTGAGGACCTGATCTTCGGGTCGCGCCGCAACGAGGCCTATTTCAACGATCTCGCCACCGCGATCAACGAGCGGATCGCCGTGAGCTTCGAGCGCACGGTCGACGACTACCTCAGCCTTGCGGCCTAACGCCAGGAGATCACCATGTCGCTCAGACTGCTTCGCGGCTTCACCCTCATCATCAACGACAATATCAACCTCGCCATCGATATCGAGGAATTGCGGCTCGCCGGACTGGGGGAAAAGACCAAGACCTTTCAGCCGGGTGGCGGCGACCTTGAGATCGACATCACCGGCCTCGGCATCAAGGCGCTGTCGACGCCGTTCAAGGTCATCTCCCACACCCCGGCGGTGATGGGAATGGTCGGCGGCCCGCCTGGCGTCCGTCACGATTTTTCCGGCATCAAGCACGTCGTCGACGAGGACGGCGGCGCCGAACACGAGCACGCCGTCGACATGAAGGGCCGGCTCATCAAGATGGAGCCGGAGAACATGAAATCCGACAATGCCGCCGGCTACGACTACACGATCGGCTCGATCTGGAACTACACCGAGATGTGGGACGGCCGAGTCATGCACCGCTTCAACTTCAAGCTCGGCGGCTGGCAGATCTGGAACTTCCAGCAGATCAACAAGGGCCGCTCCCGGCGCCTGTTTGCCCGTGTGGGAGGCGCGTGATGGCCGGTCCCGAGACGAGAGCCTTCGCGCCGGCCGACGCCGCCGCGCCGGAACGCCCGGCCGCGCCCGCCGCCGCGAAGCCGGCCGAGGCCCAGGCGGCCCCGCAAAAGGCCGAGGCCGGATCTGCCGCCCGGCCGCAGCGGGCAACGCACACGACCATCCCGCTGTCGGTTCCTGCCGACAAGGTCATCGACGGCGGCAAGGTCGAGCAGGTCGGCCAGCTCGTCATGCGCCGGCCGCGGGTGCGCCACGTCAAGCAGCTGATTGCGCTCCTCGGTCCGGAGATCATCAAGACGCTGGCCGGCGAGGATCGGGCGGAAAACCTCACCAAGGAGGGCCGTCTGGAAGAGATCGGCGGCGAAGTCATTGCCCTCCTGTTGTCGCCGGATCGGCTCGACGGGCTTTCGGCGCTCCTCGGCGATCTCTGTTCGCAGCCGGCCGCGGTCATCGACGATCTCGATCCGCTCGACCTTTGGGAGGTCGCCAAGGCACTCGTCGGTTTTTTTATCGACAGCCCGTCGCAGCTGTCTTCGATCTTGAAGCGCGACTGAGCCTTGCCTACCGGCAGCGTCCGGGCGCCTTCGACGATCAGCCGTGGTGGGAGTTCCTTCAGGCCGCCGCGGCCCTCGATCGCCTGGTGACGACGGAGACGGCTGATGGGTGACATGCGCGTCGGCGTCCTCGTCGACTTTCTGACCCGCGGCGTCGACAAGGTCGAGCACGGAAAGAAGGCCCTTGCCGGCATCGCCGGCGTTGTCGGTCAGGCGAAACGCGGCTTTGCCGACGGTCTTCGCTCAACGCTTTCCGCCAACAACATCGACGAGGCGATCCGCACCCACGAGCAGCGCCTCAATCGGGCACGCGGCAAGCTCCTCGATGCGGCTGCCATGGCGATGACCATCTTCACGCCTGTGAAGATGTCCGCTCAGTTTGAGGACGCCTTTGCGGAGGTCGACAAGGTCTTCCAAGGGTCGCGCGAGCGGCTTGCCGACTTCAAGAAATTCCTGCTGACGACCACGTCGGAGATCCCTGTCTCGGCAAAGGGCATGGCGGAGATCCTCGCCGAGGCACTGCAGGCGGGTATCCCCCAGGAGACTGCCGAGGCTTTCACCAAATTCACGGCCAAGGCGAGCGTCGCCTTCGACATGCTCGCCCGCGACACCGGCGAGAACTTCGCCAAGATCAGGAACGTCTACCAACTCACCCAGGAGGGTATCGAGCGCACCGGCGACGCTGCCAACCATCTCTCCAACAACATGGCGGCAAAGGCACCGGAGATCATCAATTTCCTGCGCCGGGCGGCCGGCGCCGCGCCCGGGCTTGGCCACACCGCGACGGAGATGGCCGGACTTGGCACCGCCTTCATTGCTGCCGGCACCCAGGCCGAAGTCGCCTCACGTGCCGTCAATGCCCTTTCAAACCGCATTCATGCCGGCACCGGCAAGAATCTCCTCGCCGCCTTCGAGATGATCGGCCTCAATCGCAAGGAGTTTTCCAGGCGTCTGAAGACCGAAGGCGTCCCGGCGTTGCTCGACCTCCTGGAGCGGGTTTCGAAGCACGAAGAACGCGACTTCATCATGAAGGAACTCGCCGGCCAGGACTTCACCGACGATTTCAACAAGCTCCTCAACAACCTCGGCCTTCTCCGCCAAGCCTACGGCCTGGTCGCGAAGGAGGCCGACTATGCGGGATCGGTCGAGGACGAATTCGCCAAGCGGCTGAAGACCCGCCTGCAGCAATGGCAACTGGCCAAGAACCGGGCCGCCGAGCTTGCCATCACCCTCGGCGACATCATGCTGCCAACCGTCCAGGACGGGCTGGAACTTTTCGGCGAGATGACGGCGGGTGTCCTGGCCTTTTCCGAGGTCCATCCGGAGCTGACCGAGAACGTCGTAAACCTGACTGCCGGGTTGCTCGCCTTCGGCGTTGCATCTCGCGTGCTGCGCTACGGCATGGAGCTGGTGAGCGGGCCTCTGATCCGGCTCATCTCTCTATTTGCCAAGTTCGACAACGGAATAAATGTCGCTCCTTTGTCCAAGCTCGTTGGCTACTTGGGCGGGCTCGGCCGGGCGGCCCGCCTTGTGGCGGGCGCCGGCGCCGTCGCTGCGATTTTTGAGCTGATCCGCGAGCTTTCCGCGCTTCCAGACGCCCACGGCCGCGCCATGGAAGCCGCCGAAAAGCACGGTCTGACGTTGAAGGGGTTTGCCGACATCGCCGGGCAAGCCGCCGATAAGATCAACGAACTGACGAAATCGGAGAAGGCACGAGCGCTTTCCCAGGCCAAGGACAAGCTCGCCGAGTTGGAGGCCGACCGAAAGGAGGTCGCGGATCTCACGGACGAAAGGGCAAAGCTCGCGCTGCGATCGGCCGAGCAGGAGCTGGAACGGGCGGAGCGCATCCGCAAGGCATCGGGCCGAGAGCCGGTCGGATCATCCGGACCCTTCACGGGCCTATCCACCGACCAGATTCGCCAGGTCCGAGACCTTGTCCGCTCGTTCTCCGAAGGCGATATCTCCGCCGAAGACATCACGGCGCGGCTTTACCAACTCGGCGAAACGCTCCGCGGCAAGAACGCCGAGGCTCGGTCGGAACTTGAGCGCATGGCGGATCAGTTCTCGGCTATGGACCAGTTGACCGCCAAGATCCGGGAAATCAACGACACGATCCGTGAGTTGAAAAAGCGCGACGCCGCCGGATCGGTGGACGCGGTGCATGAGCGGTTGCCGGAACCCAAGCCGGAACTTCCAGCCGCGTCGCGCGGCCCGGTGCCCCGGCCGAAGCCGGCGCGAGGCACAAAGACGCAAGACCTCCCGCCAACCGTGGAGGACTACAGCAAGCTCTTCCAGGGCAGCGACAACAAGGCGATCCAGAAGCTGGAAACCCACATCAAGGCGCAGCTGATCGACAAACGGCCGCCCTACGTCACCGTCAATGCGCCAATCAGCATTTCCGGGGTCACCGATCCCAAGGCCGTCGCCGGCGAGGTCCGCCGGCAGCTCGGCGCAGCCGTCTCCAAGGCGCGCACCGGCGCCCTGCACGGGGGGACGGAATAGTGCCGCTCCTTGCGCTGGGTCCCCACATCTTCGACATCATGCCGCTCAACTACCAGCGGCTTGAGGCCGAGGTCTCCGCCAACTGGCCGGCGATCCCCCATTTTGGCAGCCGGCCGGGCGCGCAGTTGACCGGCTTCGGCGAGAACCCGATCACCATATCCGGCCTCTTGTTTCCCCAGGAGTTCGGCGGGCGCACGGAGTTGGAAGCCGTAAAGACCACGCTGAGCGCCGGAAAGCCGGTGAGCCTTATCGGCTGGGCCGGCTTCACGGGAACGGCGGCCAGCGTTTTCGGCATGGTCGTGCTGCTTAGAATCTCCACCAGCGACGAGGAGATCGGCCAGGACGGCCTCGGCCGCGAGGTCTCCTACGAGATCGAGGTCAAGCCGAAACCGGGCCTCAGCGGACGATGGGGGCTTTTCTGATGGCTCTCGTGCTGCCGCGCCAACCGGTCCGCGTCACCGTCGAGGACGCCACTGTCGACCAGATCTGCTTCGAGTTCGCCTGGATCGTCCTCGGCGACCGGGTCAAGGCCGGCCGGCTGCGGAAATATGTCGATGCCACCTTTGATGCCAATCCCGGCCTCGCCGCGATCGGCGAAGTCCTTCCGCTCGGCAAGACCTTCGTCCTGCCGGAATTCACCGTCGAGGCGGACGCCGAAACTGTCCGGCTGTGGGACTGACCATGATCGGATTGAAGCCTGTCATAGAGGTGGCGATCGACGGCAAACCGGTGTCGTCGGTTTTCTATAACCTCCTGGTGTCGGCCACCATCACCGACGTGTTCGGCAACCCGGAGGCCGACAGCTTCGAGGCGCGTTTCGACGATGAGGGAAACCGCATCGAGGAGCCGCGGATCGGCGCGGTGGTCTCCGTCCGGATGGGTTATGCCGACCTGCAGCTCTATAAGTCCGGCACCTTCATCGTCGACAAGCCGCCGCAGATCGAGGGCGGCGACGGCGGCGAGTTCCTGACCGTCACCGCCCGCGGCGCCGACATGCGCGCCGACCTGAAGGAGCCGCTTTCCGAGCATTTCGACGATCCGACCGTGGACAAGGTGTTCGGCGAACTCGCGAAGCGCCACGGCCTCGGGCTCGAAATCAGCCCTTCGCTTAAGAGTCTGCCCCTCGGCGACGGCAAGTACCTGTTGCGCAACGGCCAGTCGGTGCACGATTTCTGCACCCGCATCGGCGACCGCATCGGCGCGGTCTACACCTACAAGGACAACAAGATGCTGCTCGTTGCGCGCGGCACCGGCTCGGTTTCCGGCAGCGCGCTGCCGGCGATCCGCAAGCACAAGTCCGAGTGCAGCAACTGGACCTTCACGCCGGATCCCCGGCCGCAATACGGCAAGGTCGGCACCCGCTGGTTCGACCGCAAGAAAGGCCTCTACGTGCCGGAGACGGCCGAAACCGGGCTGGAAGGGCCGGAATGGCGCCTGCGTCACCCCTACGCCTCGAAGGACGAAGCCGAACGGGCGGCAAAATCGGAGGGCGAGCGGCTATCGTCGGAGACCGCCGTCGGCTCTGTCACCTTCGATGGCGACCCGGAAGCCGCCGCCGGCGCCGACCTCATCCTATCAGGCTTCCGCGCATCGATGAGCAAGACCTGGCTCGCCAACGAGGTGCGCCACGAGTTCGCCGAGACCTATCTGAGCACGGTGGATTTCAAGGTGAAGAAGGGGGGTGGGACGTGAGCGTGCCGCTGTGGATTTTTCGTCAGCCCGCTTCAGGCTTCGAACAGGCCGTTGCTGACCTTTTCGATTTCTCGGCGGATTCCTTTCGCATTTTCTACTATGGCAGCAATATAATGATTGCAGGCCTCTCTTGCACTCTCGACGCGCTGTTTGAGGCCTTCTTCGATGGCGGCCGTTTCTTGCGGCGTCGGATGCTTGCCATTCAATTTGGGACCGACAAAAGCGGCCGCTACCAATTCGGCCCCGTCGGAGTCAACGAACTCACGCAGATCATTAAGAGCGTCCAAAAGCCCGTCACGGGCACCGAAAAGCTGGCCAATTTCTATTGTGTCATCGATTTGTCGCTCCGCGATCTCGTGGGATACAGCTTTTATCTCCTCCGTGGCTGTTCTCACCTGGTCAACCGTCATGGTCGGAGCGTAGTCGCCTATTTTCACTTTGATGAGGGCGTCCACCACGCGTCGGCGGGGGAAATCAAACCGTTCGACGACGGCAAGCGCTTGCTTGTATTTCTCGTGCTCTTTGTAGGTCAGTCGGAGTTCCTCAATGAGTTCCCGGCGCGTTTGAATTCGCAACTGCCGCCAAACCGGTCGGGCTGCCAGAGTGGCAGCAAGAACGGCCAACAAAGCACCGACGATCGGCCCCAAGGACATGATCCACTCGCGGGCGCATGCGCGGCCGTCTTCCAGTTTGCCATCCACCATCGGCAAAACGCTTTCTGGGCCGAACTGAGCACGGCCGACGAATCGAGCCCCATCACGTGACCGGCGACAATCAGTGTGATGCCGCCGACCAAAAACACGATGATTAACCGAAGGAGAACTGCGACGAAGCGCGGCTTCTTTCGGATCAAAGCCATTTTCGGGTCCAACCCATTTGCCGTTCGCCTGCTCAAAGGAGCGGGGAGCCCGGAGCGTTGCAGCGCTCCAAGCGCCGGGCCAAGCGCCAACTCAGTCCCGGCCGACGCCATGAAGCACAACGCCGTCCCCGCCGCTGCCGTCCACACACATGCACGGCGGGGGGATTCAACGACGAGTCCTCATATGGAGTCCATACGCTGTAGTGCCTGCGACGCGCTGCTCTTCAAGGCGGATTCAAATCGCCTTGGAAACGTGATAGAAATCAAGTGCCGCCGATGCGGCGACATCAATAGATTCGGACCTCCTGCTAGGCCCGAAAAGACCGGAGCCGCCCGGCGCGAAACCCGGCCCTGACCGGTCCCCCAAGAGGCCCCGAGCCCTCCCAGAAAAACCGAGCGAACGCCCGCGAGCGTCTTTGAAAAAGGAGGCCTCTTGTGGCTGAAGAAAAAGCCCGGTCCGGCGCGCTCCCTTGTTTGCCCGACGGCGCACCGGGAAAACCGCGCGGAACCCGATACAAGGAGCAATACGGCGTGATTGTCGTCTGCCCCGATGAGGAGGCACAGAAGGCGGTCTATGAAGGCCTGCGGGCCGTTTGTTCGTCCAAGCTCCGGGTGGTTGTGACATGAGGGTCGACATCCACCACTCCTGCAACACCTTCGAAAGCTACCGGGCGGCGCGCGTCAAATCCCTGTTCAATTGCGAGGATGGGCACCGTTTCGACCTTACGGTCGATCTGCCGATCGATGGCAACGATTGGGGGATTGGCCTCATTGTAGGCCCATCCGGGTCCGGGAAGACGTCGATCGGCAAACGGCTTTTTGGCAAGGCGGCCTTTTACCGCCCGGTGGGCTGGCCGGGCAAAGCACCAATCATCGACGCCATTCTGCCGGACGGCGCGTTTGACGACGTGACGGCCGCGCTTTCCGCCGTTGGCCTGGGGTCGGTTCCCGCTTGGGTACGCCCGTACGCCGTGTTGTCCAATGGCGAGCGGTTTCGCGCCGATCTCGCCCGCATTGTGGCTGAAAAGCCGGCCCGCGTTGTCGTCGACGAGTTCACGTCCGTCGTCGATCGGCAAATCGCCCGAATTGGCGCCTTTGCCTTCTCGAAGGCCTGGCGCCGGTCTGGCGGCCAAGCCGTGCTGTTGTCCTGCCATTACGACATCATCGAATGGCTTCAGCCGGATTGGATCCTCGATACGGCGACCGGCAAGTTTTCCGGGAGGTGCCTTCGACGCCGGCCTTCCATCGAAGTCGACGTTTTCGAGACCAACTGGCGATATTGGCCGCTTTTCGAGCCCCATCATTATCTGAAAGCTCCGAAGATGATCGCGGCATTTAACTATGTCGGTTTCGTCGGGGGCCAGCCGGTAGCGCATGTGGCGGTGTCTACCCGACCTGGGCTGGTAGAAGCGCGCGCGTGCCGCCTTGTCGTGATGCCCGAATGGCAGGGCGCCGGCGTCGGCATGCGGTTCTTAAACGCCGTTTGCGCGGCCTGGAGGCGCGGTCAGAATCGCTACGGCAAGCCGATGCTGACCCTTTTTCACACCTCGCACCCCGGATTGGCGGCGGCGTTGCGGCGCGACCCGAAATGGACGCAGATCAGCGCCATTCTTCATGGCGCAAACAAGGTCAAGAGCGCGCGATCATCGGGCAAAGCCGGCTACGGCGGGCACTTTCGGGCGGTCCAAGGCTTTCGTTACGTGGAGGGACTATGATGCAGATTGCGATAGTCGGTAGCCGGTGGTTCGGCGCTGAGGTCTACAGGAACCTGGCGGCGTTCGGCCGGGTTGCCGCGGTTGTGGCTCCTGCTTCGGAAGATCGTCTAGCACAGGCGGCCGCACGTGATGGCGTTCGCGTTGTTGCCCTGGGCGGTCGCCGGCGCGTTGAGGCCGCCGATATTTGCGGGCCGGTCGACCTCATCGTTGCCGCCCATGCCCATGCGTTTGTCGACACCGGCGCGCGCGGCCAAGCCCGCCTCGGGGCAATTGGGTATCACCCGTCGCTGTTGCCGCTGCACCGGGGCCGCGATTCCATAGAGCAGACGATCCGCGCCGGTGATCGCATCACCGGCGGGACGATCTATCACCTCACGGACGACACCGACGCCGGGCCGATTGTCTTCGCCGATTGGTGCTTTGTCTGGCCCGATGACGACGCTCGCTCCCTTTGGCGCAGGGCTTTGGCCCCGATGGGGATAGACCTCATCAACACCGCCGTTTCGCACGCCGCCCTTCATGGCTTCCTGCCGGCGGATGATCAGGACAGCCGCGTCTTAGCCGGGCGTCTCGCCGCCGCCTGAACTGTTGCCATCCGATCTTGCGCGCCGCGCCATTTGATTTTGCGCGCTACATAGGTGAACACCCCGTTCGCCGCATTTCTTTTCGATGAAAAATGGCGACCCCGGCAGGATTCGAACCTGCGACCTGCTGATTAGAAGTCAGCTGCTCTATCCGGCTGAGCTACGGGGTCGTTGATGCCTCGCGCGGTCGAACAGGAGCCCGGGGGCATATGCTCTCGGTCCGTCTCCCGGAGTTTTTTGTCCTTGAGTCCGGCGTCCCTTTCGGGGGCTCGTGCCGACGGGACAAAAAAGTCAGTGAGTCCAGGGCGCGGTGCGGTCGTAGCGGAAGTTGTCGGCGTAAAATTTGCGCTTCGGCTCGCGGGCTTTCGGCTCCAGGACGCGGAATCCCAGGCCGTTGCGCTCCGCATAGGCGATCGCCTCGTCCTTGGTGGCGAAGAACAGGCGCACCTGCTGGGTCATGTCGGTGGCCGAGGTCCAGCCCATCAGCGGATCCCTGTTGCGCGGCGCGGCAGGCTCGAAATCGAGCACCCAGCGCTTGGTCTTGCGGGTGCCGGACTGCATGGCCGTCTTTGTCGGTTTGTAGATGCGCGCGATCATTGCTGGCGGTCTCCCGAAATCCCGTTGCCTTCAAGCCCGGAGACGGCTGGTCGGGGCAGCAGGATTTGAACCTGCGACCTACTGCTCCCAAAGCAGTTGCGCTACCAGGCTGCGCTATGCCCCGCCGGTCCGGCGCCGAACCGACTATCCGATTACACGCTGACCGCCCCGCGGACAAGCGCTTTGCCCCTTGCCTTGCCCTTTGGCCTCACCCGTCTCCGCCGATCAGCGGATTGCGGGCGCGGTCGCCGACCTTCAGCCCGATGCGGTCCGCCGTGCCGCCCACCACCTCAAGCACGAAGCGCGCGCGGTCCGGCGGCGAGATCAGCTCCGTCGATTCCGGCGTGGTGTCGCGTGCGATGAAATTCACCCGGCCGTTCCCGGCAATGAAGATCATGTCGAGGGAGATATAGGTGTTCTTCATCCAGAAGGAGAGCAGTTCGGGCCGCTTGAAATCGAACAGCATGCCGTGGTCCGGCGCCATCTCGCGGCGGTACATCAGGCCGCGGGTGCGTTTCGCCATCGTATCGGCGATCTCGACAGTGAAGGAATGGGACCCGGTCGCCGTTTCCAGCACCACCGGCGCGGCGTCGGCCGCGCGTGGCTGACCGGCCGCGCCAAGCGCCAGCCCGGCGAAGACCAACAGAAAAAGAGCCTGGAAAAAACGGACCTGGGAAAGACCCGTCCGCGTGGCCGGACCCGACATTACCTGCCTCAATGGGAGGACGGGATGTGGCCGCCGTCTTCCGGCCGGATTTCGGCCACCATCAGCCCCTTGGGGCCGGCGCCGTAGCGGATGGTGACGAACTGGCCGGGACGCAGTTCGGCGATGCCGAAGCGGCGCAGGGTCTCCATGTGGATGAAGATGTCCGGGGTGCCCTCGCCGCGGGTCAGGAACCCGTAGCCGCGCAGCCGGTTGAACCACTTCACCTGGGCCCGCTCCGGCCCGAAGGTGGGCGTCACCTGGACATGGGTGCGCGAGGGCGGCATCTGCGAGGGATGCACGGCCGTCGCCTCGTCCATGGAAAGGATGCGCAAGGCCTGCAGGCCGCGCGGGCGCTCCAGCACCTCACAGACGACGCGGGCGCCCTCATAGGCGGTCTGGAAACCGTCGCGCCGGAGGCACGTGACGTGGAGCAGGATGTCGGCCATGCCGTCCCCGTCCGGGACGATGAAGCCGAACCCCTTGGCGACGTCGAACCACTTAATGGTGCCCGCCACCTCAACGACATCGACGGCAGCCTCGTCGGAGAGGTCGTCCAAGTCGTCGCGCGCATCTGGCGAATACTTCGCCACCATGACAATCGGCCTCTTTTTTACGCCTCACAGACGCACCGTCCCCAAGCAACGGCCGCCGGAAGTGATTCCCGGTAGAAGGATACCATCGGGTTGGGGGCCGGGCACAAGGGGTTTTCGTGGCGGCCACGAAATTATCCGCAAGGAAATCGGGCGTATTTTACCGGCTATTCCGCCGAGACAGTACGGTTAGCCAATTCTTACCCAAGAAAAGGCTTGAATACATCGCCTATCTGCATGCGCACGACATGGTCGGCGATGGCATCGAGGTCGGTCGGATCGCGGTTGATGATGACCAGCGTCGCCCCGGCCCGCTTGGCGATCACCGGCAGGGCGGCGGCGGGGTAGACGACCAGCGAGGAGCCGATGGCCAGGAACAGGTCGGCCGTGACGGCCGCCTCCTGGGCGCGCGCCATCTCCGCCTCCGGCATCATCTGGCCGAAGGAAATCACCGCGCCCTTGACGAGGCCGCCGCAGGAACGGCAGCGCGGGCTCTCCCCTGTCTCATCGATGTGCGCGCGCATTTCGGCGAGCTCGTGGCGCTCGCGGCAGTCGAGGCAATGGGCATAATTCCCGTTGCCGTGGATCTCGATGACGCTCTCTGCGGGCACGCCGGCCCGCTGGTGGAGCCCGTCGATGTTCTGGGTGATGACCGTTTCCACATGGCCGCGGCGCACTTCTTCCGCGATCGCCAGGTGGCCGGCATTGGGCTCGGCCGCGCCGAACTGGTCCATCATCACGAAGCGCCGGCGCCAGTCCTCCATGCGCGCGTCTTCGGAGGCGCAGAAGTCGTCGAACATGATCGGCTTGTAGTTGGACCAGATACCGCCCGGGCTGCGGAAATCGGGAATGCCGCTCTCGGTTGAGATGCCGGCGCCGGTGAAGACGACGCCACGGCGGGCGCCGGCCAGAAGCTCGGCGATTGTTTCGCATGCGGCGTTGAGTTCCGCGATCACCGTCATAAGTTATGCCTCAGATTCGAAAAAACGGGAGACGCAAAAAATGCGCTATCTGCACACCATGGTTCGCGTGAAGGACCTCGATGCCTCGCTCGATTTCTACTGCAACAAGCTCGGCCTGCAAGAGGTGCGCCGGACCGAGAGCGAAAAGGGCCGGTTCACGCTGATCTTCCTGGCCGCACCGGAGGACGGCGACCGGGCCAAGACCGACAAGGCCCCGCTCGTTGAGCTGACCTACAACTGGGACCCGGCAGACTATGGCGAGGGCCGCAATTTCGGCCATCTGGCGTTCGAGGTCGACGACATCTACGGCCTTTGCGACAAGCTGCAGAAATCCGGCGTCACCATCAACCGGCCGCCGCGCGACGGCCACATGGCGTTCGTGCGCTCGCCGGACAACATTTCCGTGGAGCTGCTGCAGAAGGGGGACTCCAAGGAGCCTGCGGAGCCCTGGGCATCCATGGGCAACACCGGCCACTGGTAGGGCCGATCCGGCGCGGTCGCCGGCCCGTGCGGCGGCCGCGGCGCAAGCCCTTGCGAGCGGCCGGCGGACGGCGAAAAATCGCGCCCGGCGGTCTTGTCGCCCGCAGCATTCCCCTCTATAAACCGGCCGTCGATTCCGATGATCGGCCAAGCGCTCCCTTCGTCTATCGGTTAGGACGCCAGATTTTCAATCTGGAAAGAGGGGTTCGACTCCCCTAGGGAGCGCCATTTCTTTTTCGCTCACGACAGTCTCGCTGCGCTCGACGCCTCCGCGGGGCGGCCTGACCGGCCGGCGCACGGTCGTGCTTGCGAACCTGACGGTTCGTTAGTTCGCTCACGACAGCCTCGCTGCGCTCGACATTTCCGGTGACTCCAAGTCGAGTGACACGCATCAATGTTCCATTCGCCGCGTAAGCCCCGTTTTTCCGGCGGCTCGACCTAATGCTTGCCTGGGACAGCAGCAAGCAAAGGTCTCACAATGGGTGGCTGCACGAGGACCGAAGCCGACCGATCTGACTCTTTGTGCGACCCAGCTCTCAATTGAAGAGTGAGACGCAGGCAACTACGCTCTCCCGATGACGGTCACGCCTCCTGGCGGTTCGACCGCGGCGGAACCCAGAGGCAAAGTTGGAGCGACATGGCGATCCCGGACTACCAGACCTTGATGCTTCCCGTGCTGCGCATTGCCGCTAAGGGCGAAACGCGGGTGCCGGAGGTCGCCGAAAAGATGGCCGACGAGTTGGGGCTCGCACCCGACGAGCGCGAGGAGATGTTGCCGAGCGGGCGCCAGCGGGTGCTGCACAACCGCATCCACTGGGCGAAATTCTACATGACCAAGGCCGGTCTGATCGACAGCCCGGCGCGCGGCCGCTTCGTCGCCTCCGAGGCCGGCCGGGAATTGCTTGCATCCAACCCCACCCGCCTCGACACCCGGATGCTGATGGATTATCCGGGGTTCCGGGAGTTTTACGAGAGCAGCCACAGCAAGGGCAGCAGCAACGACCGGGTCTCTGACCGCGAACCCGCCATCGTCGTGGACGAAACCGAGACACCAGAGGAGCAGATCGAGGCTGCCTACCGCTCGCTGAACGCCGCGCTGAGGGCCGACCTCCTCGACCGCATCCGGGAGAACTCACCGGCCTTCTTCGAAAAACTCATCGTCGACCTGCTGGTCGCCATGG
This sequence comes from Rhodobium orientis, assembly GCF_003258835.1. Lineage (GTDB taxonomy): Bacteria > Pseudomonadota > Alphaproteobacteria > Rhizobiales > Rhodobiaceae > Rhodobium > Rhodobium orientis. The sequence goes on along the minus strand of NZ_NPEV01000028.1, from coordinate 32,495 downwards.
GCTATGGCGGCTCGCACAAGAACGCGGCCGAGCAGTTGGGACGTTCCGGCGATGGCGGGGTGGACGGGGTCATCAACGAGGACCGGCTCGGCCTTGACCGCATCTACGTCCAGGCCAAGCGCTATGCGGAGGAGAACACCATCTGCCGGCCGGCCGTTCAGGGCTTCGTCGGCTCGCTGGTCGGCTTCGGCGCCACCAAGGGTGTCTTCGTCACCGCCTCCACTTTCTCCAGCGGCGCCGTCAGCTACGCCAAGAATCTGCCACAGCGGGTCATCCTGATCGACGGCAACCGGCTCGCCGATCTGATGATCGAACACGGCGTCGGAACCCGTCCCCACCGCACCATCCAGGTCCAGCGCCTCGACGAGGACTTCTTCTCCGAGGACGGCTGAGGCAATCGACCGGTTCCGGGACCGTCTGATTTGCAGCCGGTCAATCGCGGCAGGACCATCTGAAAACGGCGCGGAAGGCCCACTCCCGCGCCGCTAGTCGTTTTTGTGCGTGCACGAACGCTCAGGCGAGCCGTGCGTCCCCTACCAGGGCAACTCACAGACGTCGTTGTAGAAACTCGCGGTCGGGCCGTCATTGTCCAGAAGCGCCATGCGGACGACGATGACGGCGGCCTCGGCGGGGGTGCGGGAGGGGCCGAAATTGGTGGCGGCGGTTGCCGTGTAGCCGGGGCAGATGGCGTTGACCTTGATGCCCTTGTCCTGGAGCTGGTCGGCGTAGCTGAGGGTCAGGGAGTTGAGGGCCGCCTTGGAGGCCTTGTAGGTCGGCATCTTCTTGTCGGAGTGTTCCCAGTCCGGCGTGAAGTGCAGGCCGAAGGAGGCGAGCTCGGACGAGACGTTGACGATGCGCGGGGCCTTCGATGCCGACAGCATCGGGATCATCGCCTCGGTCACGCGCACCGTGCCGACGACGTTGACCTCAAGCGTGCGCTCCAGCTTCTCCAGCACCGTCAGGGTCGGGTCGTAGTCGAGGCCGACGCCGGCATTGTTGACGAGGATGTCGAGGTGGCCGAAATCGCGCTCGATGAGGGCGGCAAGGCCGGCGACGCTGGCGTCGTTCGTGGTGTCGAGCTGGACGGGCTGGACGGACAGCCCCTCGGCCCGCATCGGGGCCGCGGCGGCCTCGCCGAGGGCGACGTCGCGGCAGCCCATCAGCACATGCACGCCCTGGCGCGCCAGAGCGATCGTCACGGCCTCGCCGATGCCGCGATTGCCGCCGCTCACGAGCGCAATCAGTTTGCTGTTTTCCATGTCAACGTTTGCTCCAAATGGGCCGGAGGTGCACGTGCATCGACTCCGGCAAGTCACTTCGGCCGGGAGGAGAACCGAAGGGCTTGCGCCGGCAAACCATCTTTGCGTATAAAACCTCAAGCTTGGTTGAGGTCAAGAAAACAGCCCCGGACAAAATGGCACAGCCCGGATCATTACTTACGGTCGGCGAGGTTTCCGAGCGCAGTGGCGTCGCGGTCTCGGCCCTGCACTTCTACGAGGCCAAGGGGCTGATCTCGGCGGCCCGCACGCGCGGCAACCAGCGCCGCTACTCGCGCGACATCCTGCGCCGCATCGCCATCATCCGGGTGGCGCGGGACCTCGGCTTTTCCCTGGCGGAAATCACGCCGCTGCTGAAGCCGATCCCGGAGGGCCAGTCGCCGAGCGCGGCCGACGTCAAGGAGATGGTGGCCGACTGGCGCGAAGCGATCCAGAAGCGCATCGACGATCTTGCGGAGCTGCGTGACAAGCTCGACGGCTGCATCGGCTGCGGCTGCCTGTCGCTGACGGAATGCCCGCTCCGCAACCCGTCAGACGAGCTGGCGGCCGACGGCACGGGCGCTGTGCTGCTGCGTCAGGGAGAGGCGTGACGAAGCATAAGCCCGGGACGGACGATCCCCATGCTGAGCCGGTCCTTGCGGCATTGCGCCGTCGCCGCCCTTGCCTCGCCGGCAACGCCCGCCACTGGGTGCATAGAGCGCTCCGAAGTGTCTCTTAGTTGTGCAATTGCTTTAAATTTGGGCATAAAAGAACATTTTTTTGTCTTCGATCATCGACTTTCGGTGTCACACCGGGTTTTAAGGCTGCCAGCCTGAGCCGGTCGCCCGACGGTCCTTCCCCGCACCGGCATCCACCACACGACCGCATCCGTGCCGGCCGCTCGACGGCCCGTCGGCATGCGAAAAAACCGACAGGATCGATTCATGCGTGCTCCGCGAGAAAGGTGGCATTCCCGCATCGGCTTCATCGTTGCTGCCGCCGGCTCCGCCGTCGGCCTCGGCAACATCTGGAAGTTTCCCTACATCACCGGCGAGAACGGCGGTGCCGCCTTCCTTCTGCTCTACCTGGCCATCGTCTTCACCATCGGCCTGTCCGTCCTGCTTGCCGAGGTCGCCATCGGCCGGGCCGGTCAGACCGACGCCCTTTCGGCCTTCAAAGTGCTCGGCCACAAGGGCTGGACCGTGGTCGGCGCGATCGGCCTCACCGTCGCCTTTCTCATCCTGTCGTTCTATTCGGTCATTGCCGGCTGGACGATCGCCTATGTGATCAAGTCCGCGGACGGCGCCTTCAACGGCCTCGATATCGGCGCGATCGGCGACTCATTCGTCGGCTTCATCACCGACCCCTGGCAGCCCCTGATCTACCAGGCGATCTTCGTCGTGCTGACCGTCTTCGTCGTCCTGAAGGGCGTCGCCTCCGGCATCGAACGCATCAGCAAGATCCTGATGCCGATCCTGTTCTTCATCCTCATCGGCCTCGTCGCCCGCTCCCTGACCCTGCCGGGCGCCGAAGCCGGTCTTCGGTTCTTCCTGACGCCCGACTTCTCCAAGATCAATGGCGCCGTCTTCATGGCCGCGCTCGGCCAGGCCTTCTTTTCGCTGTCCATCGGCATGGCGGCGATGCTGACCTACGGCTCCTATCTCGACCGCGACACGCGCATCGGACGCTCGGCCTGGTACATCGTCTCCCTCGATACAATGGTGGCGATCCTCGCCGGCCTCGCCATCCTGCCGGCGGTCTTTGCCTTCGGCCTCGACCCGAAGGCCGGCCCGGCGCTGACCTTCATCACCCTGCCGACAGTGTTCCAGGCAATGCCCGGTGGCGCGATCTTCGGGCCCGCCTTCTTCGTGCTGCTGCTGATCGCCGCGCTGACCTCCTCGGTCTCGCTGCTGGAGCCGCTCGTTGCCCTGTTCCGGGACCGCGGCTTCGGCCGCGTGCCGACGACGATCGCCATCGGCTGCGTCACCTTCCTGCTCGGCGTGCCGTCCTCGCTGTCGCAAGGGATCTGGGCCGACTACAAGCTGTTCGGCATGGGGTTCCTCGACCTCCTGGACTTCCTGACCTCCAACATCATGCTGCCGGTCTCCGGCCTGATGCTGGCGATCTTCGTCGGCTGGGTGATGGGGCCGAGGGCCGCCGACGAGGTGACCATGGACGGCGAGCATCCAGGCGTCCTCTTGACCGTGTGGATATTCATCCTGCGCTTCGTCGCCCCGGTCGCCATCCTGGCGATCCTCGTCAACGGGCTGATGTAGCGCGGCGGGCGCGGTGTCGCTGCACCGGGCAGAGGCATGAAAAACCAAAAAGGCCCGGGACGGACAACCGCCATCCCGGGCCTTGTTCCTGCGGCGAGGCGCATCGGCCATGCCGGCTGTTGTCGCGGACTACCGCCCCTTCCAGGGCACCAGCTTCTTTTCGACCAGGCGCATCATCAGGTCGAAGATATAGGCGATGGCGCCGATGACGATGATGCCCATGAACACCACCTCGGTGACCAGGAACTCCGCCGCGTCGAGCACCATGTGGCCGAGGCCGACCTGGGCGGCGACCATTTCGGCCGCGACCAGCGTCGTCCAGCCGAAGCCGATGCCGATGCGCATGCCGGTCAGGATTTCCGGCAGCGCCGCCTTGAAGATGATGTGCCAGATCACCTGCATGCGCGAGGCGCCCATGGAATAGGCGGCGTGGATCTGCTCGATCTGCACGGAGCGCACGCCGGCCCTTGCGGCCAGCGCCATCGGCGCGAAGATGGCCAGGAAGATCAGCGAGATCTTCTGGCTCTCGTCGATGCCGAGCCAGATGATGGTGAGCGGCAGATAGGCCAGCGGCGGGATCGGCCGGTAGAACTCGATCGGCGGATCGAAGATGCCGCGGGCGATGCGGTTGATGCCCATGGCAAGGCCGACCGGGATCGCCGTGATGCAGGCCAGGAAAAAGGCGGAGAACACCCGCATCAGGCTCTGGGAGGTGTGGTCCCAAAGGGTGCCGCCGGAAAACGGCTCCTGGGAAATGGTGATGAACCGGTGGAACACCGATTGCGGGGTCGGCAGGAACAGCGGTTTCACCCACTCGTAGTTGGAGGCGACCCACCAAAGGCCGAGGATGAGGACCGCGGTGACGACTGAAATGCTGAGGCTGCGGCCGGAGCCGGGCGCGCCGTAGGACTCGCCAGGCTGGACGGGGCCGGCGCCGAAAATGTTGCCGAGCGAGCCGGCAAAACCGTTGGAGCGGGACTGGTCAGACATCGGCACCTCCTCCCATTTCGTCGCCATGGATGATCGACAGGATCTTTTCGCGCATGGCGATGAAATCCGGATCGGACTTCACGGCCCGGGCGTTGCGGGTCTCGAAAAAGCGGTGGCAGAAGTCGAGCTCGTATTCGTGGGTGATGCGGCCCGGACGCGGCGACATGACGATCAGCCGCGTCGCCATGAACAGGGCCTCTTCGACGCTGTGGGTGATGAAGAACACCATCTTGTGGGTCTCGCGCCAGACGTCGAGGATGAGTTCCTGCATGGATTCGCGGGTCAGCGCGTCGAGGGCGCCGAGCGGCTCGTCCATCAAGAGCGCATCCGGATCGGAGGTCAGCGCACGGGCAAGGCCGACGCGCTGCTGCATGCCGCCGGACAGCTCGTAGATGTTGCGGGTCTCGAAGTCCTCCAGGCCCACCAGCTTGAGGTATTTGCGGGCGATCTCGCGCCGCTCGGTCTGGCCGACGCCCTGCAGCTTGAGGCCGAAGGTGACGTTCTTCAGAACGTTCAGCCAGGGCATCAGCGCGTGTTTCTGGAACACCACGCCGCGGTCGGCTCCGGGGCCGTTGACCCGCTTGCCGCCGAGGGTGACGGTCCCGTAGGTCGGCTGGATGAAGCCCGCAAGCAGATTGAGGAAGGTCGTCTTGCCGCAGCCGGACGCGCCGAGAGCGACGACGAAATCACCGTCCTTGATGGTAAGGGAGACCTTTTCCAGGGCGTGAACGCCTTCGCCGGCACCCTTTGTCGGGTAGATGACCGTAACGTCGTCTGCCTTCAGCGTCTTGCTGGCAGCAGGTACGGGAGCGGCACCTAGTGTTTCTGCCATGATAGCCCCTTTCGCTGGCATGGAACGGGAGTCCGTTGAGTAGCACCGCATCGGCGCGGCCGCAGCGAAAATCGATAACACCGCTGGTCCGGAAAGGCGTCAGCGCCGGCCGGATACCGGAATGATCCGGCAGTCCCGGCTCCGGGAAACGCGGCGAGACCGGCCGTTGTCCGTGGGAAGGAACCCCGATCGGGCGGCGCCGCAAAGGGAGGGTTTGCGTACCGCCGGCCGGCGCGTCCCCAATGGCGCCGATGCCCGAAATGCCCCGGCGGACCGCAGCCGTTGCCGGCCGCGGCCCGCCAAGGGCGTGTCGTTCTGCCAGGATTATTGGCCGAGGGCGCCCTTGACGAACTCGTCGGTGACCACCGTGCCGTAGTCGTCGAGCATGTTGTCGATCTTCTTCTCGCCCTTCAGGAACTCGGAGGTGAAGTACAGCGCCTTGGCGGCACCGCCCTCCGCCCCGCCGCCGAGCCAGCGGCTGGAGGCCTGCTCCTCAAGCGTCGGGAAGCCGTAGAGGGCGAGCACGCCCGGAACGTCCGCAGCCTCGCCGCCGACCAGGCTGACGATCTTCTTGGCGTTCTCGGAATCGGCGCCGAAGGCTTCCGGGTCGCTGCGATAGGCCTCGTCGGCCTCGGCAATGGTCTTCACGAAGGAGACCATGAAGTCCTTGTTCTCGCCGGCCCAGGTCTTGTTGACGACCATGCCGTCGAAGGTGGCCTTGCCCCAGCTCGACAGGGTGCCGGAGGTGATCAGCACCTTGCCGCTCTGCTTGATGCGGCCGAGCGCCGGATCCCAGATGAAGGCGGCGTCGATATCACCGCGCTCCCAGGCGGCGGCGATGGAGTTCGGCTGCATGTTGAGGATCTTGACCTCGGAGGGGTCGATGCCGAACTGCTCGAGCGCAAAGAGCGTGTGGAAGTGGGTGGTGGAGACGAACGGCACGCCGAGCGTCTTTCCCTTCAGGTCCTGCGGCGCGGTAATGCCGGAGCCGTCGCGCACGACCAGAGCCTCGGCGGAAGCGATGTCCTCGGTGATCCAGAACAGCTCGATGTCGAGGCCGCGCGAGACGCCCGCGGCGATCGGGCTGGAGCCGGCAAGCGCGATCTGCACGTCGCCGGAGGCCATGGCGTTGATCACCTTGGCGCCGGACGAGAACTTGGCCCATTTGATCTTGTAGCCGGTGACTTCCTCGAACTTGCCGTCGGCGATGGCGACCTTCCACGGATTGTAGATGGTCTGGTAGCCGATGGTCACTTCCTTGTCGGCGGCCTGGGCGATGCCGGCCGACAGTACGGCGGCGGTCGCGGCCGCGGCGATGGAACCGATTACACGTTTCAACATGTTGTTCTCCTGATTTGCATGATGCCGCCCGTGATTCTCTGCCATCGGTGCGGCGTTCCTGTCATTGCGAACCGTCCATAACGCCGCCGAAACTACGGCAGCCGGACTGTCCGGACAATGCGCTGTTCCCCAAGCTAATGCGGGCCCTTACTCAGTGGCCGGTTTCCTCCAGTGTCTTTCTGATGATGGAACAAATCTCGTCGACATGCGAGCGCTCCGCGACAAGCGGCGGCGCGATGATCCCGCAATCGCCGGTGAACTTCACGTGCAGGCCGTTCCAGAACAGCCTGGTCTGCACTTCCGAACCGCGCAGGCCCGGGGCGGCGCCCGGCGCCAGATCGATGCCGGCCAACAGGCCGTAGCCGCGGATACCGGTGATCAGGTCGATATCCTGAAGCTCGAACATCTTGTCGAGGAAATAGTCCGAAAGCTCCGCGGCGCGCTCGAACAGCTTCTCGTTCTCGTAGATGTCGAGGGTGGCGATGCCAGCGGCGCAGGCGGCCGGATGGCCCGAATAGGTGTAGCCGTGGAAGAACTCGATGGCGTTGTCGGGAGCCGCATCGACGATGGTGTCGTAGACCTTGTCGCTGACGGCGACCGCGCCCATCGGCTGGGCGCCGTTGGTCAGCGCCTTGGCCATGGTCATGATGTCCGGCGTGACGCCGAAGGACTGGGAGGCAAACGCCTTGCCGGTGCGCCCGAAACCGCAGATGACCTCGTCGAAGATGAGCAGAATGCCGTATTTATCGCAGATCTCGCGCAGCCGCTCCAGGTAGCCCTTGGGCGGCACCAGAATGCCGGTGGAGCCGGCGATCGGTTCCACGATGCAGGCGCCGATGGTGCTGGCGCCATAGGCGTCGATCATGCGCTGCAGGTCGTCGGCAAGTTCCGCGCCGCCTTCCGGCTGGCCGCGCACGAAACGCTCGTTCGGCGACCAGGTATGGCGCATCAGGACGACGTTCGGCATCACCACCGGGAAGGTCTCGCGGTTCTTGACCATGCCGCTCAGCGACACGCCGCCGATATTGACGCCGTGATAGGCGCGCTCGCGGGAGACGAACCGGATGCGCTGGCCCTCGCCCCTGGCGCGGTTGTAGGCCATGGCGACCTTCAAGGCGGTGTCGACCGCTTCGGAGCCGGAGTTGACGAAGAAGACGTGATCGATGCCTTCCGGCAGGATCGCGGCGAGCTTGCGCGCCAGCTCGAACGAGCCCGGCGTGCCGGAGGCGAACGGCGACATGTAGTCGTTGGTCTGGAGCTGGGCGTGGACCGCGTCGGCGATCTCGCTGCGGCCATGGCCGGCAGCGACGCAGAACAGGCCGGACGAGCCGTCAATAAGCTGGCCGCCGCGGTGGTCCCAAAGATGGACCCCCTCGCTCTTGACGACGAGGCGCGGGTCGGACTTGAAAGCCCGGTTGGCGGTGAAGGGCATCCAGTGATGCTCGAGGGAGTTGGCCGCGATATTCATTAGTCGCATGTCCTCAATTGACGGGCCTGGCGACCCGAAAGGCGAACGGCCATGGCGCTGTCATGGCCGGTCACGATCGGTCCGGCTACCCGCGCGGTTCCTTGTTTTTGATTGGTCCGAACGGTACGCTGCCGCTGGTACCATATTATAGGACCAGATACGTGGTTTTGATGAGGCCAGTTGGTGTCGAACATCCTCTTCCAGCTTGACCGGTCCTCCTCCGTCGGCCTGCAATCGCAGATCCGCGAGACGCTGGTCACCGCCATTCTGGCCGGGCACCTCCTGGAAAACGAACGCCTGCCGTCGAGCCGTGAGCTGGCCCGCTCGCTCGGCGTCTCGCGCAACACGGTCATGCTCGCCTATCAGAGCCTGATCGACGACGAGTTCCTGATCGCCTCGGAACGCTCCGGCTATTTCGTCAACGGCAGGACGGCGGCCGGCTATGCGGCGAGCGACGGCGAGGCGGCGCCCGCGGCGGACGGCCGGGCGGGCTGGAAGGGCCCCCTCACCGTCCGCCCGGCCGCGATGCGCAACATCTCCAAGCCGGCCAACTGGCGGCAATACCCCTATCCCTTCATCTACGGCCAGATCGATCCTTCCCTGTTTCCGATTTCCGAATGGCGGGAATGCTCGCGCCAGGCGCTCGGCAAGCAATGGCTCGACGTGTGGGCCGACGACTTACGCGATCTCGACGACCCGATGCTGGTCGAGCAGATCCGCAAGCGCATCCTGCCGCGGCGCGGCATCCTCGCCGACGACACGGAGATCCTCGTCACGCTGGGCGCCCAGAACGCGCTGTTCCTGCTGGCAACGCTGCTGATGTCCCGCGACACGCCGGTCGGCATGGAAGAGCCGGGCTATCCCGATGCCCGCAACATCATCCGCATCCACTCGGACCGGATGGTGCCGATCCCCGTCGACAACGAAGGCATCCAGATCGGCCCGGAGGTGAAGGCCTGCGACGTCGTCTTCGTTACCCCCAGTCACCAGTTCCCGACGACGGCGACGCTGTCGCGGACGCGCCGCACGGCGCTTCTGGAAGCGGCAGAGACCCACGATTTCGTCATCATCGAGGACGACTACGAGTTCGAGACCAACTACGTCACCGAGCCGACGCCGGCGCTGAAATCGATCGATACGCGCGGCCGGGTGGTCTATGTGGGGAGCCTGTCCAAGACGCTGTTTCCGGGGCTCCGGCTCGGCTTCCTCGTCGGCTCCAAGGAACTGATCCGCGAGGCGCGGGCATTGCGCCGGCTGATGGTGCGCCATCCGCCGAGCAACAACCAGCGGACCGTCGCCCTCTTTCTCGCCCTCGGCCACCACGACGCGCTGATCCGCAAGCTGCACCGGGTCTACCGGCGGCGCTGGGAGGAGCTCGGCCGCGCCCTCGACAGGCACCTGCCCAATGCCGGCGCGGTGCCGAGCTTCGGCGGCACCAGCTACTGGGTCGCCGGCCCGGAAGAGCTGGACGCCGACCTGTTGCGCGAGGACGCGCTGTCGCACGGCATCGTGATCGAATCCGGCAGCGTCAACTTCGCCCGCCAGCCGGCGCCGAAAAACTGCTTCCGGCTCGGCTTTTCCTCCATCGCGCATGACCGGATCGAGCCGGGCATCGCGATCCTTGCGCGGCTGATCGAGGGGCAGCTCGGGACGAAGCCGTCCCAGAGAGGCAGTGCCGAGGCATTGCCACCCCAGGTCGCCGCAAGGCAGGTCTGAGCGGCAGCCCGGCGCCGGTCTGGCCCCATCGAATCCTGCGAATTGGACCTACTCGCATTTACGATCCCTTCCGATGACGGGTACTCTCCCCAAAGCCGGCGCGTCCGCGCCGGCTCCAGGCAGCGGATTCCCAAGACCACCGCCTGACCAAAACGAAAAAACGGGCCGCCTCGGACTAGACAACAAGGACTCCAGCCATGCTCAGCCGACAGGCCGTTACCTGCCCGCCCTCGCTCCTGGAACTCGCCGAACCGCTGCCGGCAACGCCGACGGCAATCGTCAATGCCGGCGCCCAGCTTGCGATGCTGAGCGCGCACGACGCCACCCGCCTCAACCTGATCGAGCCGGTGTTCTTCGGCGATCCGGAGGCCATCACCCACCATGCCCTGGAACTCAACTGGGACATTTCCGACTACCGCATCGTTGCGACGGAGAACGAGGCCGAAGCGGCCAAAGAGGCGGCGGCCTGGGGCGGGCGCGGCGATGTCGGCATGGTCATGAAGGGCCACATCCACACGGACGTCTTCATGCGGGCGATGGTCTCGCGCGCCTCCGGCATGCGCACCGGCGCCCGCTACACCCACGTCTTCCACATGACGGCGCCGGACCGGGACGGCTCGCTGCTGATCTCCGACGGCGCGGTCAACGTCCATCCCGACTTCGAGACCCGCAAGTCGATCCTGAAGAACGCCGTCCTGATGTCCCGCGCCCTCGGCAACAAGCGGCCGCATGTGGCGATCCTGTCGGCGACCGAGGAGGCGACGGAGACCATCCCCTCCTCCATGGAGGCGCAGAAACTTTCCGACTGGGCGAGCGACAATGTGAGCGATGCGGAAGTCTTCGGCCCGCTCGCCTTCGACCTCGCCGTCTCGCCCGATGCCGGACGCATCAAGGGCGTCGACCACCCTGTCGCCGGCAATGCCGACATCCTGATCGTGCCCGACATCGTCTCCGGCAATGCGCTCTTCAAGATGATGGTCTATTTCATGGGCGCCTGCGCTGCCGGCCTCGTTCTCGGCGCCAGGGTGCCGATCCTTTTGACCAGCCGCGCCGACCCGCCGGCGGCCCGGCTCGCCTCGGCGGCGCTCGGCGCCGTCGTCAACGACTACATGAAAAAGCAGAACGGCGCCTGAGGCCTACCAGAAGAATGCGTGAAACAGCAGGTTGATCGCGGCAACGGCAGAAAGCGCCAGAACCACCGGCCGGTAGCGGCGGGCAACGCTGGCGTTGAGCCTCGGCGCGAAGTAGCTCGCCACCAGCATCACCGGGGCGAGAACGGCAATCAGCACCGCATCGCTCCAGTGCGCCCGGCCGATGGCGATCAGGCCGACGAGGGAGACCGCCGCGCCGATGGCAAAGAACGCGTTCAGCGTCGCCCTTGCGTGGTCGGCCTTGACGTCCTGGTAGATCAGCGCCATCGGCGGCGCGCCGACCGCCGTAATGGTGCCCATGAGGCCGGAGACGAAGCCCATCGACACGAGCGTTCCCCGGGTCAGCGCCAGCCGGATCCCGGCAAGGCTGAGGGCGACGGCAAACAGGATGCCGGCGGAGAACAGCACCGCGAAACTGTCCTTGTCCGGCAGCACCAGGAGCACCGCGACCGCGCACAGCATGCCGGCGAGGCGGCCGGCGAGCGCGATGCCGATCTCGTCGAGGCGCACCTGGCGGCGTTCCTTGATGGCGGCAAGGCTCGCCGTGACGATGCCGAGCGTGATGATCGGGATCGGCACGAAATGGGTGTCGATCATGGCCAGAAGCGGTGCCGCGGTCAGCCCGAAGCCCATGCCCGTCGTCGTCTGCACGATGACGCCGAGAACGACAATCAGGGCGGCGAGCCCCAGCATCCAGAGCGGCAGGTCGGCGATCATGGGAGGACTCCGGGCCGCCGGCGCGTCCGCGCCGCGGCCTCGTCAAGGGGCTTGTTCTGTGAATGCGTCGGCGGATTGCCGCAGGTCGGCACACATTGCGCCGCGGTGCCCGCGCGATCAAGCCCGCCCGGTTCGCGGGTATCGCCTTGACGAAAATCCGGCGCTTCGGCTCCAGGGCCGGGCGCGGCTGCGCCAGGGTGTCGCATTCCAGCCGTCGCTTGTCGCTTCCTGTCGCATCGTCTCGCGGCCGTTGCGGCAACGTGGTTTTACCCGTGCCTCCCGCACCCTCGCCGACCAGGAAGATGTCCGATGAGCGACGAAGAAGAACTGGACCTCAACGAACTGAGCGATGAGGAACTCATCGAGCAGATGCACGACGACCTCTATGACGGTCTGAAGGACGAGATCCTCGACGCCGTCAACATCCTCCTGGAACGCGGCTGGGCGCCCTACAAGGTGCTGACCGAGGGCCTGGTGGAAGGCATGCGCATCGTCGGCGTCGACTTCCGCGACGGCATCCTGTTCGTGCCGGAGGTGCTGCTCGCGGCCAACGCCATGAAGGCGGGCATGGGGATCCTGAGGCCCCTTCTCGCCCAGACCGGCGCGCCGAAGGTCGGCAAGATGGTCATCGGCACGGTCAAGGGCGACATCCACGACATCGGCAAGAACCTCGTTTCCATGATGATGGAGGGCGCCGGCTTCGAGGTCGTCGACATCGGCATCAACAATCCGGTGGAGGACTATCTCGCCGCCATCGAGGAGCACCAGCCGGACATCCTCGGCATGTCGGCGCTTTTGACCACCACCATGCCCTACATGAAGGTCGTCATCGACACCCTCGTGGAGAAGGGCGTGCGCGACGACTACATCGTGCTGGTCGGCGGTGCGCCGCTCAACGAGGAATTCGGCAAGGCCGTCGGCGCCGATGCCTATTGCCGGGACGCGGCCGTGACGGTCGAGACTGCCAAGGAGCTGATGATGCGCAAGCACAACCAGCGCCAGATCGCCTGAGCGAGCCGATGGTCCCCGAGCCGCTCCTGATCATCGCCTGCGGGGCGCTCGCGCGCGAAATCCGCGCCGTCATCGCGCTCAACGGCTGGGAGCACGTCACGCTCACCTGCCTAAACGCCCAGCTCCACAACACGCCGGAGCGCATCCCGGCAGCCGTGCGCGAGGCGATCCGCGCGATGCGACCGGTCTATGGCCGCATCTTCGTTGCCTATGCCGATTGCGGCACCGGCGGCCGGCTGGATGCTGTCCTTGCCGAGGAAGGCGCGGAGCGGATCGACGGTCCGCACTGCTATTCCTTCTTTTCCGGCGTCGACGCCTTTGCCAGGACGGCCGAGGACGAGATCACGGCGTTCTACCTTACCGATTTCCTCGCCCGCCAGTTTGAGGCGATGGTCATCAAGCCGCTCGGCCTCGACCGGCATCCGGAACTCGCCGACATGTATTTCGGCAACTACGAAAAGCTCGTCTATCTGGCCCAGACCGAGGATCCGGCGCTGACCGAAAAGGCGCGCGCGGCCGCCGACCGACTGGGGCTCACCTTCGAACGCCGCCTCACCGGCTATGGCGACCTGGCTCCGGCGCTTTTCGATGCCGCCGCGCCGGCTCTGGAGCGGACACCCGAGCCCGTGTCGTAATCCGGAAACGCAACGTCGTTTCCATCGTCGCCGGCCCCGCGGGTCCTACGTAACACTACGTGGATCGCGGCATCGACCGCGGGTTTCCTGTTCTGGCGGAGAGCCGTTTGATGGCCAAGCTGCAGATCGTCTACTGGCGCGATATCCCGGCCCAGGTGATTGCCCGCGAGGGCCGCAAGACCGCCAAGCGCGTGCTCGCCGAGCGCTTCGAGAAGGCCATCGACCAGTGCGCCATGCGCTCCGGCGCCGTCGACACCGACGCCTATCTCGCCGACTGGCGGCGCGGCGAGGCGGAGGATGTCGCAGGTGATCTTGAAGCCGTCGCTGGCGAAGCCGCCGCCGCGATCGAGGCCGATTATGACATGGAACGGCTCAAAACATTGATCGCCGCCGGCGGGCGCGACAGCGCGCCCTGACCGGCCTTTTGCCGCTTTTTCCGGAGCATCGCCATGACCCGCACCATCGTCGCCTCCGCCACCAAGGAAGCCGTCATCGGCTTCGATGCCCCGTTCTGCGTCATCGGCGAACGCATCAACCCGACCGGCCGCAAGAAGCTGGCCGCGGAAATGCAGGACGGTGACTTCTCCACCGTGGAAGCCGACGCCCTCGCCCAGGTCGCGGCGGGCGCGACGATGCTCGACGTCAATGCGGGCGTCACATCGGTCAACCCCAATGAGACCGAGCCGCCGCTGCTGGCCAAGACCGTGGAACTGGTGCAGGGCCTCGTCGACGTGCCGCTGTCGCTCGACTCCTCCGTCTCCGCCGCGCTGGAAGCCGGTCTCCAGGTCTGCAAGGGCCGGCCGCTGATCAATTCCGTCACCGGCGAGGAGGAGAAGCTGGAGCTGATCCTGCCGCTGGTCAAAAAATACGACGTGCCGGTGGTGGCGATCTCCAACGACGAGAGCGGCATTTCCGAGGACCCGGACGTGCGCTTTGCGGTCGCCAAGAAGATCGTGGAGCGGGCGCAGGATTTCGGCATCAAGCCGGAAGACATCGTCGTCGATCCGCTGGTGATGCCGATCGGCGCCATGGCGACCGCCGGCCTGCAGGTGTTCTCGCTGGTGCGCCGGCTGCGTGAGGAGCTGAAGGTCAACACCACCTGCGGCGCCTCCAACGTCTCCTTCGGCCTGCCGCATCGGCACGGCATCAACGCCGCCTTCCTGCCGATGGCGATCGCGTCGGGCATGACGTCCGCAATCATGAACCCGCTGAGGCCCCAGGAGATGGAGGCCGTGCGCGCCGCCGACGTGCTGATGTCGACGGACAGGAACTGCGCCACCTGGATCCGCACTTATCGCGAGCCCGCTCCGGAGGGCGACGGCGCGGCGGGCGGTCGGCGCGAACGCCGCCGGCGCAGGGCCGGCTGAGCCCGGAATGGCAGACGAGCGTCCCCCCGAAAGCGAGACGGCCCGCGTCGTGTTCCTGCCGAGCGGTCGGCGGGGCACGTTCGCGCACGGCACGACGCTGCTCGATGCGGCGCGCTCGCTCGGGGTCTATCTGGAGTCTGCCTGCGGCGGGCGGGCGATCTGCGGACGCTGCCAGCTCATGCCCGTCTTCGGCTCCTTCGCCAAGCACAACATCGACAGCAAGCCGGACAACATCACGGCGTTTGGCGACGTCGAAGCCCGGTTCAAGACCGATTTCGGTCTCAAGGCGGACCGCCGGCTCGGCTGCCAGACGCGCATTCTCGGCGACATGGTGGTCGACGTGCCGCCGGATTCGGAAATGCACCGGCAGGTCGTGCGCAAGCGTGCGGAAGGCCGCAAGCTGCCGCTTAATCCGGCCACAAAGCTCTACACCGTCGCCGTCGACGAGCCGGACATGCACCATCCGAGCGGCGACCTGGAACGGCTGACTCGGGCTCTGGAACAGCGCTTTGAGGTCAAGGTCGAGCGCTGCGCTCCCGCCGTCCTGCGGGCCTTACAAAAGACCCTTCGGGCGGGCGAGTGGCGCATCACCGTCGCCGTCCGAGACGACGGCCGCATGCCGGCAATGATCGTCGCCGCCTGGCCCGGCAGCCACGACAAGCTCCTCGGCATCGCCGTCGACATCGGCTCGACGACCATCGCCTGCCACCTGATGAACCTCAACCGGGGTCGGACCCTCACCTCCTCCGGCATCATGAACCCGCAGATCCGCTTCGGCGAGGATCTGATGAGCCGGGTCTCCTACATCATGATGAACCCGGACAGCCTTCCCGACCTCGTCGGCGCGGTGCGCGAGGCGATCGACGCGCTGGTCGGCAAGGTCGTTGCGGATGTGGGCGCGGAACGTAGCGATGTCCTTGAGGCCGTCTTCGTCGGCAACCCGGTGATGCATCACCTGCTCCTCGGGATCGACCCGACGGAGCTTGGCGGGGCGCCCTTCGCGCTTGCCACCTCCGGCGCGCAGACGCTCGCCGCCAGCGACCTCGACCTGGAACTTGGCGAAGGCGCCAGCGTCTATACCCTTCCCTGCATCGCCGGCCATGTGGGCGCCGACGCCGCCGCCGTCATCCTCTCCGAAAAGCCCTACAAGGACGATCTCCTGACGCTGATCGTCGATGTCGGCACCAATGCGGAGATCGTGCTGGGCAATTCGGAGCGCGTGCTCGCCTGTTCCTCGCCGACCGGTCCGGCCTTCGAAGGCGCCGAACTGACCTCCGGCCAGCGGGCGGCGCCCGGCGCCATCGAGCGTGTGCGCATCGATGCGGCAACCCTTGAGCCGCGCTTCAAGGTCATCGGCTGCGATCTGTGGTCCAACGAGGACGGCTTTGAGGAGGCTGTCGCGGTCACCGGCGTCACCGGCATTTGCGGCTCCGGCATCATCGAGGCCATCGGCGAGATGTTCCTTGCCGGGCTCTTGACCACCGACGGCATCATCGACGGCGCCAAGGCCGCCATCTCGCCCCGCGTCGTCGGCGACGGGCGCACCTTTTCCTACGTCATGCGCGACGGCCCGCCGGCCCTGCGCATCACACAGAACGACATCCGCGCCATCCAGCTCGCCAAGGCAGCGCTGCGCGCCGGCATCCAGCTCCTGATGGACCGGCTCGGCGCCGCGTCCGTTGACCGGATCCGGCTCGCCGGCGCCTTCGGCAGCCATATCGACGTCAAATACGCCATGCTGCTCGGCATGATCCCCGACTGCGACCTCGACAAGGTCACTTCCATCGGCAATGCCGCCGGCACCGGCGCCCAGATGGCGCTGCTCGACACGCGCGCCCGGGCCGAGATCGAGGACGTCGTGACCCGGATCGAGAAGGTGGAAACCGCCGTCGAGCCCGCCTTCCAGGAGCATTTCGTCGCCGCCATGGCGATCCCCCACAAGACCGACCCTTATGCGCGGCTTGCCTCAAAAGTGCCGCTGCCGGAGCGCACCGTTTCGGCGGACACGGGCGGCGAGCGCAGACGGCGCCGGCGGCGCGGCAATCCACAAGAACAAACTGGCGAGACCCAGCCGGGCGACACCTGATCGGGAGAGAAGGCGATGGCATCAGAGACGGAAGGCGCCTCGCGGCGCGGACGGGGCGGGCGCACTGCAAAGCGGGCCCAGCGCGACGCGTCGCGCTCAGTGGCGCCGGCCTACCTCACCCGCAGGATCGGCTATGTCGACCTTTTGCGCGAGGAAGAGCTCGACAAGATCGTCCACCATTCCGACCGCATCCTTGCCGAAATCGGCATCGAATTCCGCGGCGATCCGGAAGCGCTCGCCATCTGGCAGGGAACGGCGGCGGAGATCGACGGCGAGCGGGTGCGGTTCCCGAAGGGCATGCTCGACGAGATCATCGCGAACAACGTCAAGCCGGTGTTCACCCAGCACGCCCGCAACCCGGCGCGCTCGGTCCAGATCGGCGGCGATCACACCGTCTTCGTGCCGGCCTACGGGCCGCCCTTCGTGCGCGACCTTGAGGGCGGGCGGCGCTACGCCTCGCTGAAGGATTTCGAGAACTTCGTCAAGCTCGCCTATATGTCGCCGCACCTGCACCATTCGGGCGGGACGATCTGCGAGCCGGTCGAGATCCCGGTGAACAAGCGCCATCTGGATATGGTCTATGCCCATATGCGCTGGTCGGACAAGCCGTTCATGGGCTCCGTCACGGCGCCGGAACGGGCGACCGACACCGTGGAGATGTGCAAGGTCCTGTTCGGTGCCGACTTCGTCGACCAGAACTGCGTCGTCAGCAACCTCATCAACATCAATTCGCCGCTCGTCTTCGACAACGTCATGTCGTCGGCGCTCCGGGTCTATGCGGCGGCAAACCAGTGCTGCATCGTCACGCCGTTCATCCTCGGCGGCGCCATGGGTCCGGTGACGATTGCCGCCGCCCTTGCCCAGGCCCATGCCGAAGCGCGGGTCGGCATCGCGCTGACCCAGCTCATCCGGCCGGGGGCGCCGGTGATCTACGGCAACTTCTTTTCCTCGCTGTCGCTGAAGACCGGCGCGCCGACCTTCGGCATGCCGGAGCCGGCGCTGTCCTATCTCGCCATCGGCCAGCTCGCCCGCCGCATCGGCGTTCCCTTGCGCTGCGGCGGCTCGCTGACGGCGTCCAAGATCGCCGACTTCCAGGCCGCCCAGGAAAGCGTCGACTCGCTGGTGCCGGCGGTGCAGTCGGGCGCCAACTTCATCCTCCACGCCGCCGGCTGGCTGGAGGGCGGGCTGGTCATGGGCTACGAGAAATTCGTGCTCGATGCCGACCGCCTCGGCATGATGGCGCGCTACCTCAAGGGCATCGATCTCGACGACAACGGCTTCGGCATGGACGCCTTCGCCGAGGTCGGACCGGGCAGCCACTTCCTCGGCTGCGCCCACACCATGGCCAATTTCGAGACCGCCTACATCAACCCGCCGCTGACGGATTCTGAATCCTTCGAGCAATGGCACGACGGCGGCGAGAAAGACGCCAACATGCGCGCGCATGAGCGCTGGAAGGCGATGCTTGAATCCTATGTGCCGCCGGAGATCGACCCCGACCGCGACGCCGCGCTGCAGGAGTTCATCTCAAAGCGCAAGGAATCGATGCCCGACGCCTGGCATTGATTTTTTTCGACGGGCGTCGAGGCCGAGGTGCCCCGGCAATCGCGACGGACATCGCCGCTCTAGCCCTTCAACGGATCCGCCGCATCGATGAGCCGAAGCTGGACCTTCTTCTGGCCGCGCCAGTGGTCGAGGCCGATGGAGCCGGCGAGGTGCAATGATCCGCCGCGGGCGCCGAGGAGCGCCTGGCCGAGGGGCTCTTCCGCCGCCCTAAACGCGATGCCCTTCAGCGACACGCCGCCGGAGCCGGCGATGGTGCAACGGACATGGCCGTTGCCGACGGGCTCGGCATAGGTCACACGGTGGGCGGGAAAGGCGAAGACCGGCTGCGGGTGACCGGCGCCGAAGGGGCCGGCTTTTTCCAGCATCTCGCAGAGTTCAGTCGTCGCGCCGCCAGCGGTCAGCGCGCCGTCGATGGAGAGCGCATCATTGGCACGGGCCGCCATCGCCGCCTCACCCAAGGCTTCCTCCAAAAAGGCCTCGAAATCTTCCAGCCGGTTTTTTGAAAGGGTCAGGCCGGCGGCCATGGCGTGGCCCCCGCCCTTGACGAGAATGCCCTCGGCGGCAGCCTTGCGGACCGCGGCGCCGAGGTCGACGCCGGAGACAGAGCGGCCGGAGCCGGTGCCGGTGTCGCCGGAAAAGGCGATGGCGAAGGCCGGGCGGCGATAGCGCTCCTTCAGGCGCGAGGCGACGAGGCCGACGACGCCGGCGTGCCAGCCCTCGCCATGGGCGACGATGACCTGGCGGTTGCCGCCGCTGGCTACGACCGCGACCTGGGCGTCGGCCGCCGTCAGCGTTTCGGCTTCAAGCGCCTGGCGTTCGGCGTTGAGCGTATCGAGTTGTCGGGCGATGTCGGCGGCTTCGGCGGCATCGTCGGAGGTGAGCAGTCGCATGCCCATCTCCGCATCGCCGATGCGCCCTCCTGCATTGATGCGCGGGCCGAGCAAGAAGCCGAGGTGATAGGGCGACGGCGGACCGGAGAGCCGGGCGATGTCGGCGAGCGCGGCGAGCCCCACATTGCCGCGCCGGCGCAGGATGTCGAGGCCCTGGACGACGAAGGCGCGGTTGAGGCCCTTCAGCGGCACGACGTCGGCGACGGTGCCCAGCGCGACGAGGTCGAGCCAGGAGATGAGGTCCGGCTCCGGCGTTCCTGTGCGGGCATAGAATCCGCGGCGGCGCAGTTCGCGGTTAATGGCAACGACCGCGAGGAAGGTGACGCCGACGGCGGCGAGGTGCCCCTCGCCGGAGAGGTCGTCCTGGCGGTTCGGATTGACGAGGGCGGCGACCTCCGGAAGGTCGAGGCCGGCCTGGTGGTGGTCGAGGACGACCACATCAAGCCCGCGCTTCGCCGCCTCCTCGAAGGCCGCACAGGGGCTGGTGCCGCAATCGACGGTGACGAGGAGTTTTGCCCCGGCATCGGCGAACTCGGAAACCGCCTCCGGGTTCGGGCCGTAGCCTTCGGCGATGCGGTCCGGAATGCGGATGAGAGGGTCGGTGCCGAGGGACCGGAGGAAGCGGGCAAGGAGCGCGGAGGAGGTGGCGCCGTCAACGTCGTAGTCGGCAAAGACCGCGATTCTCTCTCCCGCCATCACCGCATCGGCGATGCGGGCGGCGGCGGCGTCCATATCGGTGAGGACGGATGGGTCGCACATCAGGGTTTTGAGGCGGGGCTCCAGAAAACCCTCGGCGGCATCAGGTGTGACGCCGCGTCCGGCGATCACCCTGGCGATGATGTCGGGAAGCCCCTGGCGCTGGGCGATGGTCTCGGCCGCCAGGGCCGCGGGCGCATCGAGCCGCTCGCGCCAGACGCGCCCGCCGACGGAGCGCGTGACGCCGAGAACCGCACGGCTCTCGGGATCGTCGCTGAAGCCCATTGGCTGGAGCACCGCCGGTGTCCCTTCGATTGTCTCAAATGTCGGCCGGTGCGGGCCGCCCTCGCCTGTCCCCAGGCTCGCCGGTCCCCCGGCTCACCTGTCGAGGTGGAATTTTTCCAGCCGCTGGTGGCAGGCATCGACCCAGCGCACCGTGCCGGTGGAGGACCGCATCACGACGCTGTGGGTGCGGATCTCGTCGTCGCGGAAATGGACGCCCCGGACCAGATTGCCATCGGTGATGCCGGTCGCGGCGAAATAGACATCGTCGGGCACCATGTCCTCGATACCGTATTTGCGCTCCACGTCCTTGAGGCCGACGGCCTTGATCCTGTCGCGCTCTTCCTTGTTGCGCGGCACCAGGCGCCCTTGCATCTGGCCGCCGATGCAGCGCAGCGCCGCGGCGGCAAGCACGCCCTCCGAGGCGCCGCCGGTGCCCATATAGATGTCGACGCCGGACCGTTCGGGGTTCGTGGTGTGGAAGACGCCGGAGACGTCGCCGTCGCCGATGAGACGGATGGCGGCGCCCGCTTCGCGCACTTCCTCGATCAGGCGGGCGTGGCGCGGCCGGTCGAGAATGCACACGGAAAGCTCCTCGACCGAAACGCCCTTGGCGGCGGCCAGCGCCAGAAGGTTCTCGCCCGGGGTCGCATCGAGATCGATGAGGCCGTCCGGATAGCCGCGGCCGACGGCGATCTTTTCCATATAGACGTCGGGCACGTTGAGGAAGCTGCCGCCGGTCGCCATGGCAACGACCGTCAGCGCGTTCGGCAGGTTCTTGGCGCACAGCGTCGCGCCTTCCAGCGCCACGGCGGCGACGTCGACCTCGGGGCCGTTCAGAGTCCCGACCTTTTCGCCGAGATAGAGGTGGTCGACGGCGTCCTCGGTGCCCTCGCCGATGACGATGGTGCCATCGATCGGCAGGTGGTTGAGCTCGCGCTCCATGGCATCGATGGCGGCAAGATCGGCGGCGCGCTCGTCGCCGCGGCCGCGCATGCGGGCCGCTGCCACCGCCGCACGCTCGGTCACACGGACCAGCTCGATGGTCAGGATGCGGTCGATGGTGGCGCTGATCTTCGTCTTCGACATTCTCTCACCAAAAGGGTCAGAATGGAGTTCAATCAGCCCTTTGTACGAGCTAACTAAACCATTTTCTCAATACGGATGACCTGCGGCGCGGCCGCGATCACGTTCTCGTCCGCGATCTGCTCCATGGCCTCGCGAATCGCCGCCTCGGTGGTTTCGTAGGTTATCAGAATTACCGGCGTCGGCTTGCCCGCACCATTGGGGGCCTCGTCGCGGCGCTGGACGATGGACTCCAGCGAGATCTGCTTCTCCGCCATGCGAGTGGCGATCCTGGCGAAGGCGCCGGGCCGGTCGTAGACCTCCAGGCGGATGTAATAACCGCCCTCGTGCAGGCGCATGCGGGCGCGGCGATAGGGCTCCAGCTCGCCGGCCGGACGGCCGAGCACGGGCACCGATAGGCCGCGGCCGAGATCGGCCATGTCGCCGACCACCGAGGAGGCCGTCGCTTCGCCGCCGGCGCCAGGGCCGACGAGCACGATCTCGCCGACGAAATCGGCATCGACCGCGATCGCGTTGAGGACGCCGTCGATGCGGGCGATGGCCGAGGATTTCGGCACCATGGTCGGATGGACGCGCTGCTCGATGCCGGTCTCGGTGCGCTGGGCGACGCCGAGCAGCTTGATGCGATAGCCGAGTTCGTCGGCGGCCTCGATATCGGCCAGCGTGATGGAGCTGATGCCCTCGATATAGATCGAGCCGTCGTCGATCTCCGTGCCGAAGGCCAAGCTGGTCAGGATCGCCAGCTTGTGGGCGGTGTCGTTGCCCTCGATGTCGAAGGTCGGATCTGCCTCGGCATAGCCGAGCCGCTGGGCTTCCGCGAGGCATTCCGCAAAGGAGCGCTGCTCCTGCTCCATCTGGGTCAGGATGTAGTTGCAGGTGCCGTTGAGGATGCCGTAGACGCGGTTGATCGCGTTGCCGGCAAGCGACTCCCGCATCACCTTGACGATCGGAATGCCGCCGGCGACCGCTGCCTCGAAATTGAGGCTGGCGCCGTTCTCCTCGGCAAGGCGGGCAAGCTCAACGCCGTGTTTGGCGAGCAGTGCCTTGTTGGCGGTGACGACGTGTTTGCCGGCCTTCAGCGCGGCGCGCACCGCGTCTTCCGCCGGGCCGCTGTCGCCGCCGATCAGCTCCACGAAGACGTCGATGTCGTCGCTCGTCGCCAGCGCCACCGGATCGTCGAACCACGCCATCGACGAAATGTCGATGCCGCGATCCTTGTCGCGGCTGCGGGCGGAAACGGCCGCCACCCGCATCGGGCGGCCGCAGCGCACGGCGAGATCGTTTTCGTGGCGGGCGATCAGCCGAACGACCGAGGCACCGACCGTTCCAAGGCCTGCAAGGCCGGCTCTGAGCACATCCTGCATGGTGAAGGTGGTCCGCTAAAACTGGCGCGCGCCCGTGGCTAACCGCGGGCGCTGATCGGGACCACGTTGTGCAACGTTTCCCCCGCCGTTTCAAGGAACCGGCGCACATTGCGGGCGGCCTGGCGGATTCGCTGCTCGTTTTCCACCATGGCGATGCGGACATAGCCCTCGCCGTGCTCGCCGAAGCCGATTCCCGGCGCCACCGCCACGTCGGCCTTTTCGACCAGGAGCTTGGAGAATTCCAGCGAGCCGATCTCGCGGAAGCGTTCCGGCAGCGGTGCCCAGGCGAACATGGAGGCCTCAGGCGCCGGGATCTCCCAGCCGGCGCGGGCGAAGGCGTCGACCATGGCGTCGCGGCGCTTGCGATAGGTCTCGCGGAACTCCGCGACGCAGTCCTGCGGCCCGTTGAGGGCGGCGGCGGCGGCGACCTGGATCGGCGTGAAGGCGCCATAGTCGAGATAGGATTTCACCCGTGCGAGCGCGGAGATCAGCCGCTCGTTACCGACGGCAAAGCCCATGCGCCAGCCGGGCATGGAATAGGTCTTCGACATGGAGGTGAACTCCACGGCGATGTCCATGGCGCCCGGCACCTGCAACAGCGAGGGCGGCGGCGTGTCGGTGAAATAGATCTCCGAATAGGCGAGATCGGACAGGACGAAGATCTCGTGCTGGCGGGCGAAGGCGACGACGTCGCGATAAAACTCGATGTCGGCGACGCAGGCCGTCGGGTTCGACGGATAGCACAGGATCACGGCGATGGGCTTGGGCGTCGAATGGTGGATCGCCCGCTCCAGCGCGTGGAAGAAATCGGGGCCCGGCTCGCTCGGGATGGAGCGGATGACGCCGCCGGCCATCAGGAAGCCGAAGGCGTGGATCGGATAGCTCGGATTGGGGACCAGCACCACGTCGCCCGGCGCGGTGATCGCCTGGGCCATATTGGCGAAGCCTTCCTTGGAGCCGAGGGTGGCGACGACCTGGGTCTCCGGATCGAGCTTGACGCCGAAGCGGCGGTCGTAATAGGCGGCCTGGGCGCGGCGCAGACCCGGAATGCCCTTGGAGGCGGAATATCGGTTGGTGCGCGGCTTGCGCACGGTCTCCACCAGCTTCTCCACGATGTGCTCCGGCGTCGGCAGGTCGGGATTGCCCATGCCGAGGTCGATGATGTCGGCGCCGGCGGCCCGCGCGCTCGCCTTCAGGCGGTTGACGTGTTCGAAGACGTAAGGCGGCAGGCGGCGGATCTTGTGAAATTCGTCCATTTTATCGTCCGGAGGCTCCGTTGAACGTCGGCGCAGATGTCTTGGCAACGGTTGCGCGGCTCGAAACGGCCCTTGGTTTCAGAACAGTGTGGCGGGGCGGCCGTTGCGCGGGCCCTGCCGATTCGGCTGTTTTCCCTTGAATCCGAGCATGGTGCCGGAGCTGATGCCGCCTTTCAACGTGAAATGGCGGGGGTGGGCTCCATTTGTCGCGCCAGCCGCGCGCAGGGAAGACGGGGTCAGTTCTCCTCGATTTCGCTCAGCGCCTCCTTGCCGTGGCTCTCGCCGAGGCGCTTCAGCCGGTTGGCGAAGGCGGGTCCACGGGCGCCGGCGCGGGCGGCATTGCGGGCTGCCAGCGCGCGCAGATCGTCAATGGTGCGGTCCTTTTCGTCGTCCTTCAGGAGCGCCGGTCGGCCGGACGGATCGAAGACGGAGGCGCCCTCCGCCCTGTCGGTAGGAGCGGGCGGCCGGACCGTGGCCGGCGCCACCTCGCCTGGGGTCGGAGCGGGTGCGGTGTCGGACCCTACTGGCGCCCCGGAGAGGAAACCCTCCGGCAGGAGCTGCATCGGGCCGTCGTCGGCACGCACCGCACCGGCCGTCGCCGTGAGGGCGCCGAGGAACAGGAAAAGCGCGGCCAGGCCGCGTCGCGGCAGCGCAACACATTGGTCGGTCATACGTCTTGCGAATCTCTTGGAACCGGGTATTGCCGGTCCGCCGGTCCCACCGGCTGTCACAGTCATCTGCGATAACACTGCGCAACGTTCGTGGCAAAAACTCGACACGCCCTTGCATTGGGCGGTCCATCGCTGCCTATTATAGTCAAAACGGTTGCATCCAGCGGATTCATCTAGCGGAGTTCCCTGAAGCATGCGCCACGATACCGGGAAGGAAACGGGCATGGAGTCCGGCACCGACGAAACCAATCTGCCCTACCTCGTCAAGGATCCGGAAGTCTTTGCGCAGAATCTGGCCCGCGTCATCGAGGAGGCCGGTAAGGCGATGGCCGCCTATTCGGAGCCGCGGGAAAAGGGCGAGATCCAGTCCGATCTTGCCGACACCATCGCCGAGATCATCAAGACCCTGTCGCGGGTCGGCGAATACTGGCTGTCCGATCCCCAGCGCACCTTCGAGGCGCAGATGCGGCTGTGGAGCGGCTTCATGGAGCTGTGGGGCGCTTCCATGCGCCGCATGCTCGGCGAGACCTCCTCGCCGACGATCGAGCCGGATCCGCGCGACAAGCGCTTCCAGGACCCGGAGTGGCAGAAGAACCAGTTCTTCGACTTCCTGAAGCAGGCCTACCTGATCACCTCGCAATGGGCCGAGACGATGGTCGCCGACGCCGCCGACCTCGATGAGCACACGCGGCACAAGGCCGATTTCTACGTCAAGCAGATCGCCAACGCGCTGTCGCCGACCAACTTCATCCTGACCAATCCGGAGCTGCTGCGCGAGACGCTGGATTCCAACGGCGAGAACCTGGTGCGCGGCATGCACATGCTGGCCGAGGACATCAAGGCCGGCGGCGGCGACCTGCGCTTGCGCCAGTCCGACCCGACCAAGTTCAAGGTCGGGGAAAACCTGGCGACGACGCCCGGCAAGGTGATCTTCCAGAACGACATCTGCCAGGTGCTGCAATACACGCCGACCACCGACGAGGTGCTGAAGCGGCCACTCCTCATCGTGCCGCCCTGGATCAACAAGTTCTACATCCTCGACCTCAACGCGGACAAATCCTTCATCAGATGGGCCGTCGGCGAAGGCCACACCGTGTTCGTCATCTCCTGGGTCAATCCGGACCAGCGCCTCGCCCGCAAGAGCTTCGAGCACTACATGATGGAGGGCGTTCTGGAAGCCCTAAAGGTGGTGGAAAAGGCGACCGGCGAGAGCGAGGTCAACGCCGTCGGCTATTGCGTCGGCGGCACGCTGCTCGCCGTCACCCTTGCCTATCTGGCCGCCAAGAAGGACAAGCGGATCGCCAGCGCCACCTTCTTCACCACCCAGATCGACTTCACCCATGCCGGCGACCTGAAGGTCTTCGTCGACAAGGAGCAGATCGAGACGGTGGAGCGGCGGATGGCCGAGCGCGGCTATCTGGAAGGCCGGCGTATGGCCAACGCCTTCAACCTCCTGCGCTCCAACGACCTGATCTGGCCCTATGTGGTCAACAACTACCTGAAGGGACGCGAGCCGTTTCCCTTCGACCTTTTGTACTGGAACTCCGACGCGACGCGGATGCCGGCGGCGAACCACTCCTTCTACCTGCGCAACTGCTATCTGGAGAACAATCTCAGCCAGAAGCGGATGGTGGTCGGCGGCGTCACCCTCGACCTTTCCAAGTCGAAGGTGCCGATCTTCAACCTCGCCGCCCGCGAGGACCACATCGCGCCGGCGAAATCGGTGTTCCTCGGCTGCTCCTCGTTCGGCGGGCCTGTGGAATACGTCATGGCCGGGTCGGGCCATATCGCCGGCGTCGTCAACCCGCCGGCGCGCAACAAGTACCAGTACTGGACCGGCGGCAAGCCGAAAGGCAGCTTCGAGGCCTGGGTCTCCAAGGCCAAGGAGACGCCCGGCTCCTGGTGGCCGTACTGGCAGCAATGGGCCTCCGGCCTTGCCGAGGAAAAGGTCAAGGCGCGAAAACCGGGCGGCGGCAAGCTGAAGCCGATCGAGGACGCGCCCGGCAGCTACGTCAAGATTCGGGACTGAGAGCGGGCGCCGTCATCGCGATTGTTGACGATTGCGGCAAAACGCCGGAAAACCATGCAGGCGGGCGGACGGGCGACAAGGCTCTTTCAGGCAGATTTCGGCGATGAAGAAAGGCAACAAGGATCGATTGCGCTACGATGAGTGGCTGAGCCGGCTGTTCCGGATGGATGACGGCGTCTGGCGCCGGCACGCCAGCGGCTGGAGCGTGTGGACCCGGGCGGCGAGCCTGCCGCTCCTGGTGCTCGCCGTATGGAGCCATCGCTGGATCGGCATCGGCGGCGCGCTTTGCCTCGTCGGCCTCGTCGTCGTCTGGATCTATCTCAATCCGCGCATCTTCCCCGCGCCCAAGCGCACCGACACCTGGCACGCGCGGGCGACCTTCGGCGAGCGGGTCTGGCTCAACCGCCACCGCATCCCGATCCCGCGCCACCATGCCGTCGTCGCGCATCTGCTTGCCGGCATCGCCGCGACCGGCGCGGTGATCGCGCTCTGGGGCACGTTCCTTGCCGCCTTCTGGCCAACGCTCGTCGGCATCGTCATCGTGCTCTTCGGCAAATTCTGGTTCCTCGACCGCATGGTCTGGCTCTACCAGGACATGAAGGACATGGACCCGATCTACCGCTCCTGGGAACGCATCCCCGTCAACGACAACGAGGCCGCCCGCAAGTGGCCGCGGCGGAAGCGGCGGGAGGGGTAAACCCCGCCCTTCCCCGTGCCCCGCGCCCGCCAGTCTCCGCCATCGCCGCCAAGGGCTGACGGAACGGAGCCGGACGCGCCTACGGGAACAGAGCGAGCTGCATCAGGCCTTCGGTCTCTTCGATGCCGAAGGCAAGGTTCAGGTTCTGCAGCGCCTGGCCGGCGGAGCCCTTCACCAGATTGTCCAGCGCGCCGATGACGATGGCGCGACCCGGAATGCGGTCGGGAAAGACGCCGACCATGACGTGGTTGGAGCCGCGCACGGCCTGGGTCGCGGGGACGCCGCCCTCCGGCAGGACATGGACGAAGGGCTCTTCCGCATAGCGCCGCCGCAGTGCCTCGCGCACGTCGGCCGGCGACGCACCATTGGTCAGCTTCACGTAGCAGGTGACCAGTTCGCCGCGGCTCATCGGCACCAGATGCGGCGTGAAATTGACCGTCACCGCCTCGCCGGCCGCCCGCGTGATCTCCTGCTCGATCTCCGGCGCGTGCCGGTGGGTGCCGATGGAATAGGGCGACAGCCCCTCGCCCGCCTCACAGAAGAGCGTGTTCTGCTTCAGCCCGCGGCCGGCGCCGGAGACGCCGGACTTGGCATCGATGATGAGGTCCGTGGCATCGACGATGCCGGCGGCAACGATCGGCAGCAGCGCGGTCAACACGGCCGTCGGATAGCAGCCGGGACAAGCGACGAGCCGGGCGCCGGCGATCTCGGCGCGGTAGTGCTCCGAAAGGCCGTAGACGGCTTCGGGCTGGATCTCCGGGGCGCGGTGGTCCTGGCCGTAGGCCGAGGCGTAGACGGAGGTGTTGCGCAGCCGGAAATCGGCCGACATGTCGATGATGCGGGTGCGCGGATGGGCCGCCAGGATCTGCTTGGTGATGTCCTGGGTGGTGCCGTGCGGCAGGCCGCAGACGATGGCGTCGACCGTGCCCCAGTCGACCTCCTCCCAGTTCTGCAAGGTCGGCAGGTCGAGGACGCCAAGATGCGGGAACACCTCGGCCATCTGCTTGCCGGCATGGGTGTTGGCGGTCAGCGCGGCGATCTCGATCCGCGGATGGCGGGCGGCAAGGCGGACCATGTCGGCGCCCGTATAACCGGACGCGCCCAAAACGCCGATGCGGATACTCTCGCCCATTGCCGTCTCCATCTGACTGTCGGGAAATGTCTTTCTCGCGGCGCCTTTTACGCCAGCCGCGCCCATGCCGCCAGTGCCCCGACAGCAAAAATCCTCGGTGGGGAACCGGTATCAGCTTCCGTTGCGGCGTCGCTCGGCAAGGAGGCCGAGATAGGTCTGGGCGATGGAAGCGGCCGCAAGCGAGGTGACGTCGGCATGGTCGTAGGCGGGAGCGACCTCCACCACGTCGCCGCCGACGAACTCCACTGCGCCGAGGCCGCGCAGCACCGACAGCGCCTCGCGGCTCGACAGCCCGCCGGCGACGGGCGTGCCGGTTCCCGGCGCAAAGGCCGGATCGAGGCAGTCGATGTCGAAGGTCATATAGGCACGGCGATCGCCGACGCGGGTGACGATGGCGTCGATGATGCCCTTGACGCCGAGGGTCTCGATCTCGTCGCCATAGACGATCTCGATGCCGAAATCGTCCGGCGCGTGGCTGCGGATGCCGATCTGGATCGAGCCGGCCGGGTCGATGATCCCCTCCTTCACCGCCCGCGCGATCATGGTGCCGTGGTCGATGCGGTCGCCGTCGTCGTCCCAGGTGTCCTGGTGCGCGTCGAACTGGACGATGGCGAGCGGGCCATGGCGCTCGGCATGGGCCTGCAGCAGCGGCCAGGTGACGTAATGGTCGCCGCCCATCGAAAAGAGGTGGCAGCCGGCATCGAGGATGGTGCCGGCCTGGCGGCGGATATGGCCGGGGATTTCCTGGTGGCGGGCGTAGTCGAAGGCGCAGTCGCCATAGTCGACGACGGCGAGCGTCTCGAAGATGTCGAAGGCGAAGGGGTAGTTCGGATCGCCGCAGAAGGTGGCGGACGCCTTGCGGATGCCCTGCGGCCCGAAGCGGGCGCCCGGCCGGTCGGAGACGGCGGCATCGAACGGGATGCCCCAGACCGCCACGTCGACGCCATCGAGATGGCGGCTGTAGCGCCGGCGCATGAAGGAGAGCGCGCCGCAATAGGCCGGCTCATGGCTGCCGCCATAGAGCGTGGTGCCGTGGACGGCGTTGTCGGTTCTGGGCGGTCCGGATTTTGTGCTCAACGGTTCCAGGCTCACAATAATCGGTGTTGCGCGGCAAACGATCCTGACCTTGCAAATGCCGGCTGTAAAGCCGCCTGGCTGCGCGAACGATCGGACCGAGACGCCCTCACCCACCCGCCGCCTCGAGCGGCCACCGCCCGAGGTCGACGTGGCGACGTTGGCCCACCAGGCTTTTCACCAGCACGAAGCCGTCGCAGGTCCAGCCGATCGCCTCGTCGAGGCGGGTTTCCGGCACCGGCCGCCTGCCCCACAACAAGGTGGCGTGCGGCCGGAACCGCGCCGGACCCTGCCAGAGCCCAGCCTTCACGAGTTCGCCCCGTAGCGCCTGCCGCAGATCCTCCAGCGCCGCGATCCGGCCGCGGCTGCAGAGCACCACGGGACGCTTCTGCGCGCCACCGAAGGTGCACAGGCGATCGAAGACCACCGGAAATGGCGCCGCCCTGACGCCGGAGCCAGCGCGGAGCGCCGCCGCGGCATCGTCCCTGCGGACGCCATGCCGGGAGATCGCCGGCACGAGCGAAACATGCAGCCGGTCGGCGCCGAACGGGCGTTCCGAAAGGCCGTGGCGCTCCTTGCAACGCTGCGCGACGTCGAGCATTGCCGATGCGGCGCCGGCGTCCGGGCGCAGGGCGAAATAGAGGAGGTCTGGCCGCTCCTGCATGCCCAGATCGAGGGAAAGCTGACCGTTCGCCATTCTTGCCTGGCGCCTTTCTGATTGTTCCCTTTATGTTCTCATTTCGAGGCGTTGATGTCGACCGCTTTCCGCGACAATGCCGCCATGGCGCTGTCTGCTCGCACAGGCGCCACCGGCGGGCGCTCACGCGGAACCATTCCAAATGTCCAGGGAGCGATGTGCGCGCGGCAACAAGTCGAATCCGGCCCCGAAGTGAAAACTTGTAGAAACTCCGGACCACGCCCGGTAGTTTGTAGCGTGTGACCTTTGGCCCGGCGGTCGTTCGGGTCCGGTGCATTTCGGTTCTGGACGGAGTTGGCGGCTCTCATGGCAACGGCACGCGTTTTTCTTGCAGCACTTGCGGTGATGTTTGGCACACTGGCGACCCATGGTCCGGCCCGTGCCGCCGATATCGTCATCGGGGTGCCGAGCTGGTCCTCCGCCGAGGCGACCGCGCATGTCCTCGGCGAGATCATCCACCAGAAGTTCGGCGTCTCGGTCGCCTACAAGGCTGGCACCAACGAGGAGATTTTTGCCGGCATGGACAGCGGCTCGGTGCAGGTGCATCCGGAGGTCTGGCTGCCGAACCACCGCGACCTGGTGCTGGCCTACGTCAACGGCAAGAAGACGGTGGCGATGAACCCGCACGGCGTGCCGGCGACGCAAGGGATGTGCACGACGGCGGCGACTTCGGAGAAATACCATATCGCCTCGATCGCCGACCTTTCCGATCCGGAAAAGGTCAAGATCTTCGACACCGACAGTAACGGCAAGGGCGAGGTCTGGATCGGCGACAAGGACTGGGCCTCGACGCGCATCGAGAAGATCCGCGCCAAAAGCTACGGCTACGACACGACGATGACGCTGCTTGAGGGCGAGGAGACGGTGGCGATGGCGATGATCGACGTAGCGGTCGCGACCGGCAAGCCGCTGGTCTTTTACTGCTACGCCCCGCACCACCTGTTCCAGCTTCACGACGTTAAGCTTCTCGACGAGCCGGCGCACGACCCGACCAAGTGGATCGTGCATTCGCCCTCGGACGATCCGGACTGGCTGAAGAATTCGTCGGCCCCGGTCGCCTGGGACGTCTCGTTCCTGCACATCCACTACCAGAAGGCGCTGGAGGAGACCCATCCGGACATCGCCAAGCTGCTTTCCAATGTGGAACTCGACACCGACACGATTTCGGCGATGACCTACGCCCTCGTCGTGGAGCGCACGGATCCGGCGGAGTTCGCGGGCGAATGGGTCAGGGAAAACGCGGAGCGCATCGAGGGGTGGCTGCAATGACCGGGAAAACGCACATCACTCGCTTCGCCCTCCTCTCCCGGCTGAAGAGGGCCGCGTTCCTTGCGGTCGCGATCCTCGGCATTGCCGGCGTGTCGGCCGTGGCCGTTGCCGAGGCGTCGCGCTACTGGGATCCGGTGTCGAAGAAATGGATCGTCTACAATCCGAAGCGCGTCCAGGAGGCGGCGACGGCGCAGGGCGGCACGCCGAAGCGGTTCCGTCGCACGGTCGTCGACTTCGAGACGGCGGAGCGACCGGGCACGATCATCATCGATGCCGACCAGCATTTTCTCTATCTGGTCCAGCCGGGCTTCAAGGCGATCCGCTACGGCGTCGGCGTCGGCCGCGAGGGTTTTGGCTGGTCCGGCGTCGTCACCGTCGGTCGCAAGGCCGAATGGCCGACCTGGACGCCTCCGGCCGACATGATCGAGCGCGACCCGAAGCTGGTGAAATATGCCAGCGGCATGCCCGGCGGGTCCAAGAACCCACTCGGCGCGCGGGCGATGTACCTGCATTCCGGCGGCAAGGACACGCTCTACCGCATCCACGGCACCAACGAGCCCTGGTCGATCGGCCTCAACGTCTCGTCCGGCTGCATCCGCCTCAACAACGAGGACATCAAGCACCTTTACGACCGCGTCGACAGAGGCGCCAAGGTCATCGTGCTGATGTCGGGGGCGGCGTTGTACGACTCGTAGACGGCGTCGAGGCGGATCAACTGTCGCTCATTCGCTGCGGTCTCTTACCAACCGTGGCCTACATTACGAGAATCGCTCGCGCGCGATCGCATCTGGGAGGTGTCGTGCGCGTTAATCCTCGGAAATCATGCGCAAGAGAGGAAACCCCAGCGAACAGAATTTAAAGCACCTTGCGATTGATCTGAATCGATAGGGGATTCCCACCGGAGGTTTTGTCTGATTCACTTTCCTTGAGGAGGAGAGTG
>NZ_NPEV01000027.1:62500-68316 GCF_003258835.1 Rhodobium orientis | reverse complement strand
CACTCTCCTCCTCAAGGAAAGTGAATCAGACAAAACCTCCGGTGGGAATCCCCTATCGATTCAGATCAATCGCAAGGTGCTTTAGGTCCTTGTTTTGACGCGATTTCTTATCCAAAAAGCCTGTCAACTTTTTGGGAAAGCGCTTTAGAGGACCTTTAACGGGTCGCCGGGGGCGATGGCGCCGGGTTCGACGACCCGGGCGAACACCCCGCAATCGATATGGCCGAAGGTCTCGCGCAGGCGCGCGATTACCGGCCGGTTGCGCACGCCGGTCTCAAGGTCGACCTCGGTGGCCGCGCAGCGGTCGATGCGCTTTTCCACCTCCAGCACCGCCCCGTTACCGATCGCGATCCGCTTGCCGACGAGATCGTTCTCCGCCCAGGCCTCAAGCCCCTCCAGGGTGAGATTGCCGCGAAACCGAACCGGATCGAGCGGGCCACCTGCGACGTCGGCGATGGCGTTGACGGTGGCAAGGTTGATCAGCGAGATCAGCGGCCCGGACTGGTCCGTGAACTGCACGTCGCCGCCGGCGATCAGGCGCGGCTTTCGGGGCAGCGGCGGGTCGAAGAAATTCTGGAACGCGGTCTCGATGCGCTCGCGGTCGGCGGCGTCAGTAATGATGCCCTCGGCGAAGGGGGCGCCGTCGCGGGTGATTTCCAGCCGTCCGATCGCCGGATCGAAGCGGCTCTTCAGGACGGCGAGTGCCGGGAACAGGGCGAGCTGCAGGAAATAGGACTTCTTGCGGAATTCCGGATGCTCCGGGTCCAGCCCCGAATCGCGAAATTCCAGGGCAATCGCCCGGTCGCCGGGGAGCGGGCGGTCGGGCGCCAGCTCCACTCGGTCCAGATTTTCGGCGGAAAGGCCTTTTACGGGAAAGCGGTAAAGGGCGGCGATTTTCGCGATCGACGTCATCGTCTTTGTCCTGTGGGATGAACTATCGGTGAGGTGGCGGGCACCATATAGCGGGCGCCCGGCGCGGGCGAGAGCCAATTCCGGCGGCTTTGAAACCATTTTGGCGCCCGGTACGCGATGCGCCCGACTTCTCTGCCGCAACCTCTTCTGTTACCGATCTGCAACACTATATTGAGGACGTCCCCGCATATGCCGGGGGCCGATCCGGGTCCGCGTTCTGCCGCTTTCGGGGGATGCGGAGCGGAAATCTGTCAACGGCCGGACGCCACCGGTTCCCGTGCTTCGGACGGGCGGGGCGGGCTCAGGAGGTCATGATGAATTTCGAGAAATACACCGAACGCGCGCGCGGGTTCATTCAATCCGCCCAGAACGCGGCCCTTTCCAGGGGCCACCAGCAATTTACGCCCGAGCACATCCTGAAAGTGCTGCTCGACGATCCGGAAGGCATGTCGGCGCGGCTCATCGAGGCTGCCGGCGGCCGGCCGCGCCGGGCGTTGACCGCCGTCGATCTGGCGCTCGACAAGATGCCGAAGGTGAGCGGCGGTGAAGGCCAGCTCTACCTCGCCGGCCCCACGGCCAAGGTCTTCAACACGGCCGAGGAACTCGCCAAGAAGGCGGGCGATTCCTTCGTCACCGTAGAGCGCCTGCTTCTGGCGCTGGCCATGGAGAAGGAAGCGGACAGCGCCAAGATCCTGAAGGACGCCGGCGTGACGCCGACCGGCCTCAACGAGGCGATCAACGAGATCCGCAAGGGCCGCACGGCCGATTCGGCGTCGGCCGAATCGGGTTACGACGCCCTGAAGAAATACGCCCGCGACCTGACGGAAGTGGCTGCCGAGGGCAAGCTCGACCCGGTCATCGGGCGCGACGAGGAAATCCGCCGCACGATCCAGGTGCTGTCGCGCCGGACCAAGAACAATCCGGTGCTGATCGGCGAGCCGGGCGTCGGCAAGACGGCGATCGCCGAGGGCCTGGCGCTCAGGATCGTCAATGGCGACGTGCCGGAGAGCCTGAAGGAAAAGAAGCTCCTCGCCCTCGACATGGGCGCGCTGATCGCCGGCGCCAAATATCGCGGCGAGTTCGAGGAGCGGCTGAAGGCCGTGCTGTCTGAAATCCAGGCGGCTGGCGGCCAGGTCATCCTCTTCATCGACGAAATGCACACCCTGGTCGGTGCCGGCAAGGCGGAAGGGGCGATGGACGCCTCCAACCTCCTGAAACCGGCGCTTGCCCGCGGCGAACTGCACTGCGTCGGCGCCACCACGCTCGACGAATACCGCAAGCACGTGGAAAAGGACGCCGCGCTCGCAAGGCGCTTCCAGCCCGTTTTCGTCTCCGAGCCGACGGTGGAGGATACTGTCTCGATCCTGCGCGGCCTCAAGGAGAAATACGAGCTGCACCACGGCGTCAGGGTCACCGACTCCGCGCTGGTCGCCGCCGCGACGCTCTCCAATCGCTACATCACCGACCGGTTCCTGCCGGACAAGGCGATCGACCTCATGGATGAGGCGGCCTCGCGGCTGCGCATGCAGGTCGATTCCAAGCCGGATGAGCTGGACGAGCTCGACCGGCGCATCATCCAGCTCAAGATCGAGCGTGAGGCGCTGAAGAAGGAGACCGACCAGGCCTCCAAGGACCGGCTGGAGCGGCTCGATCGCGAACTCGCCGACCTTGAAGAAAAATCGGCCGGGCTGACCGCACGCTGGCGGGCGGAAAAGGACAAGCTTTCCTCGGCCCAGCAGATCAAGGCGGCCCTCGACGAGGCGCGCGGCGATCTGGAACGGGCACAGCGCGAGGGCGACCTCGCCAAGGCCGGCGAGATCGCCTATGGCCGCATTCCGGAACTGGAAAAGCGGCTCGCCGAGACCGAGGCGGCGGAGGGCAGCGTGGCCGAACCCGGCGCGATGGTGGAAGAAGCCGTGACGCCGGACCACGTTGCACAGATTGTCTCGCGCTGGACCGGCATCCCGGTCGACAAGATGCTGGAAGGCGAGCGCGACAAGCTCTTGCGCATGGAAGAGGCGATCGCCAGGCGCGTCGTCGGCCAGGAGGAAGCGGTCGAGGCCGTGTCCACCGCCGTGCGCCGGGCCCGTGCCGGCCTTCAGGACCCGAACCGACCGATCGGCTCGTTCATGTTCCTCGGACCCACCGGCGTCGGCAAGACGGAGCTGACAAAGGCGCTCGCGGCGTTCCTGTTCGACGACGAGACGGCGATGGCCCGCATCGACATGTCGGAATACATGGAGAAGCATTCCGTCGCCCGCCTGATCGGCGCGCCTCCGGGCTATGTCGGCTATGAGGAAGGCGGGGCGCTGACGGAAACCGTGCGCCGCCGGCCCTACCAGGTTATCCTGTTCGACGAGATCGAAAAGGCGCACCACGACGTCTTCAACGTGCTCCTGCAGGTGCTCGACGACGGCCGGCTGACCGACGGCCAGGGCCGCACCGTCGACTTCCGCAACACGCTGATCATCATGACCTCCAACCTCGGCTCGGAGTTCCTGGCCGAGCAGCCGGAGGGGGCGGACGTGGAAGCCGCGCGCGATGCCGTCATGAACGTGGTCCGGTCGCATTTCCGGCCGGAGTTCCTCAACCGGCTCGACGAGATCATCCTGTTCCATCGCCTGAAACGCGAGCAGATGGGCGCGATCGTCGACATCCAGCTCGTCCGGCTGCAGAAGCTGCTCGACGACCGCAAGATCGTGCTGGAACTGGACGAGGCCGCCCGGGCCTGGCTCGCCGAAAAGGGCTACGACCCGGTCTATGGCGCCCGGCCGCTGAAACGGGTGATCCAGCGCTTCGTGCAGAACCCGCTGGCGGAGCGGATCCTTTCCGGCGATGTGGCCGACGGCCAGACCGTGAAGGTGACCACAGAAGGCGAGGGGCTCGACTTCGAGGTCGCCGCCGACGACCGCCAGGCGGCCTGAGGGCTGCTGCGGTCCGAAACCCGAACGAAAAAGAACCGGCCGCCGATTTTTCGGCGGCCGGTTTTTCTGTCTGGTGCCGCCGACGGCGAGTCACCCTATCATCGGCTGCGAGCAGGTTCGGGGACCCAAAGCCGATGATGACCTACGAAACGTTCGATGCCTTCTGCGGCGGCCTGCCGGCGGCAACCTATGTCGAACAGTGGGGCGGGGCGCATGTCTGGAAGGTCGGCGGCAAGGTGTTCGCCATCGCCGGCTGGTCGAAGGGGGCGTTCCCCTTCGTCACCTTCAAATGCAGCGAGCTTGCCTACCGGATACTGCGCGAGCAGCCGGGCCTGAGGCCGGCGCCGTATCTGTCGCCGCGCAGTCCGACCTGGATCCAGATGCATGGCGATCCGGGGCTCTGCGACGACGACCTGAAAGCCTATCTCGCCGAATCGCACCGCATCGTCGCGGCGAAGCTGACGCGGAAACAGCGTTCCGACCTCGGCTTGGCCGGCTGACGATACCGGTTGTTTTGCGGCTCAGTTGGTGGCGATGAGGCGCTGCTGGCCCGGCTCCTTGGCGAGCAGGGCGTCGATATGGTTGCGCTCCTGCTCGAAGGAGGTCAACACGTCGTCGGTTAGCACGCGGCCCCGCGGCAGGCGGATGCGCAGCGGATTGACGTGGCGGCCGTTGACCATGACCTCGTAGTGCAGGTGCGGGCCGGTCGACAGGCCGGTGGAGCCGACGAAGCCGATCACCTGGCCCTGGCGGATGCGCTGGCCGGACTGGATTCCCTTGGCAAAGCCGGACATGTGGCCGTAGCCGGTGGCGTAGCCGTTGGAGTGGCGGATCTTCACCCAGCGGCCGTAGCCGGATTTCCACTTGGCCTCTTCGATGACGCCGTTGCCCGACGCCATGACCGGGGTGCCGCGCGGGGCCGCCCAGTCGACGCCCTTGTGCATCCGCGCATAGCCGAGGATCGGGTGGCGCCGGCTGCCGAAGCCGGAGCGGAACTTGCCGCGCGACATCGGCTTGCGCATCAGGAATTTCTTCGAGCTCTTGCCGGTCTCGTCGTAGTAATCGACGGCGCCGTCGTCCGGCGTCTTGAAGCGGTAGAAGCGGCGCTCGTTGGACTTCAGCGTCAGCGAGGCGAACAGGATCTCCTTGGCCGAGCCGGGATCGCGCTCGTCGGCGAGGGCATAGAACACCTCCACCTTGTCGGACGGGC
The DNA here is from genome assembly GCF_003258835.1 of Rhodobium orientis. GTDB lineage: Bacteria > Pseudomonadota > Alphaproteobacteria > Rhizobiales > Rhodobiaceae > Rhodobium > Rhodobium orientis. The sequence goes on along the minus strand of NZ_NPEV01000027.1, from coordinate 63,270 downwards.
TGACGCGGGTGTTGAAATCGACCTCGAAGGAGAAGATGCGGATCAGGTCGTTGATCAGCGCGACCGGGATCTGCTGCTCCATGCCAGTCTGGTAGATGCTCTCATAGAGATTGAGCGCGGGACCACCCTTGTAGACGACGGGCTGCTGCGGCTCTTCCTCTTCCGCGGCGGCGGTGACGATCGGCGGCGGCTCGTTGGCCGGCACGTAGAAGCCGTCGTCGGAGCGGGCGACCGTGGCGATGTGCTTTTCGCCGTCATAGATGCTGATGCGTACCGGGATCGAGCGGTCGATGTCGATCTCGGCCTCGTCGATGCCGAGGCGGACGCGGCCGTTCTCCGGCGGCTTGCCGATGCGGAAGACGCGGCCGAGCACGGCGGTGATCTCTTCCGCCTCGTCGTCGGTGGAGCCGTTGCCGATCAAAAGATCCTTCAGCGACGTGTTGTCGTCGACGTCGATGACCTTTTCCTGCAGGCCCGGGGTGATGTCCGCGGTGGGCTCTTCCGTCTTGGCGACGAAGGAGACGTTTTCCGGCACGATGCGGATGGCGAAACGGCCGAGCGCGGACGGCCGCTTGGCCAGCTCGAAGTCGAACCGGTCGGGGTTGATCCGCGGCAGCGAGGCGACCTGCAGATTCTCGCCCGTCGGGCTCACGGCATGGCGCCGCACCATGGCCTCGATCTCCGCCTCGCTCGGCGAGGCGTCGGCGTCGATCAGCGGATTGTCGGTGGGGAAGTCGCGAACGGTGATCGCGACCTCGCCGTCGACCTCC
>NZ_NPEV01000027.1:0-55000 GCF_003258835.1 Rhodobium orientis | reverse complement strand
AGCCCTGCAAGCCGTTCGGCTACAGCACCATGCACACCGGCCCGAAGCTGCCGGTGTTCGGCCACAGCCGCCTCAAGCGGATGCGGGTTCATCACCACAGGCCGCAGCGCAGGACCTTCCAGGGGCGGGCGTTCCGGTAGGCCCGGATGCAGGGGAATGTGCGTTGCCGCCGCCGTTTTCCCGTCACGCCATCCGGACAGACGAAAAACCCGCCGCGTTGTTTAAGCGCGGCGGGTTCTTTTTTCTCTGGAGGTATTTCAGGCGGGCGACAGATTCGGAAAAATTTGCGATCAGGCGATGGTCGGCGCCGGCGCGGAGGCTTGTCCCGCGATCGACGGATTTGTCAGGGCCGGCGGCACGGACTTCCAGACGATCAGCCGCCGCAACAGCCATTCGAACGGCCCCTGGCTGAACGCCATCAGATAGAGCCGCGAGGCGACGAGTTGGACCGCGATCATGGCAAAGGCCATGAGCAGGAGCTGGCTGTGGGAGAAGCTGCCGTAAAGCCCGAAGCCGTAGCCGAAGAAGAGGCCGGTGAAGACCATGGTCTGCAGCAGGTAGTTGGTGAGCGCCAGCCGGCCCGTCGCCTTCAGCATGGAGGTGAAGACCGTTGCCGCCGGCAGGCGCGTCAGCAGGACGATGAGGGCGAGGTGGCCGAAGGCGTTGCCGATGCGGCCGAGGTCGTAGGTGATCGATGTCCAGTCGGTGCTGCCGGCTTCCTCCGCGGGCAGCACGGCGGCCATGATCTCCAGCCCGTTGACGGTGACGCCGATGCCGTAGCCGAGCATCAGCATCATCAGATAGAAGCGTGTGGATCTGGCGCCGGTGACGATGCCGAGCTTGAAGAAGGCCATGCCGATCAGGATGAGGGCGCCGACATCGACCAGATGGGTTTTGAAGAGGTCGGTCGAGTGGTTGGCGAAGGCCGTGCTGGCGGAGGTCACCATGTTGTAGAGGTAGCCCTCGCGGCGGTCGGCGACATCGGCGATCCAGCTTTGGTTGATCGCCTCGGTGGCTTCTTCGTCGGTTTGGGGTGCCTCATCGGCCTGCGGGGCCTCGTCGCCGGATGCCGCATCCGTCCCGGAGCCGACGAGAACGATGCGCGCGCCATCGCCTTCGGTGACGAGGGCGGCGGGCTGCACCGGCTGTACGGTCTCCATGACGGTACCGGCGTTGGCCGCCTTGGCGGCGTCCTCGGTGATCTGCCATTCCAGGGTCGACAGCAGCGCTGTGACGCCAAGGCCGACGCCGGCGACGATGAGCAGCGTGCGCGGCCTCAGGTTCCGCAAGGGAAAGATCAACAGCCCGAGGCAGCCATAGACGAACAGGATGTCGACGGGCGACAGCAGCAGATAGGCGTGGACGAGGCCGAACAGCATCAGCCACATCAGCCGGCGGTAGAAATAGTCGACGGCGGCGAGCCCGCCGGAATCCGCCTTCTGCAAGAGCAAGAGCGCCGTGGCACCGAACAGGAGCGAGAACAGCGCCCGCATGGAGCCGTCGACGAAGAGTTCGACGAAGCCCCAGGCCCGAAGATCGGCCATCTCGTCGCCGCCCCACATCAGCGGCAGCGAATAGGCAAGGCCGGGAATGGCGAAGACGAAGATGTTGCGGATGAGGATGCCGCAGACGGCAAAGCCGCGCACGGCGTCCATGGCGCCGATGCGCTCGGCGGTCGCGGTGTGCCCGCCGGTGCGAGACGGTCGCCGCGCAATGCCGGCGGCTGGCGCGAGGGCGGCCGCGGTCATTGCGGCAAGCCGGCCAAGGGGGACAAGAAAAACAGCCCGACGGGCGCGCGCGGGGAGGGCGCGTGACCACACAAAAGAGCTGTTGCGACCGCAACAACCACGGAAGTGCGCAACTCAGGTTTTCTCCGAAACCGCCTGCTTTTCGACTTGGGGGCAAAGCGGTAATCCCCAGCGAAAGCTCTAAAAACACAGCTTTCACACATTCATCTAGATACCGATTTTCCCCGATCTGGCAAGATTTTTTTGCAGGGACTGCAGACGGACGTGCCATAGTACCGGAAAACGACACGCGAAAATTGCATACGCGCTGGCGCGGGCATTTTCGCGTTCAAGGGGGAGAGAACAGATGCGGTGGTTTGCAGCCTTCCTTTTCATGATTCCGGCGATGCCGGCGATGCCGGCGCTTGCGGCCGAGATGGTCCCGGTCGCAGCCGTCTCGTCCTTTGCCCAGTCGACCATGGACGGCGATCTCTTTCGCTACCGGGCGGTGCTGGTGGAGGTCGACGACGGCGCCGACCTCTACATCTTCGCCGACAAGGGCGACGGCATGGAGCTGTTCGCCCATGCGCCGTCGATCGCCTGGCGCGGCGACATGTTCGGCCAGGAGCCGCGGCTTGAGGTGGCGGCGAACACATCGCTCAGGGTCATTTCGGAGAATTCCAGCGTCGGCCGCGACCGCTGGGAGCAGGTGCTGACGATCGCCTATCGCGACAAGCGGTTCGTCGTCGCCGGTTATACCTACAGCCATTACGACACGCTCGACCCTGCTGCCACCGGCAAGTGCGACGTCAATCTCCTGTCGGGCCGGGGCATCCAGGACGGGCGCACATTCCGCACCAGCATGACGGCACTTCCCGTCGACGAGTGGACGATGGACACCAGCCCGCCGGGATGCTCCCGGTAGCCGGGGATCGCGGCCGCCGGGCGCATCGTCCGATTCGCCCTGTCACCTGCGGACCGGCCTTGGCCGGTCCCGGATATGCCCGGGCATGCCCCATCGCCGATGCGGTAGCCAATTGCAGGGCCGCCGGCGCGGCGTGAATGCAACAGTTGCGGGAATAGGCATCGGTCAACCGGCTGCCGCGCTGGACAGTCCGGACGCTTTGTCGCTATATCGTTTCGCTCGCCAGTCGGTTCACTCCCCATTAACCTTTATCTTCGGTGAAGCGGGATTCGGCGGATGCGATGGGCGCGCGCCCGCAACGGGCGTGTTAGGTTGGGCTGCGGCGTCGATGGCGTCCCGGGGGAATAACGGAAAGAAGCGCTTGGCGATGGCGACGTCGACGACCGAAGCAATGACCGTGCGGCGCCGGCCTGGTGCATTTGCGGCCTTCATGGCCTGCCTGTTTCTTCTGATTTCGCTCTCCGCGCCGCTGGCGACATCGGCCAGGGCGGACGACTATTCCGACGGCGCTCATCCCGACCGCTGGATCACTTTCCACGAAATCACCAAGGCCTGCTCCGGCGAATGCGGCTTCCAGATCTATGCCGGCCGGTTCGTCGACGATTCCATGAAGTCGATCTTCGGCCTGAAGGGGTTCACGCCGATCTGGGACTGGACCTGGGCCGACAGCGGCATCGTCGCCGCGGCGGTCTCGCGCCCGATCGTCTCCCTGAAGGACTATGCCGAGATCGAAGGCGAACTGGGCATTGCCAAGCGCTTCGGCGACGCCACCTCCGAAGAGGTCTGGGGCGCCTTGTTCTTCCGCTGGAAGTGGTTCCCCTGGAACAAGTTCGTCAAGACGTCGATCGCCGTCTCGACCGGCCTCAACTATGCGCGCAAGCTCGACCAGCTCGAGGTCGCGCAGGCCGGCAATCACGAGGGCTCCAAACTCCTCCACTTCCTGACGCCGGAAATCGCCCTGTCGATGCCGGAGCATCCGCAATACGAGCTGGTGTTCCGCTTCCACCACCGGTCCGGCGGCAAGCACTTCCTGCTCGGCGACACCAAGATCTTCAATTCCACCGCCGGCGGCGCCCAATACGCTACGGTCGGCCTGCGCTACCGGTTCTAGCGGGTGCCTGTTTCCTCGTTGGCTTTGGCGGTGATTGCGGGGCCAGTGGTGCTTGAGACCCGCTAGTGCTTTCCCTTCCTGACATTCAGAAATGACTGGATTGCTTCGCTTCGCTCGCAATGACGGCCGAAAGTGCTGAGGCTTTTCAACGTCATTGCGAGGAGGCCGATAGGCCGACGCGGCAATCCATTGGGCCTCGCGATTGGGTCGGTTCCGTCAATCCCATACTCGGCCGATTGGCGCAGGCGGCTGCGGGGATACGCGCCGGGCTACCGTGCCGATGCGGGCAATGGGTCCCGGGTCTGCGCTTCGCTCCGCCCGGGATGACGCCTGAGGGTGACGCAAGGACAGTCGAAGCCGTCAGGCTTCGCAAGGGCGACCGCCCGTCGGCGCTTATGCGCCGCCCCCGCGGAGGCACGCGCGGAGCGCGTCTGCCGTGAGCGAAATAACGAAGCCATTAGGCTTCGCAAGCGCGAACGCGCGCCGGCCGTAAGGCCGCGCCCGCGGAGCCGCGAGCGAAGCGAGCTGGCGTGAGCGCACAAAACCGCCGTGAGCGACAAAAAACTCCCACTCAATCCTTGATGCGGTTGTTGAGGTAGTCGCGCTGGTAGTTGATCTCGAACGCTCCGTCATTGACCGGCACGCCGGTGGCGACGTTGTAGATGGCGACCGAGGTGTCCCCTTGCGCGTCCGTGACGGTCCACTGGCGCAGTTCATAATTGTTGCCGTCGAAGACCAGCGTCAGGCGGCCGTCGCCGAAGGTGCTTTCCTCGTCGATGATGACGGTGACGAGGTCGGGTTCCACGGAGACGCGGGTGACCTTGGCATCGCTCGTCAGGTCGATGTGGTCGGCGAGCAGAAAGCGCAGCGGCGTCTTGTTCAGCGGCCAGATGTCCTGGGTGTCGAGCCGGCGGTCGCGCACGGCGACCGACTTGCCGTCGGCGATGATCTCCATGCGGGCCGGCTTTTCGTAGCGGAAGTTGATGCGGCCGGGACGCGCGAGCTGGAACGTGCCCTCGGTGCGGCTGCCGTCCGGGGCGAACTGCACGAACTCGCCCTTCATGGTGCGCACGGAGTTGAAATAGGCGTTGATCTTGTTGAGCGTTTCTTTCGCCGTCTCGTCGAGGTTCGGGGTCGCGCCGGCGCCGGCCGGCGACAGCAGCACCGCACCGAAGCCGGCAAGGCCGAGCGCAAGGGCGAGAAAGCTGCGGCGCGTCGTTGCCCTGCGAGGGGGGGCCGTGCGGGATGCGGTCGGGGTCATTGAATCGTCTCCACTTTGTCTTGCGACATCGGGGTCCATCTGTTTTTTCGGCCGGGGGGTCGCTCCGTGCGCTAACACCGGCCTATGGCAAGTTTGCGGCAGAATTGCCGCGCTCGCCGTCAATAGTCTTCGGCGCCTTCGCCGACCAGGATCTCGCGCTTGCCGGCGTGGTTGGCGGCGCCGATCAGGCCCTCCTGCTCCATGCGCTCGATGATCGAGGCGGCGCGGTTGTAGCCGATCGACAGCCGGCGCTGGACGTAGCTGGTCGAGGCCTTGCGGTCGCGCAGGACGACGGCGACGGCCTTGTCGTAGAGATCGTTGGAATCGTCCGAGCCGGCGGCCAGAAGATCGTAGGCGCCGCCGTCCGCGTCGTCCTCGCTGGTGATCTGGTCGAGATATTCCGGCGTGCCCTGGTCCTTCAGGTGGGCGACGATCTCCTCCACTTCCTCGTCGGCGACGAAGGGGCCGTGCACGCGCTGGATGCGCCCGCCACCGGCCATATAGAGCATGTCGCCCTGGCCGAGGAGCTGTTCGGCGCCCTGTTCGCCGAGGATCGTGCGGCTGTCGATCTTGGATGTCACCTGGAACGAGATGCGGGTCGGGAAGTTCGCCTTGATGGTGCCGGTGATGACGTCGACCGACGGGCGCTGGGTCGCCATGATGATGTGGATGCCGGCGGCGCGGGCCATCTGGGCGAGGCGCTGGATGGCACCCTCGATGTCCTTGCCGGCGACCATCATCAGGTCGGCCATCTCGTCGACGATGACGACGATATAGGGCATCGGCGCCAGATCGAGGTCTTCCTCCTCGTAGATCGCCTCGCCGGTGTCCGGATCGAAGCCGGTCTGCACCGTGCGGGTAATGGTCTCGCCCTTCTTCTCCGCCTGGGCGACGCGGGTGTTGAAGCCGTCGATGTTGCGCACGCCCAGCTTCGACATTTTCTGGTAGCGCTCTTCCATCTCGCGCACGGTCCATTTCAGCGCGACGACGGCCTTCTTCGGATCGGTGACGACGGGGGAGAGCAGGTGCGGAATGCCGTCATAGACGGACAGTTCCAGCATCTTCGGGTCGATCATGATCAGCTTGCACTTGTCCGGCGGCAGTCGGTAGAGCAGCGACAGGATCATGGTGTTGATGGAGACCGACTTGCCCGAGCCGGTGGTGCCGGCAACGAGCAGGTGCGGCATGCGGGCGAGATCGGCGATCACCGGATCGCCGCCGATGGTCTTGCCGAGGCAGAGCGAGAGCTTGCCCTTGGATTTCTCAAAATCCTCCGAGGCGATGAGTTCGCGCAAGTAAACCGTCTCGCGGCGCTGGTTCGGCAGTTCGATGCCGATGGCGTTCTTGCCGGGGATGACGGCGACGCGGGCGGAGATCGCGCTCATGGAGCGGGCGATGTCGTCGGCAAGGCCGATGACGCGGGACGACTTGATGCCGGGCGCCGGCTCCAGCTCGTAGAGGGTGACGACCGGGCCCGGATGGACGGCAATGATCTCGCCGCGCACGCCGAAATCATCGAGGACACCTTCGAGAAGCCGGGCGTTCTGCTCCAGCGCCTGGGTGCTGAGGCCGGAGCGGTTGCCGGACGGCTTCTTGGCCTCGGCCAGAAGGTGGATCGGCGGGAATTCAAAGGCTTCGTTGCGCAGAAGCGAAGGCTGGGCCTCGCGCATGACGCGCTTGCCGGGCTTCAGGCTGCCGGTCGGCTTGGAGACGGCAACGGCGCGCTGGACCGGGGTGTCGGTGTGGGCGTCCGGATCGGTGACGTCGGCGTCGTCCCAATCCTCCTCCCAGTCGTCGGCCTCGGGCGTTCCTTCCAGCACCGGTTCGACGCGGGAGCGGTCGTCGAGCGGATCGTCGTCGTCGCCGGCAAGGCGTTCGCGCATGGCGGACACGATGGATCCCTTGCGGCCGGACCGTCCGGCGCCGCCGCTGGCCCGGCGCAGGGTGGCACGGGCCTGCAGGATCCAGTGGGCGAGCGCGCCGACGGCGGGCGAGAAGCCGCGGTCGTCCTCATCGTCGTCGTCTTCGTCCTCGTCGTCGTAATAGGTCTGGCCGATGTCTTCATCCGGGGCGACCGGCGTCTCGCGGCGCCACCAGCCGGCGGCATAGACGAAGGCGGCGATCGCCGGAATGCCGAAGCCGGCGCCGATGAGGGCGATCGCAAAGGTCGAGCCGGTGCCGAGGATGGCAGCAGGAAGGCGCAGGGCCAGGTCGCCGGCGACGCCGCCGAGCCCCGTCGGCAGCGGCCAGGTGTCGGGGATCGGGATGACGGCGAGCGCGCCGGAAAGCAGGACGGTGCCGATGAGCCAGGCGCCGAGCGGCTTCTTGCCGATGCGCATGACGTGGCCGGACATGAGCTGCCAGCCCCACAGCACGACCGGCATGAGCACGACGGCGGCGGCAAGGCCGATCATCTGGATGAGGATGTCGGCGACGATGGCGCCGGGCTTGCCGAGGGCGTTGCGGACCTCCGTGCCGGTGACGTGGTTGAGGCTCGGATCGCTGATCGACCAGGTGGCAAGGGCGGCGGCAAGCGCGGCGGCAAGGGCGACGAGGGCAAGGCCGGCGGCCATGACGAGATGGCGGCGCAGCCACTGGCGGATGCCGCCCTCGTCGATCATCAGGTTCTGTTGCGTCCGCGATGCCCGCATGGTCCGGTCCATGTCCTATCCAAACAGCTCTTTGATGCGCGAAAGCGCCTCTTCGACCCGGCTTTTCGTTTCCACCAGCGCCAGGCGCAGATAGCGCGCGCCGGGATTGCTGCCGTCGGCAAGCGTGCCGGAGAGATAGCCGCCCGGCACGGTGCGCACACCGGCCTCTCGCCACAGCCGCAGCGCGGCCTCTTCGCCACCGCCGACGGCCTCCATGTCGAGCCAGAGGAAAAAGCCGCCCGCCGGTGTCGTGGCGCCGAATCGTCCCTGAAGTATCTCCGCGGCGGCGTTAAATTTTTCGTTGTAGAGCTGCCGGTTGTCGATGACGTGGGCCTCGAAGCCGTAGGCCGCGGCGCCGACCGCCTGCAGCGGCAGCGGCACCTGGGGCGCCGACATGTTGCGAAGGCGGGTCCACTCGGTAAGGAAGCCCGGGTCGCCGGCGGCAAAGCCGCAGCGCAGGCCGGCAAGGTTGGAGCGCTTGGAGAGTGAATTGAAGACCATCAGGTTGGCGAAGTCGCCGCCGAGGTCGTTTGCCGCTTGAAGGGCGCCCGGCGGCGGGGTCTCCCGGAAGATCTCCGAGTAGCACTCGTCGGCGAACAGCATGAAGCCGTGCTTGCGGGCAAGGCCGATCATGGCCGCCCAGAAGTCGGCGCCGGCGACGGTGCCCTGGGGCGCGACGGGCGAGGCGATATAGGCCGCGACGAGGCGATCCAGGAGGTCCGGCGAGAGGGTGTCCGGATCGGGCAGGTAGCCGGTGTCCGGTCCTGACTCGATGAAGACGGGCTCCAGCTCCAGCGTGTGCGCGGCGGCCGCATAGGCGTGGTAGAACGGATTTGGCAGGAGGATCGCCGGGCGGGCGCCGTTGGCCCGGATGCGTTCTGCCGCCCTGTCGCGGGCGGTGATCGCGGCGGAGAAGAGGCCCTCGCGCGAGCCGGCGAGGATGGTGATGTGGCGGGCCGGGTCGACCGCCTCGCCGAGGCCGTAGCGGCGGTCGAGCCAGCCGGCGACGGTGGTGCGGAATTCCTCGGTGCCAAGGATCGGCGGATAGCGGGAGAACTCGGCGGTGTGCCGTGCCAGCGTGCCGGCGATGAAATCGGGCATGGCATGGCGCGGCTCGCCGATCGACAGGTCGATCGGCGACTTGCCGGGCTCGATGCCTGCAATCAGCGTCGCCAGTCGGCGAAACGGCGATTCCCCCGCCACCCCGCCACCGGGTCTTTCCACCGGCTGCATGTTTTCGCTCGTCTCCCACGCACAGACTCGTTCGGGAACGACGCTAGCAGCGCTGTGGTTAAACACTCATTAACCAAGCGGCGACGGATTGGCGAAAAGGCAGGTTTCAGCCGTCCTCGCCGAGGGAATCGGTAAACGGCTCCCCGGCCTCCGGGTCGATGGCGACGAGGCTGTCGCGGACCCGGTTGAGATCGCGGATCGTGCCCTTCAGGCGGTCCGCGTAAGACTGGTAGATGCGCACGGCGAGATCCGGATATTCGCGCAGGATGCGTCGGAAGAGCGAGCGGCGGATCTGGACGATCTCCGTCTCCTCGCCGGCGACGGCCCGGTTCTGGCAGACGGTCTCCGTCATCAGCGCCGTCTCGCCGATGAGGGCGCCGGGCTTCACCATCGCCAGGAGCTGCCGGTCGTCGGCGCTGCGCAGCTCGATCCGCCCGGAGCCGACGAGATAGGCGGTGCTGCCACGGTCGCCGGCCTCGAAAAGCACCGTGCCGGCCGCAAGCACGCGATCTTCCGAGCCGAAGGCGAGCAGGCGCAACTGCTCGTCGGTGAAGTCGGCGAGCAGTGGGACTTGGCGGAAGAGGTCGATGTCTTCTTCGAGCGTCATTGCCGGCAGGTTACGCGGATTCCTTTAGGGAACAAGCTTATAACCGCCGGCTTCCGTCACGAGAAGCTCTGCATTGGAGGGATCGCGTTCGATTTTCTGACGCAGGCGATAGATGTGGGTTTCCAGCGTGTGGGTGGTGACGCCGGAATTGTAGCCCCAGACCTCGTGCAACAGCACATCCCGGCCGACCGGCTTCTCGCCGGTGCGGTAGAGATATTTCAGGATCGAGGTCTCCTTTTCCGTTAGCCGCACCTTGGCGCCCTTTTCGTCGAGCAGCAGCTTGGCGCTCGGCCGGAACGTATAGGGACCGATGGAAAAGGTGGCATCCTCGCTCTGCTCGTGCTGGCGCAGATGGGCGCGGATGCGGGCGAGCAGCACGGCGAACTTGAACGGCTTGACCACATAGTCGTTGGCGCCGGCCTCAAGTCCGAGGATGGTGTCGGAGTCCGTGTCGTGGCCGGTCAGCATGATGATCGGTGCCTTGAAGCCGCTCTTTCTCAAGAGTTTCACCGCCTCGCGGCCGTCCATGTCGCTGAGGCCGACATCCATCAGCAACAGGTCGATATGGTCGCTGCGGGCCATCTGGACGCCCTTGGCGGCGCTGGATGCTTCGATGGACTCGAACTCCTCATAGAGCGACAATTGCTCCATCAGCGCTTCGCGCAAATCGTCGTCGTCGTCGACAATCAGAATCTTGCGGGCCGTCATGCGATCTCCCAAAGGTCTCGGCTTGCCGGTAAGGGGCTGCTCCCCTCGCGATTCCAGGATAGATGGGATCGGCGGCAAAGCATTGCGAGAATTCATAGGATGGCGCGAGAGATTGCGCCGGTCAAACGCGGATCACATCGTGGTGAACACCATATCAGTTGGGGAAAACACATGATATCCGCCGGTGAGGCGCCATTCGTCATCCGCGCCCGGGCAAAACCGGGGGAACCGCAACGGGGACTGGTCTCCTTTGCCGGCCTGACGGCTCCCTGCGCGCTCGGGCGCGGCGGGATCAAACGGCTAAAGAGCGAGGGGGACGGGGCAACGCCGGCGGGCGCCTTCCGCCTGCTTTCCGTCTTCTATCGGCCCGACCGGGGCGCGCGGCCGCAAACGCTCCTGCCGCTGATGGCGCTTCGGCCCGATCTCGGCTGGTGCGACGATCCGACCGACCGCAACTACAATCGTCCGGTGCGGCTGCCCTATCCGGCAAGCCACGAGGTCCTGTGGCGCGGCGACCGGCTCTACGACATCGTCGTCGTCCTCGACATCAATATCCGGCCGCGACGGCGCGGGGCGGGCAGCGCGCTCTTCTTCCACATCGCCAAACCGGACTTTCCGCCGACGGAGGGCTGCGTGGCCGTTGCGCCGGAGACGATGCGGCGCGTGCTGGAGATGGCGGGGGGCAATGCGGTGATGGTGGTGGGGTAGCTCAAAACACGGCGTGGTCGCCGCGGTCGTCGGCAATTTCGCCGCGCACGAGTTTGGCATAGAAATCGAAGAGGGTTTGGGTGCCGTAGGAGGGCGTTTTCTCGGCGTCGTAGCGGCTTGTAGCCTCGTCCCAGACCAGCATGGATTCCGTGGCGTAGTAGCGGCCGATCCGGGCAAATTCCGCCTTGGCCTTCAGGGACGGCACGACGGCGCCGCCAACCGATAGAAAACCGATGATGACGTCAAGGAGGGCCGGGGGCACGCGCTTGTAGCGGGGTTCCTGTCCGAGAAGGCGGAACAGCTCCTCGCCCTGGTCCTTCGGCGTGATCGCCGGGCCTGGGCCGCCGATGGGCAGGATCCGGTTCTGCAGTGCCGGATCGGTCAGGCAGTCGGCGAGGAAATTGCCGAGGTCGCCGTCGCTGATCGGCTTGCAGGCGGTGAGGGTGCCGTCGCCGAAGAGGAGATAGGGCTTTCCGGCCTTCAGGCGCCCGAGTTGGCCGGACAGAGACTTGAAGAAGGCGGTCGGGCGGACGATGGACCAGGTGAGGCCGGAGTCCTGCAATTCCGTCTCGAAGGCGAGCTTGGCCCTCTGGAATTCTAAGAGCGGCTTTTGCACGCAGATTGCGGAGAGCAGCACCATCTGCGGGATGCCGGCGGCCTTTGCCGCCTTCAGCGCGTCGGAGTGGGCCTTGTAGTCGATGGCCCAGGCGTCCCTCGGGGCGCCGGTGCGCGAGGCCATGCAGGAGACGAGCGCGTCGAAGCGTTCGCCGCAAAAGCCGTCGTTTTCCAGCGATGCTGGATCGACGACGTCGCCGAAGCGTGAGGTCGCTCCGGCAAGCTCCTGCGGCAGCGGGCGGTCATCGCGGCGCGGGCGCAGGAAAACGACCACCTCGTGCCCGCGGTCGAGCATTGCCCGTGCCGCGGCCCGGCCGATGGTGCCGGTGGCGCCAAGCATGAAGACACGTTTGGAGGCTTGGTCGATCATGGGCGCAGCCTAGACCGGGCGAAAACGGGCATAAAGCCGCCTTTGGCCGCAGCCCTTCTTACATCTGCCGCCGGCGCCAGCGCATCAGGTCGCGGACGAGAAATCCGAGGCCGATGACCGCCAGCAATCCGGGAATGCCGGTGAAAACGGTGAGCAACAGCACCGTCATGCCGAATTCGGCGACCCCCTGCGCCGTGCCGTTCGAACAGCGAATTGCGCCCTCGTTGAGGGTCGGGCAGGCATCGAGGAGAGTGACGGCGACCAGCGATCCGATTCCGGAAACGACCAGGACCAGCGCGGCGATGGAGGCGACCTTCAGGGCGAGGTAGGAGAGTTTCCAGACGATGCGCATGGCGGCTTCCTCTCCGGCCGGTCGTTCAGGCGGCGCTTACCCCAACCAAATGCCGATCCGGCCTGGCCGTTTCGCCCTCTGGCATTTTTGCGGGCTTTCGGCCATATAACAACGCTACGGCAAACACACGTTTCGGACATCCTGCGGTGACAACGGCACCCTTTCACAAGATGAACGGGCTCGGCAACGAGATCGTCGTTCTCGATCTGCGCGGCGGCGGCGCTGCCGGCGGCGATCTTGCGCGCGCGATCAACGCCCATCCGGCGACCAAGTTCGACCAGATGATGGTGATCCTGCCGCCGCGGGTCGCCGGCACCGATGCCTTCGTCGACATCTACAATTGCGACGGCACGCCGGCCGGCGCCTGCGGCAACGGCACCAGGTGCCTTGCCCATGTCCTAATGTCGGAGACTGGCAAGGACGCCCTGACGCTGCACACCGCGCCCGGCATCCTCAACGCCTGGCGGGAGGGACCGGACCGCTACCGGGTCGACATGGGCGTGCCGCGCTTCGGCTGGGACGAGATCCCGCTTTCCGAAGAATTCCGCGATACCCGCGCCATCGAGCTGCAGATCGGGCCGATCGATGCGCCGGTGCTGCATTCGCCGTCGGTCGCCAATGTCGGCAATCCGCACGCGATCTTCTGGGTCGACGACGTGGAGGCGCATGATCTCGGCCGCTTCGGGCCGATGCTGGAGCACCATCCGATCTTCCCGGAGGGCGCCAACATTTCGCTCGCCCATGTCACCGCCGCGGACGCGATCACCCTGAAGGTCTGGGAGCGCGGGGCGGGGCTGACCCGCGCCTGCGGCACGGCGGCCTGCGCCGCGACCGTTTCCGCCGCGCGCACCAAGCGTACGGGCCGTGCCGTCACCGTGACGCTGCCGGGCGGGCCGCTCAATATCGAATGGCGCGAGGCCGACGACCACATCCTGATGACCGGGCCGGTCGAGATGGAATTCTCCGGCATGGTCGACCTTGAGACCGGGGATTGGTCACGGGTCGACATGGCCGGCGAGGCGGCTCGTCCATGAGTGTCGACGTCATTACCTTCGGCTGCCGGCTGAACACCTACGAGTCCGAGGTGATCCGCCGCGAGGCCGGGGACGCGGGGCTGGAAAACGCCATTGTCTTCAACAGTTGCGCGGTGACGGCCGAGGCCGTTCGCCAGGCGCGCCAGGCGATCCGGCGCGCGCGGCGGGAAAACCCCAATGCGCGTATCGTCGTCACCGGCTGCGCGGCGCAGACCGAGCCGGAGGTGTTCGCGGAGATGGACGAGGTCGACCTCGTCCTCGGCAATTCCGGCAAGCTCGACGGCGCGACCTGGAAGGGGCTCGTCGATTTCGGCATCGAACGGGACGAAAAAATCCTCGTCGACGACATTATGGAGTTGAAGGAGACCGCGGCTCACTTGGTCGACGGGCTGGAGGGAAGGGCTCGCGCGTTCGTCCAGGTCCAGAACGGCTGCGACCACCGCTGCACCTTCTGCATCATCCCCTATGGCCGCGGCGCGTCGCGCTCGGTGCCCATGGGCGCGGTCGTCACGGAAATCCGCCGGCTGGTGGAAAACGGCTATGGCGAGGTGGTGCTGACCGGCGTCGACCTGACCAGCTACGGCCACGACCTGCCCGGAACGCCGACGCTCGGCGACCTCGTCGCGAAGATCCTTGCCCTGGTGCCGGAACTCACGCGGCTGCGGCTGTCGTCCATCGATTCCATCGAGGCCGATCCGGCGCTCATCCGCGCGCTCGCCGAGGAAGAGCGCCTGATGCCGCATCTGCACCTGTCGCTGCAGGCCGGCGACGACATGATCCTGAAGCGGATGAAGCGGCGGCACCTGCGCGACGACGCGATCCGCTTTTGCGAGGAAATCCGGGCCAGGCGTCCCGACGTCGTCTTCGGCGCCGACCTCATTGCCGGCTTTCCGACCGAGACCGAGGAAATGTTCCAGAACACGCTCGATCTCGTTGCCGCCTGCGGCCTCACCTATCTGCACGTCTTTCCGTTTTCGCCGCGGCCGGGAACGCCGGCGGCAAAAATGCCCCAGGTGGAGCGGGCGATCGCCAAGGAGCGGGCGGCGCGCTTGCGCGGTGCCGGGGCGGCGGCCTATGCCCGCCACCTTGCCGGCGAGATCGGCTCCAGGCGGCAGGTGCTCATTGAGCGCGACGGGCTGGGGCGGACCGAACAGTTTACCGAAACGGCCCTTGAGGGCGCGGCGCCGGGCGACATTGTCCCCGTGCGCATTGTCGGCCACACAAGGCGGCATCTCGTCGCCGAAGCGGCCTGACGTCTTAAAACAACAGGAATTTTAGTATGGGTGGGAACACAAAACCTGGCTTTTTCAGGCGGTTGTTCGGTGGCGGCAGCGATACCGCGCCGATCGAGCCGGAGACCTTTCAGCCGACCGTGCCGCATCTCGGCGAGGAAAAGCCTGCCGAGGCAGAGCCTGGTAAGGGCGAGGATGGCAAGGGCTCGTCGCTGGCCATCCGCCAGCGGATAGAGCTCTCGCCGCGCGAGAAGAAGCGCGAGGAAAAGCTCGCCCGGCGCCGCGAAAAGCTGATCCGAAAGATCAAGAAGCGGGCAGCTAAGGCTGCGGAAAAGCGCGAACGGCGGATGTCGCGGGAAGAAGCGCGAAGGCGCGAGGGCGGCTTCCTTGCTCGGCTGTTCGGCGGCAAGGCGGCGCCGGAAGCACTGCCGCCGGCGGAACGGCGCGAGGCGCTGCAGCCGCCGGCGCCCGCTCCCAAGCCGATCCCCGAAATCCCGGAACCCGTTGCGCCGCCGCCGCCGCCCGCGCCGCCGACGCCGGCACCGGTCGAGGTGGAGCGCCTGCCGCAGGTGCCGCCGCTCCCGGAAGAGGTCCCGCCCGCGGAAGAAGAGGTTCTGCCGCCGGAGGAGATCGCGCCGCCTCCCGCCGTTGAGGAAATCCCGCCGCCGGTCATCGTGCCGCCGGTCGAGGAGGAAGTGCCGCCGGCTCCACCGGCGGAAAAGGTCTCCTGGGTGCAGCGCCTGCGCCAGGGGCTCGGCCGCTCGTCCTCCGCGCTAACGGAGGGCATTTCCGGCGTCTTTTTGAAGCGCAAGCTCGATGAGGACACGCTGCAGGACCTGGAAGACATCCTGATCCAGAGCGACCTCGGCGTCGAGACCGCAATGACCATCACCGAGCGCCTAGCCGACGGGCGCTACGACAAGGAGGTCAGCGACGAGGAGGTGCGCGGCATCCTCGCCGAGGAGGTGGAAAAGGTGCTGGCGCCGGTCGCCGAGCCGCTTTCCGTCGATCCGGCGAAGAAGCCCCATGTCATCCTCGTTGTCGGCGTCAACGGCACCGGCAAGACGACGACCATCGGCAAGCTCGCCCAGAAGCTCTCCGACGAGGGGCGCTCGGTAATGCTGGCCGCCGGCGACACCTTCCGGGCCGCGGCCATCGAGCAGCTCAAGATCTGGGGCGAGCGCACCGGCGCTCCCGTGATCGCCCGCGAGACCGGGGCGGACGCCGCCGGCCTTGCCTTCGATGCGCTGACCGAGGCGAAGGCCTCCGGCACCGACGTCCTCCTCATCGACACCGCCGGCCGGCTGCAGAACAAGGCCGAGCTGATGGCCGAGCTGGAAAAGGTCGTCCGGGTCATCAAGAAGCAGGAGCCGGACGCACCGCACACGGTGCTCCTGACGCTCGACGCCACCACCGGCCAGAACGCCCTCAACCAGGTGGAGATTTTCCGCCAGACGGCGGGCGTCACCGGCCTCGTCATGACCAAGCTCGACGGCACGGCGCGCGGCGGCATCCTCGTCGCCATCGCCGCCAAGCACGGCCTGCCGGTGCATTTCATCGGCGTCGGCGAGAGCGTCGAAGACCTTGAGCCGTTCAACGCGGCCGATTTCGCCCGGGCGATTGCCGGGCTCTAGAGTCGCGAAGGAAAAGCGCCCATGACCGAGACCGCCACCGACAAGAAGACGCCGTCCTCCGGCTTCAAGTTCCTGCTCGATTTCGGGCCGCTGGTGGCGTTCTTCGCGACCTATTTCACGGTCGATCCGGTGACGGTCGGCGGCGAGGTCTACAAGCCGATCGTCGTTGCCGGCGTCGTACTGGCGCTCCTGACGGTGATCACGCTGACGATCTCCTATGTGCGCTACCGGCACATCCCGACCATGCCGCTGGTTTCCGGCGTCCTCGTCGTCGTCTTCGTGGTGCTGACCGTCATCTTCAACGACGACACCTTCATCAAGATCAAGCCGACCATCGTCTATTGCCTGTTCGCCGCGGCGCTGCTCGGCGGGCTGGCGCTCGGCAAGCCGCTGTTGCGGAAGCTGTTCGACGGTGCGTTCCAGCTCGATGAGAAAGGCTGGCGCATCCTGACCCTGCGCTGGGGCCTCTTCTTCATCGTCATGGCCGTCGTCAACGAATTCGTCTGGCGGAACTTTTCGGAAGAAAGCTGGGTCGCCTTCAAGACCTTCGGCTTCCTGCCGATCACGGTGCTCTTTGCGTTTTCCCAGATGCCGCTGATGAGCCGCCACGCCGTCGAGACGGAGGACGGCGAGGGCTGATCCCGGCCTTCCTCGGACAAAGATACTTTTTTCGAAATATGTTCTTTTCGCATATCTGCATGTGCTGACATGCGGTTCGAGTTGACGGGAATGCAGCGTTTTTCCGCGCTCGCTATTCGACCTGTCTTGTCGTCGGTGAAACAAGATTTCGCCAAGCCATCCGCCCTTTCGGAGAAATGACGGAACGGACGCGCTACGTCTTGTGCGCTGCGACAAATGGTATTCTCCGGCCGGGCGCGGTTGCCGGAATTGAAATTCTTTTTTACCTTCCGGCGTTTACCGCCCCAATTTTGGAACATACTTCTTTCTTCATCGTGGAAACGCCCGACGTGTTGTGCACTGCCGAAAATCTTCCGACAGCCGGCACGCAAGCGGACGGGCGGCTGCGCATTGTCATTGCGAAGGGAGCGGACGATGAAGAGCATTACGGCCAACCGGCTCAAGGACGGCGAAGCGGTCTGGCTCGACGCGCGCGGCGCGTGGGTCACCGATGCCCGCCGTGCAGCAGTGTTCCGGAGCGACGACGAGGCGGCGGCGATGCTGGAGACTGTTTCCCGGCAGGCAGATGTGGTGGTCGAACCCTATGCCATCGACGTGACGGTGGAGGCCGGCACCATGGTGCCGGTTCGCCTGCGCGAGCGCATCCGGGCAAGGGGCCCGACCGTGCGCACCGATCTCGGCCCGCAGGCGGCGCTTGCCGCCGTTGCGGCCTGAGGGAGGGCGGAGCGATGTATGTTTACGACGATTTCGACGCCGCCTTCGTCAAGGCGCGGGTGGCGCAGTTTCGCGACCAGGTGAACCGCCGGCTCTCCGGCGAGCTGACCGAGGAGCAGTTCAAGCCGCTGAGGCTGATGAACGGCGTCTACCTGCAGCTCCACGGCTATATGCTGCGCGTCGCCATCCCCTACGGCGTCCTCAATAGCGCGCAAATGCGCATGCTTGCCCATGTGGCGCGGCGCTACGACAGGGGCTACGGCCATTTCACCACGCGCCAGAACATCCAGTACAACTGGCCGAAGCTTGTCGAGATCCCGGACCTGCTGGACGACCTCGCCAGGGTCGAGATGCATGCGATCCAGACCTCCGGCAACTGCATCCGCAACACGACGGCCGACCCCTTCGCCGGTGCTGCGGCCGACGAGTTCGTCGATCCGCGGCCCTATGCGGAGATCATCCGCCAGTGGTCGTCGCTGCATCCGGAGTTCTCGTTTCTGCCGCGCAAGTTCAAGGTGGCGATCACCGGCGCCACGGTCGACCGGGCGGCGATCAAGGTGCACGACATAGGCCTGAAGGCGCTGCGCGGCGCGGACGGCGAGGTCGGATTCGAGGTCTTTGTCGGTGGCGGCCAGGGCCGCACGCCGATGATCGCCAAGAAGGTTCGCGATTTCCTGCCTGAGGAAGATCTGCTCTCCTATCTGGAGGCGATCCTGCGCGTCTATAACCTCCACGGTCGCCGGGACAACAAGTACAAGGCGCGGATCAAGATCCTCGTCCACGAGACCGGCACCGAGGAGCTGAAGGCCGAGATCGAGGCGGAATGGGAGCGCATCCGCGAGGGGGCGCTGAAGCTGCCAAAAGCGGATGTTGCGCGAATCGCAGCATTCTTTGCGCCGGCCGGCCTCGCCGAGCGTCCGGATGCCGCGTCCAAGCTCGCTACTGAGCGCGCCTCGGATGCCGGGTTCGACGCCTGGGTTTCCCGGAACGTCGTCGCCCACAAGGTCGAGGGCTACGGCATCGCGACGATCTCCCTCAAAGCCGTCGGCGAGATCCCGGGCGATGCCAGCGCGGAGCAGATGGAGGCCGTCGCCGACCTTGCCGAACGGTTCGGACACGACGACATCCGCGTCACCCACGAGCAGAACCTCGTGCTGCCCCATGTCGGGCTCGACGACCTGAAGGCCGTCTACGATGCGCTCGTTGAGGCCGGCCTTGCCAGCGCCAATGCGGGGCTTATCTCGGACATTATCGCCTGCCCGGGGCTTGACTACTGCGCGCTGGCCAACACAAGGTCGATCCCGATCGCCACGCGGATCGCCGAACGCTTCGCCGATGCGGAGCGCCAGCGGCTGATCGGCGACATGAAGATCAAGATATCCGGCTGCATCAATGCCTGCGGCCACCACCATGTCGGCCATATCGGCATCCTCGGCGTGGAGAAGAAGGGCCAGGAATTCTACCAGATCACCCTTGGCGGCTCGGCCGGCGACGAAACCTCCATCGGCGCGGTGGCCGGGCGCGGCTTTTCGGAAGACGCGGTGATCGATGCGGTGGAGGGGCTGGTCGACTTCTATCTCACTGAGCGGCGGGACGCCGGGGAGACGTTCCTTCAAACCTATCGGCGGCTCGGGCCGGAGCCGTTCAAGGGAGTGCTTTATGGCGCACAATGACGCTCCGCGTCGCAATTACCGTCCGCAGGATGTCGACCTGGCCGAGCTGGAGGCGCGGTTTGCCGGTGCCTCGCCCCAGGAGGTCCTGGAGTTCGCCATCTTCGACCTGTTCCCGGACGATACCTCCAGCGTCACCAGCTTCGGCGCGGAATCGGCCGTGCTTTTGCACATGATCGCCGGCATCAAGCCGGACCTGCCGGTCATTTTCATCGATACCGGCAAGCATTTCGGCGAGACGTTGCGCTACCGCGACGAGATCATTGCGAAGTTCGGATTGACGGGCGTTCAGACGATTCATCCGGACGAGGAAGAACTGGCGCGGGTCGATCCCGACGGCATGCTGTTCTCCACCGATGCCGACTGGTGCTGCGTCATCCGCAAGGCGCGACCGTTGAACCGGGCCCTCGGGCCCTACAAGGCCTGGATTTCCGGGCGCAAGCGCTACCAGTCGTCGACGCGTTCGGAACTCAATCTCTTCGAGGTCGCCGACGGGCGCATCAAGGTCAATCCGCTCGCCGCCTGGGGCGCCGCGGAGCTTGAAGGCTATGCCAAGGAGCACGAGTTGCCGGCCCATCCGCTGGTGCCGATGGGGTATTTGTCCATCGGCTGCATGCCCTGCACCTCGCCGACGCTGCCGGGCGAAGACCCGCGCGCCGGGCGCTGGCGCGGCTCCCAGAAGACCGAATGCGGCATCCATTTTGCTGGCGGCAAGCTGACCCGCACGAAAAAGAGCTGAGGACGGAACGATGACGACGATCGATCAGGCGGAATCTGTCGCCATCTGGCGCGAGGGCAGCTTCGTCGACGATTCTTGGACCATGGTAGCCGACGAGGTTCCGCTGCCGGAACGCGACGTCATCGTCTCCGTGGTGCGGTTCTCCGAGGACCGCGAGGTGCTCCTTTCGCGCAATGGCCGGCTCGGCCTCCTGATCGACACCGACGACGACCTTGATGCAACTGTCGCCGCCGTCGGCGATCTGTCGCGGCTCTCGCTCATCGCCCTGTCGTTTCCGAAATTCCAGTTCGGCCAGTCCTATTCCCGGGCGCGGCTGCTGCGCGAGCGGCACGGCTTTTCCGGCGAGCTGCGCGCCGTCGGCGACATTCTGATCGACCAGATCCCGTTCATGCTGCGCTGCGGGTTTGAGAGCTTCGAGATTTCCCACGAGCCGACCCGCGCGGCGTTGGAGCGCGGCGACCTTCCCGCCATCGACCTCTTCTACCAGCCGCTCGACGAGGGCGCGGAGGCGCCCGTCGCCGGGCGGTCGTGGCTGCGGCGGGCGGCGGAGTAGGGCGCTCTCGCGGCACCTGAGGCGTCATCGCGAGACGCCGCAGGCGCCGTGGCGATCCAGAAGCCGCAAGCTCGGAGCGTGCCGCCCTGGATTGCCGCACTCGCTGCGCTCGTTCGCAATGACGCTGAGAGGGATGGGCGCTACCTTTCACGCGCCCTGAGATCCGGCGGGTTTTCCTCTTCCCTTGCCACACACTCTGTCGTCACCCCGGACCCCGATCCGGGGCCTATTGCCCCTGTCCAAACGGCATGCCGTTGGCGGGCGGATGATGACGCTTGCGACGGACGCCGTGCGGACATCCGATAGGGGCTACCGCGTTGATAGGGGCAATGGGTCCCGGCTCTCCGCTTCGCTACGGCCGGGATGACGCCGAGGGGAACGCGGTGAGCAAGAGGCGCGGGAGCTGAGTCATGGGCGGCCGCGATGCAAGATCAGGCGCCGCCAAGAAAAGCCTCCCAACGACATCGTGGGACGATAAATCAACAAAAAAACCGCGCGGCGTTTTTCACGCCGCGCGGCTTCAATCCGTCAACAAACCCTGCCGCGTCAGGCGGCGAGGTTGCGCAGGACGTAGTGCAGGATGCCGCCGTTCTTGTAGTATTCCAGCTCGTCCTCGGTATCGATCCGGCACAGAAGCGGCACGACCTTTTTCTTTTTCTTGGTGCCGGGATAGGAGATCTCCGCCTCCAGCGTCATGCGCGGCTTCAGGCCCTCGGACAGTCCCTTGATGGTGACCGTCTCGGTGCCGTCGAGCTTCAGGGACTTCCAGCTATCCTCGCCGGTGAAGACCAGCGGCAGGACGCCCATGCCGACCAGGTTGGAGCGGTGGATGCGCTCGAAGGATTCGGCGATGACGGCGCGGATGCCGAGGAGCGTCGTGCCCTTGGCCGCCCAGTCGCGCGAGGAGCCGGTGCCGTATTCCTTGCCGGCAAAGACCACCAGCGGCACGCCCTCGTCCTTGTAGCGCATGGCCGCGTCGTAGATCGACATTTCGTCGCCGGACGGCTGGTGCTTGGTGTAGCCGCCTTCGACGCCCGGAACCATCTGGTTCTTGATGCGGATGTTGGCGAAGGTGCCGCGCATCATCACCTGGTGATTGCCGCGGCGCGAGCCGTAGGAGTTGAACTCGGCGCGGCTGATCTGGTGCTCCGACAGGTACTTGCCGGCCGGCGACTTCTCCATGATGGAACCGGCGGGCGAGATGTGGTCGGTGGTGATGGAGTCGAGGAAGAGGCCGATGACCCGGGCGTTCTCGATGTCGGTGACCGGCTCCGGCTCCATCTTCATGCCCTCGAAATAGGGCGGGTTCTGGACGTAGGTCGACGACATCGGCCAGTCATAGGTGAGCGAGCCCTCGACCTTGATGCCCTGCCAGTTCTCATCGCCCTCGAAGACGTTGCCGTAGCGGTCCTTGAACATCTTCTTGGAGATCGACTTACGGATCAGGTCGGTGATCTCCTTGGTGCTCGGCCAGATGTCCTTCAGATAGACCGGCTTGCCCTTCTTGGTGTAGCCGATCGGGTCCTTGGTCAGGTTGATCTTCATGGAGCCGGCGATGGCGTAGGCGACGACCAGCGGCGGCGAGGCCAGGTAATTGGCGCGCACGTCCGGGTTGACGCGGCCCTCGAAGTTGCGGTTGCCGGACAATACGGAACACGCAACGAGGTCGTTCTTGGAGACCGCGTCGGAGATTTCCGGCGGCAGCGGGCCGGAGTTGCCGATACAGGTGGTGCAGCCATAGCCGACGAGGTTGAAGCCGAGCTTGTCGAGGTCCTTCTGCAGGCCGGCTTTTTCCAGGTAGTCGGTGACCACCTTGGAGCCCGGGGCGAGCGAGGTCTTGACCCAGGGCTTCACCTCAAGGCCCTTTTCGCGGGCATTGCGGGCAAGCAGCCCGGCGCCGATGAGGACGCTCGGATTGGAGGTGTTGGTGCAGGAGGTGATCGCCGCGATCACCACGTCGCCATTGCCGAGATCGTGGTCGCGGCCCTCGACCTCGACGCGCTTGTCGAGTTCGGCGAGTTTGTCCCACTCCTTCTCCATGGAAAGCGCGAAGGCTTCCGGCGCGGTGTCGAGCGCGATGCGGTCCTGCGGGCGCTTCGGACCGGAGATCGAGGGCACGACCGTCTCCATATCGAGTTCCAGCGTGTCGGTGAACTCCGGATCCGGCGTCTTGTTGGTGCGGAAGAGGCCCTGCTCCTTGGCGTATTCCTCGACCAGCTCGATGCGGGCCGACTTGCGGCCGGTGGCCTCAAGGTAGTCGATGGCTTCGGCATCTACGGGGAAGAAGCCGCAGGTGGCGCCGTATTCCGGACCCATATTGGCGATGGTGGCGCGGTCTTCCAGCGTCATGTTGGACAGGCCCGGGCCATAGAACTCCACGAACTTGCCGACGACGCCCTTCTTGCGCAGCATTTCGACGACGGTCAGCACCAGGTCGGTGGCGGTGACGCCCTCGTTGAGCTTGCCGGTGAGCTTGAAGCCGATGACCTCCGGGATCAGCATGGAGATCGGCTGGCCGAGCATGGCGGCCTCCGCCTCGATGCCGCCGACGCCCCAGCCCAGCACGGCCAGGCCGTTGACCATGGTGGTGTGCGAATCGGTGCCGACGAGGGTGTCCGGATAGGCGAACTCGACGGTCTCCTTGCCCTTCTTGGTCTTGACCTTGTCCTTGCGGGTCCAGACCGTCTGGGCGAGGTATTCCAGGTTGACCTGGTGGCAGATGCCGGTTCCCGGCGGCACGACGCGGAAATTGTCGAACGCCTCCTGGCCCCAGCGCAGGAACTCGTAGCGCTCGCCGTTGCGCTTGTATTCAAGCTCGACGTTCTGGGAAAAGGCCATCTTGGTGCCGAAGGCATCGACCATGACCGAGTGGTCGATGACGAGGTCGACCGGGACCTGCGGGTTGATCTTCTCCGGATCGCCGCCGAGCTTGGTCGTGGCGTCGCGCATGGCGGCCAGGTCGACGACGGCCGGAACGCCGGTGAAGTCCTGCATCAGCACGCGGGCCGGGCGGAACGCGATCTCGCGGTCGGAGCGCTTGTCCTTCAGCCAGCCGACCATCGCCTTGATGTCGTCGGCGGTGACCGTGCGGCCGTCCTCGAAGCGCAGGAGGTTCTCAAGCAGCACCTTCAGCGAGAAGGGCAGGCGCGAGGCGCCCTCCAGGCCGTTCTTTTCGGCCGCCTTGAGGCTGAAGATTTCGTAGGATTTCTTGCCGACCTTGAGGGTCTTGCGCGCCTTGAAGCTGTCGAGCGACTGAGATGTCACGGCTGGCGGTTCCTTCGTCTTGAGGCGGGCTGGCGTATCGTGACCGCGCGAGGAGTACGCGTGCCGGGCCGGAGCCAGGGTGACACGCCGCCAGCGTTCGGTGAATGCGGGGCCTTGGGCTCGGTTCGCATGCCCTATAGCGAATTTTTTAGGGCGATTCCATATGAACGAAAGGCGTTTGCGCAAATTCCGGAGATCGGAGCGTCGATTTATCGGCGTCGGATGGACGCGCTGGGGTCCGAATGGCGTGCGGAGATGCTTCGCGACTGGACTTCCGGCGGGCCGGCGTTTACCGAACGGGGCGAAGCGCAGTCAGAACGGATCCTCCATGGGCGATCTTGCGATCGAAGGGCGCGGCCTCGTTTGCGACCGGGGCGGGCGCCGGGTTTTTGCCGGTGTCGATTTCGACGTTTCGGCCGGCGAGGCGCTGGTCGTCACCGGGCCGAACGGCGCCGGCAAGTCGAGCCTCTTGAGGACCATCGCCGGTCTGATCGAACTGGCCGACGGCACGCTGGAGCTGACCGGCGGCGACCCGGAACTGCCGCTCGGCGCGCACTGCCACTATTTCGGCCACGAGAATGCGTTGAAGACCCAGCTCACCGTGCGCGAGAACCTGGAGTTCTGGCACCGCTATTACGGCGACTGCGGCGTCTCGGTGCTGGAGGCCCTCGACCGGGTCGGCATCGGCCATCTCGACCATCTTCCGGCAGCGGTCCTGTCCGCCGGCCAGCGGCGGCGGCTGGCGCTCGCCCGGCTCGTCGTCTCGCACCGGCCGGTGTGGCTGCTCGACGAGCCGACGGCGGCGCTGGACGTCGCCAGCGAGGTGCGGCTCGGCGAACTGATGTCCGCCCACCTCCTCGCCGACGGGCTGATCATCGCCGTCACCCATGGCTCCCTGCCGCTGGCGGAGACCAAGTCGCTCAAGCTCGGGGAGGCGCGGGTCGCATGACAGGTGCCTTTTCCGCCCTTTTCGTCCGGGAGATCCGGCTTGCCGTGCGCGTCGGCGGCGGCGCGCTGATGGGCGTTCTTTTCTTCCTCACCGTCGTCTCCGTCTTTCCCTTTGCGGTCGGCCCGGACCTCAAGCTGCTGTCGCGCATCGGCCCGGCGATCCTGTGGATCGGGGCGCTGCTGGCAACGCTTCTCTCCCTCGACCGGCTGTTCCAGTCGGAGCGGGACGACGGCACGCTCGACCTCTTGCTGCTCGGCGAGCACCCCATCGAGGTGCTGGTTTTCGTCAAGGCGATGGCGCACTGGGTGGCGACCGGGCTGCCGCTTGTGCTGGCCGCGCCGGTGCTCGGCATCTTCGTCAACCTGCAACCGATCGCCATCGGCGCGGTCATGGCGACGCTCTTTGTCGGAACGCCGGCGCTGACGGCGATCGGGGCCATCGGCGCCGCGCTCACCGTCTCGCTGCGGCGTGGCGGCGTGCTGCTCGCCATCCTCGTTCTGCCGCTGACGATCCCGGTTCTGATCTTCGGGGTCTCGGCCGCGACGGCCGCCGTCACCGAGCCGACGCCGTTCCTGACGCCGTTTCTGTTCCTGTGCGGCCTGTCGCTGCTGTCGATGGTCTTTGCCCCCATCGCCGCCGCCGCGGCACTGAGGCGCTCGGGGGACTGATCGCGGGCGGGCTTGCCCGTTGGGATGAGCCGACATTGACGCTGTATACGGTCGGCGGCATCATTCCGTCATGGCCAGATGCGTGCTCCTCGACCTTTCCGGCGTCGTCTATGAGGGCGACCATGCGATCCCCGGCGCGATCGACGCCGTCGGGCGGCTACGCACGGCCGGGCTCGGGCTCCGGTTCCTTACCAATACGACGCGCACGCCGAAGGCGAAGCTGATCGAGCGGCTGCAAGGGATGGGCCTTGAGATATCTGCCGACGAGGTGGCGACGCCGGCGCAGGTCGCCTGCGACTGGCTCAATGCGCGCGGGCTCAAGCCGCATCTGCTGGTGCACGAGGCCCTTGTCGGCGAGTTCGAGGGCTGCGGCGGCACGACGGGCGATGCCGTCGTCGTCGGCGATGCGGGCACGGGTTTTACCTATGAGGCGATGAACGCGGCGTTCCGCAAGCTCGTCGACGGCGCGGATTTCCTGGCGCTTGCCCGCAACCGCACCTTCAAGGACGCGGACGGGAAGCTCAGCCTCGACGCCGGAGCGTTCGTTGCGGCGCTGGAATTCGCCACACGGCGCGAGGCCACCGTCCTCGGTAAGCCGTCGCCGGATTTCTTCGACACGGTGCTGGAAAGCCTCGGCGCAACCCGGGAAGAGGCCGTCATGGTCGGCGACGATGCGGAATCCGACGTTGCCGGGGCGCTTGCCGCCGGCATTGGCGCCGCGCTGCTGGTGCGCACCGGCAAATACCGGCCGGGCGACGAGGACGCCGTCGAGCCGACGCCGACGGCGGTCGTTGCCGACCTTGCCGAAGCGGTCGAGCGTATCCTGGGTTAGTCGCTGCGCTTGGCGCGGATGTCGGCCAAAACTTCCAGGTCGATGAGGGCGTCCTCGCGGATGCGGTTGTCGTAGTTCTCCCTCCCCATGAAGCGGGCGAAGGCCGCGATCTTGTCCGCGTCCCAGTCCGGCGCCGGCGTGCCCGTGAGGTAGCCTTCGTCGACGAGAATCTTCGTCAGGTATGCGGCGGTCTCAGCATCGACCGGGACGAGGTTTTGCTCCTCGCTCGGGAAATAGGAGAGCCGGTGGAGGCCGTAGCAGCGGGAGAGTTCGGCGATCGGGTCCGCGTGGTCGTAGATGGAGATGTCGACCAGCATTTGCTGTCGCCCGCCATAGCCCGCGCCGTCCTGGAAGATCTGCAGGCCGGCGGACTGGACGCCGCGGAGTTCGCCGCCGGCCGCCTCGCCGCTCGACAGCGCCGCGATCAGGCGGGTGGCGAAATCGCCGTCCGTCTTGGCAAAGCCGTCGACCATCGCCTGCAGCACCTGGGGGCCGGCAAGGCCGTTGCCGTGGGCAAGGCAGGAGTTCCCCTCAAGCGCGCCGGCAAAGCCTGCCCAGCCGCGCACCTCCTCGCCGGTGAAGCGGGCCGAGCCCTCGGGCGTCAGGATCGCAAGCTGGCGCTCTGCCTTGTTCTCGTCGCCGTCCAAAAGGATGTCGAGTGTCGTTTCGGGTGCAACGCCGAGCCGCAACAGCTCCAGCCCGCGCGCGCCATGGTCCGGGTTGGAAAAGGCCTGTGTGGCAATAACGCCGACCTTCGCGGCGCCGTGGCAGATCAGCGTCGAGACGCCGGGGAATTTCGATTGCACGGCAATGCCGAGCGCACCGGTTGTTTCGTCATGGGCGAGGATCGAATAGGTCATGGTCCGTTAGGTGGGGCAGGAGCGGGGCGGGAACAATACTGTCGGTTGTCGATTATGCCGTTGCCGATGCGGTCGGGAAGCGCGGAAAGCGGTCGTTCACCAAGGATCAACCGGCTCCGGTTTGTCGGCCGCATGGCCGGGCGGTCCACCGTGACGGCTTCGATTTTCGCCCTATAACCCGCATTCGCGTGCGGCACGACGTTTGGAGTAACGCCGGGCGCGGCGGTGAGGAGGCTCTCGCCGACCTTCCAAGCCGGGCAGATCCTGCGCGCCCTCCCGCGGGTGCTGCCCGTCCACCAGGCATTGCGGCCGTCCCGCCCCCGATGGCGGATCGGCCGGTGTCGTCCGGTGTGCAAACAAAGAAACAGACCTGGGACAGTCCACAATGACCAACGTCGCGAGCCTCGCCCCGCTTCGCAATGTGCTGATCGCAACGCTCCTCGTTCTCTTTTCCTCCGCCGCGCTGGCGCAGGAGGCGGGCCCCTCCGCCGGGGCGCCTCAGGCCGAGCCGGCCACGTCCGAGACCGCCCCCGCCGAGGTGACGCCCTCCGAGGCGGGCGCCGCGCAAAGCCAGACCGCGCGGCTTCTGGAGATTCTCAAAGACGATGCCGCCCGCGCCGCGCTGATCGACGAGTTGGAGCGCGCGGCCGCCGCACCGGCCCCGGGATCCGCGGCGGGCGATGCGGCGCCTGCGGCGGAACCCCCGGCCTCGATCGGCCGCAGCCTGGCGCTTTTCACCCAGGAGATAGCGGAAAACACCGCACATCAGCTTCAGCGCGGCTGGCATAGCCTGGCCGGCGCCAAGCGGATGTTCTCCAGCCTCGGCACGAACCAGGTCGAGGTGCTGATCGATGCCTTCGGCGACCTCCTGCTGGTGATCGCGATCACCGTCGCGATCTTCCTGACGCTGCGCGGACTGATGACGCCCGTCTACCGGCGCATGGGCGCGCGCGCCTCCGATTCCTCCCTGGTGCACACCGCGTTTCTGTTCGCCGGCTCCGTCCTCCTCGACATGCTGATCGTCCTTGCCGCCTGGGGGATCGGCACCGTCATCGCGGT
Source organism: Rhodobium orientis (assembly GCF_003258835.1). Lineage (GTDB taxonomy): Bacteria > Pseudomonadota > Alphaproteobacteria > Rhizobiales > Rhodobiaceae > Rhodobium > Rhodobium orientis. The sequence goes on along the minus strand of NZ_NPEV01000027.1, from coordinate 26,885 downwards.
TCTCGTCTTCGGCCAGTTCGGCAATATCGGCATCCGCCAGACGCTCTATCTCAACGCCTTCCTGGTCGTGGAAACGATCAAGGTGGCGGTCCGCGCGGTGCTCTCGCCGGTGGCGAAGGGGCTCAGGCCGCTGCCGCTGTCGGACGGGGCGGCGCGCGCTCTCTCCCGCAGCGCCAACATCGTCGTCAGCGTGCTCGGCTACGGCCAGCTCCTCGTGGTGCCGATCATCAATTCCAACGCCACCTATCTCGCCGGGCGCAGCATGTCGGCGCTGATCCTCTTGTTCGTGCTGGCCTATCTGGTGACGCTGGTGCTGCGGCGGCGCAGGCCGGTCTCGGAGTGGCTGATGAGGCGGATTTCGCCGCCGCAGCCGGTGCTCGACGAAGACGGCCAGCCGACCGGCGAGATGGCGCCGTCGCAGAAAACGCCCTCGCGGCTCGTGCGCACCCTCGCCCAGAGCTGGCACTGGTTCGCGCTGGCCTATCTCGCGGTGATGTTCTTCATCGTGTTGACGCGGCCGGCAACGGCGGTCTTTGCCGCCGTGTTCGCATCGGTCGAGATCGTGCTGGCGGTGGTCGTTGCCTCGCTGGTCTCGGCGATGATCGCCAAGGCGATCGCCCGCGGCGTCAGCCTGCCCGAAAGTCTCAATGCCCGCCTGCCGATGCTGGAGCGGCGGCTCAACCGGCTGATCCCCTCTTTCCTCATCGCGGTCCGGATCGCGATCGGCGTCGCGCTCATCCTCTTTGCGCTCGACGTCATCGGCGCCATCGACGTTGCCGGCTGGCTCGGCACGGACCTCGGCCTGCGCTTCACCGGCACGACGGCGAGCGTCACGCTGATCCTCGTCATGGCGCTGGCGTTCTGGCTGGCCATGACCTCGTGGGTCGACTACCGGCTGAACCGGGATCCGCTGACGGCGCCGACCGCGCGGGAGACCACCCTGCTGTCGCTCCTGCGCAATGCCGTCACCATCGTGCTGGTGGTGCTCACCCTGATGTTTTGCCTGTCGGAGATCGGCATCGATATCGGCCCGCTCCTGGCGTCGGCCGGCGTCCTCGGCCTTGCCATCGGCTTCGGCGCCCAAAAGATGGTGCAGGACATTATCACCGGGGTCTTCATCCAATTCGAGAACGCCGTCAATGTGGGCGACGTGGTGACGCTGGCCGGCACCAGCGGCGTCGTCGAAAAGCTCACCGTGCGTTCGGTCTCGCTACGCGACCTCAACGGCGTCTTCCATGTCATCCCGTTCTCCTCGGTCGACATGGTCTCCAACTTCACCCGCGGCTTTGCGTATTTCGTCGCCGACATGGGCGTCGCCTACCGCGAGGACACGAGCGAGGCGAAACAGGCGATGTTCGACGCCTTCGAGGAACTGCGCCAGAACCCGGAGCACGCCCCGTCCATCGTCGGCGACTTCGAATGGTTCGGCCTCAACAGCTTCGGCGCCAGCGAAATCATCCTGCGCGGCCGCATCAAGACCCTGCCCGGCAAACAATGGGGCATCGGGCGCGCCTACAACGAAATCGTCAAACGCATCTTCGACGACCGCAACATCGAAATCCCGTTCCCGCACCAGACGATTTATTTTGGGGAGCGGAAGGACGGGAGTACGCAGACGCTGCATGTGGCGAGTGAGGGGGAGAAGGGGGAGTGAGGGGGTCAGGGCGCTGTTTTGGAAACGGAGCGACGGAAAAGGGCGGGAAGCGGACTTTCGCTGCAGCTGGCACAAGCGGCCGCAATGCGGACAAAGTAAGCACTCGCGGCGATCGAACCAACGACCGCTTTTTTGGGTCTCCATCATTGTCGCGGGTACGCGTTTATGAGTCGGTGACCTAAGCGGCTACCTGCACCGCCTTAGAGTTGTCCCACGCCGCCTCGACAACTACGGAAAGAATACGAAATCGCGAGCCGCAAAACTGGCTGACCCCACATGAGTCAGACTAGATTTTGCAACCCAAGCGTGATATACAATCCTAGATATAAAATAATGGAGATTATGATGGCCGAAGGGAAGAAAGTTTCCGCTGAAATTGCGAAGGCACTTGATCACATTAGCGCGATTGACTCGGTATACACAGAAGAAGAAAACAAACGAGCAATTCAGACAGCTGAAAATATGGGGTACGCACCGCGTAGCTGTACATGGTGGGGCGGCTGCTATTACTGCAATGACGGTAGTGGTTGGTATTTGGTATACTGCATAGCGTGAAGTCATCTCCCCTCTAAAGACCTATAATTGCTCCTTTTGAAGAGAGGAACCTGCAATGAGCCCCGCGCTGCAAAAACTTCTATCGGACACACTACTCGATCGTGCTTTGCGCAAGGAGATTTATTCTCATCCTGATCTGCTTCAAGAGCGTTTTGACTTAACGCCGGACGAAGTGCATTACGTTATTTCACAGCTCGATCGACCATCCGACAATGCCGAAGAACCTGACTTCGGTATGAAAAAATATACAATTTCTTTTCCTGAGAACATTGAAGCACTGGGGGAAGTGGAAACGTCCGAAAACGCTGTTCGGCTGAGCAACCCAGACTACTACGTTCGTCCAGTAACAGTTGTAACAACAACGACGACGGTTAACACAGTGACTGTGACTACTACAACAACAACAACACCCACACCCACTGAAGACATCTATTCTTCGGATATGGAAAAACTTGATGTGAAATCATCCGATATTATTGATCTGGCGACAAAAATTCGGTCTAGCAAGAAAGCCGAACGCCTGCCGCTGGTGCGTAGTTTGGCCAAGGCAGTGGCTTCTCGGTGAATGAGACACATTATGAGTTATGACATCTACATTGTCGGGATAGGCATTAAATGGATTGAGCATATCACCCTCGAGGTCGATCGCGTTCTAGGTTTCTGCAAAGAAATATTATACATAGAGCGAGCTCCTGGAATCGAGGAATACTTCGCCGAAAAAGCTGATTTCGTAACTAATTTGACTGATCTGTATTCGGAGGACTCTGAACGTACGGAAACCTATCATGAGATGGCAACGCGCGTAGTAGATTCTGCCCTTGAGCATTCGCCGGTAGCGTTCGCGCTTTACGGACACCCAACAATTTATGCGTATCCCCCCTTTTTGGTTAGAGAAATGGCAGCTTCCCTCGGATTGAGCGTAAAGCTGTTGCCTGGGATTTCTGCGTTGGACTGCCTGTTTTGTGACCTAGCAATCGATCCCTCGGTGAATGGAATTCAGATGTTTGAGGCAACAGATTTACTTCTACGCGAACATCCAATAAATACAGCAGCAGCAACAGTGATTTGGCAGATCGGCTCATTGGAAACAGCACTTTTTTCCTCCGCGCGTAGCGCGGCAAGCCGTTTTGATCGGTTTCGGGATTACTTGCTTCGCTTCTTCCCTGAGCACCACCCAATTTATGCGGTCTATAGCCAACCTCATCCAATGCTGAAGTCTCAAGTCCACAAATTCGAAATTAGCAAGATCGAGCAGTTTTCGACCGTTCTTCACTCAGCAGTTACGCTGTACTTGCCACCTAGAATGCCATCCGAAGTGAAGAATGTGGAACTTCTGAGCAAACTCCAGGACCCAAATTATCTTCGCAATTTGACGGCTACATGATCAATTTTTGTGATATAAGGACACTCCTTGAAAACAGACCTATATATCGCGGCCGCACCTGTAGCTAACCTGACTTCGTCCTCTTCTTCATTTTATACTACACCTATAGTAACAAATCGCATTTCAGACTTTGCAAATCTGCAACGGGCATCTGACATTGATGCGGCTCGTACCCAGGTCGAAGAGGCACTCAAACTCGTTGGCTTGCTCGTCCCAGAGTATTACTCTTGGATTATATCCGTTATATATGAAATCGTTGCGCTGGACAGCGAGTTTGGCAATCGCAGTGGAAGCGACTGTACTATCCCAGGTGTTATTTGCCTTAGCTTACCGTCAAAAATAGATTTTGTCGTAGAGGCTCTTGTGCACGAAGCAGCCCATCAGCACTTTTACAAAGCAGAAAAAAATATAGGTCTGTTCGTAGAAAAAGAATGTGAAGTTTTTGGTTATTCACCAATAATTAAAAAAATACGGCCAATATCCAAAATATTACTCGCATACCATGCGTTAGTTAACACCTTGTTACTGTTTCTTCGATCAAAAAAAAGCAACGATTATTATGGCATTTCTACAGCTCACATTTCGTGGCTCGAGGAAGTTTCATATGAATTTGAAATTCAGCTGCTGGCGCAATCGGCATTAACAGAATTTGGAATCTTCTTTTTCCAGTCAATAAAGCACCAAAAGCACCTTATCATTGGATAAATAGGCGATAAATTACTAATATAATAAAATAGTACTAGTTCATACTTTCTGGAATCCAATTAAAAACAGATTTTTTTGGCAATCTATCATTAAAATATCTTTGTTCCCATTCTTCGGTAATAAAATCGGATTGTGGTAATAATATTGAACTAATCGCAAAGTCGTGCGTGTCTGTTCGAGTGCTAAGAAAGTCCAATATACTAGATATAGTTACTTCTGGAGAAAGTACGAGGTCTTCATAGAAAACTGTATGTGGCAAGATGCAATATCTTTGGCAATAATCCGAGAAGTAGATTTCTCTTTGAATTATCTCTTGTACGAGGTGATCGATTTTAAAGAAGTCGTATGATTCGTTTATCGAGTTACTCGTTTCCGGAACATTGGATCGACGGAACCAAATGTTGCTGCATAGGGCGCGGTACCACGAAATGGCTTGCCGTACTTTGTTTCTTCTGGACAGATGAACATATCTTACATTTGAGAAGACCGAGGTCAAATCGACGCGAGAGTTGTTCCCGGGCTTTGCGACACCGGCCTGTTGCAATTTGAAATAGAGATGTTCGAACGCCATTGGCCCAAGGATCAACTTAGTTCCAAACACACCGTTGGTACTTGTTCCTCGATCGACAATGTCGCCAAGCCTAGATGCGTCCCAAGACGCTTCATGATTGTGTTTCTCGCAACGCCAAAAATGTTCCTCCGGGTAACCTGCTAAATGAGTCTGACACAGTAAGGTGCTAAGGTGATTACTTCCTGATCGCGGAGTCGCGCATATGAAGCAGGCAATCGTGGCGCTAAGGCGCGCCCTCAAGTCGGTACTTGCACATTTCATTTCAAGCGGCACGAGCTACCTCCTCAAAAAACCACGCCCAAAATAATGCATGATCATATTGCTTAGGCAACAGCTGGGAACATTGGATCGCTAGAGGAGTGAGTAGGTGGGGGAACGCCGGACGCTAACCTCGACGGCGGGCGGGCTGTCTGAGCTGAAGCAGTCGTTCGTTGCCTCTCCACGAAGGTCTAAATGGGGCTCGGAACGGCCCTTCGCAGCGTTTTTTCTCTGGCGGCAGCTTTGGGCCGACAGCGGACTTTTTCTTCCCGGTGGGCTTAGTGATGCGCGCTTCGCTCCCTATTCCCATTCCAAAGTGCCGCACCCCCAGCCCACCCCCGACTGACATAAGTCAAGGCGTTATATTCCCCGGCCTGCATTGTGGTTCGCAGTGAGGAGGGTTAGATAATGGGCGTCATGAGCGAAACGGTTTCTTCCCCTTCGGGCGGCATCTGGGCGCTGGCCAATCCGACCCGCTTTCTCGGCTTCATTTCGAAGCTCCTGCCGTGGATGATCGGCGCGACGGTGCTTCTGTTCGTCGTCGGCCTCTACATGTCGTTCTTCTACGCCCCGGCCGACTACCAGCAGGGCAACACGGTGCGGATCATGTACATCCACGTGCCGGCGGCCTGGCTCGCCATGTTCGGCTACACGATGATGTCGATCTCCTCCGTCGGGCTCCTGGTCTGGAAGCACCCGCTGGCGGACGTCTCGGCGAAATCGGCGGCGCCGATCGGCGCGGCGTTCACGTTCCTGGCGCTGATCACCGGCTCGATCTGGGGCAAGCCGATGTGGGGCACCTGGTGGGAATGGGATGCGCGGCTCACCTCCGTCCTCATCCTGTTCATCATGTATCTCGGCCTGATCGCGCTGTGGCGCTCGATCGAGGATCCGATCCGCGCCGGCAAGGCGGCGGCGATCCTGGTGCTGGTCGGCTTCATCAACATCCCGATCATCAAGTTCTCGGTGGAATGGTGGAACACGCTGCACCAGCCGGCGAGCGTCATGCGCATGGACGGGCCGACGATCCACCCCTCGATCCTGATCCCGCTCCTCGTGATGGCCGTCGCCTTCACGTTCCTGTTCGTGACGCTGCACCTGATGGCCATGCGCAACGAGATCCTGCGCCGGCGCATCCGCACGCTGCGCATGATCGAGGCGAGCAGCGGGCCGCACTAGCGGCGGTGACGACAAGGACGGCGCCGCGGCCGACGCCCGGATGACGATTGACTGCGCCCGCGGCCTGCCCCATTTGCCGGGCAGGATAACGGGCAGTTCGAAGGACCAAGACCCGATGTTTTCCGATCCCCATGCCGGCTATATCATCGCCGCCTACGCGATCTCCGCGGTGACCGTCGTCGCGCTCGTCGCCTGGATCTGGGCCGACTATGGCGTCCAGCGCCGGCTGCTCCACGAGCTTGAGGCGCGGGGCGTGCGCCGGCGCTCCGAAAAGGCCCATGGGGGCCAGAAATGAGCGATATCGAAAGCGAGACGTCGGCCGGCCGGCAAGCCGAGGCCGGCAAGGCGCCGGGCGATCTTCCGCGCCGCAAGGGGCCGTCGCTGCTGGTGCTTCTGCCGCTGATCCTTTTCGGCGGGCTCTGCGTGCTGTTCTACCTGCAACTCAGCCATGGCGGCTCCAGCCGGATCATTCCCTCCGTCCTGATCGACAAGCCGGCGCCGGAATTCGACCTGGCGGCGCTGAAGGGCCTCACCTACAATGGCCAGCCGGCGCCGGGGCTCTCCCGCGCCGACCTTGACGGCAAGGTCACCCTCATCAATTTCTGGGCCTCCTGGTGCGTGCCCTGCCGGCAGGAGCATCCGATGCTCCTGGAACTGGCCAAGGACGACCGGTTCCAGCTTGCCGGCATCAATGTGCGGGACTCGGAATCTAACGCCCTCGGCTACATGCAAGAGCATGGCAATCCGTTCGCGCGCAACGGCGTCGACCAGAATTACCGCACGGCGATCGATTTTGGCGTCACCGGGCAGCCCGAAACCTTCCTGATCGATACGTTCGGCTGCATCCGCTACAAGCATGTCGGCCCGCTCTACGAGGAGCTCTGGGCGGAAAAGTTCGAGCCGCTGATCAAGCAGTCGCTGGGCGCGACGGCGCCGCCGGAGGGCTGCCAGGCGGGAGCCTCCGGGTAATGACGGACGAGGGTCCGGCGCCCGACAGGACGGATTTCGTGCGCGCCGTGCCGGACGGCGACACCCATGAGCGGGACGTCTGCGCCCGCTGCGGCTTCATTTCCTACGATAATCCCAAGGTCGTGGTCGGCTCGGTGGTGCGGGCCGGCGACAAGGTGCTGATGTGCCGCCGGGCGATCGACCCGCGAAAGGGGTTCTGGACGCTGCCGGCCGGGTTCCTGGAGCTCAACGAGACGCCGGAGGAGGGCGCCCGGCGCGAGGCCCTGGAGGAGGCGAACGCACGGATCGAGATCGAGTCCCTGCTCGCCATCTACACCATCCCGCGGATTTCCCAGGTGCAGCTCATCTACCGGGCCGTGCTCCATGGCGACGTGGCGCCGGGGCCGGAGAGCCTTGAGGTGGCGCTGTTCGCCTGGGACGGCCTGCCGGCGGCGGCGGAGATCGCCTTTCCCTCGGTGATCTGGGCGCTCGACCATGAGCGGGAGATCGCGCGCGGCGCCAGCGGCCCGTTCGGCAATCCGCGCGGTGCCCTCGGCGACATGGTGTCCGACTGAGGCTCCCATCGGGTCCGGCCGATTGACCGGGCGGCGGGATCGCGCTTTTCTCACTCCAACGTGACTGGCAAGTGACGAGGATGCTTTCTAGGGTCTGCCAGTCGCCAGGGTGCCGGGACGCATCGTGGCGGCCGACAGACAATCCGATCGATGGACGGAACGATGACAAAGGGTCTTCGCCGGTTTCCCGGCGGCCTTACGATGGTGCGCGCCGTTGCGGCGCCGGCAATGTTCCTCGCCCTTGCGGCGGGGATCGGCCACGCGCTGCCCGCAGCCGCGGGGCCGAAGGCCGTGATCGAGCTGTTCACCAGCCAGGGCTGCTCGTCCTGTCCGCCGGCCGACCGGCTCGCCGGCACGCTCAGCCACGACAAGGACCTCATCGTGCTGTCGCTCCCCGTCGATTACTGGGACTATCTCGGCTGGAAGGACACGCTGGCGCGGCCGGAATTCACCGACCGCCAGAAGGCCTATTCCCGGGTTCTCGGCAATACCGGCGTCTACACGCCGCAGGTCATCGTCAACGGCCGCGAACACGTCATCGGCAGCGACGCGCAGGGCATCTCCATCGCCGTCAAGCGCCAGATGAACCGCTATGACGGCCTGCCGGTGCCGGTCTCGCTCGGCTCGGACGGCAACAAGCTCACCGTCGTCGTCGGCAGCGAGGGCGCGGACGGAACGAAGTTGCTTGCCGGCGGCTCGGCAACGCTGTGGCTGGTCACCTACGAGCCGGCACGCGAGGTGCCGATCGGGCGCGGCGAGAACAGCGGCCGCACGATCACCTACACCAATGTGGTGCGCACCATCCAGCCCATCGGCATGTGGGACGGCGGCCACAAGACCATCGAGCTGCCGCGCGACGAGATCCTGAAGAAGGGCGCCGGCATGGCCTGCGCCGTGCTCCTGCAGCGCGATCTTGCCGGCCGGCCCGGCGCCATCCTCGGCGCGGCGAAGATGTAGACGCCGCGGGCTTTTCCAGACCCGTCAGCACGCCAACGGCGCCGGCCTTTTCGTAAGGGCCGGCGCCGTTGTTTTGTGTTGCTGCCTATTCGGGGAGGAAGTCGGCGCGGTATTCGCCCTGGCGCTCGATCATCCAGCCGGGATATTCGGCCGGCAGGGCGCTGACGGCGTCGAGGGTCTTCAGCTCCTCCTCCGACAGACTGACATTGACGGCGCCGAGATTATCCTCAAGCTGGTCGGTCCGCTTGGCGCCGACGATGACGCTGGTGACCGCCTTCTGGTGCAGGAGCCAGGCAAGCGCGATCTGGGCGACCGAGACGCCGTGGCTCTCGGCAATCGGGCGCATGGCGTCGATGACGTCGAAGCCGCGTTCCTTGTCGACGGGCGGGAAGTCGAAACTGGCGCGGCGGCTGTCGGGTGCGCTTTCCTCCTCGCGGCTGTATTTGCCGGAGAGGAGACCGCCGGCGAGCGGGCTCCAGACCATCAGCCCGACGCCTTCGGACTTCAGCAGCGGCACGATCTCGCGTTCCAGGTCACGGCCGGCGATGGTGTAGTAGGCCTGGAGGGAGCGGAACGGCTCAAGGTTCTTCCTCTCGGCAATGCCGAGCGCCTTCATGATCTGCCAGGCGGCCCAGTTGGAGACGCCGACATAGCGCACCAGCCCGCGCTTCACGAGGTTGTCGAGGGCGTCGATGGTTTCTTCCATCGGCGTCAGCGGGTCGAAGCCGTGGATCTGGTAAAGGTCGATATGGTCGATCTGCAGCCGCTTCAGGCTTGCCTCGGCCTGGTTGAGGATGTGGTAGCGCGAGGCGCCGCGGGCGTTCGGGCCCTCACCCATGGGGCCGAGCACCTTGGTGGCAATAACGACGTCGTCGCGGGCAACGCCGAGGTTCTTCAGCGCCGTTCCGGTGATTTCCTCGGCAAGGCCCTCGGCATAGACGTTGGCGGTGTCGATGAAGTTGATGCCGCCGTCGAGCGCGGTGCGCATCAGGGTATCGGCGTCGTCCTGGCCGAGCGAGCCGATCGCCTGCCAGAAGCCGCGGCCGCCGAAGGTCATGGTGCCGAAGCAGAGTTCGGAGACGAGAAGGCCGGTGCGGCCAAGGGGTTTGTATCGCATCGGGATATCCTCTGGTTGGTGAGAGATGATGTGCCGGCCGGCGGACCGGGGAAGGGCGGTTTGGGAAAATGGGGAATCGGGTGGCGCCGCGCCGGGCTGTCCCTGAAATGGGGCGCATCGCCCGGCGGCGATAGACAGATGCTCTTCGTTTCTTGCCCGATCCTCTCACAGGGGCGTCATTTCGCACCCCGAAGCCTTGCCTCCTTGCCCGATCGGCGCCAGTCTCACAGGGACCCCGCAGGAGACAGCAGATGGCCACCCTTCAAGACCTTGCCGCCGTGATGGGCCGGCATTCCAGCGACGGGCGGGTGGAGACACCGATCCCCGGCGTCTCTCTCGTCAGCTCGGTGAGCGAGACGCTGCCCAATCGCGTCATCTATGAGCCGTTCCTGTGCGTCATTGCGCAAGGGGCGAAGGAAGTGACGCTCGGCGACAGGGTGTTCGCCTATGAGGCCGGCCGCTATGTGGTGGCGTCCATCGACCTGCCCGTCTGCGGGCGGATCACCGAGGCGCGCCGGGACCGGCCGTTCCTGTCGTTCTCGCTACGGCTCGATCCGGCGGTGCTGGCCGAACTCCTGCTGTCGCTGCCGGAACGGCGCGATACCGAGGCGCCGCCGCTTGCCGGCCTTTCGGTCGCGACCCTGCCGGGCGACGTGCTGGACCCGGTGGTGCGGCTCGTCTCCCTGCTCGATACGCCCGGCGACATTCCGGTGCTGGCGCCGCTGTTCGAACGGGAAATCCTCTACCGGCTGCTGAAGGGGGAAAAGGGCGCCATGCTGCGCCAGATCGCGCTTTCCGACAGCCGGTTGTCGCAGATCGGCCGGGCGATTGCCGCGATCCGCAACGGCTATTCGGAGGCGTTGCGCATCGAGGCGCTGGCCGACATCGCCGGCATGAGCACCGCCTCGTTCCACCGCCATTTCAAGACGGTGACGGCGATGACGCCGCTGCAATACCAGAAGCAGATCCGCCTGCAGGAGGCGCGCCGGCTGCTGGTCTCCCAGCGCGGCGACGCGGCCCATGTGGCCTTTACCGTCGGCTACGAAAGCCCGTCCCAGTTCAGCCGGGAATATGCGCGCCTGTTCGGCGCCCCGCCGGGACGGGACGCCGCCGCGCTCCGCGACCTCGGCGACCGCGACCCGCGCCGGCTCGCGGAGATGTTGCAGGCGGATGCGTGATCCCTATCCCGCGAACCGGTCGGTCATCAGCGCCGTCAGCTTTGCCGAAAACTCCACCGGGTCGGCCGGGGCCTCGCCGTCGAGGATGCGAGCAAGGCCGAAGAGGAGCTCCGCCGCTTCGCCGGCTGCCGCCTTGTCGCCGGACGCCGTCTTGGCCGCCAGCGATTTGATCATGGCGTGGCGCGGGTTGATCTCCAGGATCGGCTTGGAGAGCATCGCGCCCTCCTGCTGGGCGAGCAGCTTTTCGAGCTGGCGGTCGTAGCCGAGATCGGGGGCGACGAGGCAGACCGGGCTCTGCGACAGGCGTTCCGAGGCGCGCACGTCGCTGACCGCTTCGCCGAGGCTGGCTTTCAGGGCCGTGACAAGGGACGCGGTCTCGCCGGCTTCGGCGGCCTCCTCTTTCGGCTTTTCGTCCTCCGGAAGGGCGATCTTGTCGAGGTCGGCCACCCCTTGCGTCACCGATTGGAACGGCTTTCCGTCATAGCCGAGGGCGGTCCTCACCCAGAACGCATCGACCGGATCGGCGAGCAGCAGCACTTCGACATCGCGGGCGCGGTAGCCCTCAAGGTGCGGGCTCCTCTTCAGGGTCGAAAGGTCGTCGCCGAGCGCATAGTAGAGCGCGGTCTGGTTTTCCTTCAGATCGGCGACGATCTCGGCAAGCGTGCGCCAGCCGTCGCCGGATTTCGTGGTGCGGAAGCGGGCGAGCTTGAAGAGGGCGTCGCGCTTTTCCGGGTCCTCGTAGATGCCTTCCTTGATGACCGGGCCGAAGGCATCCCAGACCTTTGCGTAGGTCTCGGCGTCCTTTTCCGCGCATTTCTCCAGTTCGGAAATCACCCGGTTGGTGACGCCGCGGCGGATGGCGTCGAGCACCGGATTGTTCTGCAGCATCTCGCGGGAAAGGTTGAGCGGCAGGTCGTCGCTGTCGACAACGCCGCGCACGAAGCGCAGCCAGGGCGGCAGGATCTCCGCATCGTCGGTGATGAAGACGCGGCGGACATAGAGCTTCACCCGGCCCTTGCGGTTGGGATCGAACAGGTCGAACGGCTTCGACGAGGGCACGAAGAGGAGGACGGAATATTCCTGCCGGCCTTCGGCCCGGTAGTGGACGGTGATCGCCGGGTCGTCGTACTGGCCGCCGATATGGCCATAAAAATCCTTCAGCTCCTCCGGCTTGACCTCCGATTTCGGCTTGCGCCACAGGGCCGAGCCGTCGGCGAGCTGGCGCTCCTCGCCCTCACCGCCGCTCTCTCCGCCCAGCGCCAGCACGATCGGGATCGGCACATGGGCGGAGTATTCCCGGACGATGCGCTCGATGGTGCCTTCCTTGGCGTAGTCCCTGGACTCCTCGTTGAGGTGGAGGACGACGCGTGTGCCCCTGGCGGGCGCGGCTTCCAGCGGCGCTTCCTCGACGGTGAAGGTGCCGAGGCCGTCGGATTTCCACGACCAGGCGCGGTCGTCGCCGGCGCGCCGGCTCACCACCTCGACCTTGTCGGCGACCATGAAGGAGGCATAGAAGCCGACGCCGAACTGGCCGATGAGGGCGCTGCGGTCCTCGGTCTTTTCCAGGCCCTCCAGGAAGGCGCGGGTGCCGGAGCGGGCGATGGTGCCGAGATTGGCGATCAGCTCGCCGTGGTCCATGCCGATGCCGTTGTCGGCAACGGTCAGCGTGCCGGCCTCCTTGTCGGCGGCGAGCAGGATGCGGAAGGCCGGATCATCGGCGACGAGGCTGGCGTCGGTCACGGACAGGTGCCGCAGGCGCTCGCAGGCATCGGCCGCATTGGAGATCAGCTCGCGCAGGAAGATGTCCTTGTTGGAATAGACCGAGTGCACCATCAGATGGAGCAGGCGCGAGACTTCGGCCTCAAAGCTCAGCGTCTCGGCGGTGCCAGCGGTCTCTGTGTCTTTGGTCTCGTTCATGGTCATTCCGGTTTGGCTGTCTGAAAAAATCGAAAAACGGGCGCGCTCCGGCGCAGCCTAGAGCTTTCCTGCGCGGGCGCGGCGACGGGCTGAGATATCGGTTGTGGGGAACGGAAAATCAAGCGCGGGCGGCGGATCCGCGGCGCGGTGCCGGCGGCCATAAAAAAGGGCCGGCGACGGGCCGGCCTGCTTGAAGGTCTTGTTCGGGGATTGGTGTTGCCGTCGAAGAGTGGCCCGGTTCAACGCACGACCCCGGGGGGCTGGGGGGCTGAAATTTCCGAAGTCCTCGCCGAACCGGGCCGTCTGAGGCAACAATCTCAATGTGGGGGTCCAAAGTGGTTTCGCAAGGGCTGGATTCTGGCGAAACTGTGATTTTTTATAACTGTTTTGCTAACCGGCGAACAATCCTCTCTTGAAACGTTTCGCCAAGCCCGCGATCATGCGTCGAGCAAGACCGCAGGGAGGCGCAATGAGCGACGTCGAGCCAAGCGAGCGATACGGCGGCAGCAGACTTCTTCCCGCCGCCGCCCGGAGCGCACAGCAGCAGCCGATACAGATATCCTTCAACCGCAAGGAACTGGATCTGATCCTCAGGCTCTACGGCCGCCGGGTCGCGGAGGGGGAATGGCGCGACTACGCCATCGACCATTTGCGCGACAGGGCGGTTTTTTCGATCTTCCGGCGGACCAGCGAAATGCCGCTCTACCGTATCGAGAAGAACCCGAAGCTGGCCCGGCGCCAGGGCGCCTACAGCGTCGTTGCCGCCGGCGGCGCGATTCTCAAGCGCGGCCACGACCTCGCCAATGTGCTGAGAGTGTTCGAGAAGAAGGCGCGGCTCAGTTTGGTGGAGTAGGGGTGGCGCTCGCGGTTGAGTGCATAGCACGCGCCCTATGGATTGCCGCGTCGGCCTTGCGGCCTCCTCGCAATGACGCTGACATTCCACAGGAATCTCAACGTCATTGCGAGCGAAGCGAAGCAATCCAGTAGCGGCTTTTGCTGGCTATTACCGGCGTATCGTACTGGAATGGACGTTAAAAGTCGCTACAAGAAGCGCTCTTGGACCCGGGTTACTTCAGAGGGCAAGGGCGGGGGAGTGCCCGAAACCCGCTGCCAAAGCATGACGAGGCGGACCATGGCGCGTGCGTAGGCACGCTCCCGTCAGTTCCCCGGCGGCGTCCCGTCGCCCTCGCCGAGCTCCCGCTGCATCAGGACCGTGTCGAGCCAGCGGCCGTGCTTGTAGCCGACGCTTCTGAAGGTGCCGATGTGGCGGAAGCCGCAGGTCTCGTGCAGGCGGATGGAGGCTTTGTTGCCGCTGTCGCCGATGACGGCGATCATCTGCCGGAAGTCCCGCTCCGTGGCGGCCGCGATGACGGCCTCCATCAGGGCGCGGGCAACGCCGCGTCGGCGGAAGGCGGCGTCCACATAGATCGCGTTCTCCACCGTGCCGTAATAGGCGGGTCGTGCCCGATAGGCGCCCGCATAGGCGTAGCCGGCGATGGTGCTGTCGATGTCCGCAACCAGGTAGGGATAGCCGGCATCGGTCAGCCGGCTCCAGCGCATCGCCATTTCCACGACGTCCGGCGGCGTCAGCTCGAAGGACGCGGTGCCGGTGGCGACGGCCTCGCCGTAGATGCGGGTGATTTCTTCAAGGTCGTCGGTGGTGGCCGGGCGGATCTGCATGGCGGCTCCAGGGGAAGGCCGCCTTCCTTAGCAAGTTTTTTGCCGGCGGAAAATCGCTCCCGGCGCAGCTCTCGGGCGCAACGAAAAAGGGCGCGGAAATCCGCGCCCTTGATCGTATCCATCGTGGTCCGTGATGCCGCTATTCGCGGTTGCCGAACAGGCTGAGGAGCATGATGAACATGTTGATGAAGTCGAGGTAGAGCCTGAGCGCGCCCATCACGGCCTTGCGGCCGGCGACGGCGCTGTCGTCGCCCTCGTAGTACATCTCCTTGATCTGCTGGGTGTCGTAGGCGGTCAGGCCGGCAAAGACGAGGACGCCGATGACGGAGATCGCGAACTGCATCGCCGGTGACGCGAGGAAATAGTTGACCAGCGAGGCGATGATGATGCCGATCAGGCCCATGAACAGGAACGAGCCCCAGCCGGAAAGGTCCTTCTTGGTGGTGTAGCCGTAAAGGCTGAGCGCACCGAAGGACGCCGCGGTGATGAAGAAGACGCGGGCGATCGAGCCATTGGTGTAGACCAGGAAGATCGACGACAGCGAGATGCCGACGAGGGCGGCATAGATCCAGAACGTCGTCTGCGCCGCGCTGACGCTCATCTTGTGAACGCGGAAGCTGAGGAAGAAGACCATGGCGAGCGGCGCCAGGATCACCACCCACTTCAGCGGGCTGGCATAGAGGGCAAGGCCGAGCTGCGTCAGGAAGACGCCCTGCTTGACCATGACCGGCGAGCCGTTGATCACGGCGGCGCTGCCGGCGTCGCCGGTGACGGCGAGGTTGAAGATGGCGAGCGCCGCAATGCCGGTGATCACAAGGCCGATGGCCATGTAGTTGTAGACCTGCAGCATGTAGGACCGCAGGCCGGCGTCGATGGCCGCGTCCGCACGAGTCGCCGTGCCGAAACGGGCATAGGGATTTTGATTGGGAGTCATTCGATTCCTCTCCAGAATGGCTCAGAAAACTTTGCCCGGAAAACGTGGGGTTCCCGAGACTTCTCTCCCAATATGGTTTCGATGGGAGCCGGGGACAAGGCTTTCGCGCATTACATTTGCGAAAGCTTTTCACTGTGGTGATCCAAAGCTGAAAGCGGTCCTGGCCGTAACCTTTTTTCTTTCGCGAGACCAGATAGTTAGAGACGTGCCAGCGGCGCCGGCCGCGATCAAAGATTGCGCAGCACCGGTGCCGGTTTTTCGCCGAGCACCCGCCAGGTGCCGAACAGGCCGAAGGCGAGGGTGACGATGAGGGCGCCCAAGGCCGAGGTCGCGGCGACCTCCGGCAGGAAGGTGAAGCCCATGTTCATGACCCCGGTCAGCACCGCCCAGGCGGCGAGCGCGCCGGCAACGACGCCGAAGATGGCGGTGGCAAGGCCGATCAGCAGATATTCCAGGCCGAAGGCGGCGATCAGGCGCATTCGCGTGGCACCAAGGGTCTTCAGGATGACGGCGTCGTAGATGCGGTGGCGGTGGCCGCTGGCGAGTGCGCCGGCGAGCACTAGGACGCTGGCGATCAGCGTGATGCTGGCGGCCGAACGGATAGCCAGCGCCAGCTTGCCGACGAGGTCGTTGACCATGGTCAGCGCGTCCTTGACGCGCACCGCCGTCACCGTCGGGAAGGCATCGCTGACGGCGCGCAGCACCGCCATTTCCTTCTCGCGCGTGCCGCCGTCCGGGAAGGTCAGGGTGGCGAGATGCGGGTGCGGCGCGCCGGCGAAGGTGTTGGGCGAGAACACCATGACGAAGTTGATCGACAGCGAGCGCCACTCGACCGTGCGCAGATTGGCGATCCGCGCTGTGATCTCGCGACCGAGGACGTTGACGGTGATGGTGTCGCCGACCTTGAGGCCCAGTTCGCCGGCAAGCTCGGCGGCAAAGGAGACCAGCGGCTCGCCCTGATAATCCTTCGGCCACCAGGTGCCCGACAGGATTTCGGTGTTCCGGGGCGGATCGGCGTCGTAGGTGATGCCGCGGTCGCCGCGCAGCACCCAGCGCGCGCCGGGTTCTGCCTCGTATTCGCTCGCCGGGGTGCCGTTCAGCTTCGTGATGCGGCCGCGCAGCATCGGCACGCGCTCCTGCTTTCCGTCCGGCGCAACGCGGGCAAGCAGCTCTTCGAAGGCGGGGACCTCGGCGGTCTGGATGTCGATGAAGAAGAAGCTCGGCGCCTGCTCCGGCAGGTCGGAGGTGAGCTCGCGGCGCAGATTGCCGTCGATCAGGGCGAGCGTGACGATGAGGGCAAGGCCGAGGCCGAGGGACAGCACCACGGTCGGCGTCAGCGCGCCGGGGCGATGGATGTTGGCGACGGCGAGCCGGAGCTCGGTGCGACGCGGCCGCGGTACGGCGCGGGCGAGCGCCATGACGCCGACGGCGACGAGCCTCAGGATCGCGAAGGCGACGAGGGTCGCCGCGACATAGATGAGGGCGATGCGCCGGTCCTCGGCAAGGGTGACGGCGATCAGCGTCAGGGCGACGACGGCAGCGCCCGTTGCGACGACATAGCGCCAGCGCGGCAGCGTGCGGCTGGCGGCAACGTGGTCGCGGAAAAGGGCGGTCGGCGGGACGTCGTGGGCGCGTCCGAGCGGCCAGACGGCAAAGGTCAGCGTCGTCAGCACGCCGTAGACGAGCGCCAGCAGCAGTTCGCGCGGATAGACGCCGAAGGCGGTCTTGAAGGGCAATATGTCGGCGAGCAGCGCGCCGGCCACATTCGGCAGGATGGCGCCGATTACGAGGCCGACTGCGATGCCGATGAGCGCGATCGCCAGGATCTGCACCAGATAGACCTTGAAGACGAAATCGCCGTCCGCGCCGAGGCATTTGAAGGTGGCGATGACCTCGCGCCTTCCGTCGAGGTGGGAGCGCACCGCATTGGCGATGCCGACGCCGCCGACGACGAGGGCGGTGAGGCCGACCAGCGTCAGGAACTGGGCGAGGCGCTTGATGTTGACGGAAAGGCCCGGCGCGGCGTTGGCGCGGGAACGGATGCGCCAGCCGGCGTCCGGAAAGCGCTCCTTGGCGCGCTCGGTGGCGGCGGCGATTTCCGCCTCGCTGGCGACGCGGTTCTCCGCCAGCCTCACCCGGTAGCGCCAGCGCACCAGGCTGCCGGGCTGGATGAGGGTCGAGGCATCGAGCGCCTCGCGCCCGATCATCAGGCGCGGCCCGAAGGCGGCGCCGGAGCCCAAAAAGTCCGGCTCGCCGGCGATGACGCCGGTGACCTTCAGCGTGGTGCGGCCGAGGGAGAGGGTGTCGCCTTTTTGAAGCCCGAGCCGGGCGAGCAGGGTCGGGTCGACCGCCGCACCCCAGATCGTGCCGTCCGCATTGCTTCCGGCCGCGCCGAGGCGGTCGTGGACGTTGCCGCCGTCTTCGAGGTCGAGGGTGCCGTAGAGCGGGTAGGGGCCGTCGATGGCCTTGACCTCGACGAGGGCCTGTCGGTTGGCATCGCTATCCTCTTGCGGCACGCGGGCCATGGCGCGCAGCGTCGCGACCTCGGAGATATTGCCGAGGCTTTCCAGGAACGTGCGTTCCTCGGGCGTCGCTTCCCGGTGGACGATGGAAAAGGCAAGGTCGCCGCCGAGGATGGTCTGGCCCTCCGCGGCGATGCCTTCCGTCATGGCGCGCGAGAGCGAGCCGACGCCGGCGATGGTGGCAACGCCAAGGAGGATGCAGGCGAGGAAGACGTAAAAGCCCTTCAGGCCGCCGCGCAGCTCGCGAAAGGCAAAGCGCGAGGCGATGGCATAGGAAGGCGTGCTTATGACCGGCGTGTCGGTGCGGCTCATGTCAGATCCGGCCTATTGCGCCGCTTCGGCGGCATCGCGCGTCACGACGGTGCCGGAATGCATTTCCACGACGCGGTCGCAGCGCTCGGCCAGTTCCGGGTCGTGGCTAACCAGCACCAGCGTGGTGTTGCGCGCCTCGGCGGCGGAAAACATCAGGCTGGCGATCTCGCGCCCGGTCGCCTCGTCGAGATTGCCGGTCGGCTCGTCGGCAATGACGATGGCCGGCATCGGCGCTAAGGCCCGGGCGATCGCCACGCGCTGCTGCTCGCCGCCCGAAAGCTCGGCCGGATAGTGGGAAACGCGCGGACCGAGGCCGACACTCTCCAGCTCGGCGCGGGCGCGTTCAAAGGCATCCGGCGCCCCCTGCAGCTCCAGCGGCACGGCGACGTTTTCCAGCGCCGTCATGGTCGGGATCAGGTGGAAGGACTGGAAGACGATGCCGATATTGCGGCCGCGGAACCGGGCGAGCGCGCTCTCATCGAGCTTCGTCAGATCCGCTCCCGCGACGACGATCCGGCCGCTGTCGGCGCGCTCAAGGCCTGCCATCGCCATCAGCAGCGTCGACTTGCCGGAGCCGGAGGGACCGACGATACCGACCGACTGGCCGTCCCTGATGGCAAGGTCGACGCCTTTTAGGATATGGACCCGGCTGGCGCCGGAGCCCAGCGTCAGGTGCACCTTGTCGAGTTCGATCACGCTATCGGTTACTTCTTCGGTGACTGGCCGATCCAAGGGGCGGTGTCCTATATTCAGGTAGATGAGAGCGGGCGCGGTTCAGGGCGGATGCCCTGCCATATGGGGCGGCGGCCGTAAGGCTTCAATTCGATCAAGGAAATCCGATGCGCTCCGAACCGATTGTCTTTCTATCGATCCTCGGCATCCTGTTTGCCACCTTCAACGCCCTGGCCGAGGAGCGCGTGAAGATCGTCGCACTCGGCGACAGCCTCACCGCGGGTTACGGCCTGCCGCCCGGAAAGGGCTTTCCGACGCTTCTGGAGGGGACGCTGCGCGGGCGCAACCACGACGTGGAGGTGGTCAATGCAGGGGTCTCCGGCGATACCTCCAGCGGCGGGCTTGCCCGCTTCGACTGGTCGGTGCCCAAGGATGCCGATGCGCTGATCGTCGCACTCGGGGCAAATGACGCATTGCGCGGCATCGATCCGGACAAGACCCGCGCGGCGCTGGAGGACATCCTCAAGAAGGCCAAGGCCCGCGGGCTGCCGGTGCTGCTTGCCGGCATGCTGGCGCCGCCGAATATGGGGCCGGACTACCAGGCGGCGTTCGATCCGATCTATCCGGAGCTGGCGGAGAAATACGGCGCCGTCTTCTACCCGTTCTTCCTTGAGGGCGTCGCCGCGCAGCCAAAACTGAACCAGGACGACGGCATGCACCCGAATGTCGACGGGGTTCGGTTGATGGTGAAGGGCATCCTGCCGAAGGTCGAAGAGCTGATCGCCCGGGCCAAGGGCTGACGCCGGGCGCGGGGCGATCGGGGGCATTGCGGCGGGCGCTTGGGGCGACTGGCCGCGCCGGGGCGGGGTATCCCATGTGCTACGGGTGTCGGCGCCGGCCGGCGGTTCTGATTCCCGTGGAGCGCCGGGCCGAGTGGTCTCAACGAAACAAAAAGGACCTCCGCATGCGCTTTCCCAGACTTTTTGTGCTCGTCGTCATCGGCGTGCTGCTTGCCCCCCTCAACGCCCTGGCGGATGGGCCCGTCAAGATCGTCGTCCTCGGCGACAGCCTCGTCGCGGGCTACGGCCTTGCTGCCGGTAGGGATTTTCCGGCCCGGCTCGAGGCCGCCCTTCGTGCCGGCGGCAAGGACGTTTCGGTTGTCAATGCCGGGGTGACCGGCGACACCGCCTCGGGCGGGCTCTCCCGCTTCGAGCGCTACGTTCCGGAGGATGCCAGCGGGCTGATCCTGGAACTCGGCATCAACGACGCCATGCGCCGGATCGATCCGCAAAAGACCGAGCGGGCCCTTCGCGGCATCCTCGACAAGGCGAAGGAGCGGGGCATGGCCGTGCTGATCGCCGGCATGGTCGCGCCGGGCAGTTCCGGCAAGGACTATGCGGCCCGGTTCGATCCGATCTTTGGCCGGCTGGCCGAAGACTATGGCACGCTGCTCTACCCGTTTTTCCTTGACGGCGTCGCCGACGAGCCGGAACTTAAGCTTGCCGACGGCATCCACCCCAACCCTGAGGGCGTGGAGGTGCTGGTGAAAGGGATTCTGCCGCAGGCGGAGGACCTGGTCGAGCGGGCAGAGGCCGCGCAGTAGCGGAGCGGATGCCTTCAGGCGCCGATGCAGTCCAATGGCCCGAACGATAGCTGGAGTCCGCGCATAGGGACGCACGGAAAGGGGGCGGTGATGAAACGGGAAATTGCCATGGCCGTCCTCGCCCTGGCGGTCTTTGGCCACGTCGTTTTCTTCAGCCTGCCGGCATTGGCGCAGGGCTGGTCCCGGCCCTCCTTCATGCCGACGGAAGGCACCGTGCGCTACGAGATGAGCCTGCAGCATATCTGGTCGCCGGCGCGCATGCGCATGACCGGCACCATGAGCGGCGATGCGGCCGGCATCCGCCAGACCCATTGCCTGCAGATGCCGGCGACCCCCGTCATGACCTGCCAGCGCACCGTCAACGGCGAACCCGGACCGATCTATCAAGTGCCGGCGCCACCCTTTGGAACGGCCGAGATGATGCCGCGCGGGCTCAACGGTTCTCCCGGATTTGGCGGCTATGGCGGCAATGGCTGGGGACAGGGTGGCACGCTGCCCGGCTTCGGCACGCCGCCGTTTTCGGTCCCGATGGCGCCTTACGCGGGCAGTCCTGAAATGGAGATGTCGGGAAGCTGGGAATGGCAGGGCTGGCGGATTTCCGGCCGCTTCGTTTATTCGCCGGTGGCTTGGTAAAGGCGAATCAAACGCCTTCGCCGGCGTGGTTTTGCTGCGCCGCTTGCGGCCTATTTCCAACCTTCTGCCATTTGCCGGCATTGCGGCCGGCGAGCAGCCAGTAGACGGCGCCGGCCAGGACGCCCGCGGCAAGCAGCAGCTCCCAGGCCCGGAAGGCCGAGACATGGGTGTGCGGCACGATGTTGGTCGTCACGCTGGAGACCGCGGCAACGGCAAGCCCGCCGAGAAGGTGGGAGAGGGCGCCGCGGACGCTGAAGATTTCGCTGGCGATGATGGCGACCGTCGCCGGGATCAGAAAGGCGGCGCCGAGGTAGGAGCCGGCAAGGCCGACGAGAAGGGCGGTCTCGATCATCGCCGTCGTCGGGTCGAGATAGGGGTCGCGCAAGGCCGCCCATTCGGTGCCGGCCGACAGGGTGACGACGGCGCCGGCCACATAGGCGGCAATCAGGTAGACGACGATGACCCAGAGGGATCTCAGGACGATGGCGAAGATGCGCCTCATGCCCCGGTTCCCGCGATCATCGCCTCCATGGCCATGCGCTCGCGGGCGCGAAGGCGCTCCGAGGTCGATTTGAGCTGGCCGCAGGCGGCGAGGATGTCGCGGCCGCGCGGGGTGCGGATCGGCGAGGCGTAGCCGGCCCGGTTGACGATGGCCGCAAAGGTCTCGATCGTCTCCCAGTCGGAGCACTCATAGGCCGAGCCCGGCCAGGGATTGAACGGGATCAGGTTGATCTTGGCGGGAATGCCCTTCAGCAGCCGGACCAGCTCGCGGGCCTCTTCGGGGCTGTCGTTGACGCCCTTCAGCATGACGTATTCGAAGGTGATGCGGCGGGCGTTGGAAAGGCCCGGAAAGGTCCGGCAGGCCTCCATCAGCTCGGCGATCGGGTATTTCCTGTTGATCGGCACCAGCACGTCGCGCAGCTCGTCGCGTACGGCATGCAGCGAGATCGCCAGCATGGCGCCGATTTCCGCGCCGGTGCGCTCGATCATCGGCACGACGCCGGCGGTCGACAGGGTGATGCGCCGGCGCGACAGGCCGAGGCCTTCATTGTCGGAGGCGATGAAGAGGGCTTTCTTCACGTTGTCGAAATTGTAGAGCGGCTCGCCCATGCCCATCATGACGATGTTGGTCACAAGACGGCCTTCGCCCGGAACGATGGCCCCGGTCGGCGTTGCCGCGTCCGGAAAGTCGCCGATGCGATGGCGGGCAAGGCGGATCTGGGCGACGATCTCGCCGGCGGAAAGATTGCGCACCAGCTTCTGGGTGCCGGTGTGGCAGAAGGCGCAATTCAGCGTGCAGCCGACCTGGCTGGAAACGCAGAGCGTGCCGCGGCCTTCCTCGGGGATATAGACGGTCTCGACCTCGACCGGGCGCCCCGCGCCGGCCGGGGGAAAGCGCAGCAGCCATTTGCGGGTGCCGTCGACGGAGACCTGTTCGCTGACGATTTCCGGATAGGCGATGCTGCAGGCGGCGTCGAGCCGGGTCCGCAAATCCTTGGCGATGTTGGTCATGGCGGCGAAATCGTCGACGCCGCGCAGGTAGATCCAGTGCCAGAGCTGGGCGACGCGCATGCGCACCTGACGCTCCGGCACGCCGACCTGGCGGAGCGCCTCGCCCAGTTCCTCGCGGTCGAGGCCGACGAGGCTCAGGCGCTCGGCCGTTGCGGCCGGCGGCGTTTCGGGAAGGGATGCGGATGCGGTCTCGGTCATCGTTTGCGGTCTGTCCGGCTGGCGTCTGTCTGCGAAAGAGGGGCTTGCGGCAACACGAAAACGAGCGACGCGGCCATCGGCCCGTCGCCCGTCTCAATGTCTTCGGCCGATCATAGCCCAAAGCCGCCATATGGTGCCAGAGGCGGCGACCTTGAAGGGCTCCGCCCAGCGGGCGGTCGGCATTTCGGCTAGTTGCAGGCCTTCGTCGCGGCGTCGAGCGCCGCGGTGATGCCGGACAGCGAATAGCTGTAGCTGGTATTCGTGCCGCGCTGGGAAACGCCCTTCACCGTCATCCGCGAGCCCGCCTTCATGGCGCCGACCAGCCGCTGTTCTTCGGCGGCGTTGGCCACCCAGGCCCCGTCACCCTTGGTGAACATGGAAAAGCTGGTGCCGTCTACGTCGACGCTGAGGTCGGAATCGGTCTTGAACGGATAGCCGACGAACATCGACGGCTCGTTGCTGACGTTCTGACCGGGACGGGTGCTGACGAAGAAATAGACGTCGCCGTGGTCGACCGGCGGACCGGGCAGCTTCTGCTTCGGCACGGACAGTGCGTAGCAGACCTTGCCGGAAGAATCGGAATAGGTGCGGACCTCCCAGTCATTGTGCTTGGACAAGACACGGGAGGACTGCGCCTGAGCGCCGCTCGACAGAGCTACGGTCACAATTGCGACCAGGGCCGCTAAGCGTAATTTCATCATATCGTTCCGCTTTGTTCCTGCTCGTTCGATTGGGTCACCGTCACGTTTCCACGGTTTCCTCAAGAAAGCGTTACCAATTCATTGCGTCAGTGGCGCGCATTTTAGGCGTTTTTCGGGCCGGCCGGCCGGTTCTCGGGCGGGAGGCGGCCGGCTGCCGCGGACGGGAAATTTAATGTTCCCTTAACGATAATTTTATCCCCGGCGCTGCAGCGTCACGTCAGCCTTGAGCGTTTCACGTGTCAATTCCCCTTTAGGAGGCTGTTCCAAATGGACGTTCACCGCTCTAAGGTCGTTGCGTCAGAGGCTGTCGACAACAAATCGGGCGACAGTTTGTCATAAAGGATCGTTCAGCAGACGTGAAGACATCGCCCCGGATTGAGATGCCGTTCCGGCCGGGGGCGGGTGGAACGGAAGGGGGCACCGGCACAACCTGCAACAAAAACCAAAATGACCGTTGTGAGTAGACAGGAACACTTCGCCGACCTGATTGAACGGGTGGCTCGCGACGGCGACCGCGACGCGTTCACGGAGTTGTTCGACCACTTCGCCCCCAGGATCAAGGCGTATCTGATGCGAATCGGGGCCGAGGCCGGGCTTGCCGAAGAGGTCACCCAGGAGGTCATGGTCACCCTGTGGCGCAAGGCCGCCCAGTTCGACCGCAAGAAGGCGACGCTCTCCACCTGGCTGTTCCGGGTCGCGCGAAACCGGCGGATCGACATCCTGCGCCGCGGCAGCGACGCGGACCTTCCGTCCGACGATCCGCTGCTGATTCCGGAAGGCGATCCCGACCCGGAAACGCTCATCGACGCCGACCAGCGTGATCGCCGGGTGCGGGCCGCGCTTGCCGACCTGCCGGAAGAACAGGTCGACCTCATCCGGCTGTCGTTCTTCGACGGGCTTTCGCACGGCGCCATCGCGGACCGCACCGGCCTGCCGCTCGGCACCGTGAAATCGCGCATCCGGCTCGCCTTCGGGCGCCTGCGCAATGCGCTTGGCGACGCCGACGGCAGCGGGTGACTGCGGCGCGACCGGGCGCGTCACCGTTTGAAGCCTTCCTTGCGCGTTCCTGCAGACCCGGTCTCCTTCTCCGGGGACACGCGCTATTCCCGTCTTTCGCCGGCATCGGGCGGCTGCTTCTTCGCCTGGAAGATCGTCTCCGGCCGCCGTCCGGAGCGAAAGCGCGGCTTGCCGTGGACATGGGCCGCGAGGTCCTCGCTCGGCGCTCCGGCCGCGACCGGCCGCTCGGCGAACCGTCCCATGGTGCGGACGCGGTCGTACATGACGATGGCGCCGGCGGTCGCCACATTGATGCAGAAGGCGGTCGGGATTTTTATCACGTGGTCGCAGCGTTCCACCATCTGAGGCGACAGCGAGCCGGCCTCCGAACCCAGCACATAGGCGGCGCGCAAGGGGTGGCCGAAGCTCGGCAGCTCCACCGCATCGTCGAGAAGTTCTACGCCGACGAGCTTGCAGCCGGCCGGCAGGTCCATCTCGCCGACACTCGGCCAGGCGAAATAGGGCATGTGCTGGGCCGAGCGCGAGGTGTCCGATCCGGTCCGCCCGAGCGCCCGGTCGGCATCGACCGTGAAGGCAAAGGCGGCGCCGAAGGCGTGCGCCGTGCGCATCAGATTGCCGAGATTGCCGGGCTTGGAGAGGCCCTCAACGCCGATGGCGAAATAGCCGCGCGGGGGTTTCGACGTCATCGCTTCCGTTGCTTCTCTTTCGCGTAGGACCTGAGGGTGCTGCGACCGCAGGTGTCCGGCCGCTGCCGGCTTCCGGCGAATCGACGCCCATGCTATCAGATTGGGGTGCCGGTCCGCCGCCCGTGGCGGATTTCCGGCCATCGGCGTGGTTGCATAGCCGGCGGGGCGGCGCTGTCAACCAGGAGTGCGTTCCGGATCGGGCGGGGGAGGGGTTCATGAAAGCGGTTCTGTGCACGGAGCATGGCGGCGAGGACCACCTGGTGCTGGCCGATGTGGACGAGCCCGTCGCCGGTCCCGGCGAGGCCGTGGTCAGGGTGCATGCGGCCGCGCTCAATTTCTTCGACACGCTGATCATCCGCGGCAAATACCAGTTCAAG
Organism: Rhodobium orientis; assembly: GCF_003258835.1. GTDB lineage: Bacteria > Pseudomonadota > Alphaproteobacteria > Rhizobiales > Rhodobiaceae > Rhodobium > Rhodobium orientis. Next base: position 1,040 of record NZ_NPEV01000027.1, on the reverse strand, counting down.
CCGGAGCTGCCGTTCTCGCCGGGCGGCGAGATGGCGGGCACGGTGGAATCGGTCGGCGAGGGCGTCGACCGGCTGAAGCCCGGGGACCGGGTCGTCGGCTATCTCGGCTGGGGCTGCTGCCGGGAGAAGGTGGTGGCGCCGGAGGACCAGCTCATCGTGCTGCCGGACGGCGTCGATTTCGAGACCGCCTCTGGCCTCATCATCATCTACGGCACGACGCTCCATGCGTTGGAGGAGCGCGCCAGCCTGCAGCCCGACGAGACGCTGGTGGTGCTCGGCGCCTCCGGCGGCGTCGGCCAGGCGGCGATCGAACTGGGCAAGATCCTCGGCGCGCGCGTCATCGCCTGTGCGTCGTCGGAGGACAAGCTCGACTTCTGCCGCTCGCTCGGCGCCGACGACCTCGTCAACTACGCCGATGGCGACCTGAAGCAGCGGCTGAAGGATCTCACCGACGGGGCCGGCGTCGATGTCGTCTACGACCCGGTCGGCGGCGACCACGCGGAGCAGGCGCTGAGGGCACTCACCTTCGGCGGCCGGTTCCTCGTCATCGGCTTTGCCTCCGGCGAGATCCCGAAGATCCCGCTGAACCTCGTCCTCCTCAAGGGCATCGACGTTCGCGGCGTGTTCTGGGGCGAGGCGGTGGCCCGCGACCCGGACCGGCACCGGGAGAGCATTTCCCGGCTCCTCGGCATGGTCGCGGACGGCGCACTCAAGCCGCACATCCACGCCACCTACCTGCTCGACGAGGTGCCGGAGGCCTTGAGCGAAATCCGCGAACGCCGGGTCAAGGGCAAGGTGGTGATCACGCCTTAGGTTTTCGCTCACGGCTGAGCGCTCGCTGACGCTCGCTGGCCTCCGCGGGGGCGGCGCATGGGCGCCGGCGGCCGGTTGGCCTTGCGAAGCCTTGCGGCTTCGATTGGGCTTCCTTCTGTCCGGCACACTCTGCCGTCACCCCGGGCTCGATGTATGTCCCGGGGAGATGGCTTACAGCGTTCGGGGAGATGGTTGACACTTTTGGCATGGATAGGCGGAGGAGGCCG
>NZ_NPEV01000026.1 GCF_003258835.1 Rhodobium orientis | reverse complement strand
GCCGGGCGCCGCGCCTGCCGCAACGCCCGGTATTATCTTCCTGTTGCCGCTATTCGCAGGCTTCCAGCACGTCCTCGTAGGTGCGCAGGCCCGTCTTCGGCGCATTGACCAACACGGCCATGTTGCCAGGCGCGTGCTCGTTCTTCCACATCTTGGTGTGGGCCTTGGGGATCTGTTCCCAGGGGAAGACCTCGGACATGTAGGGATCGAGCCGGCGCTCGATCATCAGCTTGTTGGCCGCGGCGGCCTGCTTCAGATGGGCGAAGTGGGAGCCCTGCAGGCGCTTCTGGTGCATCCACATGTAACGCACGTCGAAGGTGCAGTTGAAACCGGAGGTGCCGGCGCAGATCACCACCATGCCGCCCTTCTTGCACACGAAGGTGGAGACCGGGAAGGTGGCCTCGCCGGGGTGCTCGAAGACGATGTCGACGTTGTTGCCCTTGCCGGTGATGTCCCAGATCGCCTTGCCGAACTTGCGCACTTCCTTGAACCATTCGGCGTATTCCGGCGAATTGACCGTCGGCAACTGGCCCCAGCAGGAAAAATCCTTGCGGTTGATCACGCCCTTGGCGCCGAGCTGCATGACGAAGTCGCGCTTGTCCTCGTCGGAGATGACGCCGACGGCGTTGCCGCCGGCGGTGTTGATGAGCTGGATGGCGTAGGAGCCGAGGCCGCCCGAGGCGCCCCAGACGAGGACGTTCTGGCCGGGCTTGAGCTCGTGCGGGTGGTGGCCGAACAGCATCCGGTAGGCGGTGGCGAGCGTCAGCGTGTAGCAGGCGGACTCTTCCCAGGTCAGGTGCTGCGGGCGCGGCATGAGCTGCTGGGCCTGGACCCGGGTGAACTGGGAGAAGGATCCGTCCGGCGTCTCGTAGCCCCAGATGCGCTGGCTCGGCGAGAACATCGGGTCGCCGCCATTGCACTCCTCGTCGTCGCCATTGTCCTGGTTGCAGTGGATGACGACCTCGTCGCCGACCTTCCAGCGGGTGACCTTGTCGCCGACGGCCCAGACGATGCCCGAGGCATCGGAGCCGGCGATGTGGAAGGGCGCCTTGTGGCCGTCGAACGGCGAGACCGGAACGCCGAGCCCGGCCCAGATGCCGTTGTAGTTGACACCGGCCGCCATCACCAGGACCAGCACGTCGTGGCTGTCGATCTCCCAGGTCGGCACGACCTCAAGCTGCATGGCCTCTTCGGGCGGGCCGTGGCGTTCGCGCCGGATCACCCAGCCATACATGTTCTTCGGCACATGTCCGAGCGGCGGAATCTCGCCAAGTTCGTAAAGGTCTTTCTTTTCTCGCCTGGTCGCCGCCTCGGGAATATTGGTCTCCGCAATGGAGGGCATGGGTCGTCTCCCCTGGTTGTTCTTGTTGCCGGCCCGGGTTGTGCAACGCAGCATATCGCGTGGCCGGCGCGTTTCAAGCGCTCTTCTTTGCAACCGCGCGTCGCAGCCGTCGGGGAAGCCTTCCGGAGTGCCGGTCGCGAGGCCGGTTGCCGCCATGATTCCCGCCGCGTCACGGCTTTTCAATGTGACTATTCTCCAATGGGCGGCTTTGCCGCCGGCCGCCCGCTTTGGCACTTTCTTAAAGTCTTGCTGCAAGGATCGTCCTCTGACCGATCTCCCGCGTTGAAGGCGCAGCCGCCCCGTGCTCGACAGCTTTTCCTCCGGCGACTTCATCACGCTGATGATCCTCCTGTTCGTCGCGTCCGTGGCGATCGGCTGGATCACTGACAGCATTCTCGGCAGCCTCGGTTTCGGCATGATCGGCAATGCGGTGCTGTCGTTTGCGGGCGCCTCGGCGGCGATCTTCCTGCTCGACAAGGCGATCGTGCGGCACTGGCTGCCGATCCGGATCCAAGCCGACTCCATCCCGCTGTGGATCGGTGCGGCGAGCGCCGGCGCGCTGGCGATGATCCTGTTGCCGCTGCTGCTGCGCCGCGTCATCAGGTCCTGACCGCCGCGCCGCGGAAGCTCCGGTTCTCTCCGACAAATTGTCAAATGACGTGCTGCACTGCACGCTCTATCCCTTTATGATCGGTGGTTGACGGGCCTTTGACCTGAAAACACCAAAGAACAAAACGGGTGGACGCGATGAGTGAGGCAACCGGCGGGCGTGACCGGCCCTGGATTTTCAGGACCTATGCAGGCCATTCAACGGCCGAGGATTCCAACCGGCTCTACCGGAGCAACCTGGCCAAGGGCCAGACGGGCTTGTCCATCGCCTTCGACCTGCCGACGCAGACCGGCTACGACCCGGACCATGCGCTGGCCAGGGGCGAGGTCGGCAAGGTCGGCGTGCCGGTCGCCCATCTCGGCGACATGCGCACCCTGTTCCAGGACATCCCGCTGGAGCGCATGAACACCTCCATGACGATCAATGCGACGGCGCCGTGGCTGCTGGCGCTCTATGCGGCGGTCGCCGACGAGCAGGGCGCCGACCGGAGCCTCCTTGCCGGCACCACCCAGAACGACATCGTCAAGGAGTATCTGTCGCGCGGCACCTATGTGTTCCCGCCGCAGCCCTCCATGCGGGTGACGACCGACGTGATCGCCTGGACCTATCGGGAAATGCCGAAATGGAACCCGATGAATGTCTGCTCGTACCACCTGCAGGAGGCGGGCGCGACGCCGGTGCAGGAACTCGCCTTCGCGCTGTCGACGGCGATCGCGGTACTGGACACGGTGAAGGCGACCGGCGCCATTCCGGAAGAGGACTTTCCGAAGGCGGTCGGGCGCATCTCGTTCTTCGTCAATGCCGGCATGCGGTTCATCACCGAGATGTGCAAGATGCGGGCGTTCGTCGATCTGTGGGACGAGATCTGCCGCGAGCGCTACGGGATTACGGACGAGAAATACCGGCGCTTCCGCTACGGCGTCCAGGTCAACTCGCTCGGCCTCACCGAGCAGCAGCCGGAAAACAACGTCTACCGCATCCTGGTGGAAATGCTCGCCGTGGTGCTGTCGAAGAAGGCGCGGGCGCGGGCCGTGCAGCTTCCGGCCTGGAACGAGGCGCTCGGCCTGCCGCGGCCCTGGGACCAGCAATGGTCGCTGCGCATGCAGCAGATCATGGCCTATGAGACCGACCTCCTGGAATATGCCGATATCTTCGACGGCAGCCGCGAGATCGAGGCCAAGGTCGAGGCGCTGAAGGAGGAGGCCCGGGCCGAGCTGGAGCGCATCGACCAGATGGGCGGCGCGGTCGCGGCCATCGAGACCAGCTACATGAAGCGCCAGCTCGTGGAATCGAACACCGCGCGGCTCGCCGCCATCGAGGCCGGGGACTCCATCGTCGTCGGCGTCAACAAATGGACGGAGACCGAACCGTCGCCGCTGACCACGGGCGAGGGATCCGTGCTGACCGTTGCCGAAGCGGTCGAGCGCGATGCCGTGGCGCGGCTGGAATCCTGGCGCCGGGAGCGCGACACCGATGAGGTGGTCGCGGCGCTTGCAGAGCTTGCGTCTGCCGCGCGGGAAGGCCGCAACGTCATGGAGGCGTCCATCGCCTGCGCCAAGGTCGGGGTCACGACCGGCGAATGGGGCGAGACCCTGCGCGAGGTGTTCGGCGAATACCGGGCGCCGACCGGCGTCGGCCAGGGCGCGCGCAGCGACGGAACCAATCTCAAGGACGTGCGCAAGGCGGTCGACGACGTCTCGACCAAGCTCGGCCGGCGGCTGAAATTTCTCGTCGGCAAGCCGGGCCTCGACGGCCATTCCAACGGCGCGGAGCAGATCGCCGTCCGGGCCCGCGACTGCGGCATGGAGGTGGTCTATGAGGGTATCCGGCTGACGCCTGCGGAGATCGTCAACGCGGCGCTGGAGGAAAGCGTCCACGTCGTCGGCCTGTCGATCCTCTCCGGCTCGCATCTCGCCCTGGTGCGCGACGTCATGGAACGGATGCGCAAGAACGGCCTCGACGACGTGCCGGTGGTGGTCGGCGGCATCATTCCGCCGGAGGACGCCGCCGCGTTGCGGGCGATGGGGGTCGCCAACGTCTATACGCCGAAGGACTTCCAGCTCACCGACATCATGGCCGACGTGGTGCGCATCGTCGACGGGGAGGCCGAACGGGCGGCGTGAGGGTTCGGGCCGCGCGCCTTCTTACGCGGACTGCCGCTTCAGTTCCGGATTGGCGGCCTCGATCGCCTCGTGGGCGTCGAAGCGGTCGAGGAACGGCAGCACGTCCTCGGCCGGCATCGGCCTTGAGAAATAGTAGCCCTGGACCTTGTTGCAGCCGAGCTGGCGCAGCACCCGGAGCTGGTCGGCCGTTTCCACGCCTTCGGCGATGGCCTTCAGGCCCATGTCGTTGCACAGCATCAGCAGCGACTTGACGATCTTGAAGCTGCTGCCGGAACTCTCGATCTCGGCCACGAAGCTGCGGTCGACCTTGATCTTGTTGAACGGCAGGCGGTGGATGTAGCTGAGGCTGGAATAGCCGGTGCCGAAATCGTCCAGCGCAACATTGGCGCCGAGATTGCGCAACATGTTGAGGGCGGTCTTGGCCTGCTCGAAGTCCTGCACGATCGCCGTCTCGGTGATCTCGAAATCGATCCGTTCCGGGTTCGCGCCGCTTTCGTTGACGACGCCGAGAAGGCGGATAATGCTTTCGGAATTGGCGATGTCGTGGGCCGACAGGTTGACCGAGACGTAGACGTCGTCGGGCCAGTCCTTCAGGGCCTTCAGTGATTTGCGCAAAAGGATCCGGGAAATGGCGGTGATCTGGCCGGTGCGTTCGGCCAGCGGGATGAAGCTCATCGGGCTGATCTCGCCGAGCTGCGGATTGGCCCAGCGGCCGAGCGCCTCGAAGCCGACGATGCGGCGACTGCGCAATTCCACGATCGGCTGGAAGACCGTGTACATCTCGTCTTCCAGGTCGCACGACACCAGGGCCCGCTCGATGGCGTGCTTGCGGGTCAGGGCCTGTTCCTGGGCGCCGGAAAAGACGACGACGCCCGAACCCTTGTGCCGCTTGGCCTCGTAAAGGGCGTAGTCGGCGCGCTCGTAGAGCAGTTGCGGGTCGGTCGCGGCCAGCGGATAGATGGCGCAGCCGACCGAGGCGGAGATGCTGGTGTAGCCGGTGGGCAGGGAGATCGGCCGGGCGACGGCCTCGCAGATCCGGTCGCCGAACGCGACAATGGCTTCCACCTTGCGCGTATTGCGCATGATGAAGCCGAATTCGTCGCCGCCGAGACGGAAGATTTCGACGCCGTCGCGACTGAATTCCCTCAGCCGCGTGCCGACCTCGACCAGCACGTGGTCGCCGACCGCATGGCCGTGCAGGTCATTGATCGGCTTGAAGCTGTCGAGGTCGAGGATGCCGATGGCGAAGCGCTCGCCGCCGCAGGTCTCGACGATCTGGTCGAAGCGCTCGAAGAAGCTGCGCCGGTTGCCAAGGTCGGTCAGACTGTCGAGCCGGGCAAGGCTGAGATTGCGATTGGAGAGCCGCTGCACCGCCGCGGTCCGCTTTTCCAGCTCGCGCTGCTGCAGCAACAGCGCCTGGCGCGACACGGTGAGCTGGGCAAAGTCGTTGTAGTTGCTCTGCAGCACGGACAGCATGGCGACGGAGACGATGGCGATGTTGATCGCCGTGGCGATGAAGGTCGGCTCGCCGGTCAGCACCATGAAGACGAGAAGCGGCACGTTGACGACGAGGGCAACGGACAGCGCGGCCGACCTCAGGTGCATCAGCGAGAAAATGCAGGCGATGACGGTGATCGCCACGAAGAAGGTGACCTGGCCCTGGTGGTAGGCGTCGCCATAGCCGTGCAGCACCAAGGCCCAGGCGGTGAAGAGGCCGGCCAGCGGAACCGTCAGGAGATTGGTCCTGCGCAGCGCCTGCAGCGCCTGGTCGGGCGTCACCTCCGCCTTTCGCATCGACAACCAGGCAAAGACCCTGGTCATCACGGCACCGCTGAGGAGAACGGGAACGACGATGGTCAGGAAGGGCGGGGCGATGTTGAGATGGGTCGCCGCGACCACGGCCGTGTTGGCGATGAGGACGATGTAGAACAGTGGAATATGCCGCGACAGCGACCGATACTGCGCAACGGTCAGGTCGGGATTGTTCCGGGGGACGCAGAAGTAATGGTTAAAGACTTCTTTTGCCCTGCTGAAAACGGCTTCGAAGGCCATCGCCAAGCGCTCATCATCCGCAATGCATTACAAGATCGGATATAAGTTATGCGGCGGCTCTTTATTTTTCGTGAATGTTCCATTTCTTGGAAAGGTAGAAATCGACCGGAGGCAGGAATCGGCCGGCGACGGACCCACCTTGCCGTAGCCGGATTTGCTGGAATCCGAGGTCTTCCAGGGCACCCTAATTGAACCTGTCGAAGACGTCCTCGATGGTGCGCGGCTTGTCGTCGTCGCCTTTGCGCTTGCCCTTGCCCTTGCCGCGGTTGTTGCCGGAATTTTTCTTTTGCTGCCTGGCCTTGCGGTTCTTGTTTCCGGCCTTGCGGTTTTTGGCTTTGCCGTTCCGGGCGTTGTCCTGGCCGCCGCCGAGGCCGAGGGCGTCCAGCGCCTTGTTGACGGCCTTGCCCTTCTCGCCGCCGCCGACGCGGTCGGAGATGGCGTCGCGGCCGCCGCCCTTGCCATCGCCGCCGATCAGCGCATCGACGGCACCCGCCGCACCGCCACCGTCGAACAGCCCGCCGCCGAGGCCCTTCAGCTTCTCATAGGCGCCTTTCGGATCGTCCAGGATGCCGGAGATGTCCGGGTAGATGCGCGGATTGTTCCACGGGCCCTTGATGATGATCGGCACGCCGAGGCCGGCAAGCCGCTCCTTGTCGCCGCCGTCGGCCTTGTTGTTCTTGTCCTTCTTGCCTTTCTGGCGGGCCTTCTGGCCCTCAAGGCTGGCGACGATCTTGGCATCGACCTTCCAGTCGAGGGTTTTCTTCGGCATGTCGACGGTGCCGCCGCCGCCGGCGCGGACCAGCGGACCGGCAAGGCGGAAACCGGAGCTCTTGGCGATGCCGTTGTTGATGTCGAAATCGGCCCTCAGCACGCTGAACGCCGTCTTGTTGCCGCCGCCCTGCTCCCAGCCGAGCAACGTGTCGACGGAGAGCGCCTTCACCGTCTTGGCGACGTCGAAGCCCCGGATGGCGCCGTCGCGGAAGTCGAAATCCGCCTTGCCGTCAAGCGCCTTGACGAAATCGCGCTGGCTGGCGCCGCTGGTCTTCAGATCGATGTAGAGATTGGCGGTGCCCTCGATGCGGTCGAAATCGGCGGCGTCGTTAAGGAACGGGCGGGCCGCCATGTCCTGCAGCCTGAACGAGGCCTCGACGCCGGCGGTCCGGCCCGAGCCGTCGAGCAGCAGGCGGCCCTCGCCCGTGCCGCGGTAGAGCCGCATGCGGGTCAGCTTGGCCTCGAGCCGGCCGGCATCGAGCACGACGTCGATCTTGGTGCCGTTGATGCGCAGCTTGTCCCACTCGATCGCCTTGGCGCTGAGGTCGAGGTCGGCATCGGCGGCCTTCAGGCCGGACAGGTCGATGGGCTCGTCGCTCCAGCCGCCGCCGCGCCGGTTGTCGCCACCGCCGCCTCCCTTGCCACCGCCGGCGAGATAGGGGTCGAGCTTCAACGTGGCGAGCGCCAGTTTTGCCGTCAGTTTCGGCCGGGCGCCGCCAAGGGTGAGCTTTCCGGAACCGTTACCGGTGGTGCCGTCGAGGGCGATCTTTGCCTTGTCGAAGCTGACGGTGTCGCCGCCATAGCCGAGCCGGCCGGCGAAGCTGAACGCCTTGAGGCCCTTGCCCGGCGGCAGCGGGTTGCCGAGCCAGCCGGCGAGATCGCGCAGGTTCGCCGTTTCGATGCTGATTGTGCCGTCGGCCTTGCCGGAGGTCGACGCCTTGCCGTTGAAGCCGAGGGCGAGGCGGTTCGAGGCGACATCGAAGCGAATGGTGCTCGGCGCGCCGGAGGCGAGGGCGGCGGGATCGGCGGTGGCGCCGAGCCGGAACCGGTCGCCGCGCCAGGAGAGGGCACCGGCGGCCGTGACGGGTTTTCCGAGCCCGGCAATGGCGACGTCGATGTCCGCGTTCTCGATCCGGTTGGCGCTCTTGTCGCCGCCGAAGGCCTTGGCGAGACCGAGGCCACCGACGGCGCCGTTGCGGAGCGCTGCGGTGCCGGAAAGCTGCAGGCCGGCCGTCAGCGCCGGCACCGTGTTGCCGCTGGCGGCGAAGGTGAGGTCGGTCTCAAGCGTGCCGCCGACGGGGTCGCTGCGGCCGGCAAGCTGCAGGAGATCGGGCAGCGAGAGCCCGGTCGATCTCAGCGTGCCGGAAAAGGCCGGCGCCTTGCCGCTGCCGTCGGCGGCAAGGGTGAGGGCCGCCGTGCCGCCGAGGAGGCGGGTTTGGGCGATGTCGAGGTCGAGCTTGCCATTCGCCAGTTTCACGCTTCCGGCGATGTCGGCGACGGTGACGTCGCCGCCGGAGAGCGATCCGATCCTGAGCGTCAGGTCCGCATCGGCCTGACCCAGCGGTGCCAGGTCGATCGCGCCCGTGTCGCCCTTTCCTCCCGCGCCTTTCTTGTCGTTCCCGCCGCCACCACTTGCCTTGAACCGGTCAAGGTCGATGCGGTCGAGGGCGAGGGCGCCGGAAATTTTTGGGCGTGGTCCGTCGAGCGCAGCATCGACCGACCCGGTGAGCGTCGTCTCGTCGAGCCGGGCGGTGAAATCGGAGAGGCTGGCGGCATCGGGACCGTAGGCGACGGCGGTGGCGAGCGTGAATTCGCCGAGCGCCGGCATGTCGGGAACGGGCATCTTGAACGCGGCCAGAGTGCCGGCGAGGTCGTCGGCTTCCGCCTCGATGCGGCCCTTGAACGTCGGCGCGGGTTCCAGCGCCAGGCTGCCGTCGACCGCCAGATTGGCGTCGGCCGCGGCGAGGGTTCCTGTCACGCTGCTCGCGCGGCCCTCGGCGAGCGCCTTGGGGTCGCCGGCGGAAAGATCCAGCTCGACCGGAATGCCGTTCCAGGTGAGCGAGCCTTCCAGGGTTGCCGCGTCGTTGACGGAGGGCATGCTGGCGGTGACGTTGAGTTCGGCGAGGGTCTGCTTCACGCCGGTGCGGCGGTCGTGCCAGACGGCGAGGCCGTCGCGGATCTCGATGGCGCCGAAGCGCAGGCGGTCGAGGGAAAAGCCGCCGTCTCCACCAATGTCTTCGCCGGTGTCGTCCGGTGCCGATTCCGCCGGGGCGGCGCCGGCAATCGTCTCCAATGCCCGGCGCGGCGCCCAGCTCTGGCGGCCCGCGGGATCGACTTCCAGGAAGACGTTCGGCTGGACGAGGGTGATGCCGGTGACGTCGACGACGCCGGAGAGCAGCGAGAACAGCGACAGGCCGAAGCGGATCTCGCGCACGGTGAGGAATTCGATGCCGTCGGCACCGGCAGCGCCCGACAGGCCGACATCGGTCGCCTCCAGTTTCAGGAAGGGCAGGGCCGAAACGGAGATGTCGCCGTCGATCCTGAGCCGCCAGCCGGTCGCCGATTCGATCTGGCCGATGATCTGGTCCTTCACCGTTGCCTTCGGCACCGCCATCGGTACCGCAACGGCAATGACGACGAGGACGGCGAACACCACCCCCAGACCGATCAGCCACTTGCGCAAGATTGCCTCCCTTGTCGAATCAGGCCCGAGTGTAGCGGGTTCGCCGGCATGGGGAATCCTCGCCGGTTCCAATCAGGGGCCATAGCGTCTTTTTGAGGCAGAACGGGGCCGCCGGCTGCGCGGGGCAGCCGGTCGAGCAGGTCTGTTCCGGGAAAGGCTTATCGGGAGGGACGATGCCGCGCCGGGGTCAGAGCGGCATCGTTTCGACTTCGAGGTGCAGCCGCTCGATCAGGTTGATCAGCTTGGCGGAACTCTTGGCCGGGCTTGCGACGTTGTCGATCATCAGCATGCGCGGCGCCGGCGGCAGGGTGTAGTCGGCGCGGTCGAGGCGGCTGGCGATCTCTTCCGGCGTCTCGCGGCCGCGGGCCTTCAGCCGTTCCGCCAGCACCTCGCGCGGCGCCGTCACGACGACGACCACGGCGCGGGCATAGTTGCGGATGACGTCGGAAACGGCCATGCGCGAAATGTTGGCAACGACGATGGCGCCGCTCGTGATCGCCGCATCGACGTCGCTCGGCACAATGTAGCCGAGCCCGTGGGCACGCCAGGTGAGGGCCGCGTCCTTGTCTTCCACGATCCGGTTGTAGTCGGCCTCGGTGATCGAGATGTGATCCTCGTTCACGTCCTCCGGCGGCCGGGTCACCATGCGGCGCGGGAACACGATCCCGTCACGGCCGGAAAACCAGTCGCGGGCGCGGTAGATCAGCGTGTCCTTGCCCGAGCCGGACGGGCCGACGACCGCCACGAAGGCGCCGGGCCCGAGCGGCGGGTCGTAGTGCTTGAGGGCACCAAAGTGGGCCGGCGTCGCGCCGGCCGTGCCGAAATCTTCTTCATCCGTGCGCATCTTCATGCTCTTCCCGTAGCGCCGAGGTGACCATGCCGCGAAATGCAGCTAGCGCCGGCGTCGTCATCTTCGGATCTTTGCCGGTGTCGTCCCAGTGGCGCAGTTTCACCGCAGCCTGCCAATGCGGGTTGCGGCGGAAATCAGAAATTTCCTCCGTGCCGAGCGGACCTCCCTGGACACTCAATGATGTGGCCGACGCCGGTGATAGCGAATCAAGGTATGCCGGGTCCACCGAACAAAGATAGCGCTTGGCGGTAACATGTAAACGTATGGGTTCAGTCACATCTTCGGGAAACCAGTCCGCAAGGTGTCGCGCGGCAATCTCTTCGTGCTGCAGATCCGTGCCGCGTTCCGCGGCGTCCTCGTCGTCGGTGAGGATGTGGCCGTAGTCGTGGAGGAGCGCCGCCGTGACGAGCGTCGCCGGCGCGCCGGCCATATGCGCCAGCACCGCGCATTGCAGGGCGTGCTGGAGTTGCGTCACGGCCTCGCCGCCATAGATGGCCGCGCCGCGGGCTTCCAGGTTGGCGAAGATCTCCTCAACGACGCTCATGCCACGCGCTTTCCCTTCAGCCAGACGCCCTTGACCACCGGCACCTGGCCGGGCTTTGCGCGGACCCGGACGAGGTCGGCGCGAAGGCCCGGGCGGATGGCGCCGCGGTCGGTAAGACCGGCCGCGGCCGCCGGGGTCTCCGTCACCGTGCGGATCGCCGTTGGCAGGTCGATGGCCGCGACTCGCTCCGGCAGCATGAAGGCGGCGAACAGCAGGCTGAACGGCACATAGTCGGAGGAGAGAATGTCGAGGACGCCGAGGCCGGCGAGTTCGGCCGCCGAGACATTGCCGGAGTGGGAGCCGCCGCGCACCAGGTTCGGCGCGCCCATCAGCACCCGGAGCCCGGCGCCGTGGGAGGCCTTTGCCGCTTCCACGGTGGTCGGGAACTCCGCAATCGCCACGTCGTCGGCGATCGCCTCGTCGACATGGGCGGGCGTTGCGTCGTCGTGGGAGGCAATGACGATGTTGGACTCGTGGCAGAGGCGGACGATCGCGGCCCGGTTCGGCGCGGCGCAGGCGGCGTGCTGGCGCCGCCGCTCGGCGATGAACTCTTCCAGCTCGGCCTCGGTCATGCCGGACTTGCCGAGATAGTACTCCCGGAACTTGTCGAGGTGGACGAACTGCCGCTGGCCGGGCGTGTGGTCCATGATCGAGACGAGGTTGGCGACGCCTTCGGTGATGAACGGCCGGGCCGCATCGACGACGTCGACGGCGGAGATCTCGCAGCGCAAATGGATGAAGTGGTCGGCCCGGAGCCGGTCCTCGCGGCCGGCGCTGGCAATGGCGTCGGTCAGGGTGCGGGTCTCGTGGCCGAGGTCCTTTGAGTCGGCATCGGCGCCGGCGCGCACCGCATCGAAGACGGTGGTGATGCCGCAGCCGGCGATCTGGGCGTCGTGGGCCTGGACGGCGGCGACCGGGTCCCAGCGCACGCCGGGGCGCGGCGCGTAGTGGCCTTCCAGGTGGTCGGTGTGCAGTTCCACGAGGCCCGGGATCAGGTAGTCGCCGGACAGATCCTCGCCGGGGGCATTGGTGGTCGTCTCGACCGCTGCGATCTCGCCGCCCTGGACGACGAGGGCGCCGTCGACGACGGCGTCGGGCAAAACGATGCGGGCGTTCTTCAGAACGAGGTCGGCTTCAAGCATTTTTTTATTCCGGATCAGGGTGGCAGGACCGCCGGTGCGATCAGGCGTCGACGTCGGTCGAGGCCTGAAGCGGGCTGAGGCGCTCCGCCAGGAAGGGCGTTGCGGGCGCACTCTCGATGCAGAGCGCGACCGTAGAAAGCGAAATGGGCTTCTCGATGACCGGGGCGAAAAAGCTCCGCGCCGCAGCGGCGAGGGTCTCCGCCTCGACCGCATCGTCGAGCTTGCCGGTGAGGGTCATGTGGAATCGGAATTCCTCGAAAACGTAAGGGTAGCCCCACCTTTGAAGCAAGTCGCGCTGGCGCCCGGTGAGGGCGTCCGGCCGGCGGCGGGCGATTTCCTCCTCGCTCGGCGGGGCGCGCAGGTCGTCGAAGGCCTCGACGGCGGCGGCGGCCAGGTGCTCCAGCTCCTGTGACGGCGCCGCCGGGACGAGGGCGAGGAAGCCGCCGATGCGGGCGACGACGAGGCCGCTGAGCGCGACCGGTGCGTGGGTCTTGGCGAAGGCCTCAAAGCGGGCGGCAAGCTCCGCCGGCTCGGCGCCGTCCTTCAGGCGGAAGGGCGGCTTCAGGGTGGCGTGGAAGCCGTAGCGGCGCGGGTCGCGGGTGACGATCTCCAGGCGCTCCGGGTCGATGTCGCCGGCCAGCGCCTGCTGCATGGTGTGGCCGGTGAAGAGATCGCGGCCGAGCCAGCGCGCGCCGAGGCCGGCCAGAAGCTCGTCCCGGTCCGGCGTGTAGTAGATCGCGTATCGCATGGCCGCTCCAATTCTCTCGCGCCGATCCCGGTCGGGTGCGCGAATCAGCGGGCTCAGATGACGAGCCTGCGCAATTGCTGCGACAGTATATCGACGATCGAGACGGTGACGATGACGATGATGATGATCGCCGCCGTTTCCGCGTAATAGAAGCCGCGGATGGATTCGAACAGCACCTGGCCGATGCCGCCGGCGCCGACGATGCCGAGCACGGTGGCGGAGCGCACATTGGTCTCGAAGCGGTAGAGCGAATAGGAGATCCACAGCGGCAGCACCTGGGGCACGACGCCGAAGACGATCTCCTGCAGCTTGGTGGCGCCGGTGGCGCGGATGCCTTCGACCGGGCGCGGGTCGATCGATTCCACCGCCTCGGAGAACAGCTTGGCGATGATGCCCATGTTGTGGACGAAGAGCGCCATGACGCCGGCAAACGGCCCGAGGCCGACGGCGACGACGAAGAGGACGGCGAAGACCAGCTCGTTGATGGCGCGGGCGGCGTCCATCAACCGGCGCACCGGCTGGACGATCCAGAACGGCGCGATGTTGCTCGACGACAGGATGGCGAAGGGAATGCCGAAGACGACGGCGAGCACCGTACCCCAGACCGCGATCTGCACGGTCAGGATCATCTCGCTGACATAGAGTTCCCATTCGTGGAAGTTGGGGTTGAGGAAGCCCTTGGCGTACTGGCCCATATTGGCCGCGTCGGTGACCAGGTTGACGGCGCGGAAGACTTCGGCCGGATAGAAGCTCCAGGCGAGTGCGCCGAGGACCAGCACCCACATGCCCCAGCGATAGAGCCGGCGGGAGAGGTCTTCCTTGGGAAGGGTGATCGCGTCGAGCGGCGCGCCGGGCCGGCCCGGGCGCATACTGGTGTCGGTCATGGGGAGTACCGTCGGCAAGGGGGTGTCCGTGGCAGGTGGAGGTGTGCGGACCGGAAACGGGAACGGCGCCGGGACGGGCCCGGCGCCGCAGGATCCTTGGGGGTGACCCTTACATCTGCGGCACTTCGGCCATCAGGTCTTCCCACTTCTTCTTCTCGGCGGCGAGCTCGGTGAGCTTGGCCTTCTTCTCGTCGGCCGACAGCTTGTCGTCGTTCTCGATCTTGGCCATGTCCTTGGAGACGGCGAGGACGCGGATCGGGTAGAGCTGGGCGTCGGAGGACGGCTTGAACGGCGCCCATTCCAGGCCGGCGAGCACCTTGCGGGCGGCGGCGACCTCTTCCGGGGTGCCGATGCGGCCGTAGCTCATGATGAACTTGTAGACCTTGTCCTTGGCCGTCTCGTCGAGGTCCTTGCGCCAGACCAGCGGATCGGACGGGATCAGCGGCGACTTCCAGAGCACCTTGATGTTGGCGCGGGCTTCCGGATTGGTGGTCTCCAGACGACGCAGGTTTTCCGTGTTGTTGGTGGCGGCGTCGACCTGCTGGTTGGCAACGGCCAGAGCGTTGGTCTCATGGTTGGCGTTGCGCACGGTCTTGAAGCACTTCTTCGGGTCGATGCCGTTCTTGGCAAAGATGAAGGTGGTCGGGACCAGGAAGCCGGAGGTGGAGTTCGGATCGCCGATGCCGAAGTTCAGCGAGCCGTCGCACTTCAGGATGTCTTCCAGCTTGTTGAACGGGGCGTCCTTGTGGACGAGGATCAGCGACCAATAGCCCGGATTGCCATCGCCATCGACGGTCTGGGCGAAGACCTCGCCGCCGGAGCGGTCGACGGCTTCCATGGCCGACTTGTTGCCGAACCAGGCAACGTCGACCTTGTCGAAGCGCATGCCCTCGATGACGCCGGCATAGTCGGAGGCGAAGAACGGCTTCACCTTCATGCCGACGGCGTCTTCCATGGCCTCCAGGAAGGGCACCCAGGTGGACTTCAGGTTCTGGGTCGATTCCGTGGAGATGATGCCGAAGTTGAGTTCCTTGGTCTCGGCGGCGGCCGAGCCGATCAGGGTCGCCGATACGGCGAGCGCCGCAATTCCCTTGACGACAGCGTTCATGAGAAGCCTCCTGTTGGGGTTGATGTCCGTCATTCCGTGACGGTTACGCACCGGCAAATGCCGGGACCAGGGACACCGATTCCTCATCGTCTTCGTCCGTGGTCGTAACCGGAGCGTCGGGGAGCACGAGTTCCTCGCTGGCCTCGCCATAGATCTCGCGCAGAAAGTCGTTGGTGAGCGCCGTGGAGGCACCGTCGAAGGCGACTTCGCCGTCCCTCAGGGCCACCGTGCGCTGGCAGAAATGGCGCGCATATTCGACCTGGTGCAGGGAGACGATGACGGTCATGCCGTCGGCCCGGTTGATGGAGGAAAGGGTCTGCATGACGCGCTTGGCCGAGGCCGGATCGAGCGAGGCGATCGGCTCGTCGGCAAGCATGACGCTGGCGCCCTGAACGAGGCCGCGGGCGATGGCGGCGCGCTGCTGCTGGCCGCCGGACAGGGTCGAGGCGCGCTGCAGGGCGGTCTCCGGGATGCCGACCCGGTGCAGGGCGCGCATGGCGGTGAGCTTTTCCGACCGGGTGAAGAGGCCGAGCGTGCCGCGCCAGGACGGCATGTTGCCGAGGAGGCCGACCAGCACGTTGCTCATCACCGAGAGCCGGTCGACGAGGTTGAACTGCTGGAAGATGACGCCGACCTCGCGGCGGATCGCCTTGGCGTTGCGGGTGAGCTTGCCGCTATTCTGGACGAGGTGCTCGCCGACGGTGATGGCGCCGCTCTCGCCGTCGCCGCGCTCAAGGCCCGCGATGTGGCGGATGAGGGTCGACTTGCCGGAGCCGGAGGCGCCGATCAGCGCCACCATCTCGCCGCTGGAAATTTCAAGGGAAACGTTCTTGAGGGCCGGTTTGCGGCGAAAGGTCTTGGACAGGTTTTCGACCGAAATGGCAGTCACGAAGGGCCCCTCACAAATCTTGTTCGGGGATTGCCTAGCGAAACTCGATGACACGCCAATTGAGGTTTTGTGACGTTTCGGCGACAGCACGCGGTCGCCGGAAATTACCGAATGAAATCAACCCGTCCTCGGGTTAATTAGCTGTCATATTTTTCAAGGAATTCCTCAATCGACAGGTGCCGAAAATCATCGAGCGCGTCGCCGAGCCGGTCGTGGTCCCAGTTCCACCAGGCAAGCGCCATCAGCCGCTCTGCAATGGCCGGCGGAAACCGTTCGCCGATCGGTTTGGCCGGCACTCCGCCGACGATGGCGTAGGGCGGAACATCCCTGGTGACGACGGCGCCGGAGCCGATGACCGCGCCGTCGCCGACCGTCACCTTGGAAAGCACCGTGGCGCCATGGCCGATCCAGACGTCGTTGCCGACGGTGACGGCGCGGCTGCGGCGCCAGTCGTAGATTTCGGCATCGACGTCCTTGTCGGGCCAATATTCGTTGGACCGGTAGGTGAAGTGGTGCTGGGCGGCGCGCCAGGTCGGGTGGTTCGGCGCGTTGAGGCGGACGAAGGAGGCGATGGAGCAGAACTTGCCGATGTCCGCATAAAGGACGTCGCCGCTCTCCATGATGTAGCTGTAGTCGCCGAAGCTGGAATGGACGATGCGGGTGCGGGCGCCGATCTCGGTGTAGCGGCCGATGTCCGCGTCGATGATTTCCGCGTCCGGAGCGATCAGCGGGGCGAGCGACAGGCGGGTCGGTGCGACGTGCTCGTTCATGCGGCTTTCTCCGCGGCAAAGGCTTCCATGTCGATCACTCGGTCGGCGATGCGCTCCCGCACGTCGGCGTCGTGGAGGATGCCGAGGAGGGCAGCGCCCGACGCCTTTTTTTCCTTCACCAGGTCGACGACCACGGCGCGGTTGGCGGCGTCGAGCGAGGCGGTGGGTTCGTCGAGAAGCAGGATCGGGAAGTCGGCGATGAAGCCGCGGGCGATGTTCACCCGCTGCTGCTCGCCGCCGGAAAAGGTCGCCGGCGGCAGGCCCCAGAGTTTCTCCGGAACGTTGAGGCGGGCAAGCATGTCTTCGGCCCTTGAGACCGCGTCGTCCCGCTCCACGCCGCGCTCGATCAGCGGCTCGGCGACGATGTCGCGGGCCGAGACACGCGGGATGGCGCGCAGGAACTGGCTCACATAGCCGATGGTTTCTTTCCTGAGGGCCAGGATCTCGCGCGGGCTGGCCGTTGCCACGTTGACGATCCGGTCGCCGTCGGTGATCAGGATCTGGCCCTCCTCGCAGCGATAGTTGCCGTAGATCATCTTCAGGACCGAGCTCTTGCCGATGCCGGAGCGCCCGCCCAGCACCACGCATTCGCCGGCGGCAACGGCAAGCTCGACCTCGGCGACGACCGGCAGCACCGCGCCGCCCTGGAGATGCATGACGAAGTTCTTGGAAACGCCGTTGAGGCAGAGGCGGGTCGGCATGGGTCAGACCTGCAGGATCGAGGAGACGAGGAGCTGGGTGTAGGGCGCGCGCGGATCGTCGAGCACCTGGTCGGTGAGGCCGGTCTCGATGACGTTGCCGCCGCGCATGACGATCATCCGGTGGGAGAGCAGCCTGGCGACGGCAAGGTCGTGGGTGACGACGACGGCCGACAGCCCGAACTCGCCGACGAGCTGGCGCAACAGATCGAGGAGCCGCGCCTGGACCGACACATCGAGGCCGCCCGTCGGCTCGTCCATGAAGATAAGGCGCGGGCCGGTGACGAGGTTGCGGGCGATCTGCAGGCGCTGGCGCATGCCGCCGGAAAAGCCGCGCGGGTCGTCGTCGATGCGGCCGGTGTCGATCTCCACCTTGTCGAGCCAGCTTTCCGCCTCACCGCGAATGGCGCCGTAGTTGCGGGCGCCGACGGCCATCAGCCGCTCGCCGACATTGGCGCCGGCCGAGACGGTCATGCGCAAGCCATCGGCCGGGTTCTGGTGGACGAAGCCCCAGTCGGTGCGCATCAAAAGGCGCCGTTCGGCCTCGTTGAGCTGAAAAAGGTCGCGCATGGCACCGTCGCGCATGCGGTATTCGACGACGCCGGACGTCGGCACCAGCCGGGTGGAGAGACAATTCAGCAGCGTCGTCTTGCCGGAGCCGGATTCGCCGACGACCGCGAGCACCTCGCCAGGCCAGAGCTCGAAGGACACATCGGTGCAGCCGATGCGGGTGCCGTAGTAGCGGGTGACGCCGGAGGCGCGCAGGAGCGGCGCGCCATCATCGAAGACCGGGAGATTCATGGCCGCTCTCCTTGCGACGCGTCTTCGGTCTTCGTCGGATCGCCGGAAAGCCTGCCGCGGTGGCCGGCGGCGCGGCGCTCCTCGCAATGGTTGGTGTCGGAACAGACGAACATCCGCCCGCCACGATCGTCGAGCACGACCTCGTCGAGGAAGACGCCCTCGGCGGCGCAGAGCGCGCAGGGCTCCTCGAATGTCTGGACGGCGAACGGATGGTCCTCGAAGTCGAGGCTGGTCACCTGTGTGAAGGGCGGGACTGCATAGATGCGCTTTTCGCGGCCGGCGCCGAAGAGCTGCAGGGCCGGCGAATTGTCCATCTTCGGATTGTCGAATTTCGGCGTCGGCGAGGGGTCCATGACGTAGCGGCCGGAGACCTTCACCGGATAGGCGTAGGTGGTGGCGATGTGGCCATGCCGTGCGATGTCCTCGTAGAGCTTGACGTGCATCAGGCCGTATTCCTGCAGCGCATGCATCTTGCGGGTTTCGGCCTCGCGCGGCTCCAGGTAGCGCATCGGCTCGGGAATCGGCACCTGGTAGACCAGCACCTGGGTCTCAGAGAGCGGCGTTTCCGGGATGCGGTGGCGGGTCTGGATGACACTCGCCTCCTCCGTCGCCGTGGTCGTTGCGACGCCCGCGGTCTTTTCGAAAAAGCCGCGGATGGCGACGGCGTTGGTGGTGTCGTCGGAGCCCTGGTCGATGACCTTCAGGACGTCGTCCGGGCCGAGGATCGAGGCGGTGACCTGCACGCCGCCTGTGCCCCAGCCATAGGGCATCGGCATCTCACGGCTGGCGAACGGCACCTGGTAGCCGGGAATGGCGATGGCCTTCAGGATCGCCCGGCGGATCATCCGCTTGGTCTGCTCGTCGAGATAGGCGAAGTTGTAGGACCAGGTTTCAGAAGTGGCAGTCATTCGGCGGCCTCCTCTGCCCGGGTCTCGTCGGCGTCGTTCGCCGCCTTTTCGGCGCGCTCGGCGATCTCCCGGCGCATGCGGCGGATCAGTTCCAGTTCGGCCTGGAAGTCCACATAGTGGGGCAGCTTCAGATGTTCGGTGAAGCCGGTCGCCTGGACGTTGTCGGAATGGGAAAGGACGAATTCCTGGTCCTGGGCTGGGGCCGTCAGTTCCTCGCCGAACTCCTCGAAGCGCAGCGCCCGGTCGACCAGGGCCATCGCCATCGACTTGCGCTCCGAATGGCCGAAGGTGAGGCCGTAACCGCGGGAGAACTGGGGCGGCACCTTGGCCGAGCCGGTGAACTGGGTGATCATCTGGCATTCGGTGACGGTGAGGCGGCCGAGCGTGACCGCAAAGCCCAGCTCTTCCACGAAAAGCTCGACCTCGACCTCGCCCATGCGGATCTCGCCGGCAAAGGGGTGGGTGCGGGCGTAGCCGCGCTGGGTGGAATAGCCGAGGGCCAAGAGGAATCCCTCGTCGCCGCGGGCAAGCGCCTGCAGGCGGACGTCGCGGCCGGCCGGAAAGTCGATGGGCTCGCGGGTCAGGTCGCCGACGTTGCCGTCGCCATCCTCGTCGACCTCCAAGAGCCCTTCGGCATTGAGGAGGTCGGTGACGCGCGGGGCGGCACCGCCGCGCGGCGCGGACCGGACGGGCTCGGGTGTCTCGCCTTCCGCTGCGAGCGCGAAATCGATCAGCCGGTGGGTGTAGTCGAAGGTGGGGCCGAGGAGCTGACCGCCCGGCAGGTCCTTGAAGGTCGCCGAGATGCGCCGGCGGATGTGCATCTCGCCGGTATCGAGCGGCTCGGAATGGCCGAAGCGGGGCAGGGTGGTGCGGAACGCGCGGACTAGGAAGATCGCCTCGATGAGGTCACCGCGCGCCTGCTTGATGGCGAGCGCCGCCAGTTCCTTGTCGTAGAGCGAGCCCTCGGCCATCACCCGGTCGACCGCAAGCGCGAGCTGCTCGACGATCTGCTCCACCGTCATCGCCGGCACCGAACGCGCGCCGCGCCGCTTGTCGGCTAGCAGGCGATGGGCGTTGGCGATGGCCTTTTCGCCGCCCTTGACCGCGACATACATGGGCTCAGTCTCCTTCGACGATGCGGGTGGAGCGGGGCAGCGCGGCGATCTTTCCGGGCGCGGCGAGCAGGAAATCGACGCCGCGCGGAAAAAGATCGGCGTTGCGCCGCGCCTCAAGCCAGAAGGTCTCGGCGAGCGGCGCCGGCAGGAGCCGCGCGGTGCCGTCGATGCCGGGGCCTTCCAGTGTCGGGCCAGCGCTCGGGTCGAGGGTTTCCACCTGCAGGATCAGGGTCGTCGAGCGGTCCGGATAGTCGAGGGTGCCTTGCGCGAATGCCCCGAGCGGTGGCAGGCGCATCGGGTCGGCGATGGCGGCAAAGGTTGCCTCGCCGGGATCCTCCGTCAGCACCGTTCCGGTGTGGAAGCGCAGCCAGTCGGCGACGGCGGGCGTCTTCGTCAGCGTCTCACCGAGCCAGAGCGTCGTTTCGAAATCGGCAAGGGTGAGGAGCACGGCAGCGGCCACGGGCGAGAGCGGGGCGGGCGGCGCGAGTGCCGTCTGAAGCTCGTGGACCCGGCCCGGATGGGCCATGGCGTCCATCACCGTGCGGAACGCTTTCTGGGCGTCGAACACCGGATCGGCAAAGCCCGGCGCGATTGCGGCAACAGCCATCAGTCCTCTCCTCGCACCATGGTGAAGAAATCGACGCGGGTCGCCTCGGTCTCCGCGGCGTTTTTTTCGTCGTTTTCGGCAAGCGTTTCGGCGATGGGCTCAAGGATATCGGCCTCGACCTTGTCGCGGGTTTCGGCGCGCTGCCAGAGGGCATCGCAGAGGGCCGCGAGTCGCGCCTTTTCCTTGTCGCGGCCCATGATGTAGGCGGTGCCGACCGTATCGGGCGAGAGCGTCACGGCGCAGCGGGTGACGGCAACCTCGCCGAGATTGAACGGCGCGCCGCCGCCGCCGGTGCGGCCGCGGACCATGACGAGGCCGATCTCCGGCGCGCGCAAAAGCTGCCAGTCGGGTAGCTCGCCGATCCCGGCAAGGCCGGCTTCCAGCACGCCGCGGTCGGCGGCGGCGAAGAGGCCCATGGCGCGCTTTCGCGCCGCCGTTTCCGGATCGAGGGTCTGGTGTTCGCTCATCTCGCTGACCGCTCCCTTTGGGTCGTCTTAGTCCCTCGGTCGCATTGCCTGCCGACCCTGCGACCGGAGGAACGCTGGGCAGGGCCTGCATGACGCCCGGTGCCGCATCTGCCGAGGCCGCCTTGATGCCTTGCGCCCCGGTGCAGGCTGCAATTGCCTTTGTCGCGGCGGATCGCGCCGCCGATCCCCATTCGCCGCCTGTCTTGGCCTCTTCGAGCCTGCGACTCGTCCCCCGACGTCCGCCCGTTCCTTCTTCCCTAACCCGATCCGATCATTTTTGTCTAGTTGTATAGACAAATAATCTGCGATTCCTTATAACGCGGGTGCAATGACAGGCGCATGACACTGGCGGAGCCGACGTTTGGCGGGCGCCGTTTCCCGTGCGGCGCCGGAGCAGGCATGGGAAACAGTCGGCTGCAGCGATGCCGCCGATGTGGGGAGAAAAATGTGAGCGAGACGCTTGGCCAGATGGACCGCGGCGCCGGGGTGGCGCTGTGGCGGCAGATCGCGGAGCGCCTGCGCGCCGACATCGCGGCCGGTGTCTATCCGCACAATGCGCGGCTGCCGAGCGAGGCCGAGCTCGCCGGCCGGTTCAAGGTCAACCGGCACACGGTGCGCCGGGCGATCGGCGCGCTTGCGGAGGAAAACATCCTCAGGGCCGACCGCGGCCGGGGCACCTTCGTCGCGTCCCGGCCCATCGACTATCCGATCGGCCGGCGGACGCGGTTCTCCGAGATCGTCTCGCGCCAGAAGCGCCAGCCCGGCGGGCGGCTCGTCGCCTCAAGCGAGGAGGGCGCTGACATCCTCGTTGCCGAAAAGCTCGGTATTGCGCCCGGATCCCGGGTCATCCGGCTGGAGACGCTGAGCGCCGTCGACGGCGTGCCGCTGACCCGGGCGACGAGCTGGTTTCCGGCCGAACGGTTCCCCGGCCTCGTCGCCGCCTATGCGGAAACCGGCTCGATCACCAAGGCACTGGAGCGCCACGGCATTGCCGACTACACGCGCCTGGAGACACGGATCTCGGCGCGCGTCGCCGGTGCGGACGACGCGGAACACCTGTCGCTGCCGCCGGGCGCCGTCGTCCTCGTCTCGGAGGCCGTCAACATCGATGCGGAGGGAAACCCGATCCAATTCGCCCGCGCCCGCTTCGCCGGCGACAGGGTGCAGATCGTGGTGGAGAGTTGAGGGTGGCAGCAGGGCCTTTCTCCTGCGGCATCCTCGACGGTGGTGAGTAGGGTCGACCATAACCCGCCATGCCGGGCGAGGCGAAGTGCAGACCTGGTTTCTAATGCCAGTCTTCAGGCGGTATTCTGGTCGTTTGGGGTGCGCCGTTTCTGGATTGCTTCGCTGCGCTCGCAATGACGGTTTTCTATGATTGTCAATGCCTTCGGACCGTCGGGAACGGCATTCCGCGTGGACAGGGACAATAGGCCCCGGGTCTCCGCTTCGCTCCGCCCGGGGTGACGACTGAGGAGGAATAAGGACGATCGAGCCCGCCAGGCTCGCAAGGCCGACCGGCCGCCGGCGCTTATGCGCCGCCCCGTCGGAGCGGTGCGCGAAGCGCATTCGCGTGAGACATAAATAATGGTGCCCCCGGGGAGACTCGAACTCCCACTCCATTTCTGGAAACAGATTTTGAGTCTGCCGCGTCTACCGGTTCCGCCACAGGGGCCTGGGCCGAATTGAGGCCGAGTGCGCGTGGATCATAGCCACAATGGGCCGTCGGTCAACAACAGCCGTGGGGCGGATCGTTGCAAACCACCGTGCGGCCGATCCGGTGTCCACGGCGCGGCTTGAGAGTCCCGTTTGTGCGTGCGGCGTCCCCCCAAAACCGGTCCCCGGTTTCGAAAGCCATGCATTCCTGAAAGACCACGACCGCTGGCAGCGTCCTGCTGCAAAAATCCGATCCCTGGACGATCCCCTCTTTCCGGCTCGACAGGGCCGGTGCAACTCTGTAAGGGAGCCGCATGCTTCGACGCCTCTACGACTGGACGCTTTCCCTTGCCGCCGGGCCGCAGGCGCCGCGCGGGCTTGCCGTCGTCTCCTTCGTGGAGAGCTCCATCTTTCCGATCCCGCCCGACGTCCTCCTGATCCCGATGGTGCTGGCGGAGCGCCGGAAGGCGTGGTGGTTCGCCACGATCTGTACGATCGCCTCCGTCCTCGGCGGGCTGCTCGGCTATCTCATCGGCGCGGTGCTCTTTGAGGAGGTGGCGCGGCCGATCCTCGATCTCTACGGCTATGCCGATCAGTTCGATGCCTTCAGCGCGCGGTACAATTCCTGGGGGCCGTGGATCGTCTTCATTGCCGGGGTGACGCCGTTTCCCTTCAAGGTGATCACCATCGCGTCCGGCGCCACCGGGCTCAATCTCGCCGTCTTCGTCCTTGCCAGCGTGGTCGCGCGCGGCCTCCGGTTCTTCGTCGTCGCCGGCCTCCTCTACTGGCTCGGCCCGCCGATCCGCGCCTTCATCGAGCGCCGCCTCGGCCTTGTTTTCACCGTTTTCATCGTCTTGCTGGTCGGCGGCTTCGTGCTTGCCAAATACGCCGTTTGAGGTTTCTTAAGGCAGGGACCGCAAGCGGGTGCTAAGGCACGGTGCGTTGTATCTGAAGCACACGACATGCTTTAGTCCGTTGTTTTAGCGCGAGTTCTTGTCCAGAAAGTCTGTCAGCTTTTTGGCAAAGCGCTGCAAGAGACCCTCCACATTCGCGCGCGGGAGTATCCTGACCTTGTTCCTGACCCGACCAACCGGCGGCCTGCAAACCCTTGTCGCGGCCGGCGCCCTCATCGCTTCGGTGGGATCCATCGTCTTCGTCTGGGGCTACCAGATCATCACCGGCAATCTGCCCTGCGAGCTCTGCCTGCTGCAGCGCATCCCCTATTATCTCGGCATTCCTGTTGCCGCCGTCGCGCTCGCCATCGCTGCAAAGCGCGGGCCGGCGGTCTTGTCGCGCGGGCTGCTCGTGCTGTTCGGCCTTGCCATGCTCGTCGGTATGGTCATTGCCGCCTATCACGCGGGCGTCGAATGGGGTTTTTGGGCCGGGCCGGATGCCTGCACCGGGCCGGTCGACGGGCCCGCAGTCCAGGCGAGCGACCTTCTGGCACAGCTAAGCGCGCCGAACACGACCCCGGTGATCCGCTGCGACCAGCCCTATTTCCGCATCTTCGGGCTCTCCTTTGCCGGGCTGAACGTGCTCGCCTCCGCCTTCCTGGCGGCGTTCACCTTCTTCGGCGCCGTCGGAAGGGGCCGGACATTGTGACGGACGGGCGCCGGGAAGCGGACGAGGCGCGCAGGCGCGAGGCCGACGCGGCCCTGAAGCGGGTGGAGCGGGAGGCCGAGACCATCGGCTCTTCCAGCTATACCCGCGTCGCCCGCCAGGCGGCCGACCATTTCTCCGGCAAGGACGCCGATGCAGGCGACCGGATCGAGGTCTGGGGCCGGCGCATCGGCCGCATCGCCGGGCTGATTTTCTTCATTGGACTCGTTCTTTATCTCGTTGCTACCTATGTGATGCCGAAGTGAACGCGCTTTTCTGACGGAGTCCTTTTTCCATGGGTCGCGACGGCCGGTTTCCTGTCAATCGCTGGGCCAGGTGGCCGGCGCCCGGCCTCGACGACTTCGAGGCCCTGGCGCGCGAGGCGTTCGACGCGCTGCCGGAGGAATTCCGCAGGCTCTGCGAGGGCGTGGAGATCCGGGTGAAGGATTTTCCCGAGGAGGAGGTCATCGAGACGATGGACCTCGTCTCCGGCTACGACCTCCTCGGACTCTTCGAGGGCACCGGGCTCGCCCAGACCGGCGGCGCCACCTGGACCGGCCAGACGCCGAACCGCATCTCGCTCTACCGGCGGCCGATCCTCGACTACTGGGTCGGCGGCGACGACACCCTCGACGAGATCATCGCCCATGTGCTGATCCACGAGATCGGCCACCATTTCGGCCTTTCCGACGACGATATGGAGCGCATCGAGGCGCGCGCCGACTGAGCGGAACGCCCGGAAATACGGCGTCTGACGGCCGTCGCAAGGTCACCTCAACGCCCCGTCAATCTCCTTGAACGCTCGATGAATGCGCTTCTCAGGGCCGGTTAAGCCGCGCTTTGCGAAAAAGGGGACGACGCGGAGGACATCGCCTCCGTGCCGATCATTCGCTCCAAGCGTTTTTTCAGAGGAGATATCGTCATGACCTTCAAGACCACCCTCGCCGCCGCCGCCGTTGCCCTGTCGCTGGTCGGCCTTGGCGCCACCTCGGGCACCGCCGCCGCCGGTCCGCAGGCCGACGTGGTCGTGCGCATCGGCACGCCGGGCGTCGTTGCCGTCATGCCCGGCTATCGGCCGGCCCGCCACTACCGCAAGGCGCCGCGCTATCGCCGGCTGCCGTCGCGCTATCGCCGTCCGGCCCGGCTGCGCCGCCACAGGAGCTGCAGCCCGGTCTATGCCAAGCGGCGCGTCTTCGTGCGCGGCTATGGTTGGCAGCGCGCCCGGGTTCGCGTCGGCCGCACCTGTAAGACGGTCTGGCGCTGACGCCCGGCGGAGCCTCCAGGCCAGCCAGGAGCGGGCCGGTTCGCCGGCCCGTTTTCCTTTGTGAATCAAGGGTTTTTGGGCATTTGCCGGGCCAGCGGTTTCCGGGACTTGCGCCATGGCTTTTCGCGGTCCAACAATGGGTAAGCCATGTCTCGCGCTGATTCCCGGGAGGTCGCCATGCCCAGACTGTTCACCGGTCTCGAAGTTCCCCCCGAAATCGGCATGTTGTTGTCGACCATGCGCGGCGGCCTTCGCGGTGCGCGCTGGATCGACCCGGAAAACTACCACATCACCCTGCGCTTCATCGGCGACGTCGACGAGCACACGGCCGACGAGATCGCCGATGCGCTCGACCGGGTCCACCGCTCGCCGATGCCGGTGACGCTGGAGGGACTGTCGTCCTTCGGCTCCAAGAAGCCGCACTCGATCTATGTGCGGGTGGCGCCCGATCCGGAGATCCTGGAGCTGCAGGCCGAGCACGAGCGGATCATGCAGCGCATCGGCCTTGCCGCCGAGGGCCGCAAGTTCACGCCGCACGTCACCATCGCCCGCTGCAAGGGCGCGGCCGCCGCGGACGTTGCCCACTGGCTGTCGCTGCGCGGCGTCTTCCACTCCACGGTCTTCACCGCCCGGCGCTTCGTGCTGTTTTCCGCCAGGGCCTCGAAGGGCGGCGGACCCTATCTCGTGGAAGAAGCCTACGAACTCAACCGCTTCGCGGCTTGATATTGTCGTTCAGATGCCACTGAGGCTTTTCGGCGCAACGGCGCCGGCGGGCATTCGCCCTTGCGAAGCCCGGCGCTGTTGGCGCGCCGGACTTCGGATTGGGAGTGAGGGGCGAGACGCCGGGTCTCTTGCGTTAGCTAAGCATCGGGTCGTCGTTGCGAGCGCGCGACGCGCGCGTGGCAATCCAGGGGCCAAATACTCCGAGCAAGCGGCTCTGGATCGCCGCACTCGCTTCGCTCGTCGCGATGACGGGGCTCTTTCCGGTTCCACTTCCAAGCGTCGCCGTTGCGGCACGCCGCGATTGCCGTCACACCGCGTTGACGACCTTTTCCATCTTGTCGCGGACGATCCGGGCGACCTCGCCGACTTCGGCGGAATCGATCATGCTCATGGCCGCGGCCGGGTCCATGGCGGAAATCTCGATGCCCTCTTCTCCCTTGTCCTGGACGACGACGTTGCAGGGCAAGAGCACGCCGAGCTTGTCCTCGGCGGTGAGCGCGCGGTGGGCGAGCGGCGGGTTGCAGGCGCCGAGGATGAGGTACGGCCGGAAATCGGCGTCGAGCTTCTTCTTCAGCGTCGCCTTGACGTCGATCTCGGTCAGAACCCCGAACCCCTCCTTGGAAAGCTCCTCGCGGGTCTTGGCGACGACATCGTCGAAGCTTCCCGTGACGGTGCGGCTGATGTGGTAGCTCATGGTGTCGGTGCTCATGTCTTCCTCTCCCTTGTTCGTGCCCAATCGTTGCGGGGCATAGTGGCAGAGCTAGGGCATCGGTCAATTCGGAAAAGCGAATATTCGAACATGATGAAAAGAGTTGTTTTGTCTCGCGGCCGGGCGTTCGCTGTCGCTCACCGGCCTCCGACGGGGCCGCGCATTCGCTCGGCCTTGCGGCTTCGATTTTTCGCGCTTGGACGCGCCTTCCCTGACGTTCGCTGGCCCACGCGGAGCCGCGACCGACGTGAGCTTGGCGTGAGCGCGGAAAACCCAGCCTATATTTCCAGCTCGCGGGCCTCTTCCGGCAGCATGATCGGGATGCCGTCGCGGATCGGGTAGGCGAGCTTGGCGGCGCGGCTGATCAGTTCCTGGTGCTCGGCGTCGTATTCCAGCGTCGTCTTGGTCACCGGACAGACCAGGATTTCCAAGAGCTTGCGGTCGAGCTTGTGACCAGGTGCGGACGGAGAAGCCTCGGTCATGAAAATGTCCTCATCGAAACGCGAATTTGCGGCGAAGATTATTGCAGCCGCGAGACGTTGTCATCGCCGTTTCGGGCCAGGTCGATCTCGGTGATCGCGATCAGCGTCTCGGCCCGGCTCTTCAGATCGGGCGCTTCCAGCAGCGCCTGTTTTTCCGCCGGCCCGTAGGGGCTCATCATCGCCAAAGCGTTGACCAGCGCCTCGTTGGAGGCCTTGTCGAGGCTGTCCCAGTCGGTGTCGAGATTGTTGGCGTCGAGATAGGCCCGGAAGGTGTCGAGAAGGGCACCGCGGTCGACCGCGTCCTCGCCGAGGTGCGGCGTATAGTCCGACATGAACGGCTCGGTGCTGATGCGGCAGACCCGGTAGGGCTTGTCCGTCTCGACCTCCCGGTCGATGGCGAAGCGGACGATGCCGGTCAGCGTGACGAGGTAGCGCCCGTCGCCGGTCTCCTGGTAGGCGACGAGCCGGCCGGCGCAGCCGATCTGGCACAGCGCCGGCACCGGATCGGCCATCGCTTCGTCCAGCGTCAGGTCGGGTTGGACCATGCCGATGACGCGGCTGGCCGCCAGGCAGTCGTCGATCATCTGCACGTAGCGCGGCTCGAAAATGTTGAGCGGCATCCGTCCGCGCGGCAGGAGCAGCGCACCGGTCAACGGAAATATGGGGATTTCCGTCGGCAGGTCGCCGGGACCGTCATATCGGGCATTGCCAGCAAGCATTAAGGGTCCTTTCCGTCTCCACGCCGTCTATTCGCGGGCGTTTTAGATCATGGACTCCTAAACTAGCTCGCCGTTCTTAAAAGTCACGAGAAGAGCACGGCGGAAAGCTTGCGCCGACCTTCGGCCGAGGCAGGATCCGCCGGCCCCCAGGCCTCGAAAAACTGCAGGAGCTGCTTTCGGGCGGCCTCGTCGTTCCAGGCCCGGTCGCGGCGGACGATCTCCACCAGATGGTCGACGGCGGCGCTGCGGGCGTTGTGGGCATTGAGGAGAAGGGCGAGGTCGAACCGGGCTTGGTGGTCGCCCGGGTCCTTCGACAGCCGCTCCTCAAGCTCGCTCGGATCGCCGAGCTTTTCCGCCTGTTCGGCAAGCTCCACGGCGGCCCGGGCGGAGGCGACGGCCGGGTCGCCGGCCTTGGAATCGGGCACCATGGCGAGCGTCTGCCGGGCCCGCTCCAGGTCGCCGGTGGCCGCATAGCACTGGGAAAGGCCGGCGAGCGCGACGACGTTGTCGGATTCCTCCTGCAGCACGGCGGCGTAGATCTGCGCCGCGCCGCCCCAATCCTTGTCCTCGCGGGCAGCCGCGGCGGCCTCCAGCGCCTGTTCGACGCCGGATTCCTCGGCCGGGCCGGCAATCTTGTCGATGAACTGGCGGATCTGGCTTTCCGGCACGGCGCCCATGAAGCCGTCGAGCGGCTTGCCGTCCTTGAAGGCGATGACGGCCGGGATCGACTGGATGCCGAGCTGGCCGGCGACTTCGGGGTGGTTGTCGATGTTCATCTTGACCAGCTTCACGCGCCCCTTCGTCTCGGCGACGACCTTTTCAAGGGCGGGCGCGAGCTGCTTGCACGGGCCGCACCAGGGCGCCCAGAAATCGACCAGCACGGGCACCTCGGCCGAGGCCTCGATGACGTCGGCCATGAAGGTCTGGGTGGTGGTGTCCTTGGCAATGCTGCCGGCGGCCGCGCCACCGGACGCACCGTTGCCGCCGATGATGAAATCCGGATGGCTCATGTCGTTGTCTCCCAGCGGATCGTCCGGTCCGCGCGGCTGAAGTCCGTCGCGGCGGACGTGGATGGATATTAGTTCGCTCTAAAATGCAGCCTCGGCCCGCCGATTACAAACCCGCGGCGACGGATTCTTCCGACACTGCCAGGATGCGGGGATCATGACCGCAGGCGCGGGCGAATTTCAACAGATCATCCCGCGCGATGGTGGTGGTCGCCGTGTTGACCAGCGGATGGAAGTTGAGGATCTCGTGCTGCATCATCCGCGCATCGAACACCGGCTGGACGCGCTGCGCCGCGCGGTCGTTGAAGAGGCCGAAGGGGGTGACCGCGCCCGGCTCGACGCCGAGGACCTCCACGAGGAGTTCCGCCTTACCGAAGCTGACCCGGCCGCTGGCGCCGATGATGCCGTGGATCTGTTTCAGGTCGATGGTCGCGTCTTCCAGGGCGACGACGAGGAAGATGTTGCCCTTCTTGTCCTTCAGGAAAAGGTTCTTGGTGTGGCCGCCGGCGATCTCGCCGCGCAGGCGGCGGGATTCCTCCACCGTGAAGAGCGGCGGGTGCTCCACCGTCGTAACCGCGATTCCCTCGCCTGACAGGAACTGAAAGAGATCGTCCGGGGTGGCTCGTGTCTGTTCCGGCATGGCGGCTCCGGCGGGTTTGCTGACGGCGGGCGACGGCCGGCCGATCGGGACTGTTCTGCCGCAACGCCTAACCCGGTTTGGCAGCGAAGGAAAGCCGGGCCGTTGCCGATTGCCGGCGCCGTCGGCCGCATATGCCGGCGGGCAGGCTAAAACCTCGCGCGCGTGAAGATCATTTACTTCGCCTTAAGGTTAATCTGCGCCTTCTTGTGTGAAGCACTTCACGCAACTGAGGTCCACCATGTCGTATCGCAGTGTCTTTCTTGCCCTGGCCGTTGCCGGCGCGGGCATCGCCCCGGCCGCCGCCGCCGATCTTTACACGCCGCCGCCGCCGGAGCCGGTGTTCGAGCCGGCGCCGCCGGTCTCGGCCCTGCGCTCGGGCTTTTATGTCGGCGTCAACGCCGGCCTGATGCGCGGCACCTACGACGTCACCGTGGTGACGCTGCCGGATCCGCCCTATTCGGGCTATGGCGCGCTGGTCGGCGTGCAGGCCGGCTACGATCACTACATGGACGGCTTCATGCTCGGCGTGGAAGCGGACATGGGCCTCAGCAGCCTGCACCACGACACCATCGACGTCTTCGGCGCCAAGAATTCCAGCGACATGCTGTGGCTGTCGACCCTGCGCGGCCGCATCGGCGCGCCGGTGTCCAACGATTTCCTGGTCTATGCCACCGGCGGCCTGGCGGTTGCGGAGATGCGCATGGAGCGCGGTCCCGACAGTGTCGGCCGGGCGCCGGGCCACGAGAGCAACATCCATTTCGGCTGGACGGCCGGTGCCGGCGCCGAATTCGCCATCACCGACAACGTCATGCTGCGCGGCGAGTATCTGTATGTCGACCTCAGCGAGGAACGCTACAACGTCGCCCGCGGCCTGCCGCAGATCGACAACACCTATAGCGGCCATCTGATCCGGACCGCCCTCAGCTACAAGTTCCACTGAGGACGGGTTGGTCTTGTCACTCGCGGTCAATCGGCTGTGCCGATGACCTCCGCGGGGGCGGCCTGACCGGCCGGCGACTGTTCGGCCTTGCGAACCGTTTGGGTTCGGATGCGATCGATCGATAGGCTTGGGGAAACGCGGCCGGGAGCAACGCGCGGGCGGCGAGGGGATCGCCGCCCGTTTTTTGCGCCTTCCGGCGGGGTCCGGGCGGCCAGAAAAAGGACTTGCACGGCTCACCGATTTGGGCGATACATGCGCCCCGTCGGCGGAACGGCCGGCGATCGAGCGGGTGTAGCTCAGGGGTAGAGCACAACCTTGCCAAGGTTGGGGTCGTGGGTTCGAATCCCATCGCCCGCTCCAGATTTTCCCCTTCAATCGGAAAATCCTCAGCATTCAAGACGGTCCCTTTCGGGGCCGTTTTTGCGTTTCGGGGCCCCCGTGCAGGCATTTTCCTCTCCGTTCAGATCGCGTTCATCTGGCTTTCAAGATGGTGTGGGCAAAAGCTACCGCACATTGCCGTTCAGCCGACGGCAAACCGGAGCTTGAGAGGTCTCAACAAGGGGGAGTTGCTATGGGATACAGGATTTCACGCTCAATGGCCGTCCTTGCGGCGGCGGCGATTTCGGTCGGCCTTTCCGGCGTTTTTGCCGGCGTGGCCGTTGCCGCGACCGACCGCTATGCAAAGGTCGAGGGCTGGACGATCGTCGCGGTCAGCCGGGACGGCGGCTTTCGCAGTTGCCGGGCCGCGTTGCGGGGCCGGGGGGGCCGCCTGGGTCTCACCTATACCGGCCGGGCCTGGATCGTTTCGGTTCCCGGCGACGGCCGGATCGGCAAGTTCGACGGCAACCTGACCGTCGACGACATGTCGGATGCGTTCCGGTTCCGGTCCGGCAACGGCAAGCGCGCTTCAGCGCGCGTTCGCCCGCATGTGATCGACGGCATCCGCGCCGGCCGCAGGCTGTCGGCAACGCTGAATGCCGGCGAAATGGCCTGGTCGCTCGGCGGCTCGGCGGCGGCGCTCTCCGCCGTGGAAGAATGCTTCGCCCGCAAGGGCAGGGCCGCACCGGTCGCACAGCGGCCCGCAGCACCGGCAAAGCGCCGCACCGCCGGCGCCTGCCCGCGCGGCGAAAAGCCCCTGCCGGTGACCGGGCTCTGCCCGGCGGAGGCCCGCGAGGCGTTCCTTTCCATGGACGATCCCGAGGACTACAGGCTGGAGCCGGGCTGCCGCTGGGTGGTCAACGAAACGCCGTTTGCCGGTCGCGACGAAGCGGTGATGTACCTTGCGACCGAGTGCAAGGGGCGCACGGCAAAGCTCGATTTTTCTGCGGACAACCGCGGTTTCCGGATGAATTCCAGCGCCGGCGACGTGAAGATCACCGGCATTACGGTCGATGCCGCCGATCCGGAGAAATCGGTCCAGCGCTTCGCCCGCCAGGCGATCGAGGACAAGCGGCGGCGCCGCGACTGCACCCTGCAGATGGACGACGACGGCGAGCGCTACAATCTCGACCTGCCGCCGGCGGAGGTGGCACGTCTGTCCGCCGAGGGACCTTACGGCTGGGAGTGCGGACCCTACGGCACGCGCGACGACGCCAGCCACTGGCGCATCTTCGGCGGTTATGGCTGGCACTTCGAGGTCGGCCAGGACGCCTATGCGTCGGTCTCGCCGGAATCCGTGCGGCTTCTCCATCACGTCAACGACGGTAATTCCGACAGCCTTGACGGCTGGCGGATCCAGTACGGCGACCGATAGGGCGGCGGAACAAAGCGCCCGGTCCGCAGATGCGGGCCGGGTTGCGGCGTGGCGCCTTTCGAGGGGCGGATTGACTATCGCTGCCCGGCGAAGGCATCGCGCGCCGCAGTCAACAGGTCGCGAGCTTCGTGCTTCAGGCCGGCGGCGCCTTGCGTGATCGCCGCGCGCCATTTCGGTCCCGAGGTTTCTGCGACATGGAGTGCTTCGCCGAGTTCGAAGGTCCGCCGCTCGCTGAGTGCTTCGATCAGCATGCCAGCCTGGATCAGGTCTTTGTCGGCCTTGGCGAATGCGCTCCGGTCGCGGCGCGCCGAAACGATCAATTTGTGGATCGCGTAGCGTGCAGGATCGGGGACGCGGACAGGTATTCCACCGCGGTGCAGCGCCACCGACCACACCGGTTCCCTGATCAGGAAATCGAGGAACCGCAAAGGCGTTGCGCCGGCGCCGCCGAGGGCGGGCATTTCGGCGGCCCTTCCCTGGTGATCGTCGCTGCCCCGGTTTGGCGTCAGGAATTCGACCCGGTATTTGTTCTTGTTGGCAAAGGCCGTTGCGGCATGAGGATCGAGGCCCGGGACCGGCTTGAAACTGTCGTCGACGGTCTTCAGGACATCCAGGATGGGGGTGTCGTCGACCGCCTCGGAGATCGCCTTGAACTGGGCGAAATCGGCGTCCTGGGTGGCTACGGACGCGGCTGGCAGCTTAACACCGAGAAGGCCGGAATAGGTCTGGTAGGCAAGGGTTCCGACCAACACGCCCCGGAGGCGGAAAAAGCCGGCTTTCCAGAGCGCGTCCAGGATATCGGCGGGCAGCGGATCCGGTCGCGGGAGGACCTGACCAAGCGCGCGAACCATTTCCCGGCGTTCGGAAAAATCGGCCTTGAGATCCTTGAAGCGTTCGATGCGGGCTGTGATCTGCGGTTCAGCCACAGGGCCGACATAGCGCCGCTCGCGCCCGCCGTTCTGGTATTTCTGGAAGTACCAGTATTCCCGGCCCTTGGACGTGACCCGGACGAACTGGCCCTGCTCGTCGAAATCCCGGTCAAAGCCGGCATCGAGGCACCGTTCGATCAGTTCGGCAAAGGTCGTTTGCAGGGCAAGGCTGATTTTCTGCATTGTCGCAGCGGTCGTTATACCCGGATTGGAAAACCGGGTATAACATGCGCGTTGTACCCGGTTTGGTCAACCGGGTATAACCGGTCAAAGTGCCGTGGGTGTGCCGCCCCCACTCCTACCGCGGGATCAGCGCCCAGTAGTCGAGGTCGAGGATGACGCCCTCGACGTAGTTGCCCTCAGAGTCCTTCAGCGGGAAGTCGGTGCAGGGACGGTCCTTGGTGGCGACGGTCCTGAGGCGCAGCGCGCCGACGTCCTCGCGGCCGGGCAGGGTTGCAACGTCCAGCACTTCCGACCAGGCGAACACCGTGTCGCCGGCGAACAGCGGGGCGACGTGGCGTCCGGCGTTGATGGCGGCGATGTGGAAGACGTTGCCGAGGCCGTTGAAGGAGAGCGAGCGGGCGAGCGAGATGACGTGGCCGCCATAGACGAGGCGCTTGCCGAAGCGGCCCTTGCCTTCGCTGTACTGGTTGAAATGCACCTTGGCGGTGTTCTGGTAGAGGCGGGTGGCGAGCTGGTGCTCGGCCTCCTCCACGGTCATGCCGTCCACATGGTCGATCTTCTCGCCGACCTCATAGGCCGCAAAGCGGTGCGGGCTGCCGGAAAGGTCGTCGTCCCAGGCCTCGATATCGAGGAGCGGCACCGCATCGCCGAGAGCGTCGGCCGCGAGCGCCTTCGGCAGCTCCGGGATCACCGGTTCGGGCGCCGGGGTGCCGGCATCGCGCTTGCGGACCATGACCCAGCGGACATAGTCGAGCACCTCGGTGCCGTCGGACTTGTAGCCGGTGGAGCGCACATAGACGACGCCGGTCTTGCCGTTGGAGTTTTCCTTCAGCCCGATGACCTCCGAGACGGCCGAGAGCGTGTCGCGGGGATAGACCGGGGCCAGGAACCGGCAACCGGCATAGCCGAGGTTGGCGACCGCGTTCAGCGAAATGTCCGGCACGGTCTTGCCAAAGACGACGTGGAAGACGAGGAGATCGTCGATCGGCGCGTGGGCGTAGTTGAGGTCGCGGGCAAAGGCGTCCGACGACTGGACGGCAAAGCGCGTGCCGTAGAGCGCGGTGTAAAGCGCCTGGTCGCCGGCGGCGATGGTGCGCGGCGTCGCGTGCCGGATCACCTGGCCGATCTCGAAATCCTCGAAATAGTTGCCCGGGTTGGTCTTGGTCATCGTTTCTCTCCCCGTCCTTGCCCTGAAGGTTTCGACCGGAGATAGCGGCTTTTGCCGGACCGGTCATCCCCTTCGAAAGGGGCGGACGAAAGGAGGATAGCGCGGGACGGCGCTATTCGATGCGCGTCACGGTGTAGCCGACCTGCCGGAAGAGGGCGATGAGGCCGCCGTCGCCGGGCAGGTGCAGGGCGCCGACGGCGATGAAGAGCCCGCCCTTTTCAAGCTCCGGCAGGGCGCGGTCGCGCATCCGCTTGTTGCGCTCGTCGACGAGCTTTTCCATGAACGTGCGATAGGCGTCCATGTCGATGTCGTCGCCCATGACGGTGCGGCCGATCGCCTCGACCATGCCGACGTCGCCCCTGCGGTAGAGCTCGATGAAGGTGGCGTGGATGTCGGCGATGTTGTCGGTCATTTCCGCGCTGCCGCGCAGCATCTCGACCTGCGCGTCCATGGGCACCGAATCGAGGGAGGCGAACTGCTCCTTGAGGCTCTCGAGGCCGATCAGCGGTGTGCCCGCCGCCTTGGCGCGTTCGGCGATGTCCTGGTCGACGATCGGCCGCTTCATGATGAGGGCGGCGATCTCGCAAGGCGGATAGGAGAGGAGCTGCATCAGCATCCAGGGCTTCATGCGCTCCACCGCCTCGAACGCCATCAGCCGGCTGCCGAGCGCCAGGCGCAACTCCTCAATGAGATCCGGCGGCAGCACGTCCTTGAGCGTCTGACCCTCCGGAAGCTCGACCATTTTGGCCGCCTCCGGCCCAGCGTCGCCCATCGGACCCTCCAGCGCCTCGACGGATTCCACCGCGACGGCCCTTGCAGTGCTGAGGGCATCGAGGAGTTCCGGCGAGAAGTCGTGCACCCGCGGGTCGGCGAAATGGATCGTGCCGAGAAGATAGGAAGGCGGGGCTCCCGCGTCCTTCGCCTCGATGCGCCAGAAGACGCCCTTGCCGTTTTTCATTGTCGCCGCTTCGCGAAGCAGCGCGCGATAGGCGGCCGGGTCGTCCGTCTTCATGGCGGCGATGAGATCGCTGCCGCCGCAGGGCATCGGCATCGCCGGCGCCTCGGCACGGGCCGGCGCCGCGAAACCGGCGGCAAGGCAGAACAGCCCGGCAAGGGCCGGGACAAGGCGCGTTTTCATCTTGCGTCTATCTCCTGTCAGTCGCGTCGTCGGCAAGGCCGTGCCGCCCGATATGGGGATGGCGGGGGTTTCCGCCAAACGGTCCGTGCGCGAATGGCTTCCGCATGCATTGACCAAAACAGCCGCCATGCTATGTCAATCGCCAGCGTTCTCAACCGATGCGTCACGCCCCATGCCAAATTTCCCGAGCGAACTCCTCGACGGCTATCGAGCCTTTTCCTCCGGCCGCCTGGCGGCCGAACGGTTCCGCTACGCCCGCCTTGCCGAAATGGGCCAGAAGCCGAGCGTCATGGTGATCGGCTGCTGCGATTCCCGGGCCGCGCCCGAGACGATCTTCGATGCCCGGCCGGGCGAGCTCTTCGTCGTGCGCAACGTCGCCAACCTGGTGCCGCCCTATGAGCCGACGGGCGAATATCACGGCACCTCCGCAGCGCTGGAATTCGCCGTCCAGGCGCTGAAGGTGCAGCACATCGTCGTGCTCGGCCACGGCCGCTGCGGCGGCATTGCGGCCTTCCGCGACACCCATCCCGAACCGCTGTCGCCGGGCGACTTCATCGGCCGCTGGATCGCGCTCCTGGAGCCGGCGTCGGAGAAGCTGGAGGCGCGCGACGAGGCCAGCCTCGATCCGCAGACGGCGATGGAATATGCGGGCGTGCGCCAGTCGATCGAGAATTTGCGCACCTTCCCCTACATCAAGAGCCTGGAAGAGGGCGGCAAGCTGCACCTGCACGGCGCCTGGTTCGACATCTCGAACGGCGAACTGAGGGTGCTCGACAAGGAAACGGGCGTGTTCTCCGCAGTGCCGGCGCTCTGACCGACCGCAGCGACGGGAGCGAACTGACCATGGCGGACGCTGACGACAGCAAGGCAACGGGCGGCTGCCAGTGCGGCCATGTGCGCTACGAGCTGACCGCACCGCCGACCGACCTCTATGTCTGCCACTGCCGCGAATGCCGGGCGCAATCGGCCTCGGCCTTCGGCATCTCGGTGATCGTCGACGGCGGCGACATCAGGCTCGTCTCCGGCACGCCCTCCGTCTGGACCCGCGAGGCGACGGTCGGCGGCACCCTCGACTGCCATTTCTGCCCGCACTGCGGCACAAGGCTCTTCCACGGCACCTTGGCGCCGGGCGAGACGGTGAGCGTCAAGGGCGGCTCGCTCGATGTGCCGCCGGACCTTTCGGGCGCCAAGCACATCTGGACGTCGCGCAAGCTGCCGGGCGTCGTCATCCCCGACCACGTCGAGACCTGGCCGGAGGAGCCGGAATAGGCGGCGCCGGTCGCCATGTCGGCGGCTTTGGGCAAAGTTGTTCTGGATTGCTTCGCTGCGCTCGCAATGACGTTGAAATGTTTATGGAATTTCAACTCAACGTCATTGCGAGGAGGCCGCCAGGCCGACGCGGCAATCCAGCGCCCCGTACTCCGGACGACCGCTTGCCGCTCTATCCCCGCCCCAACACCTTCCGCGCCGCCCGCCAGATCGGCTTTGCGATCTTCAGGAACCGGCCGTCGATGGTCTGCTCGTAGCGGTGGCGCCAGCGGTGGGCGCGGGCGTGCAGCTTCTCGTTTTCCAGCTTCAGCCCCTGGGCATAGCGCAGCGCCATGTGGAGGGTCAGCGGCATGGAATCCATATAGGCGTTCATGACGCGGAGGTCGGCCGAGTCGGAATCGAAGTGCTTGTGCCGGAGCCGGACCGGCGAGAGCCGGTAGTAGAACAGCGGTTCGGGCACCAGGCGCAGCCGGAAGCCGCGCAGCACCGCGCGGGCGAAGAATTCCTGGTCGTCCTTGCCGACGCCGTAGTCCTCGGTGAAGCCGCCGAGTTCTTCCAGAACCTCGCGCCGGGCAAAGCAGTTGGAATCGCCAAAGCCGTTGAGGAAGAGGCCGACGCTGAGGTCGTCGCCGAGCGGCGTGATCCGGCGAAGCGGCTCGACGGTGTCGAGGGTGATCTCCTCGCCGCCTTCGAAAATGTCGGAAAAGCAGGTGAGGACGTCAGCGCCCGAGGCAGCGGCCTTCAAAAAGGTCTCGATCTCGTTCGGGACGGCGAGGTTGTCGTCGTCCATGAACAGGATGAAGCGGCCCCGCGCCGCACGCCAGCCGGTGTTGCGGGCCGCACCCAGATATCGGTTTTCCTGGCGGATGACGCGCCAGCCGCGCCGTGCGATCTCCGCCTCGATGGCGGCGAGTTCGGAAATCGCCATCGGATCGTCGCTGCCGTCGTCGACGACGACCACCTCGAAGTCGGTAAAGGTCTGGCGTTGCAGGGATTCCAGCGCCCGGCGCAGCAGTGCCGGCCGGTTGTGATGGGCCATGCAGACGGTGACGAGCGGTGCGCCTTCCTCCGCCTCGGGCATCGTTGCCGCCGGCACATGCGAGGTAAAGCGCTCGACCACGTCCGGCGCGCCGAAGGCGAGATGGGCCCGGCGCCAGATCTCCAGGTTTTCGGCATTGTCGAGGATCGGCCGGGCAATGACGGCGCCCTCGTCGATCGCCCGCTTCAGGAGCGCGGCGAGCACGCTCGGGATCGGCTCGAACACCACATGCGGCCGGTCCTCCGGCAGGATCATCTCCGGGCCGCCGCCGCGGTCCGCGGTGATCATGGCGATGCGCTCGTAGATGCACTCAAAGACGGTGAAGGGCGCGTTGTCGATCAGCGACGGGATGATGGCGAGGCGGCCGGGCTTCCTCAGGTAATCGAGGGCCTCGGCGCTGGAATAGTCGGTGATGACGTCGATCTCGCAGGGCCAGTCCCGGCTTTCCTCGGCGATGAAGGCGCGCGACTCGAACCGCGCCGAGGGTTTGCCGAGGAAGGTGATCTTCAGCCCCTTGGCCGCATCGCCGAGTGCGGAGACAGCGCGCGTGAAGATGTGCAGGCCCTTGCGCCGTTCCAGCCGGCCGAAGAAGACGAGCTCGGTGACGGCCATCGTCGACGGCGGATCGTCCGGATGGGCGGCCACCTTCGTCAGCATCGGGTTCGGCTCGACGAAGCAGCGCTCCTTCGGCAGATTGTAGCCGTAGCGCATCATCCAGCGCAGCATGTGCCGGCTCGGGCTGACGACGATATCGGCCAGTTCGACGCTGCGCCGCTCGCAGCTCGCGCGGATGAGCTGCTGCGGATCGGTCAGCCGATCGCCGTTGCCGATGGCGTTCCACAGCATCGGCGAGGATGTCTTGACGATGAACAGGGTCTTGTCGAAGGCAAGGCCGAGATGCTTGGCGAGCAGCGCGTAGTAGCACTTGCCGCCGAATTCCGTGGTGTGGACGATGTCGAAGGACTGCTCCTTCAGCCAC
The DNA here is from genome assembly GCF_003258835.1 of Rhodobium orientis. GTDB lineage: Bacteria > Pseudomonadota > Alphaproteobacteria > Rhizobiales > Rhodobiaceae > Rhodobium > Rhodobium orientis. The sequence continues at coordinate 29,057 of NZ_NPEV01000026.1, read as the reverse complement.
TCATAGGTCCGCCGCGAGCGTTCCAGCACCTGGGAGAGCCGTCCGGCCGCGGCCGGCGGATCGGATTCCGGCAGCGCCACCAGCTCGACGTCGTGCTCCTTGCGGTAGACCTTGACCCAGTGGTCGAAGGTCTTGTCCTCCGAAACCCGGCCGAGGGTGAAGAGGATCGTCACCTTGTGGCCGTGCGAGACCAGGAAGCGCGCAAGGTGCCAGTAGGCCGTGCCGATGCCGCCGTTTCGCACCGGGCCGAAGAGGTCCGGGGTGACGATACAGACGGACAGGGTGCGTTCCGGGTCGTTGCGCCCGGCAACGAGATCGCCGAGCGAGGAGAACGGATACCAGGGGTCGGCGTGCCGCGGCATGTGGCTGGCGACCGGCTCCCAGAACGCCGGATCGCCGTCGAACGGCACGGAGGGCACGTCGTCGAGATAGGTTTTGAGGCGAAAGGCCGGCTGCGCCGCCGCAGGAATGGTGGCGCCGTCCGCGGTTTCCGGCGATGCCGAGGGATCGGCCGCGTCCGGGGAGGGCCCGTCCGGCCTGGCAGTGGTGTCCATCGGCGCTGGTGTACTCATATCCGACCCGGAACCGCGAGATGATTGCCGGCGCCCCGGCGAGTGCATGCCGGGGCCGCCTGGCGCGCGGTTTTTCGCCCCCGGAATAGCCGCTTATGCCGCCGGAAGGCAAGCGCGGCGGCCGGGGAATGCTTCTAGCGCGACTGGAACCAGGCCCAGGTGGCGGCAAGGCCTTCCTTCAGGTCCATGCGCGGGCTGAAGCCGAGAACGTCGCGGGCCCGGGAGATATCGCAATAGGTGGAGTGGATTTCGCCGGCGCGGAAATCCCTGTACTCGACCTCGAACGTCATCGGCGCGACGACCTCGCGCATCGCCGCGATCAGCTCGTTCAGCGTCGTCGGCTTGCCGGTGCCGAGCTGGATGGCGCCATCGAAGTCGCAGGTCAGCGCCGCGACGATGCCGTCGGCGAGATTCTCCACATAGACGTAGTCGCGCACCTGGCTGCCGTCGCCATAGACGACGAGCGGCTTGCCGGCCATGATCTGCTTGAAGAAATGGGCGACCACCGAGCCCTTGTGGAAGGACCGCGGCCCGTAGACGTTGGAGAAACGCAGCGACACCGAGCGCAGGCCGTAGCTGGCGCTGAACGCCGAGCAGAAGCCCTCCACGGCGAGCTTGGAGGCGCCATAGGGCGAGGCCGGATGCGGCACCATCTCCTCATGCACCGGCGGCGGCACCTCGCCGAGGATGGCGCCGCCCGTCGACGCGCCGACGAAACGGTTGATGCCGCGATCGCGCATCGCCTCCAGCACGTTGAAGGTGCCGATGACGTTGTTCTCGAAATTCTTGCGCGGATCCTCGATGGAATCGATGACCCTGGTGTCGGCGGCGAGATGGACGACGGCGTCGATGCCGTCGAGCGCCTCCGATACGGCCTCGCGGTCGCGGATGTCGCCATGGATGAAGTCCACATCGAGATCGCCGAGATGTTCGCGCTTGCCGAGGGTTTCGTTGTCGAGCACCCGGACCTGATGGCCGCCGAGCCGGTTGAGATGGGCCGTCAGATTGGTCCCGACGAAGCCGGCGCCGCCGGTGATGAGCACGTGCATGTATTTTCCTCTGTTTCGGGTGGCGCGCGGCGGCTCCGGAAAGGGCGCCCAGGGAGCGGTCGGCCGGCCGGAATTCGGCACGCGCGCCGGCAGTTGCGAAACGACCGTTTCGGCCGGCACTGATTGCGGCCTTTGGCACCGCCTGTCAAGCCGAGGCCGTGCTTGGTTCTGCCTGAGGTTTTTGCTAAAGGAACCGCAGTTTCAGTTGTCCGGACCGGCATTCGTCGCCGCTGGCTGCCATGATCCGCGCCGCCTCGGCTTCCTGCCTCGTCCCGCCCGCCACCTGTTGCAGGCGCGCAGGTCCTTTGGGCACACCCCGAGAACGAGGTCGATGGCAAGCGATGGACACGCGCGCCGATGAAAAGCGAAATGACGACATGACCGATCCCACCGCGGAGGGCCGCGAGCCGCAAACGGCCCCGTACCCGATCGACCTCATCGAGCCGCGGCATCGGGATGCCGACACGGCCACCTTTCCCGGCCTGCCGACCTTCGAGGGCACGGTCGCGCCGGACCGGCCGCTGAAGGTCTGCATCGCCACCATCGACGTGGTCGGCCCGGTCCGCAATGGCGGCATCGGCACGGCCTACCGCTACGTCGCCGACTTTCTCGTCTCCTGCGGCCACGAGGTCACCATCCTCTACGGCCTCGGCCAGCATTGCGAGAACGGCGCGATCGAGGATTGGGTCGACTTCTACAGGGAGCGCGGGATTACGTTCGTGCCGATGCCGCAGCCGGAGCTGCGCTCCTCGCGCGGCCCGGTCGGCGCCACCTCCAGGATCTCCCGGCTCACCTATGAGTGGCTGAAGGACAGGGACTTCGACGTCGTCCACGTCTCCGAATGGCGCGGCGTCGGCTACTATTCGCTGCTCGCCAAGAATCTCGGCCTTGCCTTCAAGGACACGGTCTTCGTCGTCAAATGCTCCTCGCCGACCATGTGGAACAAGATCGGCGGCAACGTGCTTCCCGACGAAAAGCGCGATCTGATCCTTTCCTACATGGAGCGACGCAGCGTCGAGCTCGCCGACATCGTCGTCAGCGGCAGCCTGCACATGCTGCGCTGGATGCTGGACAGCGGCTACAATCTCGTCCGGCCGCGCTGCCGGGTGCAGCCCAACATCATGCTGACCTCGACGCTGGAAGAAGCGGTTCCCGAAAGCAACGAGCAGGGCCAGCGCCGGCCCATCGACGAGATCGTCTTCTTCGGCCGCCTGGAGCCGCGCAAGGGCATCCACATCTTCTGCGAGGCCGTCGACCGGCTGGTCAAGGCCGGCGGCCCGCTGCCGAAAAAGGTCACCTTTCTCGGCAAGTTCGCCAAGGTGTTCGACGCCGAGACCCATATCGGCGAGCGCAAGGAACGCTGGCCGTTCGAGGTGGAGACCATCACCGGCTACGACCAGCCGATGGCGGTCCATTATCTGCGCCAGCCGGGCCGCGTGGCGGTGATCCCCTCGCTCCTGGAAAACTCTTCCTTCGCCATCTACGAATGCCTGATCTACCAGATCAACTTCCTGGCCAGCGACCGCGGCGGCAACGCGGAACTGATCCACGAGGACGACTATGACGACATCCTGTTCCAGGCCCATCCGGCATCGCTGAAGCGGCAGTTCGAACGGGTGCTGACCCACGGCGCGCTGGTCGCAAGGCCGTCCTTCGACAATGACGAGAACAACCGCACCTGGGTCAACTGGCATGCCTCGCTGACGAAACCCGGCGCCATTCAGGCCCTCAGCCGGTTTCCCGAGGCGCCGGCGGAGCCACGCGAGCCGCTGGTCAGCGTATGCCTCGCCCACTACGAGCGGCCGGACATGGTGCGCCATGCCATCCGCTCCATCGAGGAGCAGACCTACAGGAATTACGAGGTCGTTCTCGTCGACGACGGCAGCACGTCGCCCACGACCGTCGCCTTCCTGGAAGAGTTGAAGACCGACTTCGCCGCCCGCGGATGGCAGGTCGTCGTCCAGGAGAACGCCTATCTCGGCGCCTCGCGCAACACGGCGGCGCGCCATGCCAACGGCGAGTACCTGCTGTTCATGGACGACGACAACCTCGCCATGCCGAACGAGATCGAGACCTTCGTGCACGTCGCCGAGCGCTCCGACGCCGACATCTTCACGTGCTTTTCCGACATGTTCGCGGGCGACGGCCTGCCGTCCAAGGAAAATTCGGTCTCCCGCATCACCCCGATCGGGCCGAGCCTTACCGTCGGCGCCTTCGTCAACTGCTTCGGCGACAGCAATTCCTTCGTGCGGAAGAACTCGTTCGACAGGATCGGCGGCTTCACCGAAGACTACCGCATCGGTCGCGACGACCAGGAGTTCTTCTCCCGTGCCGTCATCAACGGCTTCAAGCTGGAGGTGGTGCCGGAGACGCTCTACTGGTACCGCCGGCCGAAGCCGGGTGCCGGCATGAAGGCGATGAACTACAGCGTCTCGGCTGGCCAGTACCGGGTGCTGAGGCCCTATATCGCCGCCCTGCCGCTGGCGCTGAGGAACTTCATCCTCTACGCCGTCGGGCTGGAGAACAAGGCAAGCATGCTGCAGGCGGAAAACCGCGAACTGCAGCGGCGGATCGAGGAGCTGGAGGGCTCCGCGCCGCCGGCGAAGAAGAAGAAAACCCCGCTCTATCTCATCATCTACCGGCGCATCCGCAAGCTGTTCAACTAGAGCGTTTCGGGCGATTCCGTAATCGCGTGAAACGCACTGGAGGCAAGCCGTCGGCGGGTCGTCCTTTCGGCAGCGGCGGGCCGCGTTGCGGGTGCATCAACCGAGCCGCGCCAGCCTGTCGCGACGGCGCAGCAGCTTCTCGTGGTCCGGATGGTCGCCGGCACGGGCTGACCGGGGGCGCCAGCATCTCATCGAAGCTGACAGCCACATCGGCATCGAAGCCGTTCGGCCCGAAAATTCCCGCCGGTTATGCCTGTCGCAGTGATCTCGTTGAAATAGCGGGAAAGAATGCGCGCTTCGGGATTGCGGACGCACGAGAAAACAAACGCACCGGCCAACCGCGACGATGCCGCCACCTGTTCCCGGCCTTCCTAGAACTCCCTTCGCCACAACAGGCCATTGGTCGCCGAGCATCCGGTCTTGGCGTTATTCAGGCAGCAGAAGTTTCCCTGCGGCAAATAACGGATGCACTCTTGAACGTTCTGGGCCGTCAGGCGAGACGGCGCGAACACAAGCGGTTGTGGCAAGGGCCCAAACGCAATGCACCGGCCCGTTTCCCGGGCCGGCGCAAATCCGTTGTATCGACGGCGAGGGGCGCGCAACGGCGGGGCCGTGCGCGCTGTCGATGCTAGGAGCCGAGGCGCTCGGCCGCGGTCTTGTTCCAGGCCGAGACGCACGGGATCTTCTCCCGGTCGCAATTGTCGGCGTAGCGCTTGGCGATCTCGGTCACCTCGTCCAGCAGGCCCTCTTCCAGGGTGATCGGGTCGAGGCCGAGATTGAGGAAGCGGTCGTTGGCGACGTGCAGCTCGTTCTCGTCGGCTTCCTGGCGCGGGTTCGGCACCTTGGAGATCTCGGCGCCGGTCTTGCGGGCGACCATCTCGGCCAGCTCGCGGACCCGGTGGGTCTCGGTCATCTGGTTGAGGATGTTCACCTTGGCGCCGGTCTGCGGCGGGTTGGTGATGGCCAGCTCGATACAGCGCACCGTGTCCTGGATGTGGATGAAGGCGCGGGTCTGGCCGCCGGTGCCGTGCACGGTCATCGGATAGCCGATGGCGGCCTGCATCAGGAAGCGGTTGAGCACGGTGCCGTAGTCGCCGTCATAGTCGAAGCGGTTGATCAGCCGCTCGTCCATCTTGGTCTCTTCGGTCTGGGTGCCCCAGACGATGCCCTGGTGCAGGTCGGTGATCTTCAGCTTGTCGTTCTTGTTGTAGAACTGGAAGAAGAGCTGATCCTGGGTCTTGGTCATGTGGTAGATCGAGCCCGGATCGGCCGGATAGAGGATCTCCTTCTTCACCACGCCGTCGTCGGTCTCCAGCATGACGTTGAGGTAGCCCTCCGGGATCTTCATGCCGGCAGTGCCGTAGCCGTAGACGCCCATGGTGCCGAGATGGACCAGATGGACGTCGAGGCCGCTTTCCACGATCGCCGCGCAGACGTCGTTGGTGGCGTTCAGGTTGTTGGTGACCGTGTAGCGCTTGTGGCTCGACGACTTCATGGAGTAGGGCGCGGCGCGCTGCTCGGCGAAGTGGACGATGGCGTCCGGCTTTTCGTCCTCGATCAGGCTCAGCATGCGGTGGTAGTGCTCGCCGACCGTGAAGGTGTGGACCGGAATGTCGCTGCCGGTGAGTTCCTTCCAGACCCGCACGCGCTCGCCGAGCGGACGGATCGGCGTCAGCGACGACGCTTCCAGCTCGATGTCGATGTTCCGGCGGGAAAGGTTGTCGACGATGATCACGTCGTGACCGCGCTTGGAAAGGTGCAACGCCGTCGGCCAGCCACAGAAGCCGTCTCCACCGAGAACTATAACCTTCATCAGGACACTCCAGAGTTCTTTATCATTGGGTCGATTGGGCCGGTTGCGCCCCGGGTCGGGATCGCGGGATCGGTTGCGAAAGCCTCAGTGCCGTCGACAGGCCAATCGAAGGGGTTCGGGATGTTCATGCGGCATGGCAAATTCAGGCGTCCCTGCCGCGCCAAATCGGCGCTCGACCTAGCATCCTTGTAACGCTTTGTCCATAATTCCGGCCAAGGGGACGGCTTTTATTGGTGAAGACCGATGACATTGCTTGCATGCGGGACCGGCCGATCAACGCTCGCGCTGCCGCGCGCCGCTTGCATGGGTCGGCGAAATGGCAGAATTGCGGCATTCAAAAGACATCTCTCGCGAGCCCCCTGCCGCATCGTCGCAGGCAAGAAAAAAACGGCGCCTGACCGCTGCGCAAAACGGACGCCCGCGCCGGAACTAGGCCGCCGGGCCGGAGCGGAGCAGCGGTGACGGCGCCCGCCTCGATCGGGCCGCGCATGGCGATGCTGCTTGGGCCATTTCGCGGTTCGGCGTTGATCGCGACGGCCGATCTTGCCGATCCCGGCGCCGAAAGCGTCATCCTCGGCTCCGGTATGGACCGCATCGACATCGTCGTCGTCCGGCTCGGTGGCGAGATCCGTGCCTTTCTCAACGAATGCCCGCATGCGCTGACGACGCTTGAGACCTTCGACGGGCGCTTTTTCGACGCCGACGATCCCTCACTGCTGGTCTGCTCCACCCACGGCGCCCGCTTTTCGGCACTGACCGGGCTCTGTGTCGCCGGGCCCTGCCTCGGACGCGCCCTTGCCGCCGTGCCGGTCGCTGTCGATGACGGAATTATCCGCGTGGCCGCAGACGGTTAGCGTGTTGTTGCGGCGCCATACGAAAGTTCGATCTGGCAGCCGTGGATTTGCTGTGCTTGCATACGCATAATGCCACATTGAATGCGGACAACCGCGAAACGGTGTCGCAACAGTTATGATTGGGAGGAAGCGTAATGCACGACGAATTGTACCCCGTGCCCGAAGCGACGGCGAAGGCCGCGCTGATCGACAACGACAAATACCTTGCAATGTACCAGCAGTCGATCGACGACCCGAATGCGTTCTGGGCCGAGCACGGCAAGCGCATCGACTGGATCAAGCCCTATAGCAAGGTCAAGAACACCTCCTACGACTACCACAACGTTTCCATCAAATGGTTCGAGGACGGCACCCTCAACGTCGCGGCCAACTGCATCGACCGCCACCTGGAGACCCGCGGCGACCAGACAGCGATCATCTGGGAAGGCGACGATCCGGCCGATGACGAGCACATCACCTTCCGTCAGTTGCATGAGCGCGTCAGCCGGCTTGCCAACGCCTTCAAGGACAACGGCGTCAAGAAGGGCGACCGGGTCACCATCTACCTCCCGATGATCCCGGAAGCGGCCTATGCCATGCTCGCCTGTGCCCGCATCGGCGCGGTGCATTCCATCGTCTTCGGCGGCTTTTCGCCGGATTCGCTGGCCAACCGCATCGAGGACTGCCGCTCGTCCTTCATCATCACTGCCGACGAGGGCCTGCGCGGCGGCCGCAAGGTGCCGCTGAAGGCCAACACCGACAAGGCGATCGAGGTCGCCGCCCGCGACGGCGCCGTCGTCGACAAGGTGATCGTCGTCAAGCGCACCGGCGGCGACGTCACCATGAAGGACGGCCGCGACGTCTGGTACCACGAGGCCGTCGCCGCGGCCTCGCCGGACTGCCCGCCGGAGGAGATGAGCGCGGAAGACCCGCTGTTCATCCTCTACACCTCCGGCTCCACCGGCAAGCCGAAGGGCGTCATGCACACCACCGGCGGCTACCTCGTCTATGCCGCCATGACCCACGAATACGTCTTCGACTACCAGGACGCCGAGGTCTACTGGTGCACCGCCGACGTCGGCTGGGTCACCGGCCACAGCTACATCGTCTACGGCCCGCTCGCCAACGGCGCCACCACGCTGATGTTCGAGGGCGTGCCGAACTATCCGAGCCCGTCCCGCTTCTGGGAAGTGGTCGACAAGCACAAGGTGTCGATCTTCTACACCGCGCCGACCGCGATCCGCGCGCTGATGGGCGCCGGCGAGGACTACGTCAAGAAGACCGACCGCTCGTCGCTCAGGATCCTCGGCTCGGTCGGCGAGCCGATCAATCCGGAGGCCTGGATCTGGTACTACGACGTCGTCGGCGAAAAGCGCTGCCCGATCGTCGATACCTGGTGGCAGACGGAGACCGGCGGCATCCTGATCACGCCGCTGCCGGGCGCAACGGCCCTGAAGCCGGGTTCCGCCACAAGGCCGTTCTTCGGCATCCAGCCGCAGATCGTCGATGCGGAAGGCAAGGAGCTTGAGGGCGCGACGGAGGGCAACCTCGTCATCGCCGATTCCTGGCCGGGCCAGATGCGCACGGTCTATGGCGACCACGAGCGCTTCGTGCAGACCTACTTCTCCACCTACAAGGGCAAGTACTTCACCGGCGACGGCTGCCGCCGCGACGCCGACGGCTATTACTGGATCACCGGCCGCGTCGACGACGTCATCAACGTCTCCGGCCACCGAATGGGCACGGCCGAGGTGGAATCGGCGCTGGTCGCCCATCCGAAGGTCTCCGAGGCCGCCGTCGTCGGCTACCCGCACAGCCTGAAGGGCCAGGGCATCTACGCCTATGTCACGCTGATGGAGGGCGAGGAGCCGTCGGAGGAGCTGCAGAAGGAGCTGGTGAAGTGGGTCCGCAACGAGATCGGCCCGATCGCCTCGCCGGACCTCATCCAGTTCGCCCCCGGCCTGCCGAAGACCCGGTCGGGCAAGATCATGCGCCGTATCCTGCGCAAGATCGCGGAAGACGCCTTCGAGAACCTCGGCGACACCTCGACCCTCGCCGATCCGGGCGTCGTCGACGACCTCATCGAGAACCGCCAGAACCGGGCATAGCCGGCGCGGAAGAGTTTTAGGGAAACGCTGCAGGCGGGAACGGCCGGGGATTGTCTCCGGCCGTTTGTTTTTGCTGCAAAGGCCGCGTTGCCGGGTGGGAACAGGCCGCGTCCTTGGCAAGCGCCTGAACTCGCGAACGCCTGTGTTCCATCGCCCTGGATTGCTTCGCGCCGCTCGCAATGACGGCGAGTGGTTGTTTCCTCAATAGTTTCAACGTCATTGCGAGGAGGCCGTTAGGCCGACGTGGCAATCCAGCGGGCGTTTGCGGACGAACTGACGATTCCCCGTGTGCACTCCTGTCCGCCAAGCCTCGCTCGTCACGCAGGTCCTCGAGTCGGGTCCAATGCCCGCATTCGCACGGTATGTCGGTGGAAAACGGAGCGACGCGGTCGCGCGGACATCGGCAGCGGGAGACTCCGCGGCGGCAAATTCCGCGCGCAAAGCGGAAAACAGCGCCGATCCTACTCCGCCGCATTCCTGTCGATGCGGGCCCTGGCGAGGTCCGCGACGAGGTCCGGCAGGGTTTCGGCGGAGGCGGAGCCGCGGTGGTTTTCCGGCGGCGGCTCGGTTCCCGGCGCGGCGTTCTCGAAGACGTCGTAGCTGGCATTGCGCTCCAAAGCCAGGATGTCGCTTTGCTGGCGGTGGGCGCAGCCCTTGATGCAGCCGGAGACATGGATGGTGAGCGGCGCGGCGAGCGGCGCGTCGCCGAGGGTTTTTGCCACGGCGGCAAAGACGGCGCGGCCGTTTTCCTTGGTGTGGAGCCGGCCGCCGCGGCAGCCTTCGACGCCGCTGCAGGCATAGAGCCGGATGCGCACGAAGGCCGGATCGAGGACGAAGCCGAGGCGGTCCGCCTCCGCCAGGAGGGCGTCTGCATTGTCCGACCGGACCGAGGGAAAAAAGACCGCGTGCCAGGGGGCGAGCCGCAGCGTGCCGTCGCCGTAGCGGTCGGCAAGGGCGGCAAGATGCCGGGTCGCCCCGACATCGAGGCGGCCGACCGGAACGCCGAGGCCGCAGGAGACGTGCCCGTCGCGGTCCTCGGGAACGACGGCGATCGAGGGATCGAAGGTTGGCAGGGGACCGGACACGGTTGCGCGTTCAAGCGGCGCTTCGGCAAAATCCTCCAGCTTTTCGACGACGGTCTCCACCGGCACCGTCTTAATCAGCCGCCGCACGCGGTTCTCGTAGGGACCGCCGAGCGCCAGGGCGAGGCGCACCGCGGCGGCGGCCGGCTGCCTCCAGGTTCTTGCGCCGACGCCGTAGGCGGCAAGGCCCTTGGGCAGCGGCGACTGGGCCTCGGCGGCAAGGGCGATGGCGGCGCGGGCCGCGGCGATCGCCAGCAATGGCGCGGTGTCTTGCGATGCGACGAGCTCCGTCGGCGTGCCGGCAAGGGTCAGGCGGAAGCGGATGCGACCTTCGGCACGTTCCGCGACAAGACCGATGTCGTGGGCGAGGCCGGCAACGCCGCTTCTGCCGCCGTTGTCGACGACGAAGCCGACTTCCGAACTGAGGCTCTTGAGCGCCGGACGCGCCTGGATTGCCGCGTCGAGACTGGCCACCAGCGCGCGCGTGTCGCACAGCGCATCCGGGTCGCGGCCGTCGAGCGGGTCGGCAACGATGTTGCGGATGCGGTCGGCCCAGGCCGCGGTCGGCAGAAGGCCGGCGCCGCCGAGATGGGTCTTCAGGACGTCGAAGGTGATGTCGTGGAGGCCGCGGATCTGCAGGTTGGCCCGGTTGGTGAGGTCGACAAGGCCGTTGCCGAGATCGCCGGCAAGGGCCGCGATCGAGCGCAACTGGTCGGCCGTCACCGCGCCGCCGGGAAGGCGGATGCGGATCATCGGCCCGTCCTTCATATGGGCGATGTAGAGGCAGCCGGGGGTCTTGGCCATGGCGCGGTTTGAGGTCGTCTTTTTGGGCAGTCAGAAGAGCATACCGTGACTGCCGGCGACCGCACCCAAAATCGTGATGAGACCGAGTGTCAAAAGGACCCAGTGCAGGCGCCGGATCAGCTGGAACGTTGCCTCGGGTCGGTCTTTTGCGGCGGTTCGAAACCAGCGGTGGAGGAAGAGCGGCTCGGCGATAAACAGCATGACGGAAAAGAGAGCCCAGACTGCGACCATGGCATGCATCCACCAGAAGGCCGGATCGAGGAACCGGTCCCAGAGGTCCCAGGCCCAGGCCATGTAGAGGCCGGACAGGCCGACGAGCAGCGTCGTAGCCCGCGCCTGCCAGGCGAAGCGGCCCTCGATCTCCTCGAAGAAGGCGACGCGCTCCTCGGCCGACTTGAAGCGCAGGACCGCCGGCAAAAGGACGGTGGTGACGAAGGCGACGCCGCCGATCCAAAGGACGACGCCGGCGATATGGAGCGCGCGGGCAATCGCCATATCGTCCATGGCGGGCCTCCTTTGCGGGCAAAACGACAACTGGTCGCAAAGGCATGCCATGGGGAAGGCCGCATCCCCTTGACGGTCGTCAAGTCGCGCGGCGGAGGAATGGGCGCCGGAAAGAGGGGGTCAGAACTTTTCCTCGCCGCGCTGGCGGTGAGGGTCGGGGAAGTCGCGATAGAGCGCGAAGGTGGCCTTTTCGACCATGGAATTGACCGAAAAGTGCCGGGCCTCCACCGCGCCGTCGCGGCGGGAGACGAGGGCAAAGGCGGCGTCGAGCTGGGCGAGGCCTTCCACCTCGATGGCGATGTGGAACTCGCCGAGTTCCCTGGGCGCAAGGCCGAGCTTGCGCCGCATCAGCCGCCAGCCGGCGATCTTGCCGTCGGCTTTCAGGCCATCCAGGAACGTTGTCAGATTGTCGGCGAAGGCGAGGTCCGAGGCGCCCGGCTTCAGGTCGATGAAGCAGTGATAGACATCCATCGGCACCCTCCCGGGGCGACGCTCCCGTACCGGGCCGTCAGAGCGGCTTCAGGGTTTGCGGGTCGATACCGCCCATGCGGCAGATGCGATCCCACTCCTCCGGCTCGACCGGCTGCACGGAAAGCCGCGAGTTCTTGGCCAGCACCATCTCCTCCAGCTCCGGCGTTGCCTTGACGTCGTCGAGGGAGACCGGCGTCACAAGCGGCGCCAGCGCGCGCACGTCGACGCAGTGCCAGCGCTCGTCGTCGGTGGTGGAATCGGGATGCGCTTCTTTGCAGACCTCGACGACGCCGACGATCTTCTTCTCATTGACCGAGTGGTAGAAGAAGCCGCGCTCGCCGAGCTTCATGGCCTGCATGTTGTTGCGGGCCTGATAGTTGCGGACGCCGTCCCATTGCTCGCCCTTATCGCCCTTCTTCACCTGGTCGTCCCACGACCAGGTGCCCGGCTCGGATTTGAACAGCCAGTAGGCCATCTCAGCAGTCCGGGTTCTTGACCGCCCAGCTCCACGGCCGGATTTCCACATGCTCGAAGAGGCCGGCGCGCTCATACGGGTCCTCTTCGGAAACGGCAAGGGCTTCCTGGCGGTTGGAGGCCTCGATGATGATCAGGCTGCCGGACGGGGTGCCGTCGTCGTCGAGGAAGGGGCCGGCCGCCTTCAGCTTGCCGCCAAGGGCGTCGAGATAGGCGAGATGGTCTGGGCGGGTATTGGCCCGCGTTTCCGCCATGTGCGGCTTGTCGGTGCAGATGAGCGCGTAAAGCATAAAGGTCTCCCGGAGGCATTTTTGGTAAGGGGCGGGTGCCCTGAAATCTCGGCGGCGGAGATTAGGCGGGGCGTCTCGCGGCGTCTAGTGCGGTGGGCTGAGAAAAAGCGATTTTGACGGGAAATCTGGCGGCTAGAGCGTTTCACGTGATTACGGAATCGCGCGAAACGCTCTAACTTTTTGTTTTGACGCGTATTCTTATCCGCAAACCGGTGCCCACTTTGCGGGAATACGCTCTATGCCTCTTCCCGCTTGAGCGGCCGGCGCATCAGCCGGTCGATGGCGGCATCGAGGGCGAGACTGCCTTCGACGATTTCGGCAACGACCTCCGTGATCGGCATGTCGATGGCCTCAACGCGGGCAAGGTCGCGCGCGACCGGCGCGGTCATGGCGCCCTCGGCGAGCGGGCAGCCTTCGGCGAGGAGATCGGCGACCGCCGCGCCCTCGCCGATGCGGATGCCGAAGGCGTAGTTGCGGGACTGGACGCTGGAGCAGGTCAGCATCAGGTCGCCGAGGCCGGAAAGGCCCATCAGGGTTTCCGGCTCGGCCCTGCGGTTGCGGGAAAAGCGGCGGATTTCCGCGAAGCCGCGGGCGATCAGCGCCGCTTCCGCGCTCTTGCCGAGCCGCGCTCCGGCAACGGCGCCGGCGGCGATCGCCAGCACGTTCTTCAGCGCGCCGCCGATTTCCACGCCGATGAGGTCGGTCGCCGCATAGGGCCGGAACGCGGGGGTGGAGAGGCCGTCCGCGATGGCATCGGCGAGTGCGCCGTCGGGGCTTGCGACCGTCACGGCGGTCGGCAGGCCCTTGGCGACGTCGCTGGCAAAGCTCGGGCCGGAGAGCGCCGCGGGTCGGGCCTGCGGCAATTCCTCGGCCAGCACCTCGCTCATCAGCCGGCCGGTCGCCCGCTCGATGCCCTTGGCGCAGAGGACGACGGGTGTGCCCTCTGCCACCAGCGGCGCAAGGTCGCGGAGGATGGCGCGCAGGGTCTGGGCCGGCGTGACGAGGAGGAGGAGATTGGCGCGAGCCGCCTCGGCAAGGTCGGTGGTCGCCGACACCGCTTCCTTGAAGGCAATGCCGGGCAGGTAGCGCGGATTGCCGGTGCCGGCGTTGACGGACGCAACGGTCTCGGCGTCACGGCCCCAGAGGATTGCCTTCTTTCCGGCGCGGGCGGCGACGAGGGCAAGGGCGCTGCCCCAGGCGCCGGCGCCGATGATCCCAATGGTCTCGAAACGTTCCATCGCCGCCCTCATACCTTCGCGCCGAGCCGGCCGGAGCCGACCATCGGCGAGGCGCTTTCATCGAGCGGCCAGCGGGCGCGGGCGGCGAAGTCGAGGGAATCGCTCTCGCCGCGGGAAAGCCGTTCCGCCCCGGCCCAGGCGATCATGGCGCCGTTGTCGGTGCACAGCTTTGGCGGCAGCGCCAGGAACCGGGCGCCGGCGGCCTCGGCCACCTCGGTGAGGACGGCGCGCAAGACTCCGTTGGAGGCAACGCCGCCGGCCGCGGCGAAGCCGATGGGCCAGCCGGGGAATTCCTCTGAAAAGCGCTTCAGCGCCGCCGTCAGCTTCTTGCGAACGACGTCGGCAACGGCCCCCTGGAAGGCCGCGCAGATGTCGGCGACGTCCTGGTCGGTAAGCGGGGCGACGCCCTTTGCCGCAAGCCTGACGGCGGTCTTCAGGCCGGCAAAGGAGAAATCGAGGCTTGGGCGGTCGATCAGCGGGCGCGGCAGATCGAAGCGCTTGGCATCGCCCTGCCTCGCCGCCTTTTCCACCTCCGGCCCGCCGGGATAGGCAAGGCCGAGCAGCTTTGCGGTCTTGTCGAAGGCCTCGCCGAGGGCGTCGTCGATGGTCGTGCCCCAGCGCTCGTAATGGCCGACGTCGCGCACCAGGAGGATCTGGGTGTGGCCGCCGGAGACGAGGAACATCAGATAGGGAAAGGCAAGCTCGCCGACGAGGCGCGGGGTCAGCGCGTGGGCGGCGAGGTGATTGACGGCAAGGAGCGGTTTTCCGCTCGCCGCCGCGATTGCCTTTGCCGTCGTCAGGCCGACGAGGAGCCCGCCGACGAGGCCGGGGCCTGCGGTGGCGGCAATGCCGGACAGGTCCCGGAAGCCGACGCCGGCCTCGGCCATGGCGGTCCCGATGATGCGGTCGAGGGCCTCCACATGGGCGCGCGCGGCGATCTCCGGCACGACGCCGCCGAAGGCGGCATGGGCCTCGATCTGGCTCCAGACGACGTCTGAGAGGATGGTGCCGCGCCCCTCGGCATCCCGGTGGACGACGGCCGCAGCCGTCTCGTCGCAACTCGTCTCGATGCCGAGCACGATCATAAGGGCTTTTCCGTGCGGCAAACTGTAGGCAATTGACGGGTCCTGACCCTCAGCTTATCACCATAGCCGCCTGGGCGTCGGTGGTCGATCCTGCCAGATCGCTGCCCGTTCCGGCGCGATCGCGTTTCCCCGAGGCCGTAACTCCGGATCGAGACTATTGCAAACGAAACCTGTGCGAATTGGTACCCGAGGCAGTGCGCTGGCGCTCGCCCAGGCCCATGAGACCCGCGACCGCATCCAGGCCGCCCATGGCGATGCCGCGCCGGAGATCGAGATCGTCGTCATCAAGACGACGGGCGATGCCATCCTCGACCGGCCGCTGTCGGAAGCCGGCGGCAAGGGCCTTTTCACCAAGGAAATCGAAGAAGCGCTGCTCGACAAGCGCATCGATCTCGCGGTCCATTCGGCCAAGGACATGCCGACGGTGCTGCCGGACGGGCTGGCGCTGACCGCTTTCCTGCCGCGCGAGGACGTGCGCGATGCGTTCATCAGCCCGAAGGCGACAACCCTGATGGAGCTGCCCGAGGGCGCCGTCGTCGGTTCCTCGTCGCTGAGGCGCCAGTCGCTGATCAAGCGGCTGCGACCCGATATCGAGGTCGTCACCTTCCGCGGCAACGTGCAGAGCCGGCTGAAGAAGCTGGAGGACGGCGTCGTCGATGCCACGCTCCTTGCCAATGCCGGGCTGAGGCGCCTCGGCATGGCCCATGTCATCACCTCGCTGATCGAGCTTGAGGACTTCCTGCCGGCCGTCGGCCAGGGTGCGATCACCATCGAGTCCCGGATCGAGGATCAGGAGACCCTGGCGCTGCTCGCCCCGATCCACGATGCGGACACGGCGGTGGCGCTCGGCGCGGAACGCGCGTTCCTCTACGAGCTCGACGGCTCGTGCCGCACGCCGATCGCCGGCCATGCGACGCTGGTGGACGGCATGATGTCCTTCAAGGGCATGATCCTGAAGACCGACGGCTCGGAGGTCCACGAGATCGTCCGGGAAGGCCCGGTCGTCGATGCCCTCGCCATCGGCAGCGAATGCGGCCGGATCCTGAAGGAGCGCGGCGGGCCGGACTTCTTCGCCCACCTTTGACGGCGTCCGCCGGCCGTCGCTAAGGTCGTGCCCATGCGCTTTCTCGTCACCCGCCCGGATCCCGGCGCCGCCGAGACCGCCCGCCAGCTTGCCGGGCTCGGCCACGAGGCGCTTGTCGATTCCCTGCTCAAGGTGGTGTTCGACGCCGACGTGCCGATCTCCCTTGAGGGCGCCTCGGCCGTGCTGGTGACCAGCGCCAACGGCATCCGGGCGCTTGGCCGGCGTGCGGATTTCGCCGCCATCGCCGCCCTGCCGCTCTTTGCCGTCGGCGCCACGACCGCAAGCCTTGCCCGCGAGGCCGGCTTTGCCGAGGTGTTTTCCGCCGACGGCGCCGTCGACGACCTCGTCGACCTGATCTCCTCCCACCTCGATCCGGCTTGCGGCACGCTCGTCTACGCGGCGGGCGCGGAGCGGACCGGCGATCTTGACGGCAAATGCCGGGCCAAGGGCTTTTCCGTGGTTGTGGCGGAGGTCTACCGGACGGTCGTGAAGACTGCCTTCGATCCGGCCACGATTGCCGGGTTCAGGACGAAAACCCTCGATGGTGCGCTGATTTATTCGGCCCGCACGGCCGATGCCTTCGTTGCGGCGGTGCGACAAAACAGCCTCGCAGAGGCATTAAAAACACTGCCGCTTTACGCCATCTCGGCCAAGGCGGCCGCCCCGCTTGTCGCGGCAGGCTTTGAAAAAATAGCGATCCCTGCCCATCCCGACGGGGCGGATTTGCTGGGGTTGCTGCCCAAAAACAGCGACTGAAGGCCACATTGCGGCAAAGTCGGCCCGCAATGGGTGTTCTCCCAATGCAATGAAGCCGGTATAACTGAAGCATACCCGCGGTCCGGGGGCAGACCGTCGGGTGATCGCCCACGCTTACCAGAGGAGTTGCATGGCTTCCAATTCTGACAAGGATCGTCCCGGCGCGACCGGACCAGGCAAGCAAGGCCCTCAAGATAATGCCCCTGGAAAGGACAAGACGGACGCGAATCCTTCGGCCGCGGAGCGCAAGCAGGCGAGCCGACCGCCCCGACAACCCGTAACCATCGATCTGAAGGCAACAGAGTCGAAAGACAAGGATCCGGGCAAACCAGCCACCGGGACCGACGCCAAGCCGGGCGACAAGCCGACAAGCGCTGCGGGAGGCGCGAAGACGGCCGAAACCGGCAAGACGGACGACCCGAAGGCCGCCGCCAAGCCCGGCGAGGCAAAGCCGGATCCGAAGGCTCCGCCGAAACCGGACGAGAAGCCGAAAAGCGCCGCTGCGGGAGCCGCGCCGAAGGCCGACCCGGGGGCGACCAAGATGGCGCCGCCGCCGGTCCAGAGCAGCGGTGCCGGCAGCCGTTTCGTCGCCGCCCTGCTCGGCGGCGTGATCGCGCTCGGCGGTGCCTACGGCCTGATCCAGACCGGAAAACTGCAGTTGCCGGGTGCCCAAGAGGCCGCGGCCACGCAGACGGCGCTCAGCGAGGCTGAGGCCAAGATCGCCGCGCTCGAAGAGCGGATTGCCGGCGGTGGCGAGCTGGCGACGACCGTCGACGGGCTCTCAACCCGCGTCTCCGCGCTGGAATCGGCGCCCGACGACACCGGCACGAGCGACCAGATCGCGACCCTTGCCGAGCGTCTGACGGCCGCCGAAGAGGCGGCACGATCGGCCCGTGAAGCGGTGCCGGATCTGACCCCGCTCAACGAGGAGGTCACCGAATTGCGGCGGCTGGTCTCGACCGGTGCGGCCGGATCGGACGTGGCGCTCGAAAGCCTGCAGTCGGAAATCACCGACGTCCAGAGCAAGCTTACATCGATGCAGGACCAGGTGGCGACGTTGGCCGACAAGCCGGCGGGCGACCCAAGCCTGCCCGAGCGGGTGGCCGATATCGACAGCCGTCTCTCGGAGGCTGAAAGCACGGTCAGCAGCACCGCCGACCAACTCAAGCAGGTTGCCCTGACGGCCCAGCAGGCCGATGTCGCATCCGGCGCAGGCGTTGCGCTCGGACCCGACGTCAAGGCCCTGCAGGCGGCGACAGAGACGCTGACGGAGAACGTCGACGCGGCGACCAGCCAGTTGTCGGCGCTGCAGTCCGGTCAGGAGTCGCTGACGACCAAGCTCGGCTCGCTGGAGGAGACCATCACCTCGCTCGACCAGCGGATGGGTTCCGCCGAGGAACAGCTCGGTGGCGTCACCGCCCGCGAAACGGCGGCGCGCGCCCTTGCGGTCGCGTCCCTGTCCGATGCGGTCGATGCCGGACGGCCCTATGCCACCGAGCTTTCGGCCGTGAAGGCGTCCGTCGGCGACGGGGTCGACCTTTCCGCGCTTGAAGCCCATGCCGAGAGCGGACTGCCGACGCGGGCCGAACTGGTCCAGCGCTTCGATGCGGTGGCCGGCGCCATGCTGGCGACCACCAGCGAAGTGCCTGAGGATGCCGGCATTCTCGACAAGTTCCTGGTCAATGCCCGTTCCGCAGTGAAGGTGCGGCCGGCCGGGGACAGCGGCGGGACCAGTGTCTCGTCGATCGTCGCGCGGATGGAAGCTGAGGTGAAGGCCGGCAAGCTGGCCGAAGCCGTCGGCGAAATGGATGCCTTGCCGGACGACGCCAAGGCCGCCGGGGCCGATTGGGCCGCGGCCGTCCAGGCCCGCCTGGAAGCCGAGTCCCTGGTCCGTCAGACGGCCAAGGACGTGTTGACCATGCTGTCGGGCGACGCCCCGGCGGCGAGCAACTGAGCGGCTGAGGGAGTAGTAATATGGTTCGTTTGATAATCTTCTTCGCCGTTCTGTTCGCCTTCGCCCTTGGCGGGGCATGGCTTGCCGACCGGCCGGGAACCGTGATGCTCGACTGGCAGGGCTACCAGATCCAGACCAGCCTGATGGTCGGCCTGGTGGGCCTCCTGGTCCTCGTCATCGTTCTCTTCATCGCCTGGGCGATCATCGTCAAACTGGTCCGCTCGCCGCGGAGCTTTGCCCGGTTCTGGGGCACGCGCCGCCGCGAACGCGGCTACCGGGCCCTGACCAACGGCCTCATCGCCGTCGGTTCGGGCGATGTCTCCGGGGCCCGCAAATACGCCAAGGACGCCCAGAAGCTCCTGCGCCGGGAACCGGCGACCAAGCTGCTGGCGGCGCAGGCCGCCCAGCTCGGTGGCGACAGCGGCAAGGCCCAGGGTCAGTTCACCAGCATGCTGGAGCATGAATCGACCCAGGTCCTCGGCCTGCACGGCCTCTATCTGGAGGCGCAGCGGGCCGGCGAGACGGAAGCCGCCCGGCACTACGCCAAGGAGGCGATCGCCCTTTCGCCCGCCCTTCCCTGGGCCGGGAAGGCGATGCTCGACTTCCAGGCGTCGGAAGGCGACTGGGAAGCGGCCCTGACCACGCTGGAGCGCAACGCCCAGTTCAAACTGGTCGATAAGAAGACCGCACGACGCGAGCGCGCCGTGCTGCTGACCGCGCGGGCGATGGAGCTGGAGGCCAGCTCGCCCGACCGGGCCCGGGCGCTGGCCAAGGAAGCCCACGGCCTTGCACCCGACCTGGTGCCGGCGGCGGCGGTTGCCGGGCGGCTCTATTCGCGTTCCGGCGATTTCGGCCGGGCCGCGAAGGTCCTGGAGGCGGCCTGGAAAAAGAACCCGCATCCGGACATCGCCGAGGCCTATATCCATATCCGGCCCGGCGATTCCATCCGCGACCGGCTGAAACGGGTCAACCACCTGAACCAGCTCCGCGCCAACCATCCGGAAGGCGCATTGGCGCTCGCCAGGGTGGCGATCGACGCCAATGACTGGGAGGCGGCCCGCGAGGCGCTGACCAAGCTGTTGCGCTCGGCGCCGACCAAGCGGGCCTGCCTGATGATGGCCGAGGTCGAAGAGGGCCAGCACGGCGATCATGGCCGGGTCCGCGAATGGCTGTCGCGGGCGGTGCGGGCGCCGCAGGATCCGGCATGGGTCGCCGACGGCGTCGTCTCCGACACCTGGGCGCCGATTTCTCCGGTCACCGGCGAGCTCGACGCCTTCGAGTGGAAGGCGCCGCCAACGGCGCTGGCGCCACCCGAGGACGGACCATTGATCGACGAGGCGCTGCTGCAGCCGCGTCCGCCGGTCGCCGCCAAGGCGGTGATCGAGCCGGCCAGGGACGTCACGCCGAAAAAGCCCGAAGACGACAAGGCACCGGTCGGCAACCTCGAGGAGGCAGCCGGTACGCCGGGAAAATCTGACGCGGGAGCGGTGAAGACCGCCGCCTTCGACGTTCCCGCGTCATCAAATACCGACGGAGCACGCTCCGGAACGGGCAGCGGCGAGACGCCGGCGCCCGCGGCCAAGACCGAACACCCCGCCTCCAACGAGCAAGCGGCGGCGACGCCGGGCAAGGACCCGGCCGAGCCGGAGGCGGACAAGGACGAAAAGGGTGCGGAGGCCAAGGCCCCCGCGCCCGATGCGGCAAAGGACGTTCCTGCCAAGGATGCGGCGCCGGAAAAGGTGCCGCAAAAGGCGGAGACTGCTGCAGCCCCCAAACCGGCGAAGCCGGAGCCGGCAAGCGCCGGCGGGCGCGAGACCGTCGCGCCGCCGATCCCCGATGCCGTGGGCGACGGCTATCGGACCCGGCGGAGCACGGTCGCCTATCCGCTCGGCCGGGCGCCGGACGATCCGGGACCGCGCGGCAACGGGGCCGACAGGAACGGCTACAAGTCTTACACTTGAGGCCCTTCTGCCCGCGACCGACACAACAGCCGCGTCGTCTCCCCAAAAAGGGGGCGGCGCGGTTTTTTCTTCGATCATTGCGCCGGATACAGTCGCACGGCCATCGCAGGACGGCGAGAATGGCGCTTGAAATGCCGGGCCTCTGCCGTTATCAGAGGGCGGTTGAAACGCCGTCCGACAGGGGTCGCGACCCTTTTCGGGAAATAGCGTTTCGACCGTTCGGCAGGTTTTTTGATTTGAAGCCTCGCCCTTAGCCGCATTAGCTCAGTTGGTAGAGCACGTCATTCGTAATGATGGGGTCGGCGGTTCGAATCCGTCATGCGGCACCATTTTCCCCCGTGTTCGTTAGAAAACGTCACCTATGTCTCGGGTCGTTCAATGCCGTTGCCAAAACACTCCATTATCCGGCATGATATCGAACAAAAGTAGAACTCGAGACTGGCAGGTATGAGGTTATGAGCGAGCCATACGATCCGAGGGCAATCGCCAACCTCATGCTGGACGAGGCAGATCGGCGCGGCTGGAAGATCACGAACCTAGCACTCCAAAAGCTGCTCTACTTCGCCCACGGGATACACCTGACCAAGACAAAGCGACCGCTAGTATCAGGTTACTTCGAGGCTTGGCAGCACGGCCCAGTGCATCCAGCGGTCTACCGAGCATTCAAGCCGTCGGGGGCCGCGGCGATCATTAATCGTGCGGTAGCGAAAGACCCTCTCACCGGCAAAATGCGAGATCTGCCCAAGCCGACCGACTTCGAAGTTATCGATCTCGTGGCCGACGTAATAAGATCATACGGGCATCTTCAGCCTAGGCGGCTTGTTGATCTCTCGCATGCAAAGGACTCGCCGTGGTCTGTGGTCGTGGACAAAGCAAGAACAGATGTTGCTTTTGGAATGCGGATACCGGATGATGTAATCATTGACCGATTCCGACACCACAAAGTGTCAGTCGGGACTAGTCCTCTTGCAGGAGAACCACCCAGTGACGACACGCCTTTTACCTGACATTGACCTTGCGAGAATCGCCCCCCAGCGCGACGACATGAAGCGCAAGAGCTTAGAGCAGATGAAGGGCGGTTTCTCGACCTTCTCCTACAAGCCTGTTCGATCCTGCTTTTCCGACATTTTCAACATGCAGCCCGAATTAGATTTTGGCTCAGCTGAGCCGACGCCTTGGCGCATTATCGAGTCCGAGTTGCGGAAGCACAGCAAATCGGACGAAGAGTTCATCTACAATCGGCGCGTTGCCCTTGGCCTGCACGACTTTGCGACTTCTGGACGGGTCTTCGGACGGCGGGAAGAATTTTTCCCGCTGTCGATGGGTATGGGGCAGAAAGTCACCTTCTGGCTACCGATGATTCTCGCCATAGATGAGCAAGCGAGCGCCCTGTTCATCGAACCACGTCGCACCAGAGGCTTGACTGCTGAGGGCCGAAGGTTTGCCTTTTCGATGATGCACGAACGCATCCGGGCTGCTGATGAGGACTTTGCAGACGTGCGGTTGACTATCGTGCAGTTTGGAGGCCCGTCCGATGGTCGGCGCGCGGTCAGGCTCCACACGGATGAGGGTGTTGAACTCTACTCCCGTGAGGAATTGGAGCAGATGGTCGCCTCGACCTATGAAATGTGGCGCGACGTGCTTGAAGAGCGTGAACGTAAGGCGCGGGGCCGGGGGACGGGCACCGGCCCGTTGATCTGACGCGTTTTAGGAATATTCCTGTAGTTCTTGGCCGGGCTAGAAAAAACAACGATTCTTCAAATGGGTTTTTTGTTGCCCGACGTCATTCGTAATGATGGAGTCGGCGGTTCGAATCCGTCATGCGGCACCATTTTTCCGCTTTTTTGACAGTCTTGTACCGTCCGGCGTGTCCACTCGGCCCTTTACGGCGCTTTTCTGTCGTGGCGACGATGGTTTCGAGCGTCAGGGTCTGCAACGGGGGCGGGGCCGACGCCGAGCGAGGCCGTACGGTCGATCGATTGCGAAACGCCGGGCAGGCGCCGCATCGGCAAAGGCATGCCGTACAGCCGATGCCGCCCCCTAATTACGCCCCTCAAGCAGCCGCCGTGCGATCACCTGCGCCTGGATCTCCGCGGCGCCCTCAAAGATGTTGAGGATGCGGGCGTCGCAGAGGACGCGGGAGATGGGGTATTCGAGGGCAAAGCCGTTGCCGCCGTGGATTTGCAGGGCGTTGTCGGCGGCGGCCCAGGCGACGCGGGCGCCCAGGAGCTTGGCCATGCCGGCTTCCAGGTCGCAGCGGCGGCCGGAGTCTTTTTCGCGGGCGGAGAAATAGGTGAGCTGGCGGGCGATCATGATCTCCACCGCCATCATCGCCAGCTTGTCGGCAACGCGCGGGAAATTGACGAGGGCCTCACCGAACTGCACCCGCTCCTGGGCGTAGCGGAGGCCCAGGTCGAGGGCCGACTGGGCAACGCCGATGGCCCTGGCCGCCGTCTGGATGCGGGCAGACTCGAAGGTCTGCATGAGCTGCTTGAAGCCCTGGCCCTCCTCGCCGCCGAGGAGGTTTTCCGCCTTGACCTCGAAGCCGTCGAAGGCGATCTCGTATTCCTTCATGCCGCGATAGCCGAGGACCTCGATCTCGCCGCCGCTCATGCCGTCGGCCGGGAACGGATTGGCGTCGTCGCCGCGCGGCTTCTCAGCCAGCAGCATGGAGAGGCCCTTGTAGCCCTTCTCGTCCGGATTGGTGCGCACCAGCAGGGTCATCAGGTCGGCGCGGACCGGATGGGTGATCCAGGTCTTGTTGCCGGTGACCTTGTAGCTGTCGCCGTCCTTCACCGCCCTGGTCTTGAGGCTGGCAAGGTCCGAGCCGGTGTTCGGCTCGGTGAAGACGGCGGTCGGCAGCACCTCGCCGGAGGCAATCAGCGGCAACCACTTTTCCTTCTGGGCGTCGGTGCCGCCGCCAAGGATCAGTTCGGCGGCGATTTCCGAGCGGGTGCCGAGCGAGCCGACGCCGATATAGGCGCGGGACAGCTCTTCGGAGACGACGCACATGGATTCCTTGCCGAGCCCGAGGCCGCCGAACTCTTCCGGGATGGTCAGCCCGAAGACGCCGAACTCGGCCATTTTGGCGACGACCTCGAGGGGGATGTAGTCGTTCGCCAGGTGCCATTCATGGGCGTGCGGCAACACCTCGGCCTCGGCGAAGCGGCGCATTTCCTCGCGGAACGCCTCGAAGGTCTCGTCGAGGGCGCAGTCGCCGATAGTGGCAACGCCCTCCACCTTCTGCATGTGGTCGACGAGGTTGGCACGGTTTTCCGCCGTGTTGCCGTTGTCGAGGAACCAGGCGACGGCCGGCACGTCGGTAAGGAGCGCAACGTCGTCGCGGGTGAGGCCGAGGTCCACCGGGCGGACGATCTCGCCCTGGCTCATCGGGATGCCGCCGACGAGCTCCGAGAGGTATTCGCCGAAGGCGATCTCCACAATGAGGGCCTCGATTTCGCCGAAGCTGCCATGGTCGTTCAGCCGGTCGACATAGCCGGCCATCTCGCGCAGCGCTTCCACATAGGTGGCAGCCCAGGCAAGGCCGTGGCAGGCGCGCTGCTCCCGGGAGACGAGGGCGCCGGAGACGCGGCCGTCTTCCACGACCTTGTCGCCGACCGCGGCCTTGGCGCGGGCGAGGAAGCCGTCGGCGGCGGCAACCGCATCGCCGCATTTGGACGTCAAGACGTCGAAGGAAAGGGGCGCAGTATCGGCAGTGGTCATGGCTGGCTCCGGCGTTTCATCCTGGGTGTTGGCACATTGTTCTTCTGGTTTGCAGTGCAACATGCGCAATTCGGTGGGGCGATGCAACTCCGCCTTTCGGCCGAGCGCCGGTTCGCGCCGGCGGGCGCCGCCGCGGGAACAAGGTGCGCCGACGCGGCGTTGGGTTCCGGGTGAGAGAATGCATCGACCGCCTGCATCAGCGGCTGAGCGGTTTTTTCCGTGCCCGTCCTCCCGGCACTTCTCGCCCGCAAAGGCGGCAACCCAGGATCCCGGTTCCATGGCTCGCAGACGCAAGATGTTTCATGGCATTTATGCAATGATGCGCGCGGTTCTGAACCCGGCGACGCGGCGGCCGGTGCAGATCCAGGATTTGAGCTACCGGTACGTGCCGAGCGCCGGCAAGCGGATTGCGGAGGAAGGGGGCAGCAGCGTGGGTCGGATTGCCCGGCGAACCATCGTCGTCATTCGAAGGGTGCTGAAGGATGCGCTCGGGCATTTCAACAACGACGATGGCTGGGCGATTTCCAGCCATGTGGCGATGACCTCGCTGATGGCGCTGTTTCCGTTCCTGATCTTCGTCGCCGCGCTCGCCGCGGCAACGCTCGGCAGCGCCTCGCTCGCCGAGGAAGCGGCGGCGCTGCTCCTCAACGCGATCCCGGAGCGCATCGCCACCGTGCTGTCGCGGGAGATCCACACGGTGCTGACCGTGCCGCGCGGCGACCTCGTCACGGTCGGCATCCTGCTCGCCATCTGGTTCGCGTCCAACGGCGTGGAGGCGCTCAGGACCGCGCTCAACCGGGCCTACCGGATGCGGGAGACCCGCTCGATCTTCCGGCTCAGGCTGCAATCCATCTTCTTCGTCATCTTCGGGGCGACGGCCATGCTGGCGCTCGCCTTCCTGGTGGTGCTGGCGCCGCTCGCCTGGGCGACCGCGATCAAGATCGCGCCCTGGCTGCAGCCGGCGACGGCCTCCTTCACGCTGATCCGGTTCGGTGTCGCGACGGTGATCCTGCTGGCCGGTCTCTTCATCAGCCACGGCTTTCTGCCGGCCGGGCGGCGGCCGATCACCCAGCTCTGGCCGGGGATCCTGACGACGCTGGTGCTGTGGCTGGTTGCCGGCTCGGTCTTTGCCGCCTATCTGGAGCGGTTTTCCAACTACGTCTCGACCTATGCCGGCCTTGCCGGCGTCATGACGGCGCTGGTTTTTCTATATCTCGTGGCGGCCCTCTTTATCCTCGGGGCCGAGCTCAATGCGGCGATCCTGCGGTTCCGGGCGGCGCGGGCCAGGGTGCGCCCGGCCAGGGTGCAGATCGTCGGCTGATCCGCTGCTATTTCCCGCTGCGGGCGACGAGGGCGATGGCAAAGCCGGTGATCGCCATGCCGAGGAGCTGGACGTAGGTGAGCGTTTCGCCGAAGAGCAGCCAGGCGATCAGCGCGGTCAGAGCCGGCACCAGATAGAACAGCGAGGCAACCCGCGAGACGGCGCCGGCACGGATCAGCATCATCAGCAGCGTCACTCCGCCGATCGACAGTACCAGCACCAGCCAGGCCATGGCGAACACGAACTCGCCGCTCCACTGCACCTCGAAGTCTTCCACCATCAGCGCGCCGATGCCGACGACGACGCCGGCCGCGAGATACTGGTAGACGCCGCCGGCGAGAAGGCTCGTCGCCGTCGCGAAACGCTTCTGGTAGATGGTGCCGAGCGTGATCGCCGCCGTGGCGAAGACGGCGGGGCCGATGGTTGCCAGCGAAATGCCGGAGTCGGAAATGTCGAGCTTGGGGCCCAGCACGAGGCCGAGGCCGAGAAGGCCGACGCCGAGGCCGATCCAGTGGCGCACGCCCACATGTTCGCCGAGCAGCGGCCCGGCGGCGATCGCTGTCAGGACAGGCTGCAGGCCGACGATGAGGGCTGCGACGCCCGCCGGCATGCCGCCGTCGATGGCCCAGAACACTCCGCCCAGATAGAGCCCGTGAATGAGGACGCCGGCAATGGCGGCGTGGAGCGCTCCGCGTCGGTTCGGCCACGGCGCCCGGAAGGCGAGCGCGAGACCGGCCATCAGCACCGTGACGATGGAAAAGCGGATGAGGAGGAACGTCAGGGGCTCGGCATAGGGCGCACCCATGCGCGAGCCGATATAGCCGGTCGACCACAACAGGACGAAGACGCCTGGGGCAAGTGCGGCAAAAAGAGGCGGCGAGCGATCGGACATCGGGCTTTCCTATCGGCTTCCGGTTGAAGCCGCAATTGCTTCCTTCGCGGTGTTGCAGTTTCTGTATACACGCGGGGGCTGCGACGCCGTTTTGGGTGCAATGCAGCATGAATTCGTGCTAATGGACTCCGATGGCTGTCCGCGCGGAGGTCCCCTGCGGGCGAGCCGAAAACGACAAGAAGGTGGGGAGAGCATGGCGGAACCAATCGTGATCGTCGGCGCCGGGCTGGCCGGCGCAAATGCGGCGGAAACGCTGCGCGCGCTTGGCTATGACGGCGATCTGGTGCTGATCGGCGAAGAGGCCGAGGCGCCCTATGCGCGGACCCTTCTGTCCAAGTCCTTCCTCTCCGGCGAGGTGACGCGCGAGGACATCGCCCTCAAGGGGGCTGGTTTCTTCGAGGACCTCAACATCGATTTTCGCGCCGCAACGCGCGTGACCGCCCTCAATGCGGCGGAAAAGACGCTGGGCTTTGCCGACGGATCGACGCTCTCCTTCGCCAAGCTGCTGCTCACCACCGGCAACCGGGCGCGCCTCCTCGATGTCACCGGCCGCGACCTTCCCGGCATCGTCGCGCTGCGCAAGATCGGCGATGCGGAGTTCATCCGGCCGCGGATCAAGGAAGGCGGACGGGTCGTCATCGTCGGCGGCGGCTATATCGGCATGGAGGTGGCGGCCGTCGCCCGCGCCTTCGGGGCCGAGGTCACCGTGGTCGAAGCCGCCGATCGGGTGATGCGGCGGATCGCGTCGCCCTTCGTCTCGGACTATTTCGTCGCGCTGCACCGCGACAATGGCGTCGACGTCCGGCTGCAGACCCGCATCCGCCGGTTCGCCGGCGGCTCGAACGTGGAGACGGTGCGGCTGGAGAGCGGCGAGTTGATCGCTGCCGACCTCGTCGTCATCGCCACCGGCACGGTGCCGAACGACGAACTGGCGACGGCGGCCGGGATCGCCACCGACGACGGCATCATCGTCGACGCCATGGGCCACTCCACGGCGCCCGACATCTTTGCCGCCGGCGATTGCGCCCGCTTCTTCTCGGCGCGATACGGCCGCGAGATCCGGGTGGAGAGCGTGCAGAACGCGGTGGAACAGTCGAAGGTGACCGCGGCCGGCATGCTCGGTCAGCGCGTCCACTACGATCCGGTGCCCTGCTTCACCTCGGTGCAATACGGCATGAAGCTGGAGATCGCCGGGCTGTCGCAATATTACGACGACACCTGCATCGTCGGGCGGCCCGAGGACGATTGCTTCGTCGTCTATTACATGCACGAGGGGCGGCTGTTCGCGGCGGATTCGCTGAACGACAGCGCCGCCCACGAGCAGGCGGTGGAGCATATCGGCGAGGTCTGGCAGCCGGCCGAACCCGTCTGACGTGGCGCCCCGAGCGCGCTGCCACATTTTTCGCAAATACGTTAATTGACGTATGCCGCAGGATGGGATGAACTGCGGTAGGTGGCGCTGTGCGCCATCGACCTCTTTTCACGGGAGCGGACGCCGTCAGGCGAATGGGCTGACCGCTTCCAGGTGATGGACGGGCGAGCGTATCGGCCGGCATCCGGGGCAACGACCCGGTCGGTGTCGATCGTCCACGACCGCGTCGGCTCGCGGGAGCGCCGGTGCCGGTCGACACTCGGAGGATGCATATGCATCGTGCGTTCTGGATGATCCTGTTGTGGATCGCCATGGCCCTTCCGGCCGCCGCCCTGCCGCCGACCGACAAGTTCTTCGATCCGGTTTCCAAGCAATGGGTCCGCTACCGGATCTCGCCGGAGGCGGCGGGGGCGATCGCCCGCGAGAAGTACAAGCGCCAGACCATCTATTACCGGTCGCATGAGCCGCGCGGGACGATCATCATCGATACCGGCGACCGCTATCTCTACTACACGCTCGGCAACAACCGGGCGGTGCGCTACGGCATCGGCGTTGGCCGCGAGGGCTTCGACTGGTCGGGCGTGGAAAAGATCAGCCGCAAGAAGAAGTGGCCGAGCTGGACGCCGCCGCCGGAGATGATCCAGCGCCAGCCGGACCTGCCGCGGTTCATGCCCGGCGGGCCGAAGAACCCGCTCGGCGCGCGGGCGCTCTATCTCGGCTCGACGCTCTACCGCATCCACGGCACCAATGAGGACTGGTCGATCGGCCGGGCGGTCTCCTCGGGCTGCATCCGCATGCTCAACGAGGACGTCATCAACCTCTACAACCAGGTCGATATCGGCGCCAAGGTGATCGTGAAGTAGCGAGGCGACGCGGCCCGGGTGACGGTTTCAAACCAGAAGGGAACGACTTGAGGGCGGCGCTGGTCGAAGCGTCGCCCTTTTTATGTCTCACGGCTGTGCGCTCGCTATCGCTCGCTGGCCTCCGACGGGGCGGCGCAAAAGC